>NZ_AUWY01000125.1 GCF_000447205.1 Sphingobium ummariense RL-3 | reverse complement strand
CCGCCGAGCCGCAGGCGGCGCAGGCGGTGGCGGCGGAGGATTTCGAGGGGGCGATGGCCGCGCTCGCGACGCTGCGGGCGCCGATCGATGCCTTCTTCGAGGACGTCACCGTCAATGACGCCGATCCCGCGAAGCGCGCGGCCCGGCTGGCGCTGCTGGCGCGGGTGCGCGCGGCGGTGCACACGGTGGCTGACTTTTCGAAAATTGCGGGCTAGAGAGCCGAAAAGAGCCTTTCGCTTCAAAATATCACGGGTCGCGCCGAAACTGTCGTAAAAGCGGGTGGATTTATCGCCCGCTTATTGTCTAGAATTTGTTGCAGCGCACAATTGCGCGGCCGTCACTCTAAGGAGCCGCGACTATGTTGATGGAAGAGGCCAGCATGAACACCACAGCGACCCGTTATGTCTATCGCTTCGGCGGCGGCGTGGATGACGGAGGCAAGGGCGACAAGAACCTGCTGGGCGGCAAGGGCGCCAATCTGGACGGCATGGCCTCCATCGGCCTGCCGGTGCCGCCGGGCTTCACCATCACGACCGAGATGTGCACCCGCTATTATGCGGACGGCGGCGTCTATCCTGAGAGCCTGACCGCCGAAGTGGCGAACGGCATCGCCCATATCGAGGGCGTGACCGGCAAGAGCTTCGGCGACAAGGCCGACCCGCTGCTGGTGTCGGTTCGTTCGGGCGCGCGTATTTCGATGCCCGGCATGATGGATACGGTGCTGAACCTCGGCCTCAATGACGAAACGGTCGAGGGCCTCGCGGCCGCCTCCGGCGACGAACGATTCGCCTGGGACAGCTATCGCCGCTTCATCCAGATGTATTCCGACGTGGTGCTGGAGCTGGACCATGGCGCCTTCGAAGAGGCGCTGGAGGTTGCCAAGGAGGATCAGGGCTACAGCCTCGATACCGAGATGACTGCGCTCGACTGGAAGATGCTGGTCGATGAATATAAGCGGCTGGTGGAGAAGCTGTGGGGCAAGCCTTTCCCGCAGGACGTGAACGACCAGCTGTGGGGCGCGATCAGCGCCGTGTTCGGATCGTGGCAGGCGGACCGCGCCAAGGTCTATCGCCGCCTGAACTCGATCCCGCACGACTGGGGCACGGCGGTCAACGTGCAGGCGATGGTGTTCGGCAATATGGGCGACACCTCGGCCACCGGCGTCGCCTTCACCCGCGATCCGGCAACCGGCGAGAACGCCTATTATGGCGAATATCTCATCAACGCGCAGGGCGAGGACGTGGTGGCGGGCATCCGCACGCCGCAATATCTGACCAAGGCCGCGCGCGAGCGGGCAGGGGCCAAGCCGCTGTCGATGGAAGAGGCGATGCCCGAAACCTATGCCGAGCTGGCGCGGGTGTTCGGTATCCTCGAAACCCATTATCGCGACATGCAGGACATCGAGTTCACGGTGCAGCAGGGCAAGCTCTGGATGCTCCAGACCCGGTCGGGCAAGCGCACCGCCAAGGCGGCGCTCAAGATCGCGGTGGACATGGCCAACGAGGGCCTGATCACCGAGGAGGAGGCCGTCGCCCGCGTCGATCCGGCGGCGCTCGACCAGTTGCTTCACCCCACGCTCGATCCCAAGGCGCCGCGCGACGTGCTGACCAAGGGTCTGCCCGCCTCTCCGGGGGCGGCATCGGGCGCGATCGTGTTCGACGCCGACATGGCCGAGCGCCGCAACGAACTGGGCGACGCGGTCATCCTGGTGCGTGTCGAGACCAGCCCCGAGGACATCCATGGCATGCACGCGGCGAAGGGTATCCTGACCGCGCGCGGCGGCATGACCAGCCACGCCGCCGTGGTGGCGCGCGGCATGGGCCGCCCCTGCGTGTCGGGGGCGGGCAGCCTGTCGATCGACAATGCCGCCAAGATCCTGCGCATTGACGGCCGCGAGCTGAAGGAAGGCGACATCCTGACCATCGACGGTTCCACCGGCGAGGTGATGGCGGGCGAGGTGCCCACGGTGCAGCCCGAGCTGGCCGGCGACTTCGGCACGCTGATGGGTTGGGCCGACAAGGTCCGCCGCCTCAAGGTGCGCGCCAATGCGGAAACCCCGCTCGACTGCCAGACCGCGCGCGATTTCGGCGCGGAGGGCGTGGGCCTGTGCCGCACCGAGCATATGTTCTTCGACGCCGCCCGTATCACCGCGGTGCGCGAGATGATCCTCGCGGACAGCGAGAAGGGGCGCCGCGCGGCGCTGGACAAGCTGCTGCCCGAGCAGCGCGACGATTTCGCGCAGATCTTCATGGTGATGGCGGGTCTGCCCGTCACCATCCGCCTGCTCGACCCGCCGCTGCACGAATTCCTGCCGCATGGCGAGGCAGAGTTCGAGGAAGTGGCGAAGGCCGCGGGCGTGGGGGTGGAAGCGCTCAAGCGCCGTGCCGCCGAACTGCACGAGTTCAATCCCATGCTCGGCCATCGCGGTTGCCGCCTGGGCGTCACCTATCCCGAAATCTACGAGATGCAGGCCCGCGCCATCTTCGAAGCCGCGCTGATCATAAAGCAGCGCAGCGGCGAAGCGCCGATCCCCGAAATCATGATCCCGCTCGTCGCAACGAAAAAGGAATTGGAACTGATGAAGGCGATCGTCGATCGCGTCGCGGCCGAGGTCTTCGCGGAGCAGGGCGCGTCGGTCGATTATCTGGTGGGCACGATGATCGAGCTGCCGCGCGCCGCGCTCAAGGCCGGGGAGATCGCCGAGGTGGGCGAATTCTTCTCCTTCGGCACCAACGACCTG
Source organism: Sphingobium ummariense RL-3 (assembly GCF_000447205.1). GTDB lineage: Bacteria > Pseudomonadota > Alphaproteobacteria > Sphingomonadales > Sphingomonadaceae > Sphingobium > Sphingobium ummariense. Next base: position 31,820 of record NZ_AUWY01000125.1, on the reverse strand, counting down.
ACGCAGACGACGATCGGCATCAGCCGTGACGATGCGGGCCGGTTCCTGACGCAATATGTGGACAAGGGCATCTTCGCCCGCGATCCCTTCGTCAGCATCGACGTGGAGGGCGTGGGGCAGCTCATCGAATTGGCCGCCGAGCGTGGTCGGGCGACGCGACCCGACATCAAGCTCGGCATCTGCGGCGAGCATGGTGGCGACCCGGCTTCCATCGCCTTCTGCGAGGCGACCGGGCTCGATTATGTATCTGCCTCGCCCTATCGCGTGCCGATTGCCCGGCTCGCCGCCGCCCAGGCCGCGCTGGCGAAGAGGGGATAAGCAAGAAACGGGGGCAGGTGATCCTGCCCCCTTGTTCGTTCAGACGGGCGTCTTGCGCCGGTCGTAGAGTCTGGCGTGCTCCGCATCCTCGCGGCGCTCGAGCAGGCGAGCCTGTTCGCGCCATTCGTCGCGCGCGATGGTGCCGGGACGCAGGCCCAGGCGGCCTTCCAGTGTCGCCTGCTGCTCGTCGCTCATCGCGGCGATCTGGCCGTAGCGGTGATAGCCTGCCTCGTTGAGGGCGACCTCGTCCTGCGGCCCGATCGGGCGGATGCGGGTGAGGTCGTCGCGGCCATGCACGGCACCCGCCACCGCAGTCGCCGTGCCGGGACCGATAGGACCACGGCTGCGCTCCAGTTCGGCGATACGCTCATTCGCTGCGGCGAGGCGCGCGTCGCGATCCTTCATCGCCTGCCGGTGCGCCAGCTGCTCGTCGCGCCAGTAGCGCCGATATTTGCCCCGGCCGCTGAGCATGAGCCCCAGCACGAGGCCGATCAGCAGCGCCACCACCAGCAGCGCGATCTCGTTCAATGTGAAGGTCATCGTGGCATCCTTTCCACGGCCGTAACGAGCGGATCGGCGCAAAGTTGCCGCGCTTGCGGCAGCTCCTCGCGAAGGGAATGAAAAAAGTCGAAAAAGGGGGTTGCCAGATGTTCCGCCCCCTTCTATCTGCGCCACTCCAACGCGCCCGTAGCTCAGCTGGATAGAGCATCAGACTACGAATCTGAGGGTCGGACGTTCGAATCGTTCCGGGCGCGCCATTTTCCAAAATTGAAGAAATATCCCCTCGGGCGGCAGCGATGCCACTCCGGAAAAGGCGCCATTTGTCTTCAGTCGTAGAGGACGCGCTGCATTTCCAGGGCGTCGAGGATCTTGCCGCCCGCCATGAACACCGCGCCGGTGCAGGCGAGCGCCAGCAGCTGGCCGCCGGTGCCGGGATATTGCTGCATATAGACGATGCCGCGCTCTGCCGCGCCCATGGCGAGGGCGTAGATGACCAGGAACGCTTCGAACTTGGTCTTGATCGTGAAAAGGCGCTTGATGCGGTTCATGTCGATCCCGTCCGGCGGTGAGGCCGTCAGGGAATCAAGTCGCCCGAAAGCTGCAAATGGTCAACAAGCGTTAACCACGATTGTTCGATGCGGGCGATGAGGCGTGTGTCGCCAAGGTCCGCAGGCGCGATGTCTTCGGGCCAATAGGCGCCGACGATCCGGGCGATCTCGTCCAGCTTTGCCTCGTCCAGCAAGAAGCGGGGGTCGATGTCGGCGGAATCGGCGACGACTCGCAGGCGCAGGCATGCCGGGCCACCGCCATTGGCCATGGATTGCCGCACATCGACCGGCACCAGCCGCCGGATCGGGCCGTTGCCGGCCACCAACTTTTCCAGCCAGTTCCACACCGCTGGTATCGCCTGCGCCTCGCTCGGCAGCACCAGTGCCATGCCGCCGCCGTCGGGCAGGGTCACGAGCTGCGCGTTGAACAGATAGCTGCGGATCGCGTCCGACAGGCTCACCAACGCGGCGGGCACCTCGATAATCTCGACGCAGGGCAGCGCAGCGCGCAGGGCAGCGTAGAAGCTGTCCCGGTCGGCGAAGGCAAGTTCATGGGCGAAAAGCACATGTTCGTTGGCGACGGCGACGACGTCGTTGTGGAACGCGCCGGCGGCGATGGCTTCGTCCGACTGCTGGACGAACAGGGTGCGCGCCGGATCGAGGCCATGAAGCCGCGCGACGGCCTTGCTCGCCTCGACATGCTGGCGCGCGGGGAAGGGGCCGCCGGACTGGCCGTAGACGAACACTTCCACGCCCGGCGCGCCGTGGTTCTCGCACAGACGCATGTGGTTGGCCGCGCCTTCGTCGCCGAAGGGGGCGGGGACGGGCGGATGCACCTCGAAGGCATCCCGCGCGGAAAAGGCGAGCTGGAGCTGCCGCAGGGTCTGTGGCCATTCGTGGCTGCGATGCGGCATGGTGACGAGGTTCGCGACCGTCAGATGGGTGCGCCCGTCAATCGTGTCGGCGGCGGGCGACACGGTCGCGGCATTGGCGGCCCACATCGAAGAGGCCGACATGGCGGCGGCGCGGATGTGCGGTTCGGCCCCGCCGACATCGGTCCCCAGCATGGCGAGCCAGGCACCGTCAGGCCGCCATTGCGGCAGGAACAGGCCTTGGGTGAGGCCAAGGCGGATATTGGCCCGCATCTTCTCCAGGCCCTGCAGCGCCGCCGCGCGCGGGTGCGATACGGCGCCGGCATTGCGCGCGGAGGCGAGATTGCCGAGGCTGAGCCCCGCGTAATTGTGACTGGGGCCGACCAGCCCGTCGAAATTGATTTCCCTAACCGTCATGACCGTCCCGCCATGGTGAAGGCATCGCCGAGCGACAGGTCGAGCAGCGCGGCGCTTTCCGCGTCGAGAGATATGAGCCCGTCCGCCGTTTCCTTTACGAAGCCATAGCCGCAGCGATAGTCGGAGAGCCGCCCAGCTGCGACCAGCACCCTTTCGCCGCCCCTTTCGTGGGTGGCGGACAATGTGACGTCGCGCGCGCAGGCGACGGTCCTCAGCGAATCGATCTGGCCCACCATCGTCGGGCCGCCGTCGAAGATGTCGACATAGCCTGCGTTGACGAAGCCCTCCGTCTCCAGCATCCGCATCGCCGCGCGGCCATTGGGGTGGGGCAGGCCGATGACGGCGCGGGCGCTGTCGGTCAGCATGGCGGTGTAGATCGGCGTCTTGGGCATTAGGTCGGCGATGAACTGATTGCCGTTGACCGCATTGAATTCGTCCGCTTCCTGGAAGCTCATGCCGAAGAAGCGGCCGGCGAGCCCGTCCCAGAAAGGCGATCCGCCCGCTTCGTCGATGACCCCGCGCAACTCAGCAATGACTCGATCGCCGAAGCGGGGGCGGTGGTTGCGGATATAGAGATAGCGGCTGCGCGCGAGCAGCAGGCCGAGGCCCTCCGCCCGTTCACGCGGGTGCAGGAAGAGGCCGCCAACCTCCGCCGATCCTTCCAGGTCGGTGGTCAGCGAGAGCATCTCTGCGCGGAAGGTGCGGTTGAGCTCGCGGCTATACTGGGTGAGGATACCCAGGCGATAGGAATAGAAGGGCCAGCTCTGCCCCACCTTGCTGAAGATCTGGCAGGTGCCGCGCACCTGGCCGGTCTGGCGGTTCTCCAGCACCATGACGATCAACTCGTCCTCCACATCGTCGCCTTGGCGCGCGAGCGCCTGCTCCGTGCGTTCAAGCTTGGCGGCCAGCGCCTTGCGATCCGGAGGGAGGTTGGTGAAGCCGCCGCCGGTCAGCTTCGCCATCTCGTACAGGGTCTGCAGGTCGTCCGCGCGCGCAGTGCGCATGAAGAAGGTCAAGCGGTCATCCCCTCTGGTAAGTATCCCCCGGCTATGCGCAGCAGCGCCAACGCCGACAATCTCGCCCGCTCGGCCAGGCTGTCGGTCAGCAGATATTCCTGGTCGCTGTGGATATTGCCGCCGCGCACGCCCATGGTGTCGACCACGGGCACGCCGCAGGCCGCGATATTGTTGCCATCGCAGACGCCACCGGTGTCGCGCCAGCCGATCGGCAGGCCCAGGTCGGCGCCGCAGCGGCGCACCAGGCCGAACAACTGCTCGGCGCGCGCGTCCATGGGCTTGGGCGGACGGCCGAAACTGCCGTGCAGGTGCATGGCGACCTCATGCTCACGTGAGACGGCGGATATCGCCTGATCCAGCAGCAGCCGGGCCAAAGTCTCGTCCTCCGGCGTCTTGGGGCGGAAATTCACCCGCAATATGGCATGATCGGGCACGACATTGTTGGGCGCCCCTCCATCGATCCGCGCCGGATTGCAGGAAAACCCCGCGCCGCTGGCGGCCTTCAGCCGAAGGGCGAGGTCCGCGGCTGCGAGCAGGGCGTTGCGACCCTCATCGGGATTGCGGCCGGCATGGGCGCTGCGGCCGGACACGATGACGGAAAAATTGCCGCTGCCCGCCCGCGCGCCGGCCAGCGTGCCGTCGGGCAGCGCGGGCTCGTAGGTGAAGGCGGCGCGCTTGCCTGTTGCCGCCTGCCGGATCAGCGGCAGGGAGGAGGGGCTTCCTACCTCCTCGTCGCTGTTGATGACGACCTCATAGCCGAGCGCTCGGGCGCTGGGCGAGGATTCCAAGGCTTCCAGCGCCGCCAGCATCACCGCCAGGCCGCCCTTCATATCGGCGACACCGGGACCGTTCAGTGTCGTGCCGTCGATCCAGCGCTGCTGCTGAAAGGAGTGGTCGACTGCGAACACCGTGTCCATATGGCCCGTCAGCAGGATGCGCAGCGGCGCGTCGGGGCGGACTGACAGATGGAGATGGCGGCCATGCTCGGCAGGGACGACCCGGCCGTCCGGCAGGACGCTTTCCACCTGAGCCGCCTCTCGCAGCGCCACGTTTCCCGGCAAGGCCGCGAACGCATTGGCGAGCAGCCCGGCCATGCGCGAGAGCCCTGTCAGGTTGCGCGACCCGCTATTGACGGCCGCCCAGTCCTGGACTTGGTCCAGCATCGGCGCGGCGGCCGCCCGCTCCAGGACGGCCTCTTCCTCCAGCGATAACCCGCTCATCGCCTGTTCCTATCAGAGGGAGGCGCCAGCCTCCACCCCCGATCAGAAATCGTAGGTGAGCGTCAGCCGGCTGAGCGTGTTGAGATCGCGCGCGGACAGCAGCGTTTCGGATTCATACTGCACATTGTACGACAGCGCAGCCGACCAGCGCGTCGCGACCTTCGTTTCCAGCGAAGTCAGGGCGTTGAGCGTATAGACGTCGCTTTCGGCATAGGCGGAACCGGTCTGCTTGAAAGTCAAGGTCGGCGACAGGCGCCATTGCAGATCCATCGATCCGCGAACGCCCAGCTTCGTCTCGCTCACGCCGATGACATATCTGGCATGACGGATGGACGGGCCGGCATCGACCGAAAAGTCGACGGGATCGCTCATGATCAGCTTGTAGCCGATACCCACCGACGCGGTATAGCGTTCGTCATAGCCGATCGAGGTGTCGCGCTCGAACTGCGCGAGGCCGTAGGCGAAACCGCGAGGATCGAATTCGAAGCGTGGCTCGTAGCTGCCGAAATAGCGCTCGCGTGAGGTCACGCCATTGGCGCGGCGATAATCGACGCTGGCGGTCAGCTTGTGGGTCCACTGCAGCCCGGCACGCTGGACCGTCGCGGCGGCGCTGATGCCGAATTCGCTGGTCGAACCGGTCGAGCGGAAGCCGCCGGCTTCGAACCGGCCCTTCCACAATTCGGTGAAACGGGCTTCGCGCACCACGGCCTCATGGGTCGCCTTGGTCCGAGCCTTCCAGCTGTTGACCATCCGCTGGATCTCCTCCGCGGAGCCCGGATTGGTCTGCTTGGCGATCTTCGCCACCGTCGCGATCTCGGTTTCGTTGCCGTTCGCAATCGCGGCTTCCATCATTTCCCGCACAGCAGGAGGTAGCAGCGCCGGATCGGCGGCATGGGCCGGGAAAGCGGCCAACAGCGGAAGGGAGAACAGCAGGGAGCGCATGTCCCCCTCATAACCGGCAAACCACGGATTTTAAGACCCGAAGGTCATTTTTCCGTCAGATCAGATCTTTGAACTCCTGAAGGATGTCCCGATAGAGCTTCCGTTTGAAGGGCACGATCAGGTCCGGGAGCGTATCGGGCGCCGTCCATTTCCAGTTCTGGAATTCGGGATGAGTGGTGTGGATATCAATGTCCCCGTCGGTACCCAGGAAGCGCGCGAGGAACCAGAACTGTCGCTGGCCGCGATATTTTCCGCCCCACAGCTTGCCGATCAGCTCGGGCGGCAGGTCGTAGAAATGCTCATCCCGCGCCTTGGCGATGATCTCGACATGATCGCGAACGATTCCCGTTTCTTCGCCCAGTTCGCGCAGGGCGGCGGCCTTCGCATCCTCGCCCTCGTCAATGCCGCCCTGCGGCATCTGCCAGGCTTCGACCGAACTGTCGAGCCGCTGGCCCACGAACACCTTCCCATCCATGTTGACGAGCATGATTCCGACGCACGGCCGGTAACCCAGTTCCGAATCTTTGGGCATCGAAGCCATCTTCACCCCTGCATCTCGCGCTGGCCCCACGACAGCGAAGCGCGGTACATCAGAATAAGCGCCGCCATCGTCCGCGTCCATCGCGCGAATCGGTTGCGGCGTCGTTGATGCGGGTACGGCTCATCCGGCCCTTGGAACGGGCGGTCGCAACGGGCATTAGAAACGGACATGCCTGCTCCCGTCCTCCTCTGGTTCCGCCAGGACCTGCGCCTTTCCGACCAAGCCGCCCTTGCCGCCGCCGCCCAGGAGGGACCGGTCATCCCTGTCTATGTGCTGGACGATTCGGTGCCTCGGTCGTGGAAGATGGGAGGCGCTTCGCGCTGGTGGCTGCACCATAGTCTGGCGAGCCTCGACGAGTCGCTGCGGAGGAAGGGGTCGCGCCTTATCCTTCGCCGTGGGAACAGCGCGGGCGTGCTGGCCGCGCTCGCGGCGGAAACGGGCGCGACGAAGGTCCACGCGCTGGGTCACTACGAACCCTGGTGGCGCCAGGCGCAAAAGGCCGTGGCCGGGCGGGTCGATTTGCACCTGCACGATGGAACCCTGCTGCTCCCGCCCGGCGCGGTGCGCACGGGGGCGGGCGGGATGTATCGCATCTATACGCCCTTCGCCCGCGCCGTGATGGAGCATATGCCACCCGCCGACCCGCTGCCCGCGCCCCAAGGGATCGACGCGCCAGGCCACTGGCCGGAAAGCGACCGCTTGTCCGACTGGGGCCTGCTGCCCAGCAAACCCGATTGGGCAGCTGGATTCGGAGAGGTCTGGTCCCCGGGCGAGCAGGGAGCGCGGGAGCGGGTGGAGGCGTTTCTCGACAAGGCTGACGCCTATGCAATCGCCCGGGATCGGCCGTCGGGAGAAGGCACATCGCGCCTGTCGCCGCATCTCCATTTCGGGGAGGTGTCTCCCGCCCATGTCTGGCATCGCGCCTGCGCCGCAAAGGGTGACCCGAGCATATTCCTCCGAGAGCTGATCTGGCGCGATTACGCGCACAACCAGGTCTGCGTCCTTCCCGCTTATGGATCGCAGAACGCGCAAGGGGCCTTCGACGCGATGCCATGGCGCGATCTGCGGGAAGCGAAGCGCGATTTGGCCGCTTGGCAACAGGGCCGCACCGGCTATCCTATTGTGGATGCCGGCATGCGCCAGCTCTGGAGGACTGGGTGGATGCACAACCGGGTGCGCATGATCGCCGCTAGCTTCCTCATCAAGCATCTGCTGATCGATTGGCGCCATGGCGCGCGCTGGTTCTGGGACGCTCTGGTGGATGCGGACTATGCCAACAACAGCGTGAACTGGCAGTGGGTCGCGGGCAGCGGCGTGGACGCCAACCTCTTTTCCCGCATCATGGCGCCGCTCGTCCAGTCGGAGAAGTTCGACGCTGCCGCCTATATCCGCCAATGGGTGCCGGAACTGGCCCATCTGGGCGACAAGGTGATCCACGATCCCGATGCACACAGCGTCCGGCCGGAGTCCTATCCCGCAAAGCTGATCGGCCATCGCGAAGGCCGGGAGCGCGCCCTGGCGGCCTATGCGCGGATGCGTGGGTGATTGCGGCGCGAACCGCTCTGCGGCAAAAGAGACGGACATGAATGCGCTCGATCCCAAGCGGGGCCGCGAAATGGCCGTGGTGCGGAAGCCGGTGGCGAAATCCGCCGCCACCGCCCATGGCCGCTGGCTGTCGCCCATCTTCCATTGCCTGCTCGACAGGATCGACAGCGGGCTGGAGGCTGGCAGCCTGGAGGCGTTGCTGCCCGACGGGTCGCGCCGCTTGCTCGGCGGACGCGCGCCCGGCCCCGACTGCACGGTGCATGTGGTCCGCTGGCGCGCGCTGGTCCGGCTGGTGACGGACGGATCGGCGGGATGGTATCGCGCCTGGGCCGCGGGGGAATGGACCAGCCCTGATCCCGTACCGCTGTTCGAGCTGTTCATGCGGAATGGCGCATCGCTCGGCAAGGCGGGCCGGTCGCAAGGGCCCGCGCGCTGGATCGGGCGGCTGGCCCACTGGAGCCGGCGCAACAACCGGCAGGGATCGCGGCGCAACATCGCCTTCCACTACGACCTCGGCAATGACTTTTACGCCCTGTGGCTTGACCGGGGTATGCATTATTCCAGCGCATTGTTCCGCGATCCCGGCGATCGGCTGGAGAGCCTGGAGCAGGCGCAGCGGCGCAAGGTGGATGCGATCCTGGATAGGCTGGACCTGCGTGACGGAGCATCGATGCTGGAGATCGGCTGCGGTTGGGGCGGCCTTGCCGAACAGGCGATGGAGCGCCGGGCGATCCGCTATGACGGGCTGACGTTATCGGTCGAGCAGGCGGACTATGCCCGTGACCGGCTGGGTTCCGGCGCACGCATATTATTGACCGACTATCGCGACGCTGAGGGGCAATATGACGCCATCGCCAGCGTCGAGATGGTGGAGGCGGTAGGAGAGCGCTACTGGCCTGCCTATCTCGACGCGATCCACCGCCTGCTGAAACCGGGCGGACGTGCTGCCATCCAGTATATCCTGATCGACGATGCGCTGTTCGACGCCTATCGGCGCGGGACCGATTTCATCCAGACCTATATCTTTCCCGGCGGTATGCTGCTGTCCGAAAGCCGGTTCCGTGCGCTGGCGCAAGCGCGTGGCTTGGAGTGGTGCGACGTCCGCCGGTTCGGGCAGCATTATGCCGAAACCCTGCGCCGGTGGCGGGACCGGTTCGACCATGTCGTGGACGAAGGGCAGCTGCCCGCCGGCTTCGACGCGCATTTCGTGAAGCTCTGGCGCTATTACCTCATGTACTGCGAGGGCGGCTTTCGCGGCGGCGGGATCGACGTGGCGCAGGTGACGCTGGTCAAACCGGCCTGACGGCTCAACCGTCCACGCGCAGCCGGTGGCCGGTGGGCGTATCCGCCAGGATGAGGTCCAGGATCGCCGTGCCGACCACGTCCGGCCCCTTGAGCGTCGCGGGATCCTCGCCTGGGAAGGCGCGCGCGCGCATCGCCGTGCGGGTGGCGCCGGGATCGACGATATGGGTCCGGATCGCCGAAATGTTCCGTACTTCCTCGCCATAGGCGCCGACGAGTGTTTCGAGGGCTGCCTTCGACGCGCCATAGGCCCCCCAATAGGCGCGGGGGGTAGCACCCACCGAGGAGGTGAGGGCGATGACGCGGGCATCGGCGCTCGCCCGCAGCAGTGGGTCAAAAGCGGCGATGAGTGCCTGCGGCGCGGCGATGTTGAGCGTCAGCAGGCGGGCGAACTCCTTGGCATCGATCGCCGGCACCGAGGCGAGCGAGCCGAGCGTCGCGGCGTTCAGGACCAGCATGTCCAGCGCTTGCCACCGCCCGGCGATCGCCTGGGCCAGCCGCCCGATGCTCTCCCCATCGGTCAGGTCGAGCGGAGCGATGGTCGCGCTGCCGCCGGCCGCATGAATCCGCTCCTCCACTTCCTCCAGCGCACCGCCGGTGCGGGCGGTCAGGATGATGTGCGCGCCGGCCCGGCCGAGGGCCTCCGCCGTGGCGGCCCCGATGCCCCGGCTGGCGCCGGTGACGAGAGCGAGCTTTCCGGAAAGGGGAAGATCGGACATGGATGCTCCGTTCGCCCTGGACTGTCGAAGAAGGGCATTTTTGAAAAGAATGGGGGCTTCAAAAGGCTCGGCCCGAACGGATGGAGGGGGGAGAGGCTGTCCCCTTACACCACCCGCTCGGCAAGCAGTTCGAGCTGGTTCTGCACCACGGCCTCGTCCTGGTCGGTGAGCGTCGTCGGATAGTCGCCGGTGAAGCAGGCGTCGCAATATTGCGGCCGGATGTCGGCGCGCTTCGCTTCGCCCAGCGCCTTGTAGAGCCCGTCGATGGAGATGAAGGACAGGCTGTCGGCGTGGATGAAATCCTGCATGCCGCCGACATCGAGCCGATGCGCCAGCAGCTTCGTCCGCTCGGGCGTGTCGACGCCGTAGAAGCAGCTGTGCCGCGTCGGCGGGCTGGCGATGCGCATGTGAACTTCCGCCGCGCCGGCTTCGCGCATCATCTGCACGATCTTCAGGCTGGTGGTGCCGCGCACGATCGAATCGTCGATCAGCACGATGCGCTTGCCGTCGATCAGCGCGCGGTTGGCGTTGTGCTTCAGCTTGACGCCCAGGTGCCGGACCTTGTCGCCCGGCTGAATGAAGGTGCGTCCGATATAATGCGACCGGATGATGCCCAGTTCGAAGGGGATGCCCGATTGCTGGGCATAGCCGATCGCGGCCGGCACGCCGCTGTCGGGGACCGGGATGACATAATCGGCCTCGACCGGATTTTCGATCGCGAGCTGCGCGCCGATCGCCTTGCGCACCGAATAGACGCTGGAGCCATCGACGATCGAATCGGGGCGGCTGAAATACACATGCTCGAAGATGCAGGGGCGGGGATGGACGTCGCCGAACGGGCGATGGCTGCGCACCTGGCCGTCATGGGTCACGATGACCAGCTCGCCCGGCTCAATCGAGCGGATATAATCCGCGCCGACCACGTCGAACGCCACCGTTTCGGAAGCGAAGATGATCGAATCGCCGAGCTTGCCCATGACGAGCGGACGGATGCCGAGCGGATCGCGGCAGGCGATCATGCCTTCCGGCGTCATCACGATCAGCGAATAGGCGCCCTCGACCTGCTTCAGCGCGTCGATGAACTTGTCGAGCAGCGTCCGGTAGGTCGATGTCGCGACGAGATGGATGATGACTTCCGTATCGGAGGTCGACTGGAAGATGGAACCACGACGGATCAGCTCGCGTCGCAGCTTCATCGCGTTGGAGATGTTGCCGTTGTGGGCGACCGCGAATCCGCCGGAGGACAGTTCCGCATAGAGCGGCTGGACGTTGCGGAGCGATGTTTCGCCCGTGGTCGAATAGCGTACATGGCCGCAGGCGGCGTCGCCCGGCAAGGCGCGAATCACGTCGTCGCGGTCGAAATTGCCGGCGACATGGCCCATGGCGCGGTGGGTGTGGAAATCATGCCCGTCCCAGCTCGTGATGCCCGCGGCTTCCTGGCCGCGATGCTGGAGTGCATGGAGGCCGAGCGCCACGATGGCCGATGCGGTCTCTGCTCCGGAAATGCCGAAAATTCCGCATTCCTCGCGCAACTTGTCGTCGTCGAACGGGTTGGTCGTAATCATGGGTGTGAGCGGGTCCACTGCCGATCCTGTCCGCCCGGCGGGCGGTGATGCGCGCGCATATAGTCACTCAAGGTCGTTTTGTCGCCTGCCTGTAACAAAAAAGCGCGGCAAGCCGGGATCATGTCCGGTTCATCGGGTGTCGGGGAGGGCAAAAAGGCCCTCTGGCGCTGCCGCTCGGGCACCGCTAAGGAGCGAGGCCAAATGCACCGTTTCGCCAATCCTTCCCGTTTCCTCAAGATCGCCCGGCCGTTGACCGGCTGGTTGTTCTGGCCGGGCTTGGTGCTGCTGGTCGCCGGCGCGCTGTGCGGCCTTCTGGTAACGCCGGCGGACTATCTTCAGGGCGATACTGTGCGCATCCTCTATATCCATGTGCCGGCCGCCTGGCTGGGCATGGCGGGGTGGAGCGGGATCGCCGTCGCCGCGATCGTGCAACTCGTCTGGCGCCATCCGCTGGCTGCCATTGCCGGACGGGCGGTGGCTGCGCCGGGCGCACTGTTTACCGCCATCTGCCTTGCCACCGGGTCGATCTGGGGCCGGCCGACCTGGGGAACCTGGTGGGAATGGGATGGGCGGATGACATCGATGCTCGTCCTCCTCTTTCTTTATCTCGGCTATATAGCCCTCGCCAATGCCAGCCCGCGGGATGGGCAGGGCGGCGTCAGCCCCGTCACCGCCATCTTCGGGCTGGTGGGCGCGATCAACATCCCGATCATCAACCGGTCAGTGGTCTGGTGGAACAGCCTGCACCAGGGGCCGAGCATCACCATGCGAGGGTCCAGCATTGACGGGTCGATCCTCTGGCCGCTGGGCTTCACCCTGCTGGGCTTTTCCTTGTGGTTCGGTGCCATCGTACTGATGCGGATGCGCACGATCTTGGCGCGCAACAAGGTCGAGGCGCGATTGCAACGGCTGGCGCGAGGATAAAACCATGAACCATTGGGCTTTCGTCATCGCCGCTTATGCCGTGACCTTCGTGGGAACGGCCGCCGTCAGCTGGGTCAGCTGGCGGGGGATGCGTCGCGCCGAGGCCGAAGCGGAAAGGGCCGGACGCGCGTGAAGGCCAAGCATCAAAGGCTGGTCCTGGCGCTGGTGGCGCTGGCCGCGCTGGTCGGCGCGGGATTGCTGGCCGCATCCGCGCTCAGGGACGAGGCCGCTTATTTCTATGCACCCGCCGACGTGCGTGCCAAGGGCGTGGAGCCAGGCAAGGCCATCCGCCTGGGCGGCATGGTGGTAAAGGGCAGCCTGAAGCGCGCGACGGATGGCGTGACGCTGCGGTTCGACGTCACCGATGGCAAGGCGACGGTGCCGGCCGTCTTCAGCGGGATCGCGCCCGACCTTTTCAAGGAGGGATCGGGCGTGGTGGCGGAGGGGGCCTTCGACGCGAAGGGAACCTTCGTCGCCACCAATCTGCTCGCCAAGCATGACGAGCGCTACATGCCCCGGGAGCTCGAGGGCATGAAATATGACGAAGCCACCCACCAGCTGAAGGTAGAGCGGTAAAAGCATGATCGCCGAAGCCGGCCTCGCTGCCCTCTGGTTCGCCGCGGCGCTGGCGCTGCTCCAACTCGTGCTCGTCGCGATGGGGCTGACCGGCCGGAAGGACGAGCTGCTGGCCGCCGTTCGCCCGGTCGCGGTGGCGCAGGGTCTGCTAACGGCACTTGCTTTCGCCGCCCTCGTGACGCTGTTCCTCCGGTCCGACATGTCGGTGCTACTGGTCGTCACCAACAGCCATTCGATGAAGCCCTGGCTCTACAAATTCGCGGGCACCTGGGGCAATCACGAAGGGTCGATGCTGCTCTGGGTGACAGTGATGGGTGTCGCGGGCGCCGCCGTTGCGCTGTTCGAGCGGGCGCTTCGGCGCGACACGCATATGGCGACCTTGGGCGCGCAGGCGGCGATCAGCCTTGGTTTCTACGCCTTTCTGCTCTTTTCCTCCAACCCCTTCGCCCGCATTTCCCCGGCACCGGCAGACGGGCAGGGGCTCAACCCGCTGTTGCAGGATCCCGGCCTCGCCTTCCACCCGCCGACCCTCTATCTCGGCTATGTCGGCCTGTCGGTGGCCTTCTCCTTCGCGGTGGGTGCGCTGCTGACGCGGCGGGTGGACTCGGCCTTCGCGCGGGCGATGCGGCCCTGGGTGCTGGCCGCCTGGGTGCTGCTGACGCTGGGCATCACGGCCGGCAGCTACTGGGCCTATTATGAGCTTGGCTGGGGCGGGTGGTGGTTCTGGGATCCGGTCGAAAACGCCTCGCTGATGCCCTGGCTCGCCGCGACCGCGCTGCTGCACAGCGTGACGGTGCTGGCGACGCGCGACGCGTTGCGGGCCTGGACCGTGATGCTGGCGGTCGTGGCTTTCTCCATGTCGATGGTGGGCACCTTCCTGGTTCGGTCGGGCATCCTGACGAGCGTCCATGCCTTTGCCGTCGATCCGGAACGGGGCAGTTTCATCCTCGCGCTGCTCGCCATCTATATCGGCGGGGCGCTGGCGCTGTTCGGCTGGCGCATCGGCACGGTGCGCGAGGGCGAGCCGTTCGAGCTGGTCAGCCGCGAGACGATGCTGGTGGTCAACAACCTGCTGCTGTCCGTCATCCTGGGGCTGGTGCTGGTCGGCACGCTCTATCCCTTGCTGACGGAGGCCTTCGGTCACAAGGTTTCGGTGGGCGCGCCCTATTTCGACCGGATCGCGGGGCCGATCGCGCTGGGGCTGATGGTGGCGATGGCGGCGGGTCCATTGATGCGCTGGCGCCGGGATTCGGCTGCTGCGGCGGGACGCCGGCTTCTGGTCCCTGCGGCGGTGCTGATCGTCGCGGCGGTGGTGGTCGGCCTGCTGGCCTGGGGCCGGATCGGCATCCTTCCCTATCTGGGGCTGGTGATCGCGCTCGCCACCGCGGTCGCCAGCGTCACGCCGCTCTGGAGGCGCAGCCTGCGCCGCACCCCGCTCTTCACCTGGGGCATGGTGATCGCCCATCTGGGCTGCGCGGTCAGCCTGGCGGGCATGGCGTCCGATTCTGCCTTCACGGTGGAAAAGCTGGTGGCGGCGCGGCCCGGCGACGTCATCGAGACCGCGGGCTGGCGGCTGCGCTTCGTGCAGATCCTGCCGCGGGCGGGCGACAACTGGACCGCGTTGCAGGCGGATGTCGAGGCGAGCCGGGGCGGCGGGAGCCCCACCATGCTCCATCCGCAGGCGCGCTTCTTCGCTTCGCCGCCGACGCCGACGACCGAGGCGGCACTGCTGACGCGCTGGGACGGGCAGCTTTATGTCGTGCTCGGCCAGGAAGCGGATGCGGGCCGCTGGCAGATGCGGATCTGGTGGAAGCCCTTCGTCACGCTGATCTGGCTGGGTGGCTTCCTGATCGCGCTGGGCGGCGCGCTGGCACTGGTCGGGCGTGAGCGCCGCGGATGGGTGCTCAAATGGCGGGCGCGGAGGGCCGTGGCATGAGGAAGATGCTGATCTGGCTGCCGCTCGCGCTGTTCCTCGCCTTCTTCGCGCTGTTCGCCGGGGGGCTGTTCAAGCCGGACGACCGGGTCATAACGTCCAAGCTGGTGGGACAGCCGCTGCCCGGCTTTGCCCTGCCGGCCGGTGCCAGCGACCGGCCCGCGCTCGCGAGCACCGACTTTGCAACCGGAAAGCCTCGCCTGCTCAACATCTTCGCCAGCTGGTGCGTCCCCTGTGCCGCGGAGGCGCCGCAGTTGGAGGCGCTCCGGCGCGCGGGCGCGGAGATCGACGCGATCGCGATTCGCGATGCGCGCGACGACGTCGACGCCTTTCTGCGCCGTAACGGCAATCCCTATTCCCGGATCGGGCTCGACGCGCGCAGCAGCGTGCAGATCGCGCTCGGATCATCGGGCGTACCGGAAACCTTCGTCATCGATGGCAAGGGGCTGATCCGCTACCAGCATATCGGGGACATCCGTGCCGATGACGTGCCGATGATCCTTGACCGGCTGAAGGACGCGCAATGAGGCTGCTGTTCGCCATTCTGCTGCTGCTGGCGCCAGTGCCCCTGCTGGCGCAGACCGCGCTGCCGCCGGCGCCCTATGCCGACCGTCAGATCGACGACCCGGCGCTGGAGCGGAAGGCCCGCACCCTCATGGAGACGATCCGCTGCCTCACCTGCCAGAGCCAGTCGATCGCGGACAGCAATGCCAGCATGGCGGGCGACATGCGGTCGCAGATCCGCGAGCGGATCATGGCGGGGGAGCAGCCCGAGCAGATTCGCGCCTGGCTCATTTCCCGCTATGGCGACTGGGTGAGCTATGAACCGACCGCGGCGCCGATCCTCTGGCCACTCTGGGCCGCGCCGGTGCTGCTGCTGTTCGCCGGGCTCATACTGATGCGCGGACGAATCGGAAAGCGGAGGCGGCCGTGATGGGGTGGGTGATCGCCGCGGGCCTCGCAGCCCTGCTGATGGTTGCGCTGTTCGCGATAGGACGCATTCCCCGGCCAACCTGGGAGATCGTCGCCGCGGCCCTGCTGCTGGGCCTCGCCGGCTATGCCTGGCAAGGCAATCCGAGGTTGGCCGGCTCGCCCGTAGTGCAGGACAAGGCCGACCGTCCGGCCTTCGACGAGGATCTGGCCGAGCGCCGGCGCGGCATGGCGGAGCGCTATGGCCCCTCGGGCCAATGGCTGATGCTGTCGGACGGCCTCGGGCGGCAGGGCAAGACCAAGGAGGCGGCCAATGTGCTGCTGTCAGGTCTGCGCGACCGGCCGGGTGACGCGAATCTCTGGCTGGGCCTGGGTAATGCGCTGATGAACCACGCGGGCGGCGCGCTTTCTCCTGGGGCGGAGTTCGCCTATCGACGGGCATTGGCGCTTGAGCCGCAGTCTCCCGCACCGCGCTACTTCTACGGGCTTGCCCTGGCCCAGGCAGGCGAGCTGAAGGGCGCGCGGGAGATGTGGGCGCCGCTGGCGCAGTCGGCCCCCGCCGGGAGCCGCCTCAAGGCGGAACTTGAAGCCAATATCGCGCGTATCGATGCCATGCTGACGGGGCAGCCCGGTCGGGGCGGGTGAGCCTCCGGTGGCTCATTGATTGCGCGGGCGAAGGAGCCATGATAGGGCGCGCCCGTTTGCGGGGTGAAACAATGCCGGACGTCGCGCCGCACAGCTGTCGGAAGAGCATGACCATTCGGCTTACACCTCATGGCTGACCCCGAAACCATTACCCCCGTCCTGACCGACGGAGAGGGGGAGCATGGCCATTGCGGGCAGAAGGCGACGTTGAAGCTCGTCGTCGGCGCGATCGGCATCGTCTTCGGCGACATCGGCACCAGCCCGCTCTACGCCTTCCGCGAAACCTTTGCCGGCCATCATCACCTCGATCTCGACCCCGACCACATATTGGGTGTCATCAGCCTGATGTTCTGGTCGATGATGCTGGTGGTGACGCTGAAATATGTCTCCATCATCATGCGGGCCGACAACAAGGGCGAGGGCGGCAGCCTGGCGCTGCTCGCGCTCATCAACGGCCAGACGAAGACGCAGCGCTGGTCGCGCGGCATCGTGCTGCTCGGCGTGTTCGCGACCTCGCTCTTCTACGGCGACTCGATGATCACCCCGGCGGTTTCGGTGCTTTCCGCTGTGGAGGGTCTTGCGGTCTACAACAGCGCCTTGGCACCCGCGATCCTCCCGGTGGCGGTCGTGATCCTGTTCGGCCTGTTCTGGATCCAGGGGTGGGGGACCAATCGAGTCGCCACGCTGTTCGGGCCGGTCATGATGCTCTACTTCATCGTGATCGCGGCGCTCGGCGTCCTCAGCATCGTCAAGACGCCTGGCATTCTCTATGCCTTCAACCCCTATTGGGCGCTGATGTTCTTCGTCACCGATCCTTTGCCGGCCTTCCTTGCGCTGGGCGCTGTCGTGCTGGCGGTGACGGGCGCGGAGGCGCTCTATGCCGATATGGGCCATTTCGGGCGCAGCCCGATCCGCGTGTCCTGGTTGGTGTTCGTGCTGCCCGCGCTGATGCTGAACTATATGGGGCAGGGCGCGCTGCTGTTCCGGGAGGGCGCTGCGGCGCTGCACAGCCCCTTCTACAATCTGGCCCCGCAATGGGCGCAGCTTCCGCTGGTGGGCCTCGCGACGCTCGCCGCGATCATCGCCAGCCAGGCGGTGATATCTGGCGCCTTCTCCGTCACGCAGCAGGCCATCCAACTCGGCTTCATGCCGCGTCTGCGCATATCCCACACCAGCGCATCGACCGCCGGGCAGATCTACATCCCCCTCATCAACTGGGGGCTGATGATCATGGTCATCCTGCTGGTTCTGGTGTTCCAGACCTCGTCCAACCTGACGGCCGCTTACGGCATTGCGGTCACCGGGGCGATGTTCATCGACAACGTGTTGCTGATGGTGCTGCTCTACCGGCTGTGGAAATGGCCCTGGTACTATTCCGCGCCGCTGCTGTCGGTCTTCTTCCTGGTTGATGGCGCCTATCTGGCGGCGAACTTCACCAAAATCCCCGATGGCGGCTGGTTCCCGCTGCTGATCGGCTTCGTGATCTTCACCCTGCTGACCACCTGGTCGCGCGGGCGGCGGCTGGTGCAGGACCGGCTGCGCGAGGCGGCGATGCCGATCCCGGTGTTCGTCGCGTCCGCCGCCAACAGCGCGGTGCGGGTGCCCGGCACGGCGGTGTTCATGACGTCGACTCCCGACGGCGTGCCCCATGCGCTGCTGCATAATCTGAAGCACAACAAGGTGCTGCACGAGCGCGTGATCCTGCTGACCGTCAAGATCAAGGACGTGCCGGTCGTGGAGGAGGAGGCGCGCTATCGGCTGGAGGATCTGGGCCGGGGTTTCTTCCGCGTGGTGCTGCAATATGGCTTCATGCAGGAACCGGACGTGCCCGCCGCGCTGAAGAATGTCACCGGCTGCGGGCAGGCGTTCAAGATGATGGACACCAGCTTCTTCCTGGCGCGGCAGACACTGCTGCCTTCGTCCAAGCCCGGCATGCCGGTGTGGCGGGAGAAGATCTTCGCCTGGATGCTGCGGAACGCGGAAAGCGCGATGGAATTCTTCCGCCTTCCCACCAACCGCGTCGTGGAGCTGGGCAGCCAGGTCGAGATCTAGGGGTGAGCTACCGGATCAGGCCATCGGCTCCGCACGACGCCGACCGCATCATGGCCATATGGCGCGGCGCGGTCGACGCGACTCATGATTTCCTGTCCGATGCGGACCGCGTGGCGATAGAGGCGGAGGTGGCTCGTTTCCTGCCGACGGCGCCGCTCCTGCTCGCCATCGATGCCGATGATTGGCCGATCGGCTTCATGCTGCTCGACGAAAGCCGGATCGAAGCGCTGTTCGTCGACCCGCACCATCATGGCAGGGGCGCGGGGCGTGCCCTGCTGGCACATGCGCTGACGCACCATCCCGTGCTGGATGCCGACGTGAATGCGCAGAATGCGCAGGCAGCCGGCTTCTATGCGCGCATGGGGTTCGTGCCCGTGGGCGAATCGGATCGGGACGGGCAAGGTCGGCCCTATCCGCTCATCCACCTTCGCCGTCCGGCCTGACGGACCCAGCAAAAAGGGCGCGGCCGACATAGCCGCGCCCCATATCTCATGCCGACGCTCTTGTCAGGCGGCGCTGCGGTCCTGCGCGTTGACGTCGACCAACTGACCGCCGTTGATGGCTATCTTCTTGGGCTTCATCGCTTCGGGCACTTCGCGCACCAGCTCGATCACGAGCAGGCCGTCGGCCAGGTCCGCCTTCTCCACCCGCACGAAATCGGCCAGTTCGAACCGACGCTCGAAGCTGCGGTTCGCGATGCCGACATGCAGGAACTTCGAGCGGTCGTTCGCGGAATCATCCTTGCGACCGACAACCTGCAGCAGGTTCTGCTGCGCGGTGATGTCGATCTCTTCCGGACGGAAGCCCGCGACCGCAAGGGTGACGCGATAGCGGTCCTCGGACAGGCGCTCGATATTGAACGGCGGATAATTGTCGCTCTGCTGCAACCGGGCATTGTTTTCGATCAGGTCGAACAGACGATCGAAGCCCACGGTCGAGCGGCGATAGGGGGTCAGGTCAAAAGCACGCATGTCATCATCTCCTCACGAAGCAAAATGAACGGGCCGGACCCAAATGGCGTCCGGCGTTACGATGCCCGGCCCCAAGCGGCGACCGGACGGCATTGATATGGTTCGGAAATCGGAAGGTTCAAGGGAGGGTTGGGAATGTTGGGGGAGCGCATGGCCGGCCGGCAAACGCCCGAAATAAAAAGTGCCCGGATCGCGCTTTTGCGACCCGGGCACTTAATGGACGATTGCTCGTCTCCCCCTTGGCCTGCCTCGACCGCTTCTCAGCCCCCTAAGCTCGAAGCGGGATGCAGTATCCCTGAACCACGGCCTTTTTACCTGTGCTTCGCAGCCTGTGCTATGGCGCGCGCAGCCGGCTGTCACGGGCTATTTCGGGGCGCTGTGATTTTCCTCCGACCCCTGTGGCAACGGCGCAACATTCCCGCAAAGCTTGCCGTGCGGACACGGGCTGCTAGAGGGTCTTCAGACCCTTTCCGCAGGAGCCGTTCGGCATCCATGATTCTGTCCCGTTACGAACGCATGATCGCCAAGCGCTATTTGCTGCCGGGCAAGGGCGAGGGGTTCATCTTCCTGGTCGCGGGCATCAGCCTGGTGGCGGTGATGCTGGGCGTCGCGGCCCTCATCATCGTCATGAGTGTGATGAACGGCTTCCGCGCAGAGCTGTTCGACAAGATCGTCGGCCTGAACGGCCATGCCGTGGTGCAGGGCTATGGTGGGCGCCTGCCCGACTGGCGCGACATATTGAAGCAGGCGAAGGCGACGCCCGGCGTCACCAGCGCCACCCCCTTGATCGAGCAGCCGCTGCTGGCGAGCTTCCAGGGCCGGGTCGAGGCGATCCTGGTGCGCGGCATGACCGTGCCCGACATCCGGAGCAACCCGACGCTGCGCACCAAGGTGGTGGCGGGCAGCCTCAACGACCTTTCTCCCAATAGCGGCCGAGTTGCGATCGGATCGCGGCTGGCGGAGAATCTGGGCGCGCAGCTGGGCGACACCATCACCATCATCAATCCGGCGGGGCGATCCACCCCCTTCGGCACTGTCCCGCGGCAAGTCGCCTATCAGGTGGCGGCGATCTTCGAAGTCGGCGTGTACGACTATGACAAGGCGTTCGTCGTCATGCCCATGGAGGACGCACAGACTCTGCTGCTGCTGGGCGACGTCGTCGGCATGATCGAGGTGGAGACGGTGAATGCCGACCGGGTCGGGCAGATTCTGGAGCCGCTGGCGGCGAAGGTCGCTGGTCGCGCGGTGGTGACCGACTGGCGGCAGATGAATGCCAGCCTGTTCGAGGCGCTGGCGGTGGAACGTGTGGCGATGTTCGTGGTGCTGTCGATCATCGTGCTGGTTGCGGTATTCAACATCCTCTCCTCGCTCATCATGCTGGTGCGGGCCAAGACCCGCGACATCGCGATCCTGCGGACCATGGGGGCGAGCCGGGCCGGGCTGGTCAGAATCTTCATGACCGTCGGGGTCACCATCGGCACGCTGGGCATGGCGGCGGGTATGGTTCTGGGCTTCACCTTCCTGTTCTTCCGCCAGAGCGTGGTGAACGCCATCCAGTTCGTCACCGGCCAGAATCTCTGGGATCCCTCCATCCGGTTCCTGACCGAGCTGCCGTCCAAGCCCGACCCGATCGAGATCACGATCATCTGCCTGATGGCGCTGGTCTTCAGCTTCCTCGCCACGCTCTATCCGGCGTTCAAGGCGGCCAATACCGATCCCGTGCAGGTGCTGCGCTATGAATGACATATTGCGGGTTTCCGGCCTGCGCCGTGCCTTCACCCAGGGCGGCGTCACCATCGAAGTTCTGCGCGGCGTGGACCTGAGCGTAGGGCAGGGGGAGATCGTCGCGCTGCTCGGTCCCTCGGGATCGGGCAAGTCGACGCTGCTGCAGGCGGTCGGCCTGCTGGAAGGCGGGTTCGAAGGGTCGATCCGCATCGGCGGGGAGGAAGCAGCCAGGCTGGATAATGACGGGCGCACCCGCCTGCGCCGCGACGCGCTGGGCTTCGTCTATCAGTTCCATCATCTGCTGCCGGACTTCAATGCTGTGGAGAACGTCATCCTGCCGCAGGTTATCCGGGACGTGGCGATGAACGCGGCGCAGGCCCGAGCCGAGTCGCTGTTGTCGTCGCTTGGGCTCGCACATCGGCTGGAGCACCGGCCGAGCCAGCTTTCGGGCGGCGAGCAGCAGCGCGTGGCAGTCGCCCGCGCCTTGGCCAACCGGCCTGCGCTGGTGCTGGCGGACGAGCCGACCGGCAATCTGGACGAGCGCACGGCCGATGTCGTGCTCGCCGAGTTTCTGCGGCTGGTGCGTGGGGAAGGATCGGCGGCGCTCGTCGCGACTCATAATGAGCGGTTGGCGGCCAAGATGGACCGGGTGGTCCGGCTGCACGAGGGCGTGCTGGAGACCTGATCAGGCGAGGGCGGACGCGCCGTCGCGGACGGTCGCGATGACGACCCGGTCGCGCCCTTCGGTCTTTGCCCGCAGCAGGGCAGCATCGGCCGTCCGCATGATCGTGTCGGCTGGACCGTGGTCGGGAAAAACAGCCAGGCCGAAGGAGGCGGTGACCGGCCCCAGTTCCTGCCCGCGATGCTCAACCTTCAGCGTGCGGATGCGCTCGCGCACCTGCTCGGCGCGCTCGATCGCCTGGCCGATCGCGAAGCCAGGCATCAGCAGTACGAACTCCTCGCCACCCAGGCGGAAGGCGAATCCCTGTTCCCGCAAAGACTCGCGCAACACCGCCCCCACCGCGCGCAGCACCGCGTCGCCGGCATCGTGGCCATAGCTGTCGTTGAAGCGCTTGAAGTGGTCGATGTCGATCATGAGACAGGAAAAGGGAGTCTTCAGACGCTCGGCCTCCTCGACCTGCTGTTCCAGCGCGGCGTCGAAACGGCGGCGGTTGGCAAGGCCGGTCAGCGCGTCCGCCATCGCCATTTCCCGCAGCGCGTCGCGCAGGCGCAGGTTGGCGAGGGCAAGGCCGATATTTTCCGCCAACATCTCCAGATATTTCTCGGTACGGTCGAGCGCATCGGATGCGACCGCGCCGGGTTGCTCGAAATAAAGCAGGCCGATGCTCTCGCCCTGGGCTGCCAGCGGGATGCAGATGGTGGAAATGGGGCCGCCATCATCCAGATGCTCGCACGCAATGTCGACCATCTCACGGCCGACCGGCTTGTGGGTCTGTCCTCGCCGCAGCGCCCAGCAGGCCGACGGCAGGAACTCCGTCCGCGACTGGTGCGGCGTCAGCCAGGCGCAGGCTTCCACCATCATGTTGCGGCGCAGATCGTGGATATAGAGTCGCCCGGGAAAATCGGGCGCGATCTCCGGCGTGAAGCGGCGCACGACATCCACCAGATCCTGCGTGCTGTCGCAGCCCTGCAATCGCTGGGTCATGCGCGACAGCAGGTCGCGCATGGTGCGGTCCACGTCGCGCTCCTGCTCCAGCCGCTGGCGTTCCAGCCCGTTCTCGCGGAAGATGCGGATCGCTTGCGCCATGTCGCCGATCTCGTCCACCTGGGGGAAGTTCGGCGGCTCCGCCGCGAAATCCTGGGCGGCAAGCCGGGTGACGACGTCGCTTAGGCGCACCACGGGACGCAGGATGCGCTGCTTCAGGACGAAATAGAGCACGAAGAGGAAGAGCAGCGCGGTGATGCCGAGCGTGATCTCCGACATGCGACGCCATTGGCGTGCGCTGTCCGTGGCGCTGCGCACGGCATTATCCGTTCGCTGGTCCAGCATATACTGGAACTTCGCGACCTGCGCGGCGACCCGGTCCAGCTCGCGGCCATATTCGTCGCCGAACAGGATGGTGCGGGCGGTCGAATCGTCCCCGGCCTGCGCAGCGCGGATCGCGCGTTCTTGGTCTTCGGTCAGCGTATCGGCCCAATGCAGCGCCTGCCGCAGGGCGGCGAGCTCGCTTTCGTCGGCACCCGCGTCCTTCAGATGGGTGATCCGGTCCTCGACGGAACGGAGCGCCGCCCTTTCGCGGTTATAGGCGACCACATGGGTGGGGTCGCGGGTGATGGCGAAGCCTCGTGCCTGCTCGGTCAGGCGATAGACATCCTCTTCCAGCGTGGCGGTGAGCTGGTCGAAGGTGGCGCGCTGCGCGACGGCGGCCCGTTCCTGCTCCTCTGCGCCCGATGCCAGCAGCATCGTTGTGCCCGATGCCAGGGTCAGAAGGACGGTGGCCCCATAGGCCCAGTTGGTGATCGTGGAAAGGCGCATGGTCCGTGCCTGATTAGCTCGCAGTGATGTTCAATATGTTAAATTCACGCCGAAGCGATCCGGTCCGGCCGCCCGCTAACCTCGCTGCCCATGCCCGGATGGCTGATCGCCATGGCATTCTCCAGCCGCTCTTTCGCATAGGATCAGCAGCCGGGGGACAAGGCAAGCCTTTACCCACAGCTTTCCGTCCCAGGGGGGTGGCGCCGACTCGGCGGCAATGCCTATCTTCGCCCGATGTCGCATGCCCCCTTCGTCCCGCTTCGTATCTTTTCCTCCTTCACCATGCTTGAAGGTGCGATCGATCCCAAGAAGATCGCGAAGCAGGCGAAGGCGCTGGGTTTCCCTGCGGCGGCGATCACCGATCGCAACGGCCTTTACGGCTCCATGGCTTTCTCCGACGCCTGCAGGGATGAAGGCGTGCAGCCGATCATCGGCGCCATGCTGGGCGTGCTGCGGCCGGATCGGCCTGCCAATGCGCCGCCGGTCCATGACTGGCTGGCGCTCTATGCGCAGGACGCCGTTGGCTATGACAATCTCTGTGCGCTGGTTTCGATGGCGCATCTCGACCGGCCGGTGGAGGAGGTGCCGCATGTGCCGCTGTCGGCGCTTCAAGGGCGTACCGACGGCCTGCTGGCCCTGACCGCCGGCGGCGAAGGCGCCATCGCGCGGCTGTTCGCCGAGGATCAGCCGGCGGCCGCACGCAGCTATGCCGCCGCGCTGGAGGCGCTGTTTCCCGACCGGCTCTATGTCGAAATCTGCCGGCGCCTCGACCCGGTGGAAGGGAAAGCGGAACCGTTCCTACTAGACCTCGCTTATGATCGCGACCTGCCGCTGGTGGCGACCAACCCGACCTGCTTTGCCGAACCGCATTTCCATGAGGCGCATGACGTGATGCTGTGCATCGCCGATGGGGCCTATGTGGAAACGGCCGACCGCCGCACCAGTTCGCCCGACGCCTGGATGAAGCCGGCGGGGGAAATGAAGCGGCTGTTCGAGGATTTGCCGGAGGCGCTGGCCAACACGCTGGTCGTGGCGCAGCGCTGCGCCGTGGCCGCGCCCAAGCGCAAGCCGATCCTCCCCAGCCTTGCCGGCGACATCGAGGGCGAGGCACGGATGCTGCGGGATCAGGCGGCGGCGGGGCTGGAGGCGCGGCTGGAGAAAGCCGGCATCGTCGGCGAGGAGGCGCGGCGGCCCTATTATGAGCGGCTGAAGTTCGAAACCGACATCATCGTGCAGATGGGCTTTCCGGGCTATTTCTTGATCGTCGCCGACTTCATCCAGTGGGCCAAGGCGCAGGACATTCCGGTCGGGCCGGGGCGCGGTTCGGGCGCCGGATCGCTGGTCGCCTGGGCGCTTACCATCACCGATCTCGACCCGCTGCAACTGGGGCTGCTGTTCGAGCGCTTCCTCAATCCCGAGCGCGTGTCGATGCCCGACTTCGACATCGATTTCTGCGAAACCCGGCGCGGCGAGGTGATTCGTTACGTCCAGCAGAAATATGGTTCGGACCATGTGGCGCAGATCATCACCTTCGGTAAGCTGAAGGCACGCGCGGTGCTGAAGGATACCGGCCGCGTGCTCCAGATGAGCTACGGCCAGGTGGACCGGCTGGCGAAGCTCGTCCCCAACCACCCCACCGATCCGTGGACGCTGGAGCGCTCGCTGAACGGCGTCGCGGAGTTCAGGGCGGAATATGACAATGACAACCAGGTCCGCCGCCTGATCGACTATGCGATGAAGCTGGAGGGTTTTCCGCGCCACAGCTCCACCCATGCCGCGGGCGTGGTGATCGGTGACCGGCCGCTCTCGCAGCTCGTCCCGCTCTACCGCGATCCTCGGTCGGACATGCCCGTGACCCAGTTCGACATGAAATATGTCGAGGGTGCGGGGCTGGTGAAGTTCGACTTTCTCGGCCTCAAAACGCTGTCGGTCTTGCAGAAGGCGGTGCAGTTGCTGGCCGCGCGCGGGGTGGAGGTGGATCTCAACGCCCTCGGCTGGGACGATCCGGCGGTCTACGAACTGCTCCAGCGCGGCGATACGGTCGGTGTGTTCCAGCTGGAATCGGAGGGCATGCGCAAGACGCTCGCTGCCGTGCGTCCGACCAATTTCGGCGACATCATCGCGCTGGTGTCACTCTATCGCCCGGGCCCGATGGACAATATCCCAATGTTCGGGCGTCGCAAGAACGGCCAGGAAGAGATTGAATATCCTCATATTCTCCTGAAACCGATCCTGGAAGAGACCTACGGCATCTTCGTCTATCAGGAACAGGTGATGCAGGCCGCGCAGATCCTTGCGGGCTACAGCCTGGGCGACGCGGACCTGCTGCGCCGCGCGATGGGCAAGAAGATCAAGGCCGAGATGGACGCCCAGCGCGCCCGCTTCGTCGAAGGCTGCGCCGCGAGCGACATCAAGCCGGCGAAGGCGAACGAGCTGTTCGACTTGATCGACAAATTCGCGGGCTATGGTTTCAACAAGAGCCACGCGGCCGCCTATGCCCTGCTTGCCTATCAGACGGCCTGGCTGAAGGCGCATTATCCGGCGGAATTCTATGCCGGATCGATGGCGTTCGACATCCATCTGACGGACAAGCTGACCGTGTTCGTGGACGATATGCGGCGCATGGGGCTGACCTGCCTGCCACCGGACATCAATCGCAGCGAGGCCGACTTCACGGTCGAAGCCGTGCCGTTCGAGGGCGAAGATCCGCGCCTGGGCTTTGCCGTGCGCTATGCGCTGGGCGGCCTCAAGGGCGTGGGAGAGAAGGCGATGGAACAGCTCGTCGCCGAGCGCGAGGCGGCAGGGCCGTTCAAGTCGCTGGACGATTTCGCCGACCGGATCGAGCCGCGCCTGCTCAACCGCCGGCAGCTGGAGAGCCTGGCGGCGGCAGGCGCGTTCGATGGCATCCATGCAGACCGCGCCGGCGTCCATGCGGCGGCCGAGACCATCCTGTCGGTGGCCGCCAGCGCGGCCGAAGCCCGGGAAAGCGGGCAGGGCGGCCTATTCGGCGAGGTCGAAAGCAGCCATGCCGACGTTCGCATTCCGCCGCACCAGACCTGGTCGACCGCTGATCGCATGGCGCAGGAGAAGGAAGCCTTCGGTTTCTATTTCTCCGCGCACCCGGTCGACCGATACCGCCACCTCGCCGACGCGCGCGGCGCAAAGAGCTATGGCGCGATCTGTACGGAGCCGGTGGCGGAAGGCGGCCGCGCCAATGGCGTCATGGCGGCGATGGTTGAGGATGTGCGCTGGCGCGAGACCAGGCGTGGCGCGCGCTATGCCAACGCCACCTTTTCCGACAGTTCGGGCCAGTTCCAGGCGAGCTGCTTCGACGAGGATGCCTGCAAGGCAATCGAGGAGCTGGCGCGCGACGGCGATTGCGCGCTGCTGATGGTGGAGCTGGACCGGCTCCCCGGCGAGGAGACGCCGCGCGTAACCGTGCGCGGCGTCGAGCCTTTCCGAGCGATCGCCAATGCCTCGCGCATGGAGCTGACGGTCGATGCCGTGGACGAGACGGCGGTGGTGGCGCTGGCGCAGCTCCTGTCCCGCGCGAAAGGCGGACGAAGCGAGGTGTTCCTGCGCGCGCCGGTGGGCGGTGGGCAGGCGGCGCGCCTGTTCCTGGGCGATGACTACAGCATCGGCGCGGACCAGGTGGATGCGATCGCGACCGTGCCGGGCCTGTCGATCCACGCCTTCGAACGAATGGAGCCCAAGGCGGACGGCTACCGCGCGCGGAACCGGCGGTCGGGTATGCGCCTGGTCGGCTGACTGGTTCAGCCTATCCAGTAGGGGACGATCTGGCGGTTGTCCGGGTCCACATGGATCGGCCGGTCGGCGGGCGGGAAGGCGCGCTGGTCGCAGCTCTGGCGGGGGCAGAGGCGGCAGGTGATACCGATCGGGGTCGCCGCGCCCTCCACCTCCAGCTGAAGGCCGTCGGCATAGACGAAGTTGGCGGCGTGAGCGATCTCGCAACCCAACACCACGGCATAGCGGCGGGGCGTGCGCTTGTAACTGCCCGAGGGTTTCACCAGCCCCTTGGCCATGGAGACATAGCGCACGCCGTCGGGCGTCTCGCCCAGCTGCACGTTGATCCGGTCGGGCACGGCGACCGCCTCGTGCACGTTCCACAGCGGGCAGGCGCCGCCGAAGCGGGCGAATTGCAGCCGGGTGGCACTATGCCGCTTGGTGATGTTGCCGGCCATGTCGACACGGCAGAAGAAGAAGGGAATGCCGCGCAGACCCGGCCTTTGTAGGGTCGAGAGGCGGTGGCAGGCCTGCTCGAAACTGACGCCGAAACGGCGGGAGAGACGGTCGATGTCGTGACGCACCTCTCGGGCCGCAGCGCGGAACGAAGCATAGGGCATCAGCAGCGCGCCAGCGGCATAGTTGCCGAGGCCGATCGCCAGCAGCCGGTCTGCGCCGGGGACGGGCAGGCCGGCCTTGCGCACGACATCGGCGATCACCGCCTGCCCCTCCAGCATCATGAGCTGATGCCCGAGCATGAACTTGCGGCTTTCGGTCGGCAGCGCCGCGTTGATGAACAGGCGCTTGTCGGCGGCGCGATAGGCGCGTAGCGCGCTGTCGGGGGTTTCGGCGATCAGCGTTTCGATGCCGTGCCGGCGGGCGAGCGCCTCCACCAGCATCCCTTCGTCCAGCACCTGGCCCTGGGTGAAGCTTTCGGCCATTTCCTCGGCCAGGCAATCGAGCGCGTGGACATAGTTGCCGGCCTCATGAAACCAGTCGCGCGCGGCCTCCCAAGGCAGGCGGGCCTGCACTTCATGATCGTTGGCGATCGCCTCCTCGATCATGTTGATGCGTTCGTTGGCTCGCATATGGGCGTTGTAGAGGTCGACATAGCGTGCGGCGAATTCCGGGAATTGCAGGTGCAGCTTCTCGATCCGCTCAGGCTCCATCGGCGCGCCCGGCAGTTCGGGATGGGCCAGCGCATAGGTGAAGGCGCCCAGCAGCTGCTCCTCCTCCCGCGCGTCGAAGCTCGCCCAGTCGGTAGGGAACGCGCTGGCTACGGCCGCCTTCACTTTGGCGGTCAGGGGGCGGTCGTCATTTTCGAGCTGCGACAGATAGGATACCGAGATGCCGAGCGCGAGCGCCATCGTCGCCTGGTCCATGCGATGGTCAAGGCGAAGCTGGCGCAGGCGAGGCCCTGCAAAAATTCGATTGCCGCGTGCCATGACGCTGATGTCTCCTGATGCGCCGTTCCCCCTGCGAAGGCCGGGGTCCAGTTCCACGCTTCGTACTCCACCACGACCTTCGCCGGGATACGAAACGACACTCTGTTACGTCTCTAGTTTGCGAAGTTGGGATTTGCAAATTGGCAAATTTGCATTTGCGAAGCGGAAGGTGGACTGCAAAGAGCAGTCCAACAATCTCGGAGAGACCTGCCGATGTCGAAGCTCGCCATCATCGAACAGCTCGAAGCCAAGCGCGAGGCCGCGCGCCTTGGGGGCGGCCAGCGCCGTATCGACGCCCAGCATGCCAGGGGCAAGCTGACCGCGCGCGAGCGGCTGGAGGTGCTGCTTGACGAAGGCAGCTTCGAGGAAGTCGACATGTATGTCGAACATAATTGCGTCGATTTCGGCATGGATGCCGCGCATATCCCGGGCGACGGGGTGGTGACAGGATCGGGCACCATCAACGGCCGCCTGGTGTTCGTCTTCAGCCAGGACTTCACCGTCTATGGCGGCGCGGTGTCGGAACGGCACGCGATGAAGATCTGCAAGATCATGGACATGGCGATGAAGGTCGGCGCGCCCGTCATCGGCCTCAACGACAGCGGCGGCGCGCGAATCCAAGAAGGCGTGGCGTCACTGGGCGGCTATGCCGAGATCTTCCAGCGCAACGTGCTGGCGTCGGGCGTCGTGCCGCAGATCAGCGTCATCATGGGCCCCTGCGCGGGCGGGGCGGTCTATTCGCCGGCTATGACCGACTTCATCTTCATGGTGAAGGATAGCAGCTTCATGTTCGTGACCGGTCCTGACGTGGTGAAGACCGTCACCAATGAGGTGGTGACACAGGAACAGCTTGGCGGGGCGGTCACCCACACGACGAAGTCGGGCGTGGCCGATGTCGCGTTCGAGAACGACATCGAGGCGCTGCTGGCGGTGCGCGATTTCGTCGATTTCCTGCCGGCGTCAAACCGCGAGCCGGTCCCCGAGCGGCCGACCGCGGACGCCTGGGACCGGGTCGAGGAGAGCCTTGACACGCTGGTCCCCGCCAATGCCAACCAGCCCTATGACATGCACGAACTGATCCGGAAGGTCGTGGACGAAGGCGACTTCTTCGAAGTGCAGCCGGCCCATGCGGGCAACATTCTTTGCGGTTTTGGCCGGATCGAGGGCAGGACCGTGGGCATCATCGCCAACCAGCCGATGGTTCTGGCCGGGGTGCTGGACATCAACCCGCCTTATTCACCAAAAGTGTCCTGAAGGGTTGGCGGGAGTGGCGTAAGCCTCTGATCTGAATTAGGAACTGGGTGTCTAAGCCGAACCTGCCGCAGGGCAGAAAATGCCACGGGCCACACCCGCCATGAACGATGATATCGCAAGCTCATTTGGATTCCCAGCAGTCGGCCGCAAGAAAATCACAGCTGCGTTCGACGGTGGCCGGCTTACCTCGGATGGCGGTGTTCTACTGCTTGCACAGGCCGAGCGCGCGATGGGGATTTGCCAGCGCCTGGCGGCTTGTATTGCCGATCCGCGCGATCCAGCGCGGGTGATCCATCGCCTGGATGACATTCTGCGTGCCCGTGTGTTCGCGATTGCGTGCGGCTATGAGGATGCCGATGATCTCGATGCTCTGCGCGACGATCCAGGCTTCCGCCTGGCGCTCGGCAAGCTGCCGGAATCGGGCGCGGGGCTGGCCAGCCAACCGACGATGAGCCGGTGGGAAAATGCACCGACTACGCGCGAACTGGCCAGCATGATGGCCGCGATGATCGACATCTACTGCGCCAGCTATCCCGCCCCTCCGACAGCGGTCACGCTGGATATCGACGACACGTGCGACGTCGTGCATGGCTATCAACAGCTCTCGTTCTGGAACGGGCATCATGGGGAGCGCTGCTTCCTACCGATCCATATCTACGACACCGCGACCGGCAGGCCGGTGGCCATGCTGCTGCGCACAGGCAAGACGCCTTCTGGAAAGGAGGCGGCGGGGCACATCCGACGCCTGGTGCGTCACCTGCGCCGTAATTGGCCCGATACCCACATCACTATCCGCGGCGACGGGCACTATGGTCGACCCGAGGTCATGGCCTACTGCGATGCGGCCCGCGTCGATTACGTGTTCGGCCTGCCCACCAATTCAGCGCTGCGCGCCGATCCCGCCATTGTTGCGGTCGCCGATGCCTGCGCGGTCAAGCGCGCCCAGCGTCAGTGTCCCGTCCTGCGCAACTATGCCGAGACCCGCTATGGGGCAAAGACCTGGAAGTGCCAGCGTCGCGTCGTTGCACGGATCGAGGCCAGCACGCTGGGCATGGACATCCGCTATGTCGTCACCTCGTTGGCAACAGGATCGGCCGAGCACATCTACGACACGCTCTACTGCGCGCGTGGTCAGGCCGAGAACCTGATCAAGCGCCACAAGTCCCAGCTCGCCAGCGACCGAACCTCGTGCCGCTCGGCCAATGCCAATCAGATGCGCCTGATACTGCACACTGCCGCATACTGGCTGCTATGGCGCATCCAGCAGGCGATGCCCAGGACCGCTGCTCTGGCAAGCGCGGAGTTTACCACCTTGCGCCTGCGGCTGCTCAAGGTCGCTGCGCGCGTCGTAGAAAGTGCTAGCCGCATCCGCATTGCCTTCGCTTCCGCCTGTCCGGATGCCGACCTGTTCCGCGCCCTCGTTCTCCGGCTGAAGCCTGCGCCGACGTAGCCCATGCGGCAGCGCCGCAGAACTCCGAGCCCAGCCCTTCAACCCGAAAAGCCCATCAATCCGAATGCGGTGAAACAAACGCCAGCGATGCCGGTCGTCCGCGCAATACAGCCAGCCGCAGCAAATGCCCAGAGCGGGCCCGAAACCGAGCGTCGTGAATAAGAGAGG
>NZ_AUWY01000124.1 GCF_000447205.1 Sphingobium ummariense RL-3 | reverse complement strand
GTGCCGCCCAGTCCTCCACCGAGGCCGCCGCCACCGCCCAGCAGCTGCGCGGAGGCGGGAGCGCCGGCGAGTGCGACGAGGCAGGCACCGGCGAAGATCAATCTGGCTTTCATGGGTCGTCTCCTTGTTCCTTGTCGATCGGATGCGGAGACAACGGAGGCGGGCACGGCTTTCATCCCAGGAGGGCGAAAGAAAATCGCATCTCCTTCAAATATCAATCATTATTCCGGCAATCGCCGCAGACCAGACGCCTTTTTCCGGCTTCGGCGCGCAAGGCTTGGAGGCTGCCGACGGCGAACAGGCGCCCGGCGACGAGCGGCGCCGCATAGGAGGTGCCGCGCACCGGCCCCTTGCCGCCGTCGGGCGTGGCTGCCTGCATGTCGGCGCCGGGTGCGCTGAAATCGACATGCGCGGCGCGTCCCGCCTCTGGGAGGGGGCGGCCGCGACCATCGACGCCGGTCACGGCGATGACGCCGGGATAGGAAGCCGGATAGGCGAGCGGTGCGGCTGGCCCGTCATTGCCCACGGCCGCGACCAGCGTGACACCCCTGTCCCGCGCCAGCCGCACCGCGCCGGCGAGCAGGGGATTGTCCGGGCCGACGAGGCTGAGCGTCACGACCGGCACCTTACGCGAGACCATCCAGCCGAGCGCGCGGGCGATGGCGAAGGCGCTGCCGCCGGCCGGATCATCGCCGTAAACGTCCGCCACCAGCAGCGGCGCGCCGGGCGCCGCGCCGCGCACGCTGCCTCTTCCGCTGAGGAGGGAGGCGACTGCGGTCCCATGCGTGCTCGCCCGCGGCGCGCCATGCGCGAAGGCCTGTTGCTCGATCGGGGCGTCCAGCGCCGGATGCCGCGCGACGCCGCCGTCGATCAGGCCAAGCACGCGTCCGGCGACGGATCGGTTCGCAGTGATGGGTGCTTCTGCGCGGGCGGCCGCTCCGCTTTGGAAATAGAGGTTATCGGCGCTCGCTTCTGCGTCGGGCGCGAGCTTGCGCACGTCCCGGAGCGCGCGGGCGAGGCTGCGCCCCTGCGGCACCGCCAGACGGGTCACGCCGAGGCCCAGGCCCTCTATCTCCTCGCTCTCGGTGCCGTAGCCGGCCGCGCGCAATCGCTGAAGCTCGTCCGCTTTCGCGCCGGTCAGTAGCACGATGCCCCGTCGGGCGGGCTCCCGCCGGTCGTCCAGCTCCACCGCGTCGCCATGGCGGCGCAGCAGGTCGCCGATCCGCGCCGCCCGGGCCGCGCGCAGGCGCTCGGTCAGCCGTGCCGTGGGCAGCGCGCGCACGGTGTCGTCCAGCGCGCCGCCGACCCGCTCCAGAGTGTCAGGCACGACGGGGGGCAATGCGCCCAGCGCGCCACCCGGCCCGGACAGCAGCTGTCCCTGGGCGGGTGGAGCCATGATCACCAGCGTGGCGAGGATCAGGGGGCGCGCGATTCTCAAATTCATCTCTCCCGCCGGGCCTGGCCCGTTCCTTTCGCTTGCATAATGATCCATGACGAAAAAATGTCCGCTTCTGTCCTGCTGTGGGATGAAACGGGCCGGCAGGGACGTTTCATCCCCGCAAGACCAAAGATGGAGCCCTGATGTCGTTCGAAAGCGACCTGCTGGCGATCCTGCCCCGGCTGCGGCGCTTTGCCGCCAGCCTGTCGCAGGATCGCGCCGATGGCGACGACCTGTGCCAGGCGGCGCTGGAAAAGGCGCTGAGGGCGCGCGACCAATGGCAGCCGGGGACGAGACTGGATAGCTGGATGTATCGCATCATACGCAATGTGTGGATCGACGAGGGCCGCGCCCGCCAGCGCGCCGCGCGCACCTTTGCGCCGGAGGAGGCGGGGGCCGATGTCGGCGATGCCGGCGATCGCGGGGTGGAGGCGCATGTCATGCTGTCCGACGTCGACCGTGCCATGCAGGCGCTGCCGCCCGAGCAGCGCGAAGCCATCGCGCTCGTGCTGGTGGAAGGCCTGTCCTACAAGGAGGCGGCCGAGGTCCTGGGGGTGCCGATGGGGACGCTGACGTCCCGCCTGGTGCGTGGACGGGGCGCGCTGATCGCGATGCTGGGGGAGGCCGCATGAGCATGATCGACGAAGCGATGCTGATCGCCTGGGTGGATGGCGAACTGGACGAGGTGAACCGGCGGCGGGTGGAGCGTGCGCTGGCGGACGATCCCGCGCTGGCGGAGCGGGCGGAGACGCACCGGCGCCTACGCGCGCGCCTTACGGATCATTTCGCGCCGGTTGGCGAGGAGCCGGTGCCCGACCGCTTTCGCACGCTGCTAGCGGAGAGCGCAGCGGTGGTGTCGATGGAACGGCCGGGGCGCTCGCGCTGGCGCGGATGGGCGACGGGAGGCGCGATCGCCGCCAGCCTGCTGCTTGGACTTGGCCTTGGCCGGGTCAGTGGCGGGGACGGGGAACCGGTCGGAGTTCGGGATGGCGTCATGGTGGCGAAGGGCCAGCTCGCATCGGTGCTGGACGATCAGCTGGCGGCGGCGCAGGATGGTGCTGCCGTTCGCATCGGCCTCAGCTTCCGGCGCAAGGGCGGTGGCTGGTGCCGCAGCTTCGAAGGCGAAGCCCTGGCCGGGGTCGCCTGTCGCGAAGAACAGGGCTGGCAGGTCCAGCAGCTTGTGCCCGGAACCGGGCCGGAGACCACCTATCGTCAGGCGAGTTCCGGCGATGCGCGGGTGTTGGCTACCGTGGACGCGCTGCGGGAAGGACCGCCCGCCGACGCGGCGCAGGAAGCGGCGGCGCGGGAGGCCGGCTGGCGCTGAACCCTTGGAGCCGGTTTCACTCCGTTTGAACCTTGCCGGGGAACGATTCCATCCAAGTGGAACAGGCTTCAGAAGCTCAGGTTGAGGCGCCCGTAATAATAGCCGCCGCTGATGCCATAGGGCGCATAGGCGTTGAACAGGTTGCCGCCGGTCTGCGTCGCGGGCTTCAGCTTCGATGGGTAGATGTTGAACAGGTTGTTCGCGCCGATCGACAGCTTGACGCCCTTGGTCAGCGTGTAACCCGTCTCCAGATCGAAGATCACCTTGGGTTCGACCATATTGTCGACGAAGGCGGGCGCGCATCCCGGCGTGCCGAGGGTGCAGGCCACCCAGTCGGCCGTCACATTGCTGGTCGTGCCGGCCCGGGCATAGATCTTGCCGTAGCGGGTGGCGCGAAGGTTCATGGAGAAAGCGCCCGTTTCCCATAGCATGTTCGCGATGAACTTGTTGCGCGGCGTGCCTTCGCTGAGGTCGCCCTGGCGCGCGCGGCCAATGAACTCGATGCCCGCGCCGCCGGTCACCGGCGGGTCGATATGCGTGAATTTGGTGCGGTTGAAATTGGCGGACAGGCTGAAGGTCGCTGTCCCGAGGCCCTCCATCCGCGCGCGATAGGTGCCGACGATGTCGAGCCCCCGCGTCCGCGTGTCCGCCGCATTGGAGAAGATCAGTGCGCCATAGACTTCCTGGATGCCGTTGGCGCGCAGGATGTTGACGACCGCCGGGCCCTGCAGCGTTTCGCTGAGCAGGATGCGGTCCTTCACCTTGATCTGATAGGCGTCGATGGTGAGGTTGAGGTTGGACAGCGGCGTCAGCACCAGACCGGCCGAGAAGTTGGTCGACTTTTCCGGCCTCAGCGGCACCGCGCCGAGCGCGCGGGCGGCGGGGCTGTCGACGGGCAGCGCCTGTACGGGGCGCAGCACGTTCACGCCATCGATGACGACGCCGATGGTGCTGGCCGAGGCATAATGCTGCTGCTGCAGGGTCGGTGCGCGAAAGCCGGTGCTGGCGGTACCGCGGATCGCAATGCCCCTGACTGGCTCGATCCGCACCGAGGCCTTGCCGGTGTCGGTGGTGCCGAAATCCGAATAATCCTCGTGCCGGCCCGCGAGGCCGAACTCCACGCCTTCGGCCAGGCTGCCTTCCAGATTGACGTAGGCGCTCCAGTTGTGGCGGCGCCATGTGCCCGAACCTTCCGGTGGAAAGCCGCTGACGCCCTGCGACCCGATGCCGGCGGCGAACTGGCCGGCGAGATGATGGCCGGCGGGGAACCGATAGCCGCCATTGATGTAGGACGCGGCTTCGCCGGGCGAGATGGTGAACTTGTTCTCACGATATTCGGCGCCGACCGCCAGCGACAGCGGTTCGGGAAGGCCGAGCTCGAATTCCCGGCTGAGGTCGAGGTTGGAGACCCATTCAT
Source organism: Sphingobium ummariense RL-3 (assembly GCF_000447205.1). Taxonomy (GTDB): domain Bacteria; phylum Pseudomonadota; class Alphaproteobacteria; order Sphingomonadales; family Sphingomonadaceae; genus Sphingobium; species Sphingobium ummariense. The sequence goes on along the minus strand of NZ_AUWY01000124.1, from coordinate 34,294 downwards.
CGAACTGGATCGTGCCGAGATACATGGTGGTCGGGCTGAGCGGGCCGAGCGACGGGTTGAGCGTCGTGGTCTGGGAATAGTCCACCTGGTCCTGCGCGTAGCTGCTGCTGAGGTCGAACTGCACCCCGCCGCCCAATCCGCCGCGCAGGCCGACCGCCGTCTGGAAATCCTCGTCTCGGACGTGGATCTTGGGAATATAGCCTTCGGGATAGATGGAATAGATATTGTTGTTGGCGGCGGGCAGGCGATAGGTCAGCCAGCCCTGCGCATGGCGCTTCGAATAGGTGCCGAAGCTGTAGAGTTCCAGGCTTCCGCTCAGCGGCATCATGGCGTCATAGCCGATATTGCCGCCAATCACCTGCGGCTGGCCGTATTTGGCGCGATGGCGGTCGACCGTGCGATTGCGGGGATCGGCGACGCCGCCGACCGAAGGATACCAGGCGTTGATGCTGCTGCAGTCGGGCAGGCCCTGACAGGCGATCGGTGTGCTTTCGACGATCGTGTTGTCCTGGAGCACGGCGTCCGCGGACAGGTGGATATAGCCGCCGTCAGGGCCGAGCGCTAAGCCCTTGTCGATCTGCCAGCGGCCTTGCCACCCGCCATTGTCCGCGGTGCTGCCCAGCGTCAGGGCAGCGCCGCCGCTGGTGTCGTTCTTCAGGATGATATTGACCACGCCGGCGATGGCGTCCGATCCATATTGGGCGGACGCGCCGTCGCGCAGCACCTCGATCCGCTGGATGGCGTTTCCGGGAATCAGATCCAGGTCCGGGGGCGACTGGCCGTTCTGGACCGAGCCGTTGATGAACAGGGTGGCGGTGTTGTGCCGCCGCTTGCCGTTGATGAGAACCAGTAACTGGTCGCCGCCCAGCCCGCGGAGCGACAGGGTGCGCACCGCCCAGCTCGCCCCCGCGCCATTGTTCGACACGTTGATCGAGGGAACCAGCGTGCCCAGCAGGTCGCGAACGGACTGCTTTCCGCTGGCCTCCAGATCCTTCGTGCCCAGCACGTCGATCGGGGCGAGGCTCTGGACGACCGTGCGGGTCGTCGTGCGGGTGCCGGTGACGATGATCGGGGAGGATGCCTCCGCCGGCTCCGCCTGGGGCGTCATGGAGAGCGTTCCGCCGTCGCCGGGGGCCCCGGCCTGCGCATATTGCACCGCCATCGGGCTGCGTCGCGCCGCGCTGCGGTTCGGCGGCCCGGCGAGGGCAACGACGCCGACGCCCGTTTCCGTGTGCTTGAGCTCCGTGCCGACCAGAAGCCGTTCCAACGCATCCTCGGTCGACAGCCAGCCCTGCACCGCACGGCTGCGGATCGATGCGACTTCGTCATAGGGAAAGAGGATGCGCACGCCCGACTGGGTGGAGAGTTCCCGCAGCGCGCTGCTGAGCGGCTGGGCTGCGATGTCGAACTTGTGCCGCTGGGCGAGCACCGAGCCGCTCTTCGCCGCGGCGAAGGCTTCCGGGGGCAGAGCAAGGCAGGCGGCCAGGGCGAAGCCGGCCGCAACGTCGTGCATACGCATCAGTCGTTCCCCTGTCAGTCGGCCGCTTTCCGGCTCTGGTCAACAAAACGAAACAAAAGCGGCTATCCGCCACCGCAATGGGCTGCTTCTTGCTGACTATGGCGCGATGGGCCGGATCAAGGCGTCTGGAGGCGCCAGCGGGCCGAGCCTTGCAGTGCCAGGGCCGTGAGCCGGCCGCTGACATAAGCGCCGGTGTCGATGCCGATGCGGTTGGGTCGTTCATCCACGTCGGGCGTGATGCTGTGGCCGTGCACCACCATATGGCTGTGCGGGCGCCGGTCGGTGAGGAATTCGGCGCGGATCCAGCGCAAGTCCTCAGGGTGCTGGGCGGTGAGCGGGCGACCTGGCCGGATGCCGGCATGGACGAAGAGATAGTCGCCGATCTCTACGAAGTCGGCGAGGGAGTCGGCGAAATCGACATGGGCGCGCGGGATATGGGCGAGCATCCAGCCGGCCAGCGCCGCGTCATCCATGTCGGCCGATACCCCTTCTTCGAGGCCATAGCTTGCCAGCGTCGCCATGCCGCCCATACGACGGAAATGCGGCATGACCCGCGCATCGCCGCGCGCAGCGCGGACGAATAGCTCCTCATGATTGCCCTTGAGGCAGTGCCCGCCATGGGCGGCGAGCGCCATCGCCATCTCAATCACGCGGGCGGAGTCGGGGCCGCGATCGACCAGGTCGCCGAGCAGGACGATCTGTGACGCGACAGGGTCGCGGGCGGCGTTGTCCGCCTTGATCCGTTCCAGCAGCGATTCCAGCAGGTCCGCCCGGCCGTGAATGTCGCCGATGGCATAGACCCGCCGGTCCTCCCCCACGCTGGGCGGTTCCGTCGGCACCGGCTTGCGGCGCAGGAAGGAGGGCAGGGCGATCATGCTCCGCCAGTTTCGCATGGCTTCACAGCCGCGGCAACGTCACCCCCTGCTGCCCCATATATTTGCCCGCGCGATCGGCATAGCTGACCTCGCACGGCTCGTTGCCCTGGAGGAAGAGGAACTGGCATGCGCCCTCATTGGCGTAGATCTTGGCGGGCAGGGGGGTAGTGTTGGAGAATTCCAGCGTCACATGCCCCTCCCAGCCCGGCTCCAGCGGGGTCACGTTCACGATGATGCCACAGCGGGCATAGGTGGATTTGCCAAGGCAGATGACCAGCACGTCGCGCGGCACGCGGAAATATTCGACGGTGCGGGCGAGCGCGAAGCTGTTGGGTGGGATGATGCAGCAATCGGTCTTGCGGTCGACGAAATTCTTGGGATCGAAATCCTTGGGATCGACGATCGTGCTGTCGACATTGGTGAAGATCTTGAACTCGTCCGCCACGCGTGCGTCATAGCCATAGGAGGAGAGGCCGTAGCTGATGCAGCCCTCGCGCCGCTGGCTCTCCACGAAGGGCTCGATCATGCCCTGTGACAGCGCCTGCTCGCGGATCCACTTGTCGGAAAGGATGGCCATCGGCTGCTCAGTTCTTCCTGTTCGGGGTGAGTCCCAGGTCGGCCGGGCCGAACGCATGGGGAAGGAGGGCGGCAACGCTATGTCGGGTGACATGGCTGCCGTCGGCCGCCGCGCAATAGACGGCGAGTTCGCGACCCGCCATCTGCTCCGCCTCGTTCATCACCTGGCGGCAGCGGCCGCAGGGCGTGACCGTCGTGTCGCCCGCGACCGATCCGTCCGGCGCCATCGCGCCGCCGACCACGGCGATCGCCTCCACATCGGTGAAGCGGCCCTGCGCGTTGGCGGTCGCCAGCGCCACCGTTTCGGCGCAGAGCGAGAGACCATAGCTCGCATTCTCGAAATTCGAGCCTGTCACGATCGTTCCGTCGGTCAACCGCACCGCTGCGCCCACGGCGAAGCGGCTGTAGGGCGCATAGGCATGCTTCAGCGCAGCGCGCGCGGCAGCGACCAGTTCCTCCACCTGCGACTGTTCAAGGCTCATGGGGCGACCACATTCCATCTGACGGGACCATCGACGCCGTCGATATGCCGCATGTCCGTGGCTGTCCACATCACCCACGGCCGGGACGCATAATCGGGGGGGAAGAAATTGCCGTCCAGCCACAGCGTCCGGTTGATGCCGGCGCCGATGTCATACCGCTCGTCGAAATCCCGGGTTACGTTGATGACCGCTGGCTTGCCCATGTGGCTTTCCACGAGGTTCACCAGCGTGTTGAGTTCCGACAGCACGGTGTCGCGGCCCGGGCGGGCGATGCAGGACGGGTCGAAGGCCAGGCGTATGACCGGCGGCAGCGCGGCATTGTCGCGCGGGACGGTGGTGATGAAGCGTGTGGCCTGATCGACGGCGAGGCGGCAGAGGCTGAAGTCGAGCACTGCGCCGTAGCGCATGCCCGCGCGTCGCGCGCCTGCCCAGTTGGCGGCGAAGGCGGGATCGCGCAGGTCGGCACCCTTCGACGCGCGGATATAGGCGAAATCGGCCCCCTGGGCGCTCAGCGTGCCCCAGTCCACAGGCCCCGTGTCGGCGCTGACCGACACGCCCTGCACTGGATAGTCGCTGCGGCTTGGCGCCCAGGCGCGGGCATAGAGCCACAGCGCCGTCGCCAGCGCTGCGATCACCGCCAGCGCCACCGCAGCGCGCGCCAGCAACCGCCCCAAAGTCAGCCCCCTGATGGTCCCTACCCCTTGATATGCAGCACGCAGATCAGCGTGAAAAGCCGCCGTGCGGTATCGAAATCGAGCTCGATCTTCCCTTCGAGCCGCTCCATCAGCATTTCGGCCGCCTGATTATGGATGCCTCGCCGCGCCATGTCGACCGTTTCGATCTGCTGGGGCGAAGCGTTGCTGATCGCCTGGTAGTAGCTGTCGCAGATCGCGAAATATTCGCGGATGGATCGGCGGAACCGGCCCAGCGCCAGGATCACGGCTTCCAGCGGGCTGTCGTCCTCGCGCCGGATCTCGATCACCAGCCGTCCTTCCTCGACGCGCAATAGCACGCGATAGGGGCCTGCATAACCATCGGGATGCTTGCGCTGCGGCGCGAAATGATTGTCCTCCAGCAGATCGAAGATCGCGATGCGTCGCTCCTGCTCGACATCCGCATTGCGCCACAGGATCGTCCGCTCGTCGAGCGTGATGTCTATGATGCGCGGGTCGGTCATGGTGCAGCCCCATGCCCTGCGGCGGCAGGCGGTGAAAAGCAAGCGGGACTTATGGCACTGAGATATCCACAGCCGGTCCACAGCATATGCCCGGAGATATGCGCCGACAGTTTTCCCGCTTCGGCCTTGCGCCCGTTGCCCGGCGGCGCGATGAGGGGTCATGGTCGAGCTTGTGAAAATCAACGCCCCCGCCGAAGCGGGCGGTCCCGAACTGCCGCGCAATGTCGAAGCCGAAGCTGCGCTGCTCGGCGCGCTGATGATCGACAACCGCATCGCCGAGGATGTGCAGCTGAAGCTGAAGCCGGAGCATTTCTTCGAGCCGCTACATGGCCGCATCTACGAGGCGATCATGAAGCTCGTCGAGCGCGACATGGTCGCCAACCCGGTGACGCTGAAGCCGATGCTGGACCAGGACCCGGCGCTGAAGGAACTGGGCGGCGCGGGCTATCTGGCGCAACTGACCGGCAATGGCGCGGCGCTGCTGGGCGCCCGCGACTTCGCGGCGCAGATCTATGACCTGGCCTTGTTGCGGCAACTGGTGAACGTCGGCCGAGAACTGGTTGAAAATGCGCTGGATACCAGCGAGGATGTCAATCCGCGCGAGCAGATCGAGCAGGCGGAAGTCGCGCTCTACAAGGTATCGGAGGGTGAAGGAGAGGTCGGCTCGGTCAAGAGCTTCCTCCACGCCTCCACTATGGCGGTGCAGGTGGCCGAACGCGCGCTCAATAGTGGCGGCCATGTGTCTGGCATCACCACCGGCCTCGCCAGCCTGAACGAGAAGATCGGCGGCCTGCACAATTCGGACCTCATGATCCTGGCCGGCCGGCCGGGCATGGGCAAGACGTCGCTCGCCACCAACATCGCCTATAATGCCGCGTCGCGCTGGCTTCGCGACAATGCCGACGGCATCCCGCCCGAAAAGAACATGGGCGCCAAGACCGCCTTCTTCAGCCTGGAAATGTCGGCCGACCAGCTTGCGACGCGCGTGCTGGCCGAGCAGTCGGGCATCAGCGGCGAAGCGCTGCGCATGGGCAAGATCAGCCGGGCGGACTTCCAGAACCTGTCCCGCGCAGCGCGGGAGCTGCAGGAGCTGCCGCTGTTCATAGACGACACGCCCGGCCTCACCATAGCGGCGCTCCGCACCCGCGCGCGCCGACTGAAGCGGCGGCACGACATCGGCTTCGTCGTCGTCGACTATCTCCAGCTCCTCCAGGGAACGGGCAAGAGCGGCGACAACCGCGTGCAGGAGATTTCCGAAATTTCTCGCGGACTCAAGACATTGGCGAAGGAACTTAATGTCCCGGTGCTAGCGCTGTCCCAGCTGAGCCGCGCGGTCGAGCAGCGCGAAGACAAGCGGCCGCAGCTGTCGGACCTGCGCGAGTCGGGGTCTATCGAACAGGACGCCGACATGGTCTGGTTCGTGTTCCGCGAGGATTATTATGTCGCCGCCAAGGAGCCGGGGAACAAGGAGAGTCCCGAGCATCTGGAATGGGCGCAGGAGATGGAGCGCATCTATGGCCTGGCCGAGCTGATCGTCGCCAAGCAGCGCCACGGCTCTACCGGCCGCATCCGGATGAAGTTCGATGCGAAGATCACGCGCTTCTCCGACCTCGCCGACGGCGGATATATGGGGGACTATGAGTAGGGTGGCTGGTGGCTTCAGCCCGCCACTAGCGCCTTGAACACCAAGCCCAGCCCCACCAGGCTCACAAGATAGACCAGCGTCCGCACGAGCGGGACGCCGAAGCCATAAAGCGGCAGGTAGACCACCCGCGCGCCGAGCCAGATCCAGCCGCCGATCGCGGTCCACTCGCTGGTCCGGCCCGCGATCACCACGCCGAGCAACACGATGATGGCGATCGGATAGGTTTCCAGAAAATTGGCCTGCGCCCGCACCAGCCGCCCAGCGACGGGATCGAGCGGCGGCAGCTTCTGATCACGCGCGCTCATGTTCCAGGCGGCGCCATATTGCTTGGTCTTCAGGTGCGCGGCGGCGAAGATGTGCACCAGCAGCAGGATGCAGCTCCACGCGAGGATGGTGAGTTCGACGGGCATGCGATACCTCCCCTATGTCTAGAGAAGGTATCGCACGGTTTGCGCCATGTGCCTATAGCAACCGCTAGCTGCGCAGGCGGGAGCCTGCTCATTGCGCCGGAACTGGGTTCCTGCTTTCGCAGGAACGTGGGATAGCTGGAAGTCAGCCGCCCGCCAGCGCCGCCTTCGTCCGTTCCTCGATCCGCTTTTCCAGGATCGACAGAGGCATCGCGCCTTCCTCCAGCACGGCGTGGAACTGCTTGATGTCGAACTTGTCGCCGGCCATCGCCTGCGCCTTTTCGCGCGCCTTGGTCCAGCTCATATGGCCGACCTTGTAGCTGGTGGCCTGGCCGGGCTGGGTGCAGTAGCGCTCGACCTCGCGCTGGCAGCGGGGGCGGGCGAAGCCGGTCTTTTCGACCATGTAATCGGTCGCCTGCTCGCGCGTCCATTTCTTCGCATGGATCCCGGTGTCGACCACCAGGCGCGCCGCGCGGAACAGGAAGGACTGGAGATAGCCCGCCCGGTCGAGCGGCGTCGCATAGCCGCCCAGCTCGTCGGCCAGCTGTTCTGCATAGAGCGCCCAGCCTTCGCTATAGGCGCTCATGAAGGCGATCTTGCGCAGCATTGGCACGTCGCCGGCGGTCTGCGCGGTCGAGATCTGGAGGTGGTGACCCGGCACGCCTTCATGATAGGTGAGCGAAGGGAGGCCGTATTTCGGCCAGTCGCCCACATCCTTGAGGTTTATGAAGTAGATGGCCGGCCGCGACCCGTCGAGCGCGGCGCGGTTGTAATAGCCGTTGGAGGCGCCGTCCTGGATTTCCACCGGCACCGCCCGGATTTCCAGGGGGGTGTTGGGGATGGTGGCGAAGGCCTGGGGCAGCTTCAGCTTCATGGCATCCACGTCGCGGTTGAGCTGCGCCAGCAGCGCCGCGCGCCCTTCCGCGCTGTCGGCATAGAGTTGCGACGGATCGACGTTGAGCGCCGCCAGCCGCGCGCCGATCGCGCCCTGGGCGAAGCCCGCGCCTTTCAGGATGCCGTCCAGCTTCGCGCTGATGTCGGCGACCTGCTCGATCCCCATGGCGTGGATCTGGTCGGCGGTGAGGTCCGTCGTCGTCGCCTGCTTGAGCGCGGCGGCATATATTTCGTCGCCCTTGGGCGTGCGCCACACGCCGTCGCCGGTCACCGTCTTGCCCTTCAGGCTCTCGACCATCGCGATCTGCTCGTCGAGCGCCGGATAGACGGACTGGTCGACGATTGCGGCCGCGCGTGATTGCCAGTCGCCGCCGATGTTCTTCGCCGCGGCGCGCTTCACCAGCGACTGGACCATGCTGCAGGTGGCGGAGGGTTGGCCACGCAGCTTGCGCATCTGACCCAGGGTCAGGTCCAGCGACCAGCCCGGCGCGAGATAGCCGCGCGCCGCCTCGTCCCGCTGTAGCGCGGTGTCGGTCTTGAGGTTGCGGGCGAAAGCCTCCAGACGCGACAGATAGGCCTCGCTATCCTCCGCCGTGTTGATCGTGTGCGCGGTATTGAGGAAGTCTGGCACGGAGAAGTAGCTGCCGCCCTGCTGGAAGATGCGATAGGGCCGCTGCACGCTGTTGAGCCCGAAGCGGGCCGGGGCGACGGTCTGCTGGTCGAGCGAGTAGAGGATGACCTGCAGGTTCAGCCGCTGGGCGTTGGACAGCGCGGCGCTCTCGAAGCCCTGCAGTTCCTTGATCGCGCCCTGCGTGGCGGCAAGGCGCTTCATCATCGCCGACCGGCTGTTGTCATCGAGCTGGCTCTTGGCGCCGGCCCGGCCGCCCTTGTCGAGGCCGAGGCTGGTGACAAGGCTGGGCGACAGGTCCAGCATCCGCTCGAAGATGGCATTGAACGCCGCCGTGAGCCGCGCGTCGTCCCCGCCCATCTGGGCGAAGGCGCGGGGCGAGGCGGCGACGGCGGCGGCCGAACCGGAAAGCAGGAGGAATTGACGGCGATCCACGGGCGACTCCCTTATGTCTGGTGGAGGAGGGGAGTGTATTGCGCCTGTGAGACAATCCGTCCAGCGCCGCGTAATTTTATTGCGACGTCAGATGTCCTGCGCGATCCGCGCATAGAGCTCCGGCCGCCGGTCACGGAAGAAGCCCATGCCGGCGCGATGGGTGCGGGCGCGGTCGAGGTCCAGGGTCGCGACCAGCGCGCCATGGTCCTTCGCGTCGGCTTCCGCGGCGAAGTCGCCCCATTCGTCGGTGATGAAGCTGTGGCCGTAGAAGCGCTGGTCACCCTCCTCGCCAATGCGGTTGGCGGCGATCACCGGCATGCAGTTGCTGACCGCATGGCCGAGCATCGCCCGGCGCCACATCCGGCTGGTGTCGAGATCGGCGTCATAGGGCTCCGAGCCGATGGCGGTGGGGTAGAAGAGCATTTCCGCCCCCATAAGCGCCATGATGCGGGCGGTTTCGGGATACCACTGGTCCCAGCAGATGCCGACGCCGATGGTTCCGTATTTCGTGTCCCACACCTTGAAGCCGCTGTTGCCGGGGCGGAAATAATATTTCTCCTCATAGCCCGGCCCGTCGGGAATGTGGCTCTTGCGATAGACGCCCATGATCTCGCCCTCATCGTCGATCATGGCGAGCGAGTTGTAGTAGTGATGGCCGTCGCGCTCGAAGAAGCTGGTGGGGATATAGACGCCCAGCGCCTTGGCGAGCTTACGCATTTCCTGCACGGCGGGATGCTCGGCGGTTGGCAGGGCGCCGGCGAACAGCGCCTCGTCCTCCACCTTGCAGAAATAGGGGCCTTCGAACAGCTCGGGCGGCAGGACGATCTTCGCCCCGCGTGCCGCAGCCTTGGTCACATGGTCGGCGACCAGCGCGATATTGTCGGCCCGGTCGTCCGAGAAGGCGAGTTGGAGGGCGGCGACGGTGACTTTGGTCATTTTGGTTCCTGCTTATTTCATACCGTCCGTGCTGAGTAGAGGCTGAGCTTGTCGAAGCCTCGTATCGAAGCATCCTTCGATACGCCATTTCGACTTCGCTCAATGGCTACTCAGGACGAACGGGGCTGAACATCAGAGACTGGGCATCTGCTGGCTGCAGCAGTGGAAGCTGCCGCCGCCCGACAATATGGCGTCGCTGCGCAGTCCGACAAGCTCCCGTCCGGGGAAGAAGGGGCGAAGCGCGTCGAGCGCGGCATCGTCATTGGGCCGGCCATAGACCGGGACGATGACGGCGGCGTTGCCGATGTAGAAATTCATGTAGCTGGCGGGGATCGCCTCGCCGTCCACTTCCACGCGGCCGGGGGAGGGCATGGGCGCGACCTCCACGCCATGGGTCTTCGCCCGCGTGCGGGCGTCGGCATAGATGACAGCGTTGGGATCGTCATCGCCGTCCGGTTCCGGGATCATCAGCACGCCGGGCGCAACGAAGCGAGCGAGGTTGTCGACATGGCCGTCGGTATGGTCGTTCAGCAGCCCGTCGCCCAGCCAGAGCATGTCGGAGAGGCCCAGGCTCCCCGCGAGCAGCGTCTCGATCTTGCCGCGATCGAGATCGGGATTGCGGTTGGGATTCAGCAGGCATTGCTCGGTCGTGACGAACAGACCGGTGCCGTCGGTGTCAACCGCGCCGCCCTCGAACACCCAATGCTGGGTCGTGGTCGGCAGGCCGGTGGTGGCGGCGAGCCGCGCGCCGACATCCTCGTCGCCCGGCATCCGGTATTTGCCACCCCAGCCGTTGAAACCGAAATCGGCGAGCGCCCGGCTTCCTGAGTCGTTCAGCACGGCGATCGGCGCGGTATCGCGCAGCCAGACGTCGCCCAGTTTCTGCACCACGATCCGCACGCCGGGATCGACGAGGCCGCGCGCCGCGTCGGCATCGTGCTCGTTCGCCACGACCAGCCGCACCTCCTCGCCGCGCCCGCTGGCATGGACGGCATTGGCAAAGGCGGCGATCTGCGACCGCGCGCCTTCGAACGAGCTGGGCCATTCGGCGGGGTTGGTGGGGAAGCCGATCCACACCCAATCGTGCGGCGCCCATTCAGCGGGCATGCGGAAGGTCATGAAATCTGGTCCTTGCTCGGCGCGGGCCGATCCGTGATAGCGGGATGATGCGCGCTCCATAACGCGCCCGACCGCATCTGGACAGAGGGCGAGGGATCATGAAGGCAAGAGTTTCGATCATCGCGGCGGCGCTGGCCCTGTCCGCGCGGGCGAACGCGAACGCCGCCGAACTGCCGGACTGGCTGACGGGCGAGTGGCAGCAGGAGAGGGGGAGCCGCTGGACCGAGGAGGTCTGGACCCTTCCGCGCGGTGGCGTGATGATCGGCATCGGGCGCAGCGGATCTGGCGAGAGCCTGAAAAGCTGGGAGGTGATGCGCATCGTCCGGGGCGCGGACGGATCGCTGGCCCTTCACGCCGCGCCGGAGGGCGGCGCTGCGACGGTCTTTCCGCTGGTGGAGCAGGGCGTGCGCGACATCAGCTTCGCCAATCCCGCCCATGATTACCCGCAGCGCATCCGCTACTGGCGCGAGGGGCGGCTGCTGATGGCGGAAACCGCGCGGATGGACGGCAGCGACGCCCAGAGCTGGACCTACTCCCCCGCCGGGGAGTAGGCCGGCCGGCTTCACTTCCCGCGCGGTCCTTACTTCCCCGCGCGGTCCTTGTCGCGGATCGCGCGAAACTCGTCGCCCTCGACCCAGTTGGGCCATTCCGTCGTGTTCGCCAGCGCGCGGCCGACGTCATAATAGAGCTTCAGGTCCGCCTGAACCCCGGCCCAATCCCAATTGGGATCATATTCGTCCTTGGGACCGTGATAGCGGTGCTCCTCATAGTCCTTCGCCGCAGCTTCGCCGGCTGCCTCTCCGCCCTTCACCAGATCCTGCCCGCCCTCGAAATAGAGCATCGGCAGGCCGTGCTTGGCGAAGCTGAAATGGTCGGAGCGATAGTAGAAGCCCTTTTCCGGGGTGGGCTCCAGGCTGGCGACGCGGCCCTGCGCGGCGAGCGCGCGGTCGAGATAGGCATCGAGCTGCGACTTGCCCTTGCCGATCACCACCACATTCTTCGCCAGGCCCGCGACGCTGAGCGCGTCCATGTTGACGCCGCCCACCGTCTGGCGGAGCGGGAAGACGGGATGGTCGCCATAATAGGCCGACCCCAGCAGCCCCGATTCCTCGCCCGTGACGGCCAGGAACACCTGGCTGCGGTCGGTCGGCCCGGCCTTCACATTGGCCTGCGCCAGTGCGACCAGCGCCGCCGTGCCGGTCGCGTTGTCGACCGCGCCGTTGCAGATGTCGTCGCCGTCTGGTGCCGCTTCGCAATGGCCGAGATGGTCCCAATGCGCCGAATAGAGCACATACTCGTCCGGCCGGGTCTTGCCGGGCAGCAGCGCCACGACGTTCTTGGAGCTGTGCTTGCGCAGGTCGTTTTCGAAGGAGACCGAGGCAGTCGCGCCCGGCAGCGGCACCGCCTTGAAACCGGGCCGCTTGGCGGCGGCCATCAGTTGGTCGAGATTGAGGCCGGAATCCGCGAACAGCGCGGCCGCCTTGTCCTTCTGGATCCAGCCGATCGCGGCGGACTGGCCGGCATTGCCGTCCGCACTGTCGGCGACATGCTGCGCGCCGGTCCAGCTCGACTGGACGACGTTCCAGCCATAGGCCGCCGGCACGGTGTCGTGCACGATGATCGCCGCTGCCGCGCCCTGCCGCGCGGCTTCCTCATATTTGTAGGTCCAGCGGCCATAATAGGTCATCGCCCGGCCGTTGAAGGGGCCGGAGAGGCCCGCCGTCTCATAATCGGGATCGTTCACCAGGATGACGACCGTCTTGCCCCGGACGTCGAGCCCGGCATAGTCGTTCCAGCCTTTTTCCGGCGCGTTGATGCCATAGCCGACGAAGACGACCGGGCTGTCCTTCACCTCGATATGCGGCTGGGTGGTGCGATAGGTGGCGATCACCATTTCCGGGCCGTAAGCGGCGGAAACCGTGCCCTTGCCGGTGCGGAAGATGAGCGGCGAGACATTCTTCGCGGTGATCTCGACCAGCGGCACGTCCTGGAACCAGCTGCCGTTGTTGCCGGGCTTGAGCCCCAGCTTCGCGAATTCGGCAGAGAGCAGCGCGAGCGTCTTCTCCTCGCCAGCGGTACCTGGCGCGCGGCCTTCGAACGCGTCGGACGACAATTCCTTCACCAGCCGCTTCATCGTGTCGACCGAGGGAGCTGCGGACCCGGCCGGCACGGCCTGGGCGCCCAGCGGGGCGGAAAGGGCGAGAAGAGCGGCGATCACCGCGATGGAGCTGCGCATGGAGAACCCTTTGTTTCTTATGATCGCAGGGTGATGCCACCGCGCTGGAGCCGGCGCAAGATTGTTGCGCAATGCAGAAAGGGCGGCTCCTCGCGGAACCGCCCTTCGCTGTGTCTGAACTGTCGGAAACCGATCAGCGCGAATAGAATTCGACGACCAGGTTCGGCTCCATCTTCACCGGATAGGGCACCTCGTCCAGCGTCGGGACGCGGACATAGGTCACCTTGGCGGCGCCGTCGGGCGAGACGTAGTCGGGGATGTCGCGCTCCGGCAGGCCCTGCGCCTCGAGCACCAGCGCCATTTCCTGCGCCTTCTTGCCCAGCGTGATCTCGTCGCCCGGCTTCACCAGACGCGACGCGATGTTGCACTTCACGCCGTTCACATAGATGTGGCCGTGGCTGACGATCTGGCGGGCCGACCAGATGGTGGGCGCGAACTTGGCGCGGTAGACGACCGCGTCCAGGCGACGCTCCAGCAGGCCGATCAGGTTCTGGCCGGTGTCGCCCTTCATGCGGGCGGCTTCGGTGTAGTTCTTCTTGAACTGCTTCTCGGTGATGTCGCCGTAATAGCCCTTCAGCTTCTGCTTGGCGCGCAGCTGGATGCCGTAGTCGGACATCTTGCCCTTGCGGCGCTGGCCGTGCTGGCCGGGGCCATATTCACGCTTGTTCACCGGGCTCTTGGGACGACCCCAGATGTTCTCGCCCATCCGGCGGTCGAGCTTGTACTTTGCGCTGGAACGCTTCGACATGATAAATCCTTACAATTGCCAACAACGAGCCCGTCCCTGAGGACGAGCCATCCCGGTCATCGCCTGCTGTCCATGTTTCAGGGGCAGGGCCGCCGCTTCACCGGGGTGCGGGGCCGATTGCGAAGGCGCGCCTATGACGAAGGGGGGCGTTCATGTCAACCCTCGACAGAGGGCAGTGCGCGGCCTAGTCAGCAGCGCCATGACTCCCGAAGACTATACGACCATGGGGCAGGTCCGCGCCGGCGTCGATGCCATCGACCGGCAGCTCGTCGCGCTGCTGGCCGAGCGCTTCGCTCATATGCGCGCCGCCGCCCGGATCAAGCCCGAACGCGGCCAGGTGCGCGACGAGGCGCGCAAGGCGCAGGTGATCGCCAATGCGCGGGCGGAAGCAGAGCGGCTGGGCGCTCCGGCCGATACGGTCGCCGCCCTTTGGGAGCAGCTGGTCGAAGCGTCCATCGCCTATGAGATGGAGGCATTCGACCGCTCGCGAGACGACACCCACACCCGTTCGCCCTGAGCGAAGTCGAAGGGCAAGGCTGAGCGTAGCGAAGCCCTCACTCCGTTCGGGAGAAGGCTTCGACTTTGCTCAGCCGAACGGAGGATGGGTTGAGGTCAGCGCGACCGCGGGTTGCCCAGCGCCGAGAGAACACCGCGCAGGGTGCGCACCTCCAGATGGTTCCAGCCCGGCTTGGTCAGCAGGTTGCGCAAGGTCCGCTTCGTGGCCGGCGCGCGATCGGGCGGGAAGAAATAGCCGGCATTCTCCAGCAGTTCCTCGAACTGGGCGATCATGCCCTCCAGTTCCGCCTGTGGCGCGGGCTCGCCCAGGTCCGTGACGGTCGGCTGCTCCAGCGCGGCTTGCTTCGACCATTCATAGGCGCACAGGATCACCGCCTGGGCGAGGTTCAGCGAGCCGAATTCCGGGTTGATCGGCACGGTCAGGATCTTGCGGGCGAGCGCGACGTCCTCGGTCTCCAGCCCGGAGCGTTCCGGTCCGAAGACGAAGGCGCTGCGGCCCTGCACTGAGTGGATCTCCCGCGCTGCCTCTTCCGGGGTCACGACCGGCTTGGTCACGCCGCGCTTGCGCACCGTGGTCGCATAGACATGGGCGCAGTCCGCCACGGCGTCGGCCAGCGTCTCGAACACCTCCGCCTGGTCGAGGATGAAGTCCGCGCCCGCGGCGGACGGGCCAGCATCGGGATTGGGCCAGCCGTCACGCGGGGACACGAGGCGCATTTCGGTCAGCCCGAAATTGAGCATGGCGCGGGCGGCCTTGCCGATATTCTCGCCGAGCTGGGGGCGGACGAGGACGATGAGGGGCTTGGCCGATTCCTGCAATGGATTGATCTTGTTCGGGGTCTCGTCGCCTTCCGTTCGCCCTGAGCGAAGTCGAAGGGCGTCGCTGAGCGAAGGCGAAGCATGGGAAACGGAAGCCTTTTTCAGCTTCTCCCAATTTTCCGCGATCAGCGCCTCCTTCTTCTTGCGCGACCATCCCTTGATTTGAAGCTCGCCTGCCAGCGCTTCCGCGCGCGTCGAGAATTCCGCCGACCAGACCAGCTCTATGGGGCGACGGTCGCGAGTGTACCCAACAAGGACACCCGATTGATGCTGTGCAAGGCGCGTTTCGAGATCGTCGGTGTGCCCCGTGTAGTAGGAACCGTCAGCGCAGCGCAGGATGTAGGCATGAAAGGACATCGCAGCTATTGACCTCGCTGCGCTCGGTCGAGCCCTTCGACTTCGCTCAGGGCGAACGGGGGCAGGAAAGCGCGCCGTTCTCGACATGCTCGAACCGAACGGATGCTGGTGGGGTGAAGGCTATTCACGCCCCACCTCCTTCACCGTGCCCGCGAACTCCTCGAAATCCTTCGCATCGGTGAAATCCTTGTAGACGCTGGCGAAGCGGATGTAGGCGACGCTGTCGAGGCGCTTCAGGCCCTCCATGACCATCTCTCCGATCGCGCGGGCGGGAACCTCGCCGTCGCCGCTGGTCTCCAGCTGGCGCTGGATGCCGGAGATCAGCTTTTCGATCCGGCTCGGGTCGATCGGGCGCTTGCGGCAGGCGATGCCGATCGAGCGGGCGAGCTTGTCGCGCTCGAAGGCTTCCTTGCGGCCCTCGCTCTTCACCACCCAGATGTCGCGGAGCTGGATGCGTTCGAAGGTCGTGAAGCGGGCGGCGCACGCTTCGCACTGGCGCCGGCGGCGGATGGCATTGCCATCCTCCGTCGGGCGGCTGTCCTTCACCTGGCTGTCTTCATGGGAACAGAAGGGGCAGCGCATGGGATCAATACCTCCGTTCGTCCTGAGTAGCCGTTGAGCCTGCCGAAACGGCGTATCGAAGGACATATGTCGCGTGCGACCCTTCGATACGGGTCTTCGACTTCGCTCAGCCCCTACTCAGGGCGAACGGGGGAAGGCAAGCCTCCCCCTGGTTTCTCAATAGATCGGGAAACGGCTCGTCAGCGCCAGCACCTTCTCGCGCACATGCGTTTCCACTTGGCCGTCGCCCTCGTCGCCGTTGCGCTTCAGGCCATCCACCACTTCGGCGATCAGGCGGCCGATCTCGCGGAACTCCTCCTCGCCGAAGCCGCGGGTCGTGCCCGCCGGCGTGCCAAGGCGCACGCCCGAGGTCACGAAGGGGCTGGCCGTGTCGAACGGCACGTTGTTCTTGTTGCAGGTGATGTAGGCGCGGTCGAGCGCCTTTTCGGCGGCCTTGCCGGTGGTGTTCTTGGCGCGCAGGTCGACCAGCATCAGGTGGTTGTCGGTGCCGCCCGACACGATCGATAGGCCCGCGTCGGCCAAAGTCGCCGCCAGCGCCTTGGCGTTCGCCACGATCTGGTGGGCATAGGCCTTGAACTCGGGCGTCAGCGCTTCCTTGAAGGCCACCGCCTTGGCCGCGATGATGTGCATCAGCGGGCCGCCCTGGAGGCCGGGGAAGATCGCGCTGTTCAGCTTCTTGGCGATCGCCTCGTCATTGGAGAGGATGATGCCCGAGCGGGGGCCGCGCAGCGACTTGTGGGTCGTGGTGGTGGTGACATGGGCATAAGGCACCGGCGACGGGTGCGCGCCGCCCGCGACCAGGCCGGAGAAGTGCGACATGTCGGCGAGCAGGTAGGCGCCGACCTCGTCCGCGATCTCACGGAAGCGCGTGAAGTCCCAGGTCCGCGAATAGGCGGTGCCGCCGCAGATGATGAGCTTGGGCTTGTTCTCGCGGGCGATGCGGGCGACCTCGTCCATGTCGATCAGATGATCGTCCTCGCGCACGCCATA
This sequence comes from Sphingobium ummariense RL-3, assembly GCF_000447205.1. GTDB lineage: Bacteria > Pseudomonadota > Alphaproteobacteria > Sphingomonadales > Sphingomonadaceae > Sphingobium > Sphingobium ummariense. The sequence continues at coordinate 17,353 of NZ_AUWY01000124.1, read as the reverse complement.
GGGCACGACCTTGAACCACTTGCCGCTCATGTTCACGGGCGATCCGTGCGTCAGGTGCCCGCCCGAGGACAGGTCGAGGCCCATGAAGGTATCGCCCGGCTGGAGCAGCGCCAGGAACACCGCCTGGTTCATCTGGCTGCCGCTGTTGGGCTGGACGTTGGCGAAGTTCGCGCCGAACAGCTGCTTGGCACGCTCGATTGCCAGCGTTTCGACCACGTCGGCATATTCGCAGCCGCCATAGTAGCGCTTGCCGGGATAGCCCTCGGCATATTTGTTGGTGAAGATCGAGCCGGCGGCTTCCAGCACCGCCTTCGACACGATGTTCTCGGACGCGATCAGTTCGATCTTGTCCTGCTGGCGCTTCAGTTCCTTGCCGATCGCATCGAAGATCTCCGGATCGGCGCTCGCCAGGTCCTCGCTGAAGAAACCCGCCTGGCGGATGGGCTGGGAAAGGGTGGTGGTGCTCATGATCGGTCCTTTCAGAGCGCGGGGTTCGACAGTTTTTCGACGCGCGGGCCGTGACGGCCGCCGCCGAAGTCGGTCGTGAGGAAGGCAGTGACACAGGCCTTGGCCATGTCCACGCCGGTCAGGCGGGCGCCCATGGCCAGAACATTGGCGTCGTTATGCTCGCGCGACAGCGCTGCGGAGAGCGGCTCGCCGACCAGCGCGCAGCGGCAGGCGGGGTTGCGGTTCACCGCGATCGAGATGCCGATGCCCGATCCGCAGAGCGCGATGCCACGTTCCGCCGTACCCGCCGCGATGGCTGTCGCGAGCTTGTAACCATAATCGGGATAATCGACGCGGTCAGCGGTGGCTGGGCCGAGGTCTTCGACCTCATGGCCCTCGTCGCGCAGCCATTGCGCAAGCTCCGCCTTCAGGTCGACGGCGGCGTGATCGGAAGCGATGGCGATTTTCATGAGCCTGCTGTCCCCGCGGGGTGATTCGTTTGCGCGCCTATTAGGGGCACGGGCGAGAGATTGCCACCTTGGACCATCGCACCTATGGGCGGGCCATGGCAGGCACCCTTCTCTCCATCCTGATGCTGGCGGGCGTCGTGCTCACCGGTGGCGGCATCCATGCGCTGGTGAAGAGGCGCGACCGCAAGCGCGGCCTGTTGATGATCCTCGCCGGGATCGTGATGTTCGCCAATGTGGCGATCAGCGCGATTCCGGGACCGGACCTGCCGGTACTGGAACGGAAGTAGCGCCAGCGCGGCGAGCAGGTCGGTCTGGGGCACCAGACCCTGTAGCCGGCGATCGGCATCGACCACCACCGCCTCGCGCCGGGTGCCGCTGCCGAAGGCCAATCCCGGCTTGTCGCACGGACCGGCCGTTTCAGGATGTCAGGCGGTGGGGCCGGCAGTCGCGGGCTCTGCTGCCGGTCCGCTGGCCGGTGCGTCGTCCGGCGTCGTGCTGCCATAGGGCAGGGCGGGCGCCAGGGGCTGCGCGTCCTCGGGAACGGTCCCGGTCGGTTCCGCCGGGGCGGTGCGGCCGTGCAGCGCGTCGATCTCCGCCTGGCGCTGGCGCAGATAATTGTCCCGCACCGTGGCATAGGGATCGGCGCTGGCGCGGATCGCCTCGACCTCGTTCTGCGACTCGGCACGCTCGTCGAGCAGGCGCACGGTGGTGGTCGGAATGGCGAAGGCGGGATCGTTGAACGGCTGGCCCACGGCGGCCGGCAACACCGACAGATCCACCACGCGGCCGAACAGGTCGCGCACGGTGGTCGGGCCGATCAGCGGCAGGTAGAGATAGGGACCCGTCTTTACGCCATAATAGCCGAGCGTGTAGCCGAAGCCATTGTTCCGGTGGGGCAGGTGAAAAGGTTTCTTCTTCGCGATGTCGAACAGACCGGCGAAGCCCAGCGTGCTGTTGACCGTGAAGCGCCCCAGCGTTTCCGCGCTCTTGCCGAGCTTGAACTGGAGCAGATAGTTCAGGAATACGATCGGTTCCGAAAGATTGCTCAGGATGTTGCGCAGGCCGCTGCGGATCGGGCTGGGCACTGCTTTCTTATAGCCCTGGGCGACGGGGCCGACCACGGCCTTGTCCACCGACTGGACAGCCTTGAAGGACTGGACATTGACTTCGTCAAGCGGGTCAGCAGGATCGGATTCGCGCGCGGTCACCACGATGCCGTCGCCCTGCGCCTGGTTGGGATCGGTCCCGGCAGGCGGATTGTCCTGCGGCGCGGCGGCACTGGGCTGGCCCAGCGCGATGGCGGCCGATGCGGCATCGACCTGCGGGGGAGGGGTTGCGTCGGCCTGGCTGCCGGCCATCAACAGGACTGTGGTGAAGGTGGTAAGGCTCAAGACGCTGCTGCTTTCCCTTTGGCACGAACCCCCGACTTGGGGTGTGCGGCGGCACTTTCAATAGGACGGCGCCGGTATCCACGTTCAGTGCGCCATCGCAACGGAAAAGGGGGCGCCCGCCGGGCGGCCCCTTCCAATCCTCGGCAAGCCGTTTCAGCGGATCGGCGAATCGGGGCTGAGCCGCATGTCGAGATAGTTGTCGACCGACTTCATCAGCTGGTCGAGTTCATGCTCGAAGAAATGGTTGGCGCCACGAATCTCGTCATGATGGATCGTGATGCCCTTCTGCGTGCGCAGCTTGTCGACCAGCTTCTGCACCGCGCTGGCGGTGACGACCTCGTCCGCCGTGCCCTGGACGATGATGCCGGAGGAAGGGCAGGGCGCCAGGAAGGAGAAGTCGTACATGTTGGCCGGCGGGGCCACGGAGATGAAGCCGCGGATTTCCGGCCGGCGCATCAGCAGCTGCATGCCGATCCACGCGCCGAAGGAGAAGCCGGCGATCCAGGTGGTCTGCGCTTCGGGATGGAAGCTCTGCACCCAGTCGAGCGCGGCCGCCGCGTCGCTGAGTTCGCCGATGCCGTTGTCGAACGTGCCCTGGCTGCGGCCCACGCCCCGGAAATTGAAGCGCAGCACCGCGAAGCCGCGCTTCACGAAGGTCTTGTAGAGCGCCTGGGTGATGCGGTCGTTCATCGTGCCGCCGCCCTGTGGGTGCGGGTGCAGGATCATGGCGACCGGCGCGCGGGGACGGGGCGGGGGGCTGAAGCGGCCTTCGAGGCGGCCTTCGGGTCCGGGGAAAATGACGTCGGGCATGGCACCTGTTATCGTTCTGGGCCGGCAGGCGGCGAGGGATGCGACAAAGCCCGGCAAGCCGTGCTGGCGCCGGGCGATTGTTGGCCTATATAGAAGCCGCCGCCATTTCCGCAATCAATGAGTAACAGGCTCTCCGTGGCCGCTGCCGATCGCCTCTATCTCGACCATGCCGCGACCACGCCCATGCTGCCGGAGGCAAGAGCCGCTATGGTGGAGGCTCTGGCGCGCTGGGCCAACCCGTCCAGTCCCCATGCTGACGGCCGCGCGGCGCGGGCGGAACTGGAGGACGCGCGGTCGCGCATCGCCGCGGCGCTGGACTGGCCGGGACATGTGATTTTCACCTCTGGCGCCAGCGAGGCGATCGCGATCGGGTTGGGCCGCGCGAAGGCGGGGCGGATCGTGACGTCGCCCGTGGAGCATGATTCGGTGTTGCGCGTGACGCCGGGGGCGGAAAGGCTTGAGGTGGACGGAGAGGGCATCCTTTTTTCTCTTCGTCATCCCCGCGCAGGCGGGGATCCATCTCCTGCCCTGTTCCCCGCCGCAGCATCGGAGATGGATTCCCGCCTGCGCGGGAATGACGGATATAAGGAGAAGATTCTCCTCGCCATCCAGCATGTCAACAACGAGACCGGCGTGATCCAGCCGCTCGACGCGTTTCCCCGCGACGACGCGATCCTGTTCGCCGACTGTGCGCAGAGTGCGGGCAAGCTGCCGCTGCCCGATGCCGACATGATTGCGATCAGCGCGCACAAGTTTGGCGGGCCGCCCGGTGTCGGTGCGCTGCTGTTGCGCGACCTTGCGCTGATCGAGCCGAGCGGTGGTCAGGAACAGGGCTATCGCATGGGGACCGAGAATCTGCCCGGCATCCTCGCCATGGCAGCGGCCCTTGAGGCGCGGAGCGAGTGGATTTCCACCGCGGCGGACCTGCGCGTGCGGCTCGATGCCGCGGTCGAGGCGGTGGGTGGGGAGGTGGTTGCCCGCGATGCGCCACGCATCCCTTCTATCGCGAGCTATCGCATGCCAGGGCTTTCCGCCCGCGCGCAACTCATTCAGTTCGATTTGGCCGGCATCTCCGTTTCTGCGGGCAGCGCCTGTTCATCGGGTTCGCTCAAGCCCAGCCATGTGCTTTCTGCCATGGGCTGGGACGAGGCGGCGGCGGGCGAGGTGGTGCGCGTCAGCTTCGGCCCGCAGACGGGCGAGGCCGATATCGACCGCTTTCTGTCCAGCTGGACCGCCATGGCGGAGCGCGCCCGGCGATGATCTATCTAGATTATCAGGCGACCACGCCGCTCGCCCCCGAAGCCTTCGAGGCGATGGTGCCGCTGCTGCGCGACCAGTTCGCCAACCCGCACAGCGCCCATCGCCCCGGCCGCGCCGCCGCCGCGGAGGTGGAGGTGGCGCGCGAGGAGATCGCCAAGCTGCTCCCATCCGGCGGCCGATTGCTCTTTACCTCCGGCGCGACGGAAGCGCTGAACATGGCGATCCGGGGCGCGCCGCCGGGCGGCATCGTCACCATCGCCACCGAGCACGCCGCCGTGCTCGACACGGTGGAGGCGATGGGCCGCGCCGAGCGATCCGTCACCATGCTGCCCGTCGACGGCGAAGGGCTGGTGGACCTCGCTGCCGCCGAACGGGCGATCGTGCCCGGCACGGCGCTGGTCGCCGCCATGCTCGTCAACAACGAGATCGGCGTCATCCAGCCGGTCGAGGCGCTTGCAGCCCTCGCGCATCGTGCGGGCGCGCTGTTCCTGTGTGACGCCGTGCAGGGCTATGGCCGCGTGCCGATCCCCGACCGCTGCAACATGGTCGCGATCAGCGGGCACAAGATCCATGGCCCCAAGGGCATCGGCGCGCTCTGGCTGCGGGAAGGCGTCACCCTGACCCCGCTGATCCACGGGGGAGGCCAGGAGGGCGGACTGCGATCGGGCACGCTCTCGCCCGCGCTCTGCGCGGGGTTCGGGACGGCAGCGCGGCTGATGCGGGAACGGGCGGAGGCCGACCGGGCGCATGTCGAATCACTTTGGGCGCTGGCGCGCGACCGGATGGACGACTGGACGCTGAACGGCAGCGGGGACGCGCGCTACCACGGTAATCTCAACATCCGCCGCGACGGCATCGATGGCGCTAGATTGTTGTCCGATTGCCGCAATATGGCTTTTTCGCTCGGCAGCGCTTGCGCGAGCGGGTCGGGACGGCCTAGCCATGTGCTGCGCGCGCTCGGCCTGACGGATAGGCAGGCGCGGGGATCGGTGCGGATCGGCTTCGGCCGCTACACGACGCCGGCCGAGTTGGAGGATGCGATGAAGGCGATCAGGGAGGCGGCAGCCGCACAAGCGGCGCCGTGATAGAGGGAGCGTCGCAAGGGTCATGACAAGGGTCGTCTTCATCAGCGCGGACGGGCAGCAACTGCAGGAAGTGGATGCGCCGGCCGGATCGGTGCTGCTGGAGGTCGCGCAGGCCGCCGGACAGCCGCTGGAGGGCACATGTGAGGGGCAGATGGCCTGCTCCACCTGCCACGTCATCGTCGACGCCGCCGATTTCCCGAAATTGCCCCGGGCAAGCGAGGAGGAGGAGGACATGCTGGACCTAGCCGCCGCCGCGACCCGCACCAGCCGCCTGTCCTGCCAGATCGTGCTCGATGCGGCGCTGGACAGCCTGACCGTGCGCATGCCGGGCGAATCCTACAATATGCAGGGGGTGCGATGACGCCGATGAAGCCAGCCGCTTGTCTCGCCGCAATCGCAGCCTGCCTGCTTGCCGCCATGCCCTCCACCAGTGCGCAGCCCAAGAAAACGCCTGCGAAGGAGAAGCAGGAGGAAGAAGCGCCGCGATTACCCTCGCTACTGCCCCCGCCGCCGCGCTATCTTGTGCCGCAGTCGGTGATGGCGTCGGTCCGAAACCCCAAGGATATCGAGCAGGAAACGGGCGGGCGCCTGGGCGTCGCGCTGGTCGACAAGGAGGGTGCTCTGATCCTGGGGTTCAACCGTGACGACCGTTTCGCCATGTGCTCGACCTTCAAGGCGCCGCTGGCGGCCGCCGTGCTGATGGGCGCCGACGCCGGCAAGTTCGGGCTGGAGGGGCAGATCCCCTTCACAAAGAACGACATTCTCGATTACGCCCCGGTGGTGAAGCAGAACCGCAAGCGCGGCCGGATGTCGATGGCCGAACTGGCCGAGGCGGCGGTGGAGGTGAGCGACAACAGTGCCGCCAACCTGCTGCTGCCGATGCTGGGAGGGCCGCAGGGGCTGACCGCCTTCTTCCGTGCCTATGGCGACAAGGTCACCCGCCTCGACCGCAACGAGCCGACGCTCAACGAGAATGCCGAGGGCGACCCGCGCGACACGACCACCCCCGCGGCGATGGCGGGCCTGATGGCGCGGCTGCTGTTCCGCGACATGAAGCCCGAAAGCGCCGAGCGGCTGCGGGGCTGGCTCAATGCCAACACCACCGGCGACAAGCGGATCAAGGCGGGCCTGCCCGAAGGCTGGACATCGGGCAGCAAGACCGGAACGTGCGGCAACGCCTATAATGACGTGGCGCTGGTCAAGTCGCCCAAGGGGGACGAATATATCCTGGCGGTCTATCTGGATCGGCCCACGGTTGACCAGAAGGCGTCCGAGGCGGCGATCGCCGAAGCTGCCCGCGCGGCGCTGGATTTCGTGAGCAAGGCGCAGAGGAGCGGGCTGGACTGAAGCGCGCGACCTCTTGCCATCCCTCGCCTCTTTCGCCATATGCCCCGCCGGGAGTCGGGCGGACGTGGCCGTCGCCAATCTGGTCAGGTCCTGACGGAAGCAGCCACAACGATTTCGTCGCGGGTCGTCCGGCTCTCACCTTTCCGCCGCTTCGCGCGGCCGTTGGACCTTCTGCTCATCTGCTGTAGAATCGCCCGGACATCCGATCCGAGGAGCCCCAGCCATGTATGTCGCAGGACTGGTCATTCCCGTGCCCGAGGAAAAGATGGACGCCTATCGCACATGGGCGGAAAGGGGGGCGGATATCTTCCGCCGCTATGGCTGCCTGGAGGTTGTCGAATCCTGGGAGGATTTCGTTCCGGAGGGGAAGGAAACCGACTTCCGCCGCGCCGTCGCGGCAAAGCCGGGCGAGAAGATCGTGTTCGCCTGGCAGGTCTGGCCCGACAAGCAAAGCCTGGAGGCGGCCGAGGCGCGGATGCACGAGGACGGCGTCCTCGACGTCATGGGAGAGATACCGTTCGACGCCCGTCGCCTGATCCTTGGCTGCTTCGCGCCGATCTGCGTGGCGGGGCGGGAATGATGGTTTCCCCTTGATGCGGCTTCGACAGGCCCGCCTTCACCCGCTAGATTGATCCGATGTCCGATTCCCCCCAGCCCTATCGCGTGCTCGCGCGCAAATACCGGCCGCGTAATTTCCGCGAGCTGATCGGACAGGATGCGATGGTCCAGACGCTGGGCAATGCCATCCGGCGCGGGCGGCTGGCGCACGCCTTCCTGATGACCGGCGTGCGCGGCGTGGGCAAGACATCCACCGCGCGCCTGATCGCGAAGGCGCTGAACTGCATCGGCCCGGACGGACAGGGCGGCCCGACGATCGATCCCTGCGGCGTCTGCGAGCCGTGCGTCGCCATCGCCGAAGGACGCCATATCGACGTGATCGAGATGGACGCCGCCAGCCACACCGGCGTCGACGACGTGCGCGAGATCATCGAGGCGGTGCGCTATGCGGCGGTTTCGGCGCGTTACAAGGTCTACATCATCGACGAAGTCCACATGCTGTCGAAGAACGCCTTCAACGCGCTCTTGAAGACGCTGGAAGAGCCACCGGCGCATGTGAAGTTCCTGTTCGCCACGACCGAGGTGAACAAGGTGCCCGTGACGGTGCTTTCCCGCTGCCAGCGGTTCGACCTGCGCCGCATCCCAGCGGAAATGCTGGCCGCGCATTTCGCCCATGTGGTTGCGGCGGAGCATGTTGCTGCGGAGCCCGATGCGCTGTCCCTGATCGCGCAGGCCGCCGAGGGATCGGCGCGCGACGGCCTCTCGATCCTCGATCAAGCGATCGCCCATGCGGAAATGGGGGAGGGCGCCCCGCTCGTCACCGCCGCGCAGGTGCGGGAAATGCTGGGCCTGTCTGATCGTGGATCGGTCCGCCGCCTGCTCGGCCTGCTGCTGGAGGGCGAAACGGGGCCACTGCTCGCGGCGGTGCGCGATCAATATGCGCTGGGCGTGGAGCCGCTGGCGCTGATGCGCGGCCTGTTGGAGCTGGTTCACGCCGTGACCCTGGTGAAGGCGGGGCGCGACATTGCCAGCCCCGGCCAGTCGGCGGAGGAGCGCGAGGCGATTGCCGACTGGGCGGCGCAGATCGGATTCGCGCCGCTGCACAGGCTCTGGCAGCTTCTCCTCAAGGGGCATGACGAGGTGGCCAGCGCGGTGCTGCCGATTGAAACCTGTGAAATGGCGCTGCTGCGCGTGATGCACGCCGCGACCATGCCCGATCCGGGCGAGATCGCGCAGCTCCTGCGTGGGGGCGTGCCGGCGGCTGGGGCCGTGGAGGCCCCCGCGACGCCGCCGTCCGGCCCCGAAGCCCGCTTGCCCGCGACCTTCGAGGATCTCATCGAGGCCTTCTGGCAGCGGGGAAAGGGGCAGCTCGCGCAGGAGATGCACGACTGTATCGGCCTGGTTCGCTACGCTCCACCCGAGCTGGATTATCGGCCGACCCCTTCGCTGCCGTCCGATTTCGCCGCGCGTATCACGCCGGCTTTGCGTGAGGTGACCGGCGTAGCCTGGCGGGTGGCGCAGGTCGACGGCCCCGCCAACCCGACATTGCTGGAACAGGAACAACGAAAAGCCGCTGACACGCGCGCGGCGATACGCGAAACCCCGGTGGTCAAGGCGGCATTGGCCGCCTTCCCCGATGCCGAGCTGGACGACCGGCTCGAACCATGGAGTGCAGAAAGATGAAGGACCTGAACGAAATACTCGGCATGGCGAATCGCGTGCAGGAGGAACTGCAGCGGGCGCAGGAGAATCTCGATAAGATCGAGGTGGAGGGCGCCGCTGGCGGCGGCCTGGTGAAGGTCCGTGCCTCCGCAAAGGGGCGCATCCTGGGGGTCCAGATCGACGAAAGTCTGCTCGCGCCTTCGGAGAAGCAGATGCTGGAGGATTTGATCACGGCCGCCTTCAACGACGCGCGCAAAAAGGCTGACGAGACCAGCTCCGCCGAAATGGCCAAGATGACCAGCGGCCTGCCGCTGCCCCCCGGTTTCAAGCTGCCTTTCTGAAACGGACCATGTGGCGGATAAGCCGCCGTTCATCGTTGCGATATTATGACGGTGCGATTGATCGGCTGGACGGTCGTCACCATAAAGACGGCTAACCTGAGTTTAGGGCCGCGGATGCGGCCCCGGAGTGTGAATGACTACGCAATATCCTCTTTTGCCGCTGCGTGACATCGTCGTCTTCCCGCAGATGATCGTTCCGTTGTTCGTCGGTCGCGACAAGAGCGTCTCGGCGCTCGAGGCGGCGATGGAGGGCAGCAAGGAAATCTTCCTGGTGTCCCAGCTCGACCCCGCCGAGGACGATCCGGGCCGCGATGCGCTGTACGACACCGGCGTCGTCGCCGTGGTGCTTCAACTGCTGAAGCTGCCCGACGGCACGGTCCGCGTGCTGGTGGAAGGCAAGCATCGCGCCCAGCTGGTCGATATTCTTGCCGCCGAGGGCCATCTGACCGCCGAAGTCGTGTCCGTGGAGGAAGCCGAGGCGGAGGGACCGGAGGCTGCGGCGCTGATGCGGTCGGTTGCCGAGCAGTTCGAGAATTACGCCAAGCTCAACAAGAAGCTGCCGGCGGAGACGCCGGTGCAACTGCGCGAGATTGAGGACGCCGGGCGCCTGGCCGACGCGGTCGCCGCGAACATCAACGTCAAGGTCGCCGACAAGCAATCGCTGCTGGTCGAGGCCGATCCGGTCAAGCGGCTGGAGATGGTCTTCGCCTTCATGGAGGGCGAACTGGGCGTTCTGCAGGTCGAGAAGAAGATCCGCGGGCGCGTGAAGCGCCAGATGGAGAAGACCCAGCGCGAATATTATCTGAACGAACAACTGAAGGCGATCCAGCGCGAGCTGGGCAATGGCGAGGGCGAAGAGGGTGACGAACTCGCCGAACTCACCGAAAAGATCGCCAAGGCCAAGCTGAGCAAGGAAGCGCGCGCCAAGGCCACGGCCGAGCTGAAGAAGCTGAAGGCCATGCAGCCCATGTCGGCCGAAGCGACGGTGGTGCGCAATTATCTCGACGTGCTGCTGGGGCTCCCCTGGGGCAAGAAGGGCAAGGTCAAGACCGACCTCAAGAAGGCGCAGGCGATCCTGGACGAGGATCATTTCGCGCTGGAGAAGGTCAAGGACCGGATCATCGAATATCTGGCCGTGCAGGCGCGCACCAACAAGCTGAAGGGGCCGATCCTGTGTCTCGTCGGCCCGCCGGGCGTGGGCAAGACCTCTCTCGGCCGCAGCATCGCGAAGGCGACCGGACGCGAGTTCGTGCGCCAGTCGCTGGGCGGCGTGCGCGACGAGGCGGAGATCCGCGGCCATCGCCGGACCTATATCGGGTCGCTGCCGGGCAAGATCGTCACCAACCTCAAGAAGGCGGGGACGATGAACCCGCTGTTCCTGCTGGACGAGATCGACAAGCTGGGCCAGGACTTCCGTGGCGATCCTGCCTCCGCCCTGCTGGAGGTGCTGGACCCGGAGCAGAACAGCAAGTTCCAGGACCATTATCTGGAGATCGATGTCGACCTGTCGGATGTCATGTTCGTGACGACCGCCAACTCGCTGAACCTGCCGCAGCCGCTGCTGGATCGCATGGAGATCATCCGGCTGGAGGGCTATACCGAGGACGAGAAGGTGGAGATCGCCCAGCGCCATCTGGTGCCCAAGCAGATCGACGCCCACGGCCTGAAGGAAGGCGAGTTCGAGGTGACCGAAACGGCCATCCGCGACCTCATCCGCTATTACACGCGCGAGGCCGGCGTCCGCACCCTGGAGCGTGAGGTGGCGCGCCTCGCGCGCAAGGCGCTGCGCAAGATCCTGGAAGGCGCCTATGACAAGGTGACCATCACGCCGGAAAATCTGGCGGACTATGCCGGCGTGCGGAAGTTCCGCCATGGCGTGGGCGAAGAGGAGAATCAGATCGGCGCCGTCACGGGCCTTGCCTGGACCGAGGTCGGCGGCGAGCTGCTGACGATCGAGGCGGTCACGGTGCCCGGCAAGGGCGCCATCAGGACCACCGGCAAGCTGGGCGAGGTGATGACCGAGTCCGTGCAGGCGGCCTTCTCCTATGTGAAGGCGCGCTCGCCGGGATACGGCATCAAGCCCAGCCTGTTCAACCGTAAGGACATCCATATCCACCTGCCCGAAGGCGCGGTGCCCAAGGACGGGCCGTCTGCCGGCATCGGCATGGTGACGAGCATCGTCAGCACGCTGACCGGCATCCCGGTCCGCAAGGACATCGCGATGACCGGCGAGGTGACGCTGCGCGGACGGGTGCTGCCGATCGGCGGCCTCAAGGAGAAACTGCTGGCGGCATTGCGCGGCGGCATCAAGACCGTGCTGATCCCGGCCGAGAACGAGAAGGACCTGGCCGAGATTCCCGCCAACATCCGCGAAGGACTTGAGATCGTGCCCGTGGCCCATGTCGACGAGGTGCTGGCGCGTGCCCTGGCCGGTACGCCGGAAGCGATCGCCTGGACGGAGGAAGACGATCTGGCCGCCCAGCCGAATCCGGCGCCCGGGCGGGACGGCGACGCCACATTGCGGCACTGAGCGGCCGTCAAGCGGCGAACGGCCCCTATTTCCCGGTGATTTCGCAGATTTTGCGGCTTAATCCCGATTGTAACGGGGACTTCGTCGCTTTCCCTTTGACAGCGCTGGGAAGCTGCGCCTTATTGGCCCGCCTAGCCGCGATTCCTAGTCATCATATAGCTAAAAGGGGGTTCCCAAGGCATGAACAAGCAGGATCTGATCAGCGCGGTTGCCGAAAGCAGCGGCCTCAGCAAGAGCGACGCAACCAAGGCGGTAGAGGGCGTTTTCGACGCGATCACCGGCGCGCTGAAAAAGGGCGACGAAGTGCGCCTCGTAGGCTTCGGCACTTTCTCCGTTTCTCAGCGCAAGGCTTCGACCGGCCGTAATCCGCGCACCGGCGAGACCATGACCATCAAGGCGTCCAGCCAGCCCAAGTTCAAGGCCGGCAAGGGTCTGAAGGACTCGGTCAACTAAGAGCGAGCAGGGGCGTACCCCTTGGGGGACGCCTGGCTCCTCGAATGTCCGGCGTCGCGGCCGAAAGGTTTAGGAGAGTAGCGCAGCAACAGGCCGATGCGGCCATGCCGCGCAGGAATGCCGAAGGTGAAAGGGGATGGAGGCGAGCGCTTCCGTCCCCTTTCTATTTGACCCGCCGGTCAGGGCGAAGAGAGTTCCGGCTTTCGCCCGAGGACCGAGAAAGGCGGCTTGACGCGGCCGGATCGGGCGCATATGTGCCCCTTCTCTTACGGGCCAAACGGCCCTGTGGCGATCGTAGCTCAGTCGGTTAGAGCGCTGGTTTGTGGTACCAGAGGTCGTGGGTTCGGATCCCATCGGTCGCCCCATTTCTTCCCAAAGCGCTGTTTTTGCATGGTCAGGCGGGTGAGACGAAGCTGTCCATCACCCGCTTGCGCCCGGCCGTCTCGAAATCGATTTCCAGCTTGTTGCCCTCGATCTCCGCGACGGTGCCGTAGCCGAACTTTTGGTGGAAGACGCGCAGGCCCACGGCCATGTCGCTGCGGCCCTTGTTGCCGAGCGACACGGCAGAGGCGCGCGCTTCGACGATACGCACGGGTTCGCGGCTGAACTGGCCCGACGATTGCGCACGCTGCCAGCCAGGCCCGCGGCCGGTGCCGCGCGCGACATCGGCGAAGGGATCGGCCCGTTCCGACCAGTTGGCGCGCCAGAGCGAGGCGCCGCCCGCCATGCTGCTTTCCGCCTCCACATGCTCGCCCGGCAGCTCGCCGACGAAGCGCGAGGGGATGGAACTGGTCCACTGGCCGTAGATGCGGCGGTTGGCGGCGTGCAGGATGATGCAGCGTTTGCGCGCTCGGGTGATCGCGACATAGGCGAGCCGGCGTTCCTCCTCCAGGCTGTTGAGCCCGCCTTCGTCCAGCGCCCGCTGCGAGGGGAAGAGCCCTTCCTCCCAGCCAGCGAGGAAGACAGTGTCGAACTCCAGCCCCTTGGCGGCGTGGATGGTCATGATCGTGACCTTGCGCTCGTCCTGCTGCGCCTCATTGTCCATGACCAGGCTGACATGTTCGAGGAAGGCGCCCAGCGTCTCATATTCCTCCATCGCGCGCGCCAGCTCGGACAGGTTCTCCAGGCGGCCCGCACTCTCCGCGGTGCGCTCGGCCTGGAGCGTCGCGGTATAGCCGCTCTCGTCCAGAATCTGCCGCGCGAGTTCGGCATGGGGCAGCTGCGCTGCGCGGTCGCGCCAGCGGGCGAGATCGCCGATGAAGGCGCCCAGCGCCCGGCGCGCCTGCGGCGTCAGCTCGTCGGTGTCGAGGATGCGCGCCGCCGCCAGCGTCAGCGGCACGCCCTCCGCGCGGGCGAGGCGGTGCAGCTTTTCCACCGCCTTGTCGCCCAGGCCCCGCTTGGGCACGTTGACGATCCGTTCGAAGGCGAGGTCGTCGGAGGGCTGGTTGACGAGCCGCAGATAGGCGAGCGCATCGCGGATTTCCGCGCGCTCGTAGAAGCGGAAGCCGCCGACGATGCGGTAGGGCAGGCCGATCTGGATGAAGCGGTCCTCGAACTCTCGGGTCTGGTGCTGGGCGCGAACCAGGATCGCGACCTCGTCCAGCGATCCGCCGCCGCGCTCGATCGCCTCGATCTCCTCGCCGACGCGGCGTGCCTCCTCCGGCCCATCCCACACGCCGATGACGCGCACCTTCTCGCCCACGTCGATGTCGGTCCAGAGCGTCTTGCCCAGGCGGTTGCCGTTCTCCGCGATCACCCCGGACGCGGCGCCCAGGATATGGGGGGTGGAGCGGTAATTCTGTTCCAGCCGCACGATCCTGGCGCCGGGGAAATCCTTTTCGAAGCGCAGGATGTTCGCCACCTCCGCGCCGCGCCAGCTATAGATGGACTGGTCGTCGTCGCCGACGCAGCAGATGTTCTTGCGCTGCTGCGCGAGCAGCCGGAGCCAGAGATACTGGCTGCTATTGGTGTCCTGATATTCGTCCACCATGATATATTTGAAGCGCTGCTGATACTGTTCCAGCACGTCCCTGTGCCGCTTCAATATGGTCAGAACATGCAGGAGCAAGTCTCCGAAATCACAGGCATTCACTTCGCGCAGTCGGGCCTGGTAGGCGGCATAGAGCTTCTGCCCCTTGCCGTTCGCATATCCCTCGCTCTCGCCCGCGCCGATCTCCTCCGGCGTCAGCCCCTTGTTCTTCCACTGGTCGATCACGCCGCCGAGCTGGCGGGCGGGCCAGCGCTTCTCGTCGATGCCCTCGGCCTGGATGAGCTGCTTCATCAGGCGCAGCTGGTCGTCGGTGTCGAGGATCGTGAAATTGGACTGGAGGCCGACAAGCTCCGCATGGCGGCGAAGCATCTTGGCGGCGATGGCGTGGAAGGTGCCGAGCCAGGGCATTCCCTCCACCGCGTCGCCGATCATCCGGCCGACGCGCTCGCGCATCTCGCGCGCGGCCTTGTTGGTGAAGGTGACTGCCAGGATTTCCGACGGCCATGCCCGGCGGGTCGCGATCAGATGGGCCAGCCGGGCCGTGAGCGCTGCCGTCTTGCCCGTGCCCGCGCCGGCCAGCACCAGCACCGGGCCTTCGGTCGTCAGCACCGCTTCCCGCTGCGGCGGATTGAGACCGCGCAGATAGGGCGGATCGTCGGGCGAAGGTGTGGGCAGGGTCATGGACTTCAACTAGGGATGGGGTGACGGGGGAGCAAGGGCAAGGCGCTTGCGGTTCGCTCCACTCTATGAGAACAAAAGGCGAATCATGCAAGGAGGAAGCCATGGCCACGGGTCGATGCCAATGCGGCGCCATTCGCTATTCGATACATGGGGAACCCGCCTATAGCGCTTTGTGTCATTGCGAGGATTGCCGCCGGAGCGCGGGGGCGCCGATGGTGGGCTGGGCATTGTTTGCGCATGACATGGTCGAGGTGCAGGGCGAACCGGTCGCCTACCAGTCGTCCGAGAATGCCACGCGGCATTTCTGCGGGAAGTGCGGGACCGGGCTGTTTTATACAAATCCGGCGATCTTTCCGGGCATGATCGATATCCAGACCGCGACGCTGGACGATCAGGCCCAGTTCCCGCCGGCCATCCATGTTCAGTTCGCGGAATCAGCACCCTGGATCGAGCAGATCCACGACCTGCCGAAGTTCGCCCGCTATCCGGCCGATTGAGTCGGGCTTTTCTTGCCCTCCGTTCGCGGTGCCAGAACAACGGTTCGTCGCGGCGGCGAGGAACGGCGGCGGCGGGCCGCAGGTTTTCTCGCTCGCCCATGCGGCAGAACGGGGTGAGAACAAGAAAGGATGTCCCGATGAAATGCATGATGCTGGCCAGCGCGGCGTTGCTGGCACTCGGCGCCGGAGCAGCGATCGCTCAGACCACTCCGGCCCCCACCACACCAGATATGGGGGCGCAGCCCGCAACCCCGCCTGCTCCCCAGGCCGATCCCAATGCCGGGCAACCGACGGGAGCCGTGCCTCCCACTGCCGGTATGGAGCCCGCGCCGGCAGGTGTGCCGCGCGACCCGTCGGCACCGGTCGGCTCTGCCGCCAACCCGGTGCAGTTGGGCGGCAATATGACGCCGCCGCCGACCGAAATGAAAGACTATCCGTTGTGCAGCCGGACGGTGCAGGACAGCTGCATCAATCCGAGCGAGGCGCGGAAGGTCAAGCGTCGCGGCTGATTGCCTGACTATGACCCGGGGAGGCGCGTCCCGCCTCCCCGGGTCGTCTAGGCTTCGGCGCGCAGCAGCGTGAGGCGTGCCTTGCCCACATCGCGCACCGTGTCGATCGCGAAGCCCTTGACTGCAACATCTTCGCGTCGATCGGTTTCGATGCTGATCCAGCTTGCCGGGCCGGTCCAGCCGAGGCGCGATAGCTTGTCGAGCGCAACGGCTCCCGCGCCGGTCCCATAGGGCGGGTCCATGAAGATCAGGTCCAGCGGCTGGGCGGCGGGGCCGAGCGAGAGCACGCTGGTCTGGTGAACATCCGGACGGACGCCGAGCTTGTCCCCATTGGCGCGGATCGTGTCGATCGCGGCGCGATCCTGCTCGACGAAGAGGCAGCTTGCCGCTCCGCGCGAGAGCGCCTCGAAGCCGAGCGCGCCGGAGCCTGCGAAGAAATCCCCGACGGCGAGTCCCTCGAACGAGCCGACGCGGCTCAGAAGCATCGAAAACAGCGTTTCCCGCGTACGATCGCCGGTCGGGCGGGTGGCATCGCCTTTCGGCGCCACCAGCGGACGTCCGCGCCATTGCCCGGCGATGATCCTCACGCCTTCAGTCCCTTCCTGAACACGATCAGGTCATGCTGCCGCACCTCCTCGACCGCGCCTTCGGCCAGTTCGCCGAGCTGGAAGGGACCATAGCTGGTGCGGATCAGCCGGTTGACCTTCAACCCCAGATGCTCGAGCACGCGGCGGACCTCCCGGTTCTTGCCTTCGGTCAGGGTCATCTCGATCCATTGGTTGCGGCCGGTGCGGCGTTCCAGATTGGCATCGATCCGCCCGTAGCGGATGCCGTCTATCTCCAGCCCGTCGAACAGATCCTCCAGCTGCGCCTGGCTGACCTCGCCGAAGGCGCGGGCACGGTAAGTGCGGGGGACGCCGGTCGCAGGCAGCTCCATCTGCCGCTTGAATTCGCCGTCGGTGGTCAGCAGCAGCAGCCCTTCGGTCGTCATGTCGAGCCGGCCGATCGGCATCACGCGCGGCAGGTCCGCCGGCAGCCGGTCGTATATCGTCGGCCGTCCCGCCGGATCACGCTCCGTGGTGAGGAAGCCCGAAGGCTTGTGGAACAGGAACAGGCGGGTGGGCGCCGGCTGGCTGACGGGCACACCATCCACGGTGACGCCATGAAGCGACGGCAGCAAGGTCGCGGGCGTGGTCACGGCCTCGCCGTTCAGCGCGATCCGGCCGCCCTCGATCATGCGCTCGATCTCCCGGCGGGACGCGACGCCAGCGCGGGCCAACAGCTTGGCGATGCGCTGCGGCTCGCCCTTGCCGCTGGCGGCG
>NZ_AUWY01000123.1 GCF_000447205.1 Sphingobium ummariense RL-3 | reverse complement strand
CCCGGCGTGGAGGGGCGCCGTGGTCCGCCGGGCCCGGCCCGGCGGGGCGGTCCAGATTTTTTTGGCGGTTCCACGGCGTGCATTCCTTTTAGCGGTGAATGGCCCTCCCCATATAAGACGGGCTCATTCATGGGGCGAACAGTGTCATGCGGGCGCCTGCGCGAATGGGCGGAGCCTCACAAGGAGAAACTCACCGCGGGGCGCGGCGTTTCTCCGGGTGCATGGCGGAAACAGGGCGGATCGGCAAATGTTTTTCGGGCGGATGAGGGGTGTGCGGCGGCGCAAGGCAATACGCTCGGTTCTCGTGGTAGAGGATGAACCGCTCGTTGCCTTCGACAACGAGCATGCGCTGACGCTCGCCGGCTATGTCATCGCTGCGACGGTCGCCGATTATGACCATGCGGTGAGCGCGATCGACGCCGGCGGTATCGATCTGATGATCGCCGACGTTACACTGCATGGCGACAAGACGGGCATCGACCTGGCCGCCTACGCGCGGATGCGCGATGTCCCCGTGCTGTTCGTGACCGGCAGCTGTCCGGCCCATGCGCGCGACCTAGCGCTGGGTTGCCTGGCCAAGCCCTATGCCCCCCGGGACCTGATCGCCGCGATCGAAGCTGCGGATTCCGTGCTGCGCGGCGCGAAACCCGCACGTCTCCCCCTGGGGTTCAGCCTGTTCGCCGAGACCGACTGAACGCCGCTTGCCTCCGGCGCGATTGCCCATATGGTGGCGCGTCAACGGCGCGGGGGATTTGCGTGACCAGAGTTGACCAGGACAAGAAGAATTGGCGGGATGTTATGCGGCCCTATTTTCGGCCGATGCCCTTCGTTTCACTGTTGATCGGTATATCGAGCGGCTTTCCGCTGATGTTGTTGCTCGGAACGATGGGGTATTGGCTGTCAAAGGTCGGAATCCAGAAATCAACCATCGGTTTCGCGATCGGATTGACCACGCCATATACGCTCAAATGGCTCTGGGCCCCGTTGGTCGATAAGTTGCCTTTACCTATACTGACCCGCTTATTCGGCCAGCGGCGAGCGTGGCTGTTTTTCGTTCAGCTGCTGCTCTTTTGTGCGATTTGGCTCCTGGGTAGCAGCGATCCTGCGCATCATCTGGGCTATTTTGCCTTTTGCGCGATACTGGTTTCCTTTCTCGGCGCCACTCAGGACATCGTTATCGACGCTTATCGCATTGAAATATTAAGCGATGAGGAAATGCCCTATGGCACCGCGACAAATCAGTTTGGATACCGTCTCGGTGCTTTCTTTTCGGGGGTTGGCACGATCTTTCTCTATTCGCCTCAGACCGGATTAGGGCTTGGCTGGGCAATGGCCTATGGACTGACGGCATTCCTCGTACTGCCCGGCGCAATCGGAGCTTTGTGGGCTGGTCCAGGTATTTATGTCGACCGCCATGCAGAAATGGCTGGAAAGAGCATTGGCGCATGGTTGAAGGAGACCGTCCTCAGCCCGTTCATAGAATTTCTCGGCCGTCGTGGATCTGTGCTGATCCTTTTGTTCGTGCTTCTTTACAAGATTGGCGATGCGATGGGTCAAGGGATGCTCAATCCCATGATCGTCGATCTGGGGTTCACCGACGCCGAGTTCATCGCCATCAATAAAGTGGTCGGTTTCTGGGGATTGATCGTGGGCACGGCGCTGGCCGCGCCGTTTATTGCATGGTTAGGCATGGGGCGGACCCTGTTCTTGTCCGGTCTTATGATGATGCTCAGCAATCTGACCTTCGTTGGAGTGGCCATGCATGGTCATTCCAACCTTTGGCTTACTATCGCGGTTGCGACTGAGCAGGTGACAAGCGGCATCGGTCTGACGGTGTTTGTCACCTACCTTTCTGGACTTTCAAGCCTTGCCTATACGGCTACGCAATTCGCGCTCTTGTCATCATTTGCTGCGGTAGGGCGTACATGGTTGGCGGCTCCTGCTGGGGTCATTGCAGAACAGGCTGGGTGGGTCGGCTTCTGGCTGACAACGGTGGTCGCTGCCGTGCCCGGCATGTTTCTCCTTTGGCTGATTTGGCGGAAGGGTTTTGTCGTTGATACGGTGAGGCAGCCAAGCACCGAGGATGACTGAGATAGAAAGGAATGGAATATTCCGATGATCTGGCTCGTCACCTCGATCTGCATCCAGATCATCTGCGCGGTGCATGTCATCCGCACCGGACGCAACCAGATCTGGATGCTGTTCATCTTCCTCTTCTCGCTGCTCGGCTGCTTCGCATATTTGATGCTGGAGGTGATGCCCGCCTATTGGGGCAATCGCCATCTCCGCACGGCGCGGGCGCAGGTCGCGGGGAAGGTCGATCCCGAGCGCGACGTGCGCCGGGCGCAGCGCGACCTGGAACTGGCCGACACCGCGGCCAACCACATCGCGCTGGGCGATGCCCAGGCAGCGCGGGGCCGCTATGCCGAGGCGGAGGCGGCCTATCGCAAGGGGCTGGCGCTTGGTCCCGGCAATGACTGGGGCACGCAAGTCAAGCTGGCGCAGGTCCTGTTCGAGCGGGGCAGCAGCCGGGAGGCGCTGACGCTGCTGGACGGCGTGCCGGAGGTGTCGCGGGGTAGCGAATGGGACCGGCGCGGATTGCTGCGCGCACGCCTGCTTGCGGACCTCGGCCGCGACGCGGAAGCGCGGGCGCTGTTCGAGGATGTGATGAGCCGGATCGCCGGCGAAGAGGCGCGTTGCCACTATGCGGCCTTCCTGATCGAGCGCGATGACAGGGTGCGTGCTCGGCAGGTGCTGGAGGAGGTGGAACAGCGCGCCCGGCGGCTGGATCGCACACAGCGCGTGGCACAGGCTGACATGTATCGCTGGGCCGGGGAAAAGCTGGCGGAACTGCGGCGGGCGAGCGCCTGAGGACTATCCCCGATACAGGTCCAGCGGTCGTCCGAGGTCCGCATGGGCCTGCGCGACTGCCTGGAGACAAGTCAGCGCACCCAGCGCATCGTCATTGCCGAGCAGCGTCGCGACCTGTTCATAGGCGCGAGCAGGAGCGCGCAAGGCATCGCCGACGGCGTGCATGATCCGGGCCTCGTCAGCGGTAAGGCGCGGGCAGCAGCAGGGCGCGACCAGGATCTTGCGACCGGAGGCGCGGGCCAGCTCCAGCATCATCGCACGCATCAGGATCAGCGGGCGCCGATAGCTGCGGCCAAAGGCGCCCAGCAGGGCGTTGGCGGCATGGGCGTCATTAACGCCGGCGCCGGCCATGCGCCGCATGACGAACAGGAAAAGCCGGTTGCCATAACCCGCGGGCATGGGTTGCGACAGGTTGAGGGAAGAGGTCTCTCCATAAGCCATGATATGCGCCTTCGCTTGAGTCCGGAAGCTCAAGCTACGCTATTGCGAGTCAATCGCAAGTAGTTTCAGTCGGGAAATTGCTCGTTCAGTCGCAAAATCTCGCCGGCAAGATATAGCGAGCCGGCGATCAGCAGCCGGGGTGCGGGTTCGGCGGTCGCGACTGCGGTAATCGCCTGCTCCGGTCGTTCATGTGCAGTAGCGCCGATCTTCCAGCGCGCGGCCACGGCGGCGAAGCGATCGGGCGGATGATGGTCGTGACCGGGGACGGGCAGTGTGTGGATATGCGCGACCTTGCCGGCGAACGGCGCCAGATAGGCGTCCAGATCCTTGTTCGCCAGCATGCCGATGACGAGCTGTAGCTTGTGCCCGTCGAGCCGGTCGGGGGTGAACCAGGCGCTGATCGCCTCGCCGGCGCCCTGATTGTGCCCGCCGTCCAGCCATGCCTCGCCGCCCGGAGGCAAGGACGCGAGCAAAGGCCCGCGCTCCAGCCGCTGGAGCCGGGCGGGCCAGTGGGCCCAGAGCGGCGCGGCCTTGAGCGCCGCGTCGCTGACCGGCACGGCATTCTGGTGGCGCAGCATCGCGAAGGCGAGCGCGGCGTTCTGCACCTGATGCGCGCCGGGTAGGCGCGGCAAGGGCGTGTCGATCCGTCCCTGCTCGTCGCGATAGTGCATGCGGTCGCGATAGGCGGCGGCATCCCAGCTCTCGCCCATCGGCAGCCAGGTCGTGCGCGCGCGCGTCACCGCGTCGATCATCGCCGGGAACAGCGACTGCGGATAGCGCTGGGTGACGAGCGGGGCGCCGGTCTTGGCGATACCGGCCTTCTCCGCCGCGATCTGCGGCAGCGTGTCGCCCAGGAACGCCTGATGGTCGATGCCCAGCTGGGCGATGCCGCAGATGGCGGGATGCTCGATAACGTTGGTCGCGTCCAGCCGGCCGCCCAGGCCCACTTCCAGGATGCAGGCATCGGCCGGATGCTCGGCGAAGGCGAGGAAGGCGGCGGCGGTCGTCACCTCGAAGAAGCTGGCGCCGATCCCCTCTGCGACATCGAGCACCCGCTCGAGATAGCGCGCGAGCACCGGGTCTTCGATCAGCTGGCCGCCGATCCGGATACGCTCGTTGAAGCGGACGAGATGGGGGGAAGTGAAGACGTGCACGCTGTGCCCGTCCGCCTCCAGCGCGGCGCGCAGGAAGGCGCAGGTCGATCCCTTGCCGTTGGTGCCGGCGACGTGGAACACCGGCGGCAGCGCGCGGTGCGGATCGCCGAGCCGGTCGAGCAGCCGCGTGATTCGTTCGAGGCCCAATATGTCGGCGCCGGGCGAGAGCGTCGCGAGCCGGTCGAGCTGGGCCTGGACGTCCGGGTCGTCGGAGACGGCATGGTCGGGCATGGCCTGGCGCCCCCCCTTTGAAGTTCAGGCGGCGGCGCGCGGGGTCAGATAGCCGATCACCCGGGCAAGCGTGTCGCGCAGGTCGCGGCGGTGCACCACCATGTCGAGCATGCCGTGCTCCAGCAGATATTCGGCGCGCTGGAAGCCGTCGGGCAGCTTCTCGCGGATCGTGCTTTCGATCACCCGCTGGCCGGCGAAGCCGATCAGGGCGTTGGGTTCCGCGATCTGGATGTCGCCGAGCATGGCATAGCTGGCGGTGACGCCGCCGGTCGTCGGATCGGTGAGAACGACGATATAGGGCAGGCCTGCCGCATGCAGCTTGCGGATGGCGACGGTGGCGCGGGGCATCTGCATCAGGGACAGGATGCCCTCCTGCATGCGCGCCCCGCCCGCGGCAGTGAAGATGACATAGGGGCAATTATGGCCGATCGCCTCGTTCACGCCCTGGATGAAGGCGGCGCCGACGCCCATTCCCATCGAACCGCCCATGAAGGCGAAGTTTTGCACGCCCATGACCAGCGGCACATCGTCGATCGCGCCGCGCGCGTTGATCAGCGCGTCCTGGTCCCCGGTGGACTGGCGCGCGGCCTTGATGCGATCGGGGTAGCGCTTGGAATCGCGGAACTTGAGCGGGTCCTCCTGCACTGGCGGGGTCGGCAGCAGGATGAAGCCGGCGTCGAGGATCTGCTCGAAGCGCTCCGACGGGCCGATGCGGCCATGATGATCGCAGCGCGGGCAGACGGACAGATTGTCTTCCCACTCCTTGATAAACACCATTTCGGCGCAGGACGGGCATTTGTGCCAGAGCGTCTCGGCCGTGGTCTCCTTCTTGGCGATGAAGGGGATGGCGTTGCGGACGCGGTTGATCCAGCTCATGCGGCGGTCTCCCGGAATTGAGGGCTGCTGGCGTTCAGCGCATCGCGAAGCTGTGCGACGAACGCGCGGACGAAGGGCGGGGCGGCATCGCCATGCGACCCGATGATGTCGACGATCGCCGATCCGACCACGACGCCGTCGGCGACGCGGCCGATGGCGGCGGCCTGCTCGGCCGAGCGGACGCCGAAGCCGACGGCGATGGGCAGGTCGGTGGCGGCCTTGAGGCGGGCGACCGCCTGTTCGACGGCGGCCTGTGCGGCCTGCTGCTTGCCGGTGATGCCGGCGACGGCGACATGGTAGAGGAAGCCGCTGGCACCGTTCAGCACCGTGGGCAGGCGGGCGGCGTCGGTGGTCGGCGTGGCGAGGCGGATCAGGTGGATGCCCGCCGCGCGCAATGCAGGGCCGATCTCCGAATCCTCTTCTGGCGGCACGTCGACGCAGATGACGCCATCGACGCCGGCAGCGCTGCACGCGTCTGCGAACCATTGCGGGCCGCGCGCCAGCATGGGATTGGCATAGCCCATCAGCACCAGCGGCGTGTCGGGATGGCGCGCGCGGAACGCGGCGGCGATGGCGAAGATGTCCTTCGTCTTCGTGCCGGACCCCAGGCTGCGAAGGTTGGCCAGCTCGATCGCCGGGCCGTCGGCCATCGGATCGGTGAACGGCATGCCCAGCTCGATGACGTCGGCGCCGCCCTCGACCAAGGCGTCGAGGATGGCCGCCGAGGAACCGACGTCGGGGTCGCCCCCGGTGACGAAGGTGACGAGCGCGGCGCGGCCCTGCGCCTTGCATGCGGCGAAGCGGGTTGAGAGGCGGTCCATGCTCACATCTCCGCTCCCAGCGCGTCCGCGACGGTGAAGATGTCCTTGTCGCCTCGCCCGGAAAGATTGACCACGATGATCTTGTCCGCGTCCAAGGTCGGCGCGACCTGCTCGGCCGCCGCTACCGCATGGGCGGATTCAAGCGCAGGGATGATGCCTTCCAGGCGCGACAGGGTCTGGAAGCTCTCCAGCGCCTCGTCGTCCTTGATCGGCATATATTTCACCCGCTCGATCTCGTGCAGCCAGCTATGCTCCGGGCCGATGCCGGGATAGTCGAGGCCGGCGGAGATGCTGTGCGCCTCGGTGATCTGACCGTCCTCGTCCTGGAGCAGATAGGTGCGGTTGCCGTGCAGGATGCCGGACTTGCCGCCCGCGAGGCTCGCGGCATGCTTCTTGTCCAGCCCTTCGCCCGCCGCCTCGACGCCGATCATCGCGACTTCGGGATCGTCGAGGAAGGGATGGAACATGCCAATGGCGTTGGAGCCTCCGCCGACCGGGGCGATCAGCAGGTCGGGCAGGCGGCCCTCCGCTTCCATCATCTGCGTCCGGATCTCCTTGCCGATGATCGACTGGAAATCGCGGACCAGTTCCGGATAGGGGTGCGGGCCCGCCGCCGTCCCGATGATGTAGAAGGTGTCGTGGACGTTCGACACCCAGTGGCGCAGCGCGTCATTCATCGAATCCTTGAGCGTCGACGACCCCGAATGGACCGGCACGACCTCCGCGCCCAGCAGCTTCATGCGGAAGACGTTGGGTTTCTGCCGCTCGACATCCTTCGCGCCCATGAAGATCTTGCATTCCATGCCGAACAGGGCGGCGACGGTCGCGGTGGCGACCCCGTGCTGGCCCGCGCCGGTCTCGGCGATCACCTTCTTCTTGCCCATGCGGCGGGCGAGCAGCGCCTGGCCGATGCAGTTGTTGATCTTGTGCGCGCCGGTGTGGTTCAGCTCCTCGCGCTTGAGGTAGATTTTCGCGCCCATGCCCGCCGGGGCGTTGGCGCGGATCGCCTGGGTCAGACGGTCGGCATAGTAAAGCGGGTTGGGGCGGCCGACATAGCTGCGCAGCAGCTCGGCAAATTCCGCCTCGAAGGCCGGGTCGGCCTTGGCTTCGCGATAGACGCGTTCCAGTTCAAGGATCAGCGGCATCAGCGTCTCGGCGACATAGCGGCCGCCGAAGGGGCCGAAATGGCCGTTGGCGTCGGGCTGCGATCGCAGGCTGTTGGGCAGGGTCAGGGCATCGGTCATGGTCGTTCCAGTCTCACGGATAGGGTCTGTCGCTTCGATCATCGTCCAGAAGCGATCAGCGCCATCGTATCCCGATGCGCTCGACAGAGCGGGTGAGCGTCAACATGCCGCCACCGCTTTGCAGAAGGCGGCGATCTTGTCCACATCCTTGACGCCCGGCGCGCTTTCCACGCCGGACGAAACATCGACCAGCGGCGCGCCGGTGACCCGGATCGCCTCCGCGATATTGTCCGCCGACAGGCCGCCGGATAGGCCCCAGGGCGTCGCGACGGCAACGCCGCGGAGCAGCGTCCAGTCGAAACGCAGGCCCATGCCGCCCGGCAGCGCGGCGCCATCGGGCGTCTTGGCGTCGAACAGCAGGCGGTCGACCGCGCCCGCATAGGCGTCTGCGGCAGCGATGTCGCCGCGCGCCTTGACCGCGATCGCCTTCCACACGGGCAGGCCGAAGCGCGCGCGAATGGCGGCGGCGCGTTCCGGGCTTTCCTTGCCGTGCAGTTGCAGGGCGGTGAGCGCGCCGGCGGCCGCCAGCTGCGCGAGCATGTCGTCGGTCGGATCCACGACTACCGCCACGCGGCCGACATGCGGGGGTACCGGCGCGGCGAGGGCGCGTATCTGCTCCGCCTCGACATGACGCGGGCTTTTGGCGAAATGGACGAATCCCAGATAGGCAGCGCCCGCGCGCACGGCGGCGCCCACCGTGTCGGGCGTCGAAAGACCGCAGATCTTGATCGCGATTCGGGACATGGGGCGGCTTTAGACGCCTTGCGCCGGCGCGTCACCTTGGGCGAGGTCCATGTCCTGCAGCGCCAGCCACTGGTCGAGATGGTCGAGCGCCGCGCGACCGAACCAGGCGTCGAGCGCGGCGAACATCGCCTGCTGGCTCATTTCCGCCGGATCGAGGGGCGCGTGCCAGCGAAGGGTGAACCTCGGGCCGTCCTCCCGCGCGAGATAGACGGGCAGGATGCGCGCCTTCGACGCCCGTGCGAGCCTCAGCGCGATGGAAACGTTGCCGCGTGGTTCCAGCGGACGCCCGAAGGTGGGGAAGGCGACCTGACGGTCCAGCCGCTCGTCGAGCAGGATATAGGCGAAGCCCCGGTCGTGCCGGCCCAGATGGCGCAATATCTTTCGCGCAGCCCCTTCGCCGGCAGACTGCGCCTCCTCCAGATAGGACGACCGCGCCTTCGCCAGCATGCGCGCCTGCGCCGGGTCGTCCGGCAACTGGTGCACGCCGATCAGCGGCCGTTCGATCTGGAGCTTCAGATGCGCTGCGATGAGGTCCCAATGGCCGATATGCAGC
This sequence comes from Sphingobium ummariense RL-3, assembly GCF_000447205.1. Taxonomy (GTDB): domain Bacteria; phylum Pseudomonadota; class Alphaproteobacteria; order Sphingomonadales; family Sphingomonadaceae; genus Sphingobium; species Sphingobium ummariense. Next base: position 79,542 of record NZ_AUWY01000123.1, on the reverse strand, counting down.
GAGACGACGATCAGGCGCCCATCGCCGTCGACAACCGCGCGATAGGCCGCATGGTCCTCTATGGCGAGATGATCGGGGCCCAGCAGCCGGTCCATCGAGGGCAGCTCCGCGATGAAGCGTCCCATGTTCCGCCACCGACGGTCGAGCATCGCCCGCGCCTGCGCATCGTCCAGGTCGGGGCGAAGGATCGCAAGGTTGCGCGCCGCCCGCGCCGATCGCAGCGGCATCTGTCGGGGCGCCAGCTTGCCCGCCATCCAGCCGCCGAATGCGGACCCTGCCGACACCGGCAGGCGGCGCATGAGGGAGTAGCTCAGGGAATTGTAGAACATGACCGTCAGCGCGCTGCGCGCGGTGGGTTGGCACTGGGCATAGGCTAGGTCATACACGGGCCGGACCATGGGTAAAGGGGCTATCCCCGCGTGACGATCATTCTGGCCCTATGGGCGCTGGCGCAGGGCGCGACGGTGCTGGGCGTGTTTCTCTTCCTGCGCCATATGCCGAGCGACCGGCAGGAGGAGGCGCCCGCCGGCGTGACGATGATTCTGCCGGTGCGGGACGATTGGGATGGCGGCGCTGATCTCGTCACCCGGCTTGGGGCGCAGGCGGTCCCGTTCCGCTTGGTCCTGGCCACATCGGGCAACTGTCCCGCCGCCGAGGCGCTGGCCCTGCGGGAGCCGGGCCGGGTGGAGATCGTCCGCGCGGGTGTGGCACTGGACGAGGGGCAGAAGGTGCACAAGCTGCGGGCGGCGATCCGTGCGCTGCGGCCCGACGATCGCTATCTCGTCTTCATCGACGCGGACATCCTGCCGCCCGAGCGGATGGTCGGCCGGCTGCTGTTCCCGCTGGTGCGCGGCAAGGCCGACATCGCAACGGGATATCGGCTACAGCTGCCCGACGCCGATGCAGTCCTGGCGCTGGTCGGTGCGGTCGAGATGCAGCTCGCGACCTGGCCGCGCTTCGCCAGCGCCACGCTGCCCTGGGCGGGAGCGATGGCGATGAGCCGGGATACGGCGGATATGCTCGATCTCGACGCGTTGCTGGCGGGGCGGCTGTCCGACGATCTCACCATCGGTCTGGAGGGATGGCGCCGGAAGCTGCGCCTGCGGCCGGTACGTGACCTGATGATTCCCAGCCCGCTGTACGGCCCGGGCTTCGATGCGCTGCGCTTCGGCGTGCGACAGTACCGGCATCTCGCGACCAACAGCCCCGGCCTGTGGCGGCTGGCGACGGCGATGGTCGGCGTGCATGCGCTGGGCTGGGCCTGGGCCTTGCTCTGGGGCGGCTGGGTCGCCGTGCTGGTCGGCTATGGCGCGGCGTGGGCGCGCGCGGCGCTGCGGTGGCGCATCGTCACCGGCGTGGTCGATCCTGCGGAGGCACGCAAGGTCGTGCGATCGCTGCTATGGGACGCGCTGGCGCCCTTCGGTGTGAGCTGGACGCATCTGGCGTTCCAGCTGGTCGCCGCCTGCTCGAATCGCATCCGCTGGGGCGGGTGGGACTATCGGGTGAGGAAGGGCAGGGTGGTGAACATGGTCCCGGCAGGTCAGAAACCCGCAGGGAACTGATGCCGCCCCTCCGCGTCGAGGCGCAGGACCACCTTGCCCGCCACCGCGCTCATCGGCAGGTCGCCGTACAGATGCGGGAAGAGGGCGCCGCCCCTTGAGGGCTCCCACCGGATCGCCTCGCCGAAGGGGGCGAGGTCGATCATCAGCATGACGAGCCGGTCCTGCCCGGCGAAATGCTTCGCCGCCGTCTCCGCCGCCTGTTCGCGGGTCGACATGTGAATATAGCCATCCTGCAGATCGACCGGCGCGCCCTTGAAGACGCCGTCGGCCTTGAGCGCCTCATATTGGTCGGCCGTCAGGATCTTGTAGGCAAAGAGGTCGCTCACGCTTCGGCTTCGCCCTCAGCCTCGTCGCTTTCCTCGATCCGCGCCGCACTCACCACATGTTCGTTGTCCGAGACATTGAACAGCCGCACGCCCGCCGAATTGCGGCCGATCACGCGCAGACTGTCGAGGCCCATGCGGATCAGCTTCGCCTGGTCGGTGACCAGCATCAGCTGGTCGGCCTGCGTCGCGGGGAAGCTGGCGACGACCGGACCGTTGCGGCCGATATTGTCGATATTGGTGATGCCCTGCCCGCCGCGCCCGGTGCGGCGATATTCATAGGCGGAGCTGAGCTTGCCATAGCCATTGGCGCAGACGGTCAGGATGAACTGCTCCTTGCCCTGCAACTCGGCGAAGCGCTCGGCGGTCATCTGCGGCGCGCCATCCTTCTCCGCCTTCCACGGCGCGAAGCGGAGATAGTCTTCCCGTTCCTCCTGCGTCGCGCCGGCGCGGTGCAGGATGGAAAGCGAGATGACCTCGTCCTCCTCCGCCAGCTTGATGCCTCGCACGCCGGTCGAATTGCGGCTCTGGAACTCGCGCACCTCGTCGGCCGGGAAGCGGATCGCCTTGCCCTGGCGGGTGGCGAGCAGCACGTCGTCGCTCTCGTCGAGCAGGGCCACTCCGATCAGCCGGTCGTCGGCATCCTCGCCCTCGAACTTCATCGCGATCTTGCCGTTGGACGGCACATTGGCGAAGGCGTCCATGCTGTTACGGCGCACCGATCCCTTCGCCGTCGCGAACATGACGTGCAGCTTGCTCCATTCCTCCTCGTCCTCCGGCAGCGGCAGGACGGTGGAAATGGTTTCGCCGGGACCGAGCGGAAGCAGGTTGACCATTGGCCGGCCGCGGGTCGCCGGTCCGCCCTCGGGCAGGCGCCAGACCTTCATGCGATAGACCTTGCCGGCGGTCGAGAAGAACAGGACGGGCGTGTGGGTGGACGTCACGAACAGTTCGGTGACCGCATCCTCGTCCTTGGTCGCCATGCCGGATCGGCCCTTGCCGCCGCGCGCCTGCGCCCGGAAGGTGTCGAGCGGGGTGCGCTTGATATAGCCCTGCATGGTCACGGTGACGACCATGTCCTCGCGCTCGATCAGGTCCTCGTCCTCGATGCCATCGGCAGCCGCGGTGATCTCGGACAGGCGCGGCGTGGCGAAGTCGCGCTCGATCGCTTCGAATTCCTCGCGCATCACGGCATAAAGCTTCACCCGGTCGGCCAGAATGGCAAGATATTCGGTGATGGCTTCGGCCAGTTCGGCCAGCTCCTTGCCGATCTCGTCGCGGCCGAGTGCGGTCAGGCGGTGCAGGCGCAGGTCCAGGATCGCGCGGACCTGGATGTCCGACAGCTTGTAGGCCTCGCCCGTGATCTCGGTCTCGATCGCCTCCACCAGCTTCAGATAGGGCGCGATCTCCCCGATCGGCCATTCGCGCGCCAGCAGCGCCTCGCGCGCCTCGGCGGGGCTGGCCGACCCGCGGATGATCTTCACCACTTCATCGAGGTTCGTTACGGCGACGACCAGGCCGAGCAGGATATGGGCGCGGTCGCGCGCCTTGTTCAGCTCATATTTGGTCCGGCGGGTGATGACCTCTTCGCGGAACCGGACGAAAGCTTCGATGATGTCGCGCAGGTTGAGGATTTCGGGCCGTCCGCCGCGGATCGCGAGCATATTCGCCGGGAAGCTCGACTGCGCGGGCGTGTTGCGCCACAGCTGGTTCAGCACCACTTCCGGCGTCGCGTCGCGCTTCAGGTCCATGACGATGCGCACGCCTTCGCGGCTCGATTCGTCGCGGATGTCGCTGATGCCCTCGATCCGCTTGTCCTTGGCGGCTTCGGCGATCTTCTCGACCAGGCCGTTCTTGCCGACCTGATAGGGGATGGCGGTCAGGACGATGGCGCGGCGGTCGCCGCGTCCTTCCTCGATCTCGTGCCGCGCGCGCATGATGATGGAGCCGCGCCCGGTATGATAGGCGCTGCGCGCGCCCGACTGGCCCAGGATCAGCGGCGCGGTGGGGAAATCGGGGCCGGGGACGATCTGGATCAGTTCATCGACGGTGATGCCGGTATTGTCGATATAGGCGAGGCAGGCGCGGATCACCTCGCCCAGATTGTGCGGCGGGATGTTGGTCGCCATGCCGACCGCGATGCCGCCCGCGCCGTTGACCAGCAGGTTGGGGAAGCGCGCGGGCAACACCTGCGGCTCCGATTCCGAGCCGTCGTAATTAGGCTGGAAGTCGACCGTTTCCTTGTCCAGATCCTCCAGCAGTGTGCCGGCAACCTTGGCCAGGCGCGCCTCGGTATAACGCATCGCCGCTGGCGGATCGGGATCCATCGATCCGAAATTGCCCTGACCGTCGATCAGCGGCACGCGCATCGACCAGTCCTGGGTCATGCGCGCCAGCGCCTCGTAGATCGCGCTGTCGCCATGCGGGTGATACTTACCGATCACGTCACCGACGATGCGCGCGGACTTGCGATAGGGCCGGTTGTGATGGAATCCGCTTTCATGGGCGGAGAAGAGGATGCGGCGATGCACGGGCTTCAGGCCGTCGCGGACGTCCGGCAGCGCGCGGGCGACGATCACCGACATGGCATAGTCGAGATAGCTCGCCTTCATCTCCTCCACGATGGAGACGGGGCTGATGTCCGAAGGGTCGGCGAGGGCAGTCTCGTCGGTCAATGCGATTCTCTTTTTGGATGGATGTGGTTCGTTGCCAGAGCACTAGCGGAGCGAAACAAATCTGTCACCCCTCGCGCACGCGCGCGCCTGCGCGTGCAGAGCAAGCGGCAGCGGGAACGGGAGGCGCGCAAGACGGTTGCAAATTGCGCCGATATAGGCTTGTTCAATGGCCGTTCACGCGTCGGCCCCTAACCGGCGCATAACCCGGAAGGTCGCCTGCCTGTCCCCCGCAGGCGTGCAGAGGAGATGAGGATCATGCGTTTTGTTTCCCCCATGGCGCTTGCTTTGGCCCTGGCGGTTGCCGGTGGCGCCGTGACGGCGCCTGCCCTGGCCGCGAAGAAGGATAAGGAAGAGCAGAAGGGGCCGAAGCTGAATGTTTCGCCCGACGTCATCAAGGCTTTGCAGGCCGCGCAGAAGGCTTCGGAGGCGCAGGACTGGGCCGGGGCCAAGGCCGCGCTCGCCGATGCCGACAGCAAGGCGACGTCGAATGACGACAAATATCAGATCGGTGCGATCAAGCTGAACACTTCCATCGCATCGAAGGATGCGGCCCTTCAGGGCGAGGCGCTGACCCAGATGCTCGACAGCGGCCTTACACCCCCGGAGCAGGCCGGGCAGTTCAACGCCATCGCCGCCGACCAGGCGCTCGGCGCCAAGAATTACGACCTTGCCATCCAGCGCGCTCAGGCTGCGCTGCAGGCGGGATACAAGCCGGAGGCGGTGAATCCGACGCTGGCCCAGGCCTATTTCGGCAAGGCGGGCACCGGCAATCCGACGGCCGAGCCCGCCCGTGGCCTGAACCAGCAGGGCCTGGCCGCGCTGAAGGCCGGCGCCGACGCGATGAAGGCCGCGGGCCAGCAGCCGCCGGCGCAGTGGTACCAGATCGGTGTCAGCCGCGCCGCCGCGGCCCGTCTGCCCGAAGTGACGGACTGGGCGAAGTGGGCCTATGAGGCACAGCCCAGCGGCGAGAATCTGCGGACGCTGATCCGCCTTTTCCAGCAGTCGAACCCCACGATCACCAATCGTGAGAATCTGGACGTGCTGCGCCTGATGGCGGCTTCCGGCGGCCTGGTCGTCGCCGGCGACTATGTCGAATATGCGGAGATGGCGTCCAAGACCGGCATCTACGGCGAGGTGAAGTCGGCGATCGACGGCGGTCGCGCCAAGGGTGTTCTGAATGCGACCCAGGGCAATGACCTCTATCAGCTCGCGATTCCCAGGATCCAGGGTGATAAGGCGTCCCTGCCGGCTGCCGAGGCCGATGCGGGCAAGGCGGCCAACGGGAAGGTCGCGGCGGCCACCGCCGACGCTTATCTCGGCTATGGCGACTATGCGAAGGCGGCCGCGATGTTTGAACTTGCCAAGCAGAAGGGCGGCGTCGATGCGGACGAGGTGAACACCCGCCTGGGCATTGCCAAGGCCCTGGGCGGCGACGTGGCTTCGGCGAAGACGGCGTTCCAGTCGGTCCAAGGCGGTGCGCGCAAGAAGATCGCTGACCTGTGGCTGTCCTACCTGGCCACCAAGTCGGCCTGACGAATCACGCCGCGCTGCCCTGCATCGGGCGGCGCGGCCATTTCTGGCGAATACCGGCCCGTCGGGGGATGGGCCGAAGAAGGGCGGGGAGGCTTCAGTGCCCGTGCGTTATCCTATATTTGGTTATGCGGCGCCGGTGGCGCTGATTGCGGCTCTCGCTTTTTCGACCACGGCCGACGCGAAGAAGAAGAAGCCCATCAACGTCGGTCCGCCTATCGAGATGTCCGACGGATTCCGGGCCGGCGTTCAGGCGGCGGAAGCGGCGTTGCAGAGCGGCGACATTGCATCGGCCGGGACGCGGATCATGTCGCTGACCCCTGCGACCGATTTTGAGGCCTATGCCGCGGCGGGCCTGCGTTTCGAGCTGGCGGTGGCGCGCCGCGACGTCCAGGCGCAGCGCATCGCGTTGACCGACATGTTCAAGACGGCCGCCGTGCCGCGCACCGACGCGCCGCGGCTACGCTATATTGCGGGCTATCTGTCCTTCGTCGTCGGCAATTATGACGACGCCATCGCGCAGCTCGATTACGCCCGAACGCTGGGCTATGACGAGATTGACGCGACAATGCTGCGCGCCGACATCGCGATGCGGCGAAACCGTCCGAAGGAGGCCCGACCCTTCGTCCAGCAGGCGCTGGAAAGACAGCGGGCATCGGGTAAGCCCATTCCCGCCGCCTGGTACGACAAGGCGATTTCGCTGGCCTATCAGGCGAATGACTGGGCCGATGTCGGTGCGCTCTATCGCGAACGGCTGGCGCATTACCCGTCGGCGGCAGATTGGCGATCGGCACTGACCAACTATCTATCGGCCGACGGGGTGGATTCGCAGGCGAAGCTGGACCTCTACCGCCTGCAAGCGGCCAATGGCGCCATGGCCAGCGAGCGCGATTATCAGGCCTATGCCCAGCTTGCGGAAAAGAGCGGCTATGATGCCGAGGCCAAGGCCATCATCGAGGCGGGGCGGGCGGCCGGCAAGCTGACCCCGACCCAGACCGTGACTGCGCAGTTGCTCAAGACCGTCACGCCCAAGGCGACGAAGGAAATCGCGGGCCTGCCGGCGCTCGCGAAGAAGGCGGCAGCGGCCAGTGACGGCAGTCCGGCGCTGAGCGTCGCCGACGCCTATTTCTCCCTGGGCCAGTTTCCGCAGGCGGCCGAGCATTATCGCCTCGCGCTCGCCAAGGGCGGCGTGAATGCGAATCATGCCAACGCCCGGCTGGGCGTGGCTCTCGCCCGGTCCGGCGACCTGGCGGGGGGCAAAGGCGCCCTTGCACAGGCGTCGGGCGACTGGAGCAATGTTGCCGGATTCTGGTCTATATGGATCGACCAGAAGGCGCGCGATGTGGCGGGCGCTCCTTCTGCTGCACCGACGGCGGGCCGCTAAGGGCGAGCGGTTATACAACCTCGTCGGCGCTGCGCCGGCGGGGATGCCGTTTTTCCCTCCCAAGACGTCAAGGCGCCCGCCGTGGCGTCAGACCGGCAGCGGCACCCCGGGCAGATTCTTTGAGGTGCGGATGGTCAGCGATGTCTTGACGCTGACCACATTGGGCGCCGGCGTCAGCTTGGACGTCAGGAACTGCTGGAAGCTCTGCAGGTCGCGCGCGACGACCTTCAGGATGAAGTCGATCTCGCCGTTCAGCATATGGCATTCGCGCACTTCGGGCAGGGCCGCGATATGGTCCTCGAACGCTTTCAGGTCCGCCTCGGCCTGGCTTTTGAGGCTGACCATGGCGAAGACCGTGATGGTGTAGCCCAGCATCGCCGGGTCCACCACCGCGTGGTAGGAGGTGATCGCGCCCATCTCCTCCAAGGCGCGGACGCGGCGCAGGCAGGGAGGCGCGGTCAGGCCCACCTTGCGGGCCAGATCCACGTTGGTCATCCGGCCGTCCTCCTGCAACTCGCCGAGGATCTGGAGGTCGATGTCGTCAATATTGGGGCCAGCCATTATTCCGATTATTTCCTTTCCACTCTGGCGGTACGCATCATAATAATATTTCACGGCAATGCAATTGTCCCACTATGTAACGCTGATAAGCGGCCGGCGAAGGCCTCCTTTCCCTTGGAGGTGCGCGGCACTGTCGCTATGCTGGACGGACGGGCGCTGCGACGACGCAGGCGTGCCGCGCTATTGAGGATGGTTCCCAGGGTGCGTTTCAACGATCTGATGCAGACGGTGCTGGCTGCCGAGGACCGCAGCGGCATAGGCGCCGTGACGTTGTGGCGGCAATGCGTGGACCTGCTGGCTCAGCATGACCGCTATGACCGCTCGGCGATCGGCCCGATCGAGCGGAGCGCGCTGCTGGAACGTCTCGGCAGCCTGCGGCAGAAACTGTCCGAAACCCAGCGGATCGCAACCGTCGTGGAACTGGGCAGCCGCCTGCGCTCGGTAACCCTGGTCGAATTCTTCGCCGGCGACCGGCCCTCCATCGCTGCGGCGGCCATGGCTCGTGCCCAGCTGCCCGATGCACTGTGGGCCGATATGGTGCCCCGGCTCACCCCGACGGCGCGAGGGGTACTGCGGGGACGCCACGACATGGGGCCGCAGACCCGGCAGGCGCTGGAGGCTTTCGGACCGGCAGACCTGGTGCTGACCTCCGCCCTGGCGGTGGACGCTGCGTCGGACGACATGCTGCTGACGCCTGACATGATGCTCGCGCCCGAGATAGAGACGCTTGGGGAGCCTGAGGCCCCGGCAACCCCGCAGCCGCGCGCCGCCGAGCCGAGCCAGATCCGTACGCTGGTCGATCGCATCGAGCGGTTCACCAGTGCCCGGCAGCTGGGGGCCGTCAGCGAAGCGCCTTCCAGGCCTCGCCCGGACGAGACGATGGTGCCCTCCTTCGCCTTCGAAACGGATGCCGAGGGCGTCATCATCTGGGTCGACCAGGGGCCGCGCGCGGCCCTGGTGGGATTGTCGCTGGCGCAGATGCCGCTGGATGGCGGCAGCGGGCCCGATGGCCATGTCGCCGGCGCCTTTGCCCGGCGCAGCGGCTTCCGCAACGGACGTTTCACCATCGTTGGTGGCGCCGTGGCGGGCGACTGGCGCTTTTCCGCGACTCCCTTTTTCGACCCGCGCTCGGGCCGGTTCCAGGGCTATCGCGGGCAGGCGCGCCGCCCCCATCTGCACGAGGTCGCGGCGGAACCCGACCAGGGGCCGCACCTGCTCTCCGGCCTGTCCGCCGACTCGCTCCGCCAGTTGGTTCACGAACTGCGCACGCCGCTGAATGCGATCCTGGGCTTCGCGGAAATCATCGAGCAGGAACTGTTCGGGCCGTCCGGCCCGGAATATCGCGACATGGCCGGGAACATCGCTCGTGATGCGCGGCATTTGCTGAGTGCCTTCGACGATCTGGACCTGGCGGCCAAGGTGTCCCGAGGCGATTCGCCCAATCTCCCGCGCCTGCTCGACCCCAGCCTGCTGGTGTCACAGGTGACTGCGCGCTTCCGCGACCAGATGAACGGCAAGAACAGCCGGATCGAGATCGACATGGCGCGCGACCTGCCGCCGGTCCGCATCGACCCGGTGCAGGGCGAGAGGATGATCCAGCACCTGCTGCGCACGCTCATCTCCGTTTCGCCGGAGGGCGAACTGCTGACGGGCGTCTGCCGGTTCCAGGGCAGCGGTACGGAGGGCAGGGTGGTGCTGGCGATCGACCGGCCCACCAGCCTTGCGGGGATGGAGGAAGCGCAACTGCTCGACCCCGGCTATACGCCCGAAGGCGACTGGGCCGACGGGCCGCTGCTCGGCCTCGGCTTCTCGCTGCGGCTGATCCGTTCGCTAGCGGCCGGCAGCGGCGGCAGCCTGACCATAGAGGCGGGCCGGTTCCTCCTCGCCATTCCCGCCGCCCTGCGCAGCGGCGACAGCGCCAGCCAGGCCTGAGTCCGCTCAACCCTCTGGCAACCATTGCACGCTAAGGCGAGGCGATGAACAGCTCCCCTCATGACGGCAACCTGCTGAAGGCGCCCTCCGCCGAGGATATGATCGCGCTTGATCCGGCCTTCGGTACCCGCTTCATGCTCTTCGTCGATACGGAAGAAGAGTTCGACTGGAACGCGCCCCTCAGCCGGACGGGGCATGGCGTCACTGCTCTTGGCGGCATGGCGCGGGGGCAGGCCTATTTCGCGCAGGCAGGCGTGAAGCCCGTCTATGTCACCGATTATCCGGTGGTGGATAGCGATGCGGCGGCGGAGATGATGGGGCGCTGGTTATCCGACAATGCCGCCGACATCGGTGCGCATCTGCACCCATGGGTCAACCCGCCCCATGTCGAGGAGGTGTCGGCCGCGAACAGCTATGCCGGATTCCTGCCCGAGACGATCGAGCAGGCGAAACTGGAGGCGCTCTGCCAGCGGATCTCGGAGCGCTTCGGCCGACGCCCGGTCGCCTATCGTGCGGGACGCTACGGCGTCGGCCCCCACAGCGCGCGGCTGCTGGAGCAGGCCGGGTTTAAGCTGGACAGCTCGGTGCGCAGCCGCTTCGACTATAGCGGCCAGAACGGGCCCGACTTCCGCGGCATGCCGCTCACGCCTTATCATGCGGGCTCGGACCGGGGCATCGTCGAGCTGCCTCTTTCCACGGCATTTGTCGGCTTGTTGCGGGCAGGGGGCGAGCGTCTCTATCGCACGGCGCAGTCCATGGGCCCGCTGGCCGGCGCTCTCGCCCGCGCCCGCCTGTTCAGCCGCGTGCCCCTGACGCCGGAGGGCGTTCCCGTCGCGGACGCTCTGGCGGCCGTCGACGCGCTGATAGAGGAGGGCGTGCCCGTCCTCAACTTCAGCTTCCATTCGCCCACGCTCGAGCCGGGGCATACCCCCTATGTCCGCGAAGAGGCCGACCTGCGGTCCTTCTACCGCTGGTGGGACGCAGTGCTGGATCATCTCGCGCGGCGCGGCGTACGCGCAGCGACGCTGGACCAGTTCCTCGCCGCGGTTCCCGCGCGTGGTCAGGCTTGCCAAGCCGCCTGATGCTGCCTAATCCCGCTGGCAGGTGGGGCCTGTAGCTCAATGGTTAGAGCTGGCCGCTCATAACGGCTAGGTTGCGGGTTCGAGTCCTGCCGGGCCCACCATAGCTTCGGCGCATGTCTTACATGTGATATAGGAAAGTCCTTGTTTTCAAGGGCTTTCCTGTGACTCTTCTTCTCATGTCTTATCATGTGGCGTCATAGCTTCTCGCGAATCGCGGGGTATTTGGCGGGGTATCGAGATCCGAAAACGGGGTATCGATGACTCTCACATTCGCAGCCATCAACGCGGCTCAACCGCGCGGCAAATCCTACAAGCTCGCAGGCCGGCAAGGCCTCTATCTGTTTGTCGCCGCCAGCGGCACGAAATCCTGGCGTTACAAATATGATTTCGGGGGCAGGAAAGGCTGCTGACGATCGGCCGCTTTCCTGACGTCGGTCTGGCCGACGCCCGTGCGCGGCACGAAGAGGCTCGCGCTCTCATTCGCGCCGGAAAGGACCCGGTGGTAGAGGCCAAGCGCCAAAAGCAGACCCAGATCACCGCTACCGAGGCGACATTCAAGAAGATCGCTGAAATCTGGCTGACGGAACAGCGGCCGCTCTGGTCGCCCGCTAACGCCAAACGAGTCCGCCACCGCCTCGAAAACGACATCCATCTCTGCTTCGGTGCCGTGCCGATCGCCAGCATCGATGGCGCGATGGTGCTGCACGCCCTCCGCAAGATCGAAAACCGTGGGTCGATAGAGACAGCGAAGCGTGTACGCGGTTACATCCGCGCCATCGTCAATCGGGCCAAGGGCGAACGACTTGTCGGGCGCGAAGCACTTCATGAAATTGACGACATTCGCGACGCACTGCGACCTACTCCACGCGGTCGCAGGATGCCTGCCTTGACGAGCCTCACGGCGCTGTTGGATCTCCAGCTGACGGTCGACCGCTCTACCGGCGGACGCTTCGCGGCTCCTCGTCCTGACACAGGTGCGGTCGGAGTGCTTCGCGCCGCAACCGGGGACGAGTTTGATGGGATAGACTGGTCTCGCCCCGACGCGCCTTGCCCGCGACCGGTATGCGGCATTTCGTCGGAACGAATGAAGCTCGAGGTCGAAGATAAAGGCAATGCCGCCTTCGGGCACGACGTGCCCCTATCGACACAAGCGGTCGAGACGCTACGGGCGGTGCGGATTCTCACCGCGAGTTCGCGCTATCTTTTCCCGCACGCCAAGTCTTGGAGTGAACCGATGACCGACTCCGCACTCAGTTCGTTCTACAAGCGCATCGGGGGAGGGCGCTTTAAGGGCAGGATGGTTCCTCATGGCTAGCGCACCTCCTTCTCGACGCTCATGAGCGAGCGGGCCGCGGAACTGGAGCGCGACGGAGATCGGATAATTATAGACATGATCCTCGCGCATGTTCCGGAAGGAATGTCGGCTTCGGAATGGGCCTATAATCGGGCACGCTATATCAAGCCGTGAGCCGCCTTGCTCTAGGTCTGGTCCGACCTGATCTCCGAGGGCCTTCCTCCACCATTGGATCTTGTTGTCAGGGACGGCGGTAGTTGAATGGATCGGCGACAAAATCTTCTATGTCGCTCTCGTACCAACCGACGCACCCGCGGCCAATGGCGGTTCGCTTCGGAAAGGAGCCTTGGCTTTCGCGCCTGTAGATGGTCGCGACCGACAGGCCTGTCCGCACTTGTACCGCCTTGACGCGAAAGAGCGAATCCTTGCGGCGATCCTTGATCGCAGCGGGAGCCGAACCGGCATTTGTGCTCCGATCGATGCTATGTTCATGCACGGAATATTTGTCGTGAGAAGGTCCGTCACGGTGGATGCCGAACGATCTTCCGCCTTTGGCTGCGGTGCATTAGCAAACGCAGCGCTGGCAGGCGGCGGGCTGTTTCGAGGCGCTGGTGGATGATCTGCGCGCGGTGCTGCGCCTAGCCGCTGGGCGCACCGCCGAACCCAGCGCCGCGATCATCGACAGTCGGACGTTGCGCTCTACGCCCGAGAGCGCAACGTCCGGCTATGATTGGGGGCAAGCCTAAGAAGGGATCAAAACTCCACATGGCGATCGATACGTATGGGCAAACCGTTCCCGCCGCCTCGCCAAGGACTATGAACGTTACGCTCAGACGCTCGCAGGACTGCACGTCGCCGCCTTCGCATGCATCATGATGAAACAGGCTGCTGCCATAGCCGCTGGCTCATAACAGCCTCTAGAATTTGGCGCGTACACCGAAGTTATAGCGTGAGCCGGTGTCCTGGAGCAGCAGGAAGCGGCTCTTCACCGCAGACCATTCGTCCACATTTTCGTTGGTGACGTTGACGCCCTGAACATAGACTTGGAAATTGGGCGTGAGGTCATAGGAGATGTTGAAATCCAGCTGGCCGTAGGAAGAACGATTGCGCGGACGCGACTGGCTGTCACGGCAGTTGCGCAAATAGTCCGAGCGCCAGTTGTAGGAGACGCGTGCGGACAGTCCGTATTTTTCGAAGAAGAGGCTGCCGTTCGCCGAATGGGGTGACAGGCCGTTATAGCCGCATCCATAATCCTCCAGCGCCTGATCGCGCTTCGCGGAACTCGACACATAGGTATAGTTGCCCGTGACGCCGAATCCCGAAGCAAAACCGCCCAGGGCATCGAACGAATATTGGCCGCCGATTTCCACGCCCTTGATCGTACCGGTCTGGCCGTTGCGGGTGCGGGTGTCCTGGAAGGTGCGACCGAGCTGCTGAACGGGCAGCGTCTGGAGTTCGAGGAAGTCGGACAGGTCCTTGTAGAAGCCGCCGATGCTGAGATAGCTGACCCGCGAGATATACCATTCGAGCGCGAGGTCATAATTGGTCGACCGGAACGGCCGCAGGTTGGGATTGCCGCCGGAGGACGTCGGAATGGAAATACGACCGCCGAAATTGTTGTTCACGCCAAGGTCGGTCAGCGTCGGTCGCGTGATCGACTGAGAGAAGGCGGCGCGCGCGATCAGATTGTCGGTGAGATTATATTTGATGTTCGCCGACGGCAGCGCATCGACATAGCTGTTGCGCACCGCGACCGCGGTCGCCGGGCCATAGGTATATTGCAGCGTATCGTCGCCTGGCGTGGCGGTGATGCTGGTGACCGGCGTGTCGAAACCGGAGGAGAGAACATCCGTCTCGATGACGCGGACGCCAACATTGCCGTTCCAGGTCGATCCGCCAAACTCCATACTGATATAACCCGCCGTGAGCCGTTCGCGGACGTTGACCGTGCCGCGCAGCTGTTCGCGGACGCCGAAGGGGCCACCGTCCAGCGCCAGCGCGGCCTGGGCGAATGCAGCCTGCTGCGCGGGCGTGCGGCCGTTCGTCGGGACGGATAGCGTTGCGGGGTTGTTGAGATAGGCAAGCAAGGCTTCGGGATCGAACTGGAACACGCTCGGCGGTATGTTGCGACCGCCGCCGAGCAGGTCACTCCAGTCATAGGGCTGCAGGAGACCGTCGGCGATCGGAACCTGATAGCCGCAATAGGTGCAGCTGGAATCGCTGTTGTTGAAGGAGCGGTTGATCTTGCGCCGCTGGGTGTAGGACAGGCCGATATTGACCGACTTCAGGATCGAATCCTGGATGTCCCATTTGGTATCGAGATGGAATTCGGAGCCGCGATCACGCGAGCGGTTATTGTCGATCCCCATATAGTGAAGGCGCTGGAAATCGGGATCGTTGATGATGCCATTGTCATAGGAGACGGTGGGCAAGTCGCCGCCACCGTCCAGATCGAACTGATAAGTGTAGGGCAGCAGGCCGCCGATCACGAGATATTGGTTGGGCGATTTGCGGTTGGCCCCGGTTATCGATGCGTCGAACGCGATCTGGATATCGTCTCTCGGGTTCCACTTGATGTTACCGCCGATCTGATAGCTGTCGGACAGACGGTTGGCGGTGTTGTAGACATGGTCGATCTTGGAATTGATGCCATTGTTGGTGAGCAGCGGGCCATATTCCGCAGCGAATTGCGGGTTCTGCGCCAGAAAGTCGGCGCCCAGCATGCTGAGGCTGGTCATGGTGCCGTTTTCATCGAAGGCCGGCTGATAATAGGGCGCTGCCATGAAGTTGTCCATCTTGCGGACGACGCCGCGGACGTTGAACTTCGAATAAATGCCGTCGATCGTGATTTCCAGCGTGTCAGTCGGGCGATATTGCACCGTGCCCGACACATTGATGCGCTCACGTTCTTCCTGCGCGCGCTGATAGTAAAGGCTCTGGGGCGCGTTGATGTTGCCGGACACCGGATAGTGCGGATCAGACCCGGTGATGAGCGTCGGCACGCCGTTCACGTCCTGGACGATGTCGGGCCGTCCATTGATCCAGCCGTCGATCGCGATCGTGTCTGCCTGGCTCTTGCGCTTGGTATAGGACCCCGCCAGCACGATGCCCAGCGTCTTGTCTGGATTGGTCCACGACAGGTTCGCGGCAAGATCGGGCGACGCCTTTTCCCGCAACGTGTCGTAAATGGCACCGACCTGCGCCGTCGCGTGCAGGCCGTCACGTCCCTCCAGCGGACGGGCGGTGACGATGTTGACAGTCGCGCCGATGCCGCCTTCCTGCAATTCGGCCACGGGCGACTTGTAGATGTCCGTGCGCTGGATCATGTTGGAGGAAAGCACGTCGAATGAGAATTCGCGGCCCGCATTATCCGTCGCCATGACGCGGCCGTTGACAAGGACGGTGTTGAATTCGGGGCCAAGGCCGCGAACGGTGATGAATTGGCCTTCACCACCCGAACGGTCAATGGCGACCCCGGTGATACGTTGGAGCGATTCCGCGATGTTGGCGTCCGGGAACTTGCCCACTTCGACCGCGCTGATCGAATCCACGATCTGATCGGCGTCGCGCTTAGCCTGCGCGGAGGAACCAAGGCTGGCCCGAATGCCGGTAACGATGATGTCCGCCGGAGGGGCGTCAGAATTAGCGGCGGTGCCTTGCGCAGCGGCCAACGACGGTATCGAGCAGCCAGCGCTCAATGCGGCCACAAGCAACCAATGCCTCATAATCTCTCTCCCTGTTACTATGGTCTTTCGAGGCAGGAACAGCGCCGCCCTTTGGGCTTGGTTTACCGCTAAACCTACTTCATTGATAATATGGACTCTGGAACAGATTCATGTTCAATTATGATGCGGCGAACAGGTGCTAGCGTGCGATGGAGGGATCTGGGGGGAGCCGCACTGCTCCATGGCTGTTTCCCTCATGATGCCGAGGCCGATTGCCCAGACCCTCGTTTTCCAACGTCTTCCGAGGGACAGCCGCATAACCGCATGGTCTTGAAACGCCGGCTCATTACCGCATCGGAAAGCGGTGAAAGCCGGCTATAGCCGCGATCCCCCATGTGCAGGCGAGTGGATCGGCTGATGGCGGTGCGGCCCCTTGCGATGGCTGACGATGGCTCAGCGATCCGGCACGACCTGCATGTCATAGACCAGGACCTTCTGCCACAGATGCTCGCAGGACTTGATGAAGGCCTGATGGATCTCATGATCCTGATAGACCTTCTGGTCGACCGCATTGTCGAAAAGCATGAGTTCCGACACGTCGAAGGAGGAATCGACCACGTCGCGCTTTTCGGTGCTGGCGGGCACGCCGATCTGCAGGTCGCGGATCACGGGAATCGCGCGCAGCCTGCGTAGCCCGGCGATCAACTGGTCGCGGTCGGCCTGGTTGCCCGGCCGTTTCAGCCAGAAGAAGACATGATGGACCAGCTTTGCCTGGACCGCGGGCGTCGCTGTCTGTGCTGCGGCTTGCGCCGAAGACAGGGCCATGCCTGCGCCGCCCAATGCCATCATCGCCGCCAGTTCCCTTCTACTCGTTTCCATGACGCTCTGTCCCCTGCCGCTGAAAAGGCGGCGATCTTCGCCACCCAATGAAGCCCTATGCGCTGGCCGGCGCGATTGACGCGCGCTGAACCAGTTGATGGTCGAATATCTCGTCGCTGATGCGCATCCCGCCCTTGCCGAGCGCGCCGATCAGATACTGGGTCGCGCGAAAGGCCATTTCCTCGACGGGCTGGCGTATCACGGTCAGCGGCGGCCAGACGCGCGAGGCGAGGATGGTGTCGTCAAAGCCGGTGACGCTCAGATCATGGGGCAGGGTCAGCCCCATCTGGCCGGCCTGGGCAATGACGCCCGCCGCCAGATCGTCGCTGCTGCACAGGATCGCGGTCGGCCGGTTCGGCCGGCCGAGCAGCATCTGTGCGGCCGCCATGCCGGACGCATGATCGAATGCGCTATGTTCGACGATCATGCTGTCGTCCACGCGCAGTCCGGCATTCCGGAGGGCGGCGTAGAAGCCATCGAGCCGAGCGGCGACCACGCTGTAATGATCGGGGCCGGCGACATAAGCGATGCGGCGATGGCCATCGGCAATGACGCGCCGGGTCAGCGCCTCCATCGCCGCCTGATTGTCGATCCGCACCGTCGATATGCCCGATAGCGGCGTGCCGGTGGCGATCGCGGCAAAGGGCACGCCGAGCGTTGGCAGTATTGCCGATCCGCTCAACTGTTCGGCAAAGGGCGGGATCAGCAGCAGCGCGTCGGCGCCGCTGCGCACCAGTTCCTGGGCAATGCGTTCGGCCTCGTCCAGCGTCACGCCATCGCCGTCGCGCAGGATCAGTTGCAGCCCATTGGCATTGGTCGCACGCAGCGATCCGACCAGCACCGCGTCGAGAAAGGGCGTGCGCCGGTTGCTGTAGATGAGGCCCACCGTCGTCGCCCGCGCCTTGGCCAGACGACGAGCGGCCAGATTGGGCACATAGCCCAGTTCCGCGATCGCGGCCTGCACCGTCGCGACCGTGGTCGCGCTGGCCCGGCCGGCGCCGTTGATGACGTTGGATACCGTCATCGCCGACACGCCGGCCCGTTCCGCCACGGCGCGGATCGTCACGCCATTTTCCCGCCGCCTGGCCATCAGAAGCTTGTCCTCATGGCCCCTGATAGCCGGTTTTGCGGCGCAGCACAGCGTCGGGTGTGGGGCGATGCTGTCAGACCCGGCCTGCCTTCATTTCCTTGACCGCATGGTCGACCGCGCGAGCAGTCAGCGCCATGAAGGTCAGCGACGGATTGACGCAGGAGATGGAGGCCATCTGCGCGCCGTCGGTGACGAACAGATTGCCGGCGTCATGCGCCTGGCTCCACTGGTTGAGCACCGATGCGCGCGGATCGGCACCCATGCGTGCGCCGCCCATTTCGTGGATGGCGTCGCCCGGCACATGTTCGCGGACCGAACTGGTGACGTTGGTCAGGCCCGCCGCACGCAGCATCTTTTCGCCCTGTTCGCGGGCATCCGCCATCATCCGCATCTCATTGTCGCGGAAGGTGACGTGGAACTGCATCAGCGGCATGCCGAACCGGTCGGTCTTGTCGGGGTTCAGCGCGACATGATTGTCCTCATATGGCAGGCATTCGCCGAAGGCGCCCATCTCGAATTTCCAGCCGCCATATTTGCGCATGCCCTGCTTCATCGACGCGCCGAAGCCGACCGGCCTGGAAGGTTCGCGATAGGCGCTGCCCTGATAGCCATAGCCGCGCTTGAAGCCGACATCTTCGCCGTCCCCGATGTTGCGAAAGCGGGGCACGTATATGCCGCCGGGGCGGCGGCCATATTCAATGAACTCTTCCATGCCGGGAATGTCGCCCTTCACGCCGACGCGGAAGATATGATCCATGACATAGCGGCCCAGCGTTCCGCTGCTGTCGAAATGGCTCTTGCCGCTGCCCGCCGGGCGCGAGTTCATCAGGATCTGGGTCGAGGCCAGGGCCGATGCACACAGGAACACCAGCCGCGCGGTCACGGTCTCTGCCTGTCCGGTCTTGGTATCGACGAAGCGCACGCCGGTGACCTTCTTCGTCGCCGGATCATAATCGAGGCTGGTGACGACGGCATCGGACCGCAAGGTCAACCGCCCGGTCGCGCGCGCGGCGGGCAGGGTGACCGCCTGGGTCGAGAAATAAGCGCCGAAGGAGCAGCCATTGCCGCATTGGTTGCGCAGCTGGCATTTGGTGCGGTTCTGCTCGGGCTTGTCCTGGGTGATGTTGGACAGGCGCGCGTTGATCATCTTGCGGCCGGGAAATTGCGTCTCCAGCCGCTGCTTCATCCATTTTTCCGCGATGTTCATCGGCATTGGCGGCTGGAATTCGCTGTCGGGCAGATAGGGAAGATTTTCGCGCGATCCCGATACGCCGATATATTTTTCGACATAGCTGTACCAGGGGGCCAGATCCTCGTAGCGGATCGGCCAGTCGCCGCCGATGCCCTCGCGCTTGTTCGCTTCGAAATCGGCCGGGCTCCAGCGGAAGCTCCAGCGGCCCCAGATCAGCGACTTGCCGCCGATGGCGCCGGGACGGATCCAGTAGAATTTGCTGCCCGCGCCATAATCATAGGGGTTCAGGCGGTCATTATTATAGAAGGCTTGGTTGCTGGGCCTGACATAGCCATGCTGGGCGATGAAATAATCGCTCTGCTTCAGCGGGTCGGGCATGATGTTGCGGGCGGGCACCTCATAGGCGGGCTTGCCGTCATAGGTATAATCCTCGCCATGCTCGACCATATGACCGCGGTCGAGCATCAGCACCCGCAGCCCCTTTTCCGTCAATTCCTTGGCGGCCCAGCCGCCGCTGATGCCCGAACCGATGACGATCGCATCGTACCTGTCTGTCGAAGCCATGATGTCCTCTCCTGGAGTTTTCTGTCTTGAGGCAGGTGGGGGTCAGAAGCGCAGCGCGCGCAGCGTCCGGAAGCTCTTGGTGATGTCGAGAATATAGGGCGCGGGCGCCTGGTCATTCTCGACATAGAAATGCTGGACGCCGGCGATGGCGTTCAGCTTGAAGATCGCGGCGAAATCGACCGTGCCGCTGCCGACAGAGGTCATGCTGCGGTCCGCGCGCATATCCTTCACATGATAGGAATAGATGCGGCCGGCCAGGCTGCGGATCAGCGCCTGCGGATCCTGCCCCGCATAGATGGCCCAGTAGAGATCCAGTTCGATCTTCACCAGTTCGGGGTCGCACGCCTTCACCAACTGGTCGAATAGGCTGACGCCATCCGGCTTGGTGGTGAATTCGAAATCATGATTATGATAGGCAAAGCCCAGGCCCGCGGCCTTGAGCTGCGCGCCGAAGCGGTTGATGTTGACCAGCGCGGCCTTCCACGCCTCCGCATTGCGATATTTGTCGACCATATAGGGCAGGACGACGGTGCCCGCGCCCAGCGTTTTTGCCATGGCCACGCTGGCGTCGAACTTGTCGAGCAGCGCGTCATAGCCGATGTGCAGCGACGGGCAGGTGAGGCCCAGCCGGTCCATCGTGCTGCGGAGCAGCTTATGGTCCATGGCGTCATAGCCGCCACCGCCAAATTCGACCTCGCGATAGCCGACCTTGGCGACCTTCTCCAAGGTGGCGACCGGATCGGCGGCGAACAGCTCGCGCACGGTGTAGAGTTGCAGGCCGACGCTGGCGATCTTGCCGGAGACCCTGGCGGCCTGCGCGGCGAAGGGGGAGGCGGCGAGGGCGGCCAGGCCGCCGGCGCCCAGCATCATGGAACGACGGTTGAGGTTCATGCGGAATAGACCTTGTTGACCTGGGAATAGGGGAAGGCGCCGTTATATTCGCCTGGCACCGGCAGATATTCGCGTTCCTGGGTGATCCCGATCTCGGACGTGTAATAGCCCACGATCACCATCTGCCGGAACGCCTCGAAAAACTCCTCGCCCTCGGGGATCTGGTCGTTCATCGCCAGGGTCAGCAGCGCATCATGCTGCGCCGCCGATGCCTTGATCGCGGGGATCTTGTAATCCTGCCAGCTGCGGGCATCGATTTCGGCAAGGCCGGCGATGATCGGATCGCGATCCTCCGCCACCGACCAGTCGGCCAGCAATTTCTCGATATAGGCGGGGACGCCCGCCTCGATCGCGCCGGGCGTGTCGGTCGCCGGCAGGATGCGTTCGCACAGCGCGGTCATCAGCGCCCGCTGATCTGGCGTGAACAGTTGCAGGCTGGGCGCGCCCTGGTCGATCACGCCAGCGGCTGGCATCACCCCGGCGGCGCGCGCCAGCGGCGCGAACAGCCCGGCGCCGAACATGGCGACCATGCCCGCCAGCGCATGTCTGCGGTCCATCATTGTCCTGCTCCCTTCAGATCCTGTGCGATGGCTTCGTCCGGCAGCGGCCGGACCCAGATGTTGCGGAACGACACGGGGCTTTCGTGATCCTGCAGCTGGATCGGCGCCTTGTCCCCATGGGCCTGATATTGGGCGATCGAACGCCATTTGGTGGTGCCCAGCATCGCCTGATGATTCTGCACCAGCACGCCGTTCAGCAGCGCGGTGACATAGGCGGGCCGGACCAGGCTGCCGTCGGCGGCAAAGCGCGGCCGTTCGAAGATGATGTCATAGCTCTGCCATTCGCCCGGCTGGCGCGACGGGTTCACCAGCGGGGGCTTCCAGGCATAGACCGCACCGACCGTGCCGTCGGCATAGGTTGGGTTCTGATAGCCATCGAGGATCTGCACTTCATAGCGCTGCATGAACCAGATGCCGCTATTGCCGCGATCCTGCGAGCTTTTGGTCGGCGGATTGGGCGAACGAAATTCCAGATGCAGCTGGACGTCGCCAAATTCCTGCTTCGATATCAGGTTGTTCTCGCCGCCGCTCTGGCTGCGGGGCGGGATGGTCATGATCCCCTTTTCCACAGTCCAGGGGCCGCGCTCGCCGCGCCATGCGTCGAGCGACTTGCCGTCGAACAGGATGGTTGCGTCGGACGGCGCACCGCCGGGCTGTGCCGCCGGGGTGACGACGGTGGGGGCGGGGCGATCGGGATCATGGACGTGCCAGTTGCCACCGGGCAGGATCGGCGTGTCCTTGAAGCCCAGCTTGCCAGGCTTGTCTTGCGCCTGCGCCGGTGTGCCCACCAGCAGAGCCGTGGCCAGCGCGATACCCGTCCCTGCAAAGCCAGTCGGGATGATTTTCATCCTCGTCCTCCTCTCATCTTATATTTGGTCGATGGCGCGATAGGCGGCCACCAGCCGGTCCTCGCCCTCGCGTCCGGCCAGCGAATTGCCATGTTCCATGCCGATCACGCCGCCATAGTTGCGTGCCCGCAGCCAGCGCACGATATTGGCGTAGTTGATCTCGCCGGTACCCGGTTCCTTGCGGCCGGGATTGTCGCCGAACTGGATATAGCCGACCTCCGCCCAGCAGGCCTCCAGCGTCGGGATCAGGTTCCCGGACTGGATCTGCTCATGATAGAGGTCTGCCAATATCTTGACGCCCGGACTGTTGGCGCCGCGCGCCACCGCATAGCCCTGGGCGATCGACTGCATATAGACGCCGGGATGGTTGGTCCGGGTATTGAGCGGCTCCATCACCAGCGTCAGGCCGTGCGGCGCGACGATATCGCCGGCGCGGCGCATGCAATCGATGATCCGGCCGGTCTGGATATCCTGCGGCACCTTGCGGTCCATGAAGCCGGTGACGACGGTCGCATGTTTCGCGTTCAGCCGCTTGGCGACCTCCACCGATGTGCGGATGTCGGCCAGGAAAGCTTCGCGCTCGGCGTCGTCATTGCTGCCCAGCAACGGGCGGAACTCCGCCCATTTGGGCATGCTGGCGACGAACACGCCCATGGTCATGCCGCGCTGCGCCAGCGCCTTTGCCATGGCTTCCTGCTGTTCGACCGGACGCTTGCGGGCCTCATTATCCTCCCAGGCGCGAAAGCCCTGGTCGGCGGCATAGGCGATCTGCTCCAGCAATCCGCCCCGGCTGGCGAAGCTGCCTTCGTGCGGGGCGTAGCCGAGCGAGAAGCGGGCGGCATTGGAGGATCCCTGGCCGGCCGCAGCAGCGATGGCGGGGCTGGCGGCCGCGGCGATGCCGGCGGCGATCAGGTTTCTGCGCGACAGCTTCATGCCACGGCCTCCGCCCGGCGACCGGCGCGCCGGTCGGACAGCCAGATCAGGCCGAACACGACCAGCAGGACCAGGGGCACGAAGGTCAGGCGGGCGAAGGATTGCGATGCGGCCGCATCCTCCACCGTGCGCAGCGCCGGCCCGGTCAGGCGGGTGAAGGCTTCGGGGCCACCGGCCAGCTCCACCTTCGCCTGGTCGAACATCTCGCCCAGACGCGGCAGCACGAAGAAGCTGGCGAGCGCGCCGGCCGAACCGACCAGCCCCAGCGCCCAAGCGTCGCCGCGCGGATAGCGTTCCGCCACCGACGCCAGCATCGTCGGCCACATGGCGCATACGCCCAGGCCCCAGATGGTCGAGGCAAGGATGGCGGAGGCGGGCGACTGCGCCTGCGACAGCATGAACAGGCCGATCGCGGCGAGCAGGCTCGATACCCAGAGCAGGCCGGGGTTGGACAAGCGCCCGGCGATCCGCCCGGCAAAATGGCGGAACACGAACATCAGTGCGCTGACATAGACCAGCAGCAGGATGCCGCGCATGCCGACCCGGTTGCTGAGCGCGACGTCGAGCCACTGGCCCGGCGCCAGTTCAGACGAAGCGGTCAGGAACATCGCGCCGAACCAGATGAAGAAGCTGGGGCGGCGGACCACCTCCAGCATCATGTCCTTCATCGCGCCGCTGCCTGCGGTGGTGGACGGCGCCGGGAAGCTGGTGGTGGTGGCGATCAGCACGACGCCGATGGCGGGTATATAGGCCAGCGCCATGATCGCCTGCCACGGAAGTGTCGAGGCGAGAAGCACGCCTGCAAGGCCGCCGACGATCAGGCCGCCGGGATACCAGGCGTGCAGCACGTTCAGGCGGTGGGTCGTGTCTTCGGGATAGAGGCGGGCGGTGAGCGGATTGATCGACGCTTCGGCAAGGCCCCAGCCGATCCCCGAGAGGAGCATGCCCAGCCACACGAGGTGATAGACGGTCATGCCGGTCGCCATGCCGCCCGCGCCCACGATCAGCGTCGTGCCGATCAGGAAGGCGATGCCGCAGCCAATCAGCACGCGCCTGATGCCGATCGCATCGAGAAAGGCGCTGACGACGAAGACGGTGATGGAAAAGCCGAGGAAGGCCGATCCCAAAGCCGCGCCGATCATTTCGCCGGCCGCGATCGGGGCGATCGGGTCGATCCATTCCGCCTTCAGGCTGCTCGCCACCGCCGCGCGCAAAGATGCGCTCATCGAGGCGGTGAACAGCGCCAGGACGCTCAGCCAGAAAAGTCTGTGCCGGTTAATCGCCGTCATGTCGGCTCCTCTCCATTTGGTCCCGCCGGCCTTCCGGTCGGGACATGTGTCGATCGTCGGTTGCGGCGTCAGCTGAGCCCCAGCCAGCGCCGGTTGTTGGCGGGGTCACCGCCCCCTGCGAAATCGTCGAAGGCCCGTTCGGGCCGGCGGATCATGTGCGCCTCGATGAAGGGCGCGCCTTCGCGCGCGCCATCTTCGGGATGCTTTAGGCAACATTCCCATTCCAGCACCGCCCAGCCGTCATAGCCATATTGGGTCAGGCGCGAGAATATGCCGGTGAAGTCGACCTGGCCGTCGCCCAGCGAGCGGAAACGGCCGGGCCGGTCGACCCAGTCGGCATAGCCGCCATAGACGCCCGCGCGGCCGGTCGGGTTGAGCTCCGCATCCTTGACGTGGAACATCCTGATGCGATCGTGATACATGTCGATGAACTGCAGATAGTCCATCGCCTGCAGCACGAAATGGCTGGGATCATAGAGGATGTTGGCGCGCTGGTGGCCATCGACCGCCGCCAGGAAGCGCTCGAAGGTCAGGCCGTCATGCAGATCCTCGCCCGGATGCAGTTCGAAACAGAGGTCGATGCCCTGTTCCTCGAACGCATCCAGGATCGGCCGCCAGCGCCGGCCCAGTTCGGCAAAGGCTTCTTCCACCAGACCCGCCGGCCGCTGCGGCCAAGGATAGACGAAGGGCCAGGCGAGCGCACCGGAGAAGGTCGCATGCGCCTTCAGCCCCAGCCGCCGGCTGGCCACCGCCGCCAGCTTCAGCTGCTCGACCGCCCAGGCCTGCCGCTCGGCCGGCTTGCCGCGCAGTTCAGCCGGCGCGAAAGCATCGAACGCCGCATCATAGGCCGGGTGCACCGCGACGAGCTGCCCCTGCAGATGGCTCGACAGCTCCGAAATCTCGACGCCGGCCTCGCGGCAGCGGCCGGCCAGATCGTCGCAATAATCCTGGCTTTCCGCCGCCAGGGCCAGGTCCATGCAGCGCGGGTCGTTGCTGGGCACCTGAATACCCTTGTAGCCCGCCTGCGCCATCCAGCGCGCGGCATTGTCCAGATTATCGAACGGGGGGGCATCGTCCATGAACTGCGCCAGGAAGATGGCGGGGCCGCGCATCGCGCCCTTTGCCTCCGTCATTTTACGCTCTTAAGATAGGTGATGATCGCCGCGCGCTTGGCCGGATCGGGGGTGGAGATGGGCATGCGGCTGCCGGGCACCTTCCTGGTCGGTGAGGCCAGATATTCGTCCAGGGCCTTCTCGTCCCATTTCAGCTTCGACGCCTTGAGCGCGGGAGAATAATTGAAGCCGGGCAAAGTGCCTGCGGTGCGGCCGACGACGCCGACGAGATTGGGGCCAAGGCCGCTTTTGCCGCCGGGCTGCACGCTGTGACAGGCGTGGCAGGCATTGAAGACCGGCGGCGCCGGCACGCTCTGCGCTTGGCTCGGCATGGCGGGGATCGTCACCGCGCCCGTTGCGAACGCTGCCAGGCCAAAGCCCATTTTCCTGTGCACCCTCGACTCTCCGCCTTGTCTATTGGTGGAATTTACCGGTAAACTGTTCTAATATGACCGGAAGATCAAGAGGCAGAATGAACGGTCTGTCGGTACTGATGGGAAAAGGAGAAGGGGATGGCGGGAAAAGCGTTGCGTCTGGGCATGATCGGCGGCGGCGAAGGCGCCTTTATCGGGGCGATCCACCGCGCCGCGGCGGCGCTGGACGGCGACTGGCGGCTGGTCGCCGGTGCCTTCAGCGGCGATGCGGATCGCAACCGGCGATCGGGCGAGGCGCTGGGCATCGACCCGGCCCGCACCTATGATTCGTGCGACGCGCTGCTGGCGGGGGAACGGACGCTGCCGGCGGACGAGCGGATCGATGCCCTGTCGATCGTGACGCCGAATCATCTTCACGCGCCGATGGCGATCGCGGCGCTCGACGCGGGCTTCCACGTCTTCTGCGAAAAGCCCATGGCGCTCGATCTGGCCGAAGCGCGCAGGATTGCAGCCGCGGCCGCCCGGTCGGGCCGGTATTTCGGCCTCGCCTTCACCTATAGCGGCTATCCGCTGGTGGAGGAGGCGCGGGCACGCGTCGCGCGCGGCAACCTTGGCAGGATAAGGCTGGTGCAGGTCGAATATTCGCAGGGCTGGCTCAGCCGGGCAATCGACCGCGACGGAAATAAGCAGGCCGAATGGCGCACCGATCCCGCCCGTGCGGGCCTGGGCGGTTGCCTGGGCGATATCGGCACGCATGCCTTCCACCTCGCCGAGCATGTTTCGGGCCTGCGCGTCAGCGAAATCTGCGCCGATCTTAGCATTCATGTCGAGGGGCGCCGGCTCGACGACGACGTCAATGTCCTGCTGCGCCTCGACAATGGCGCGCGCGGCATCCTCAAGGCGACGCAGGTCGCGGCGGGTGACGAAAACGGCCTGAAGCTGCGCATCCATGGCGAACATGGGGGGCTGGAATGGTCTCAGATGGAGCCGAACACGCTGATCCTGCGCTGGCTGGATCGGCCCGCTGAAATCCTGCGCGCGGCCGGCCCCGGCTTGCTGCCTTCGACATTGCCGCTGCTGCGGACCCCGAGCGGCCATCCCGAAGGCTATATCGAGGCGTTCGCCAATCTCTATCGCGCCTTCGCTGCGCGCATCCGAGGCGGTGAAGCCTGGTTCCCCTCGGTCGAGGACGGTCTGAAAACCGTGGGCTTCGTCGAAACCGTCATCGCCAATGCGGGGGGCGATGAAAAATGGACGGCTTTGCCAGCGACGGGGGACGCGCCTACTCTATAGCCCATGGCATCGCCCATGCATCTGGGCGCTCGATGCGTCGGCCAATATGCTCAGCACGATGAGCGCCGATGATGCGAGGTTCACGGCGCCGTTCGGGAGGATGTAAGTGTCGCCATGCCAGTGCAGCACCGGTAGACCTGCGAGATGCCGAAGCGGGCTTTCGAGGCCTGTGGGCGTCAGGGTGATGCCGGCGAAGCCGATTTCCTTCACGCCGGAGGGGAACACATCGGCACCCAGCGCAACCGCGATCAGTTGCGCGTCCAGACAGATGCCGAGGGAGCCGTCAGCCTAACGCGGACTCGTCTCCACTGGATGCACGGGGTTGGGAAGGGCAGGGGCCTAGCTCGCGACCGACCGCCACTCCGCGATGGCGTTTCAGTGAGAAGTGGTTGTGGAGGTTGGCATGTACGGAAGCGAACTTCTGCAGGGCCTTCATCTGCATGAAGCGGAGCATCGCCCGCTCTCGTCGTCGGAGGGGGAGGTTGCTGTTCTCCACCCTGTTGTTGGCCCGGCGTCCGACCTCCTGCTTGCCGCGGTTCCCTAGCTTATTCATGGCCGCGCTATAGGAGCGCAGGCCATCCGTGGTGATCGCTTCAGGTGATCCATGCCGCTTCAGCGTCTTCTTCATGAAGGCAAGCGTCGCCTTCTTGTCGCGGGGTTTTCGTGAGATAGCTCTCGAGAATCTCGCCCTCATGATCGACGGCGCGCCAGAGGTAGACCATCTCGCCGTTGATCTTCACATACATCTCATCGAGGTGTCAGCGCCAGTGGCGAAAGCCTCTTATCCGGCTGATCCGCTGTCGGCGAACGTTGCTGGCGAAAAGCGGACCGAACCTGTTCCACCAGAGCCGCACCGTCTCACGACATATGTCGATACCGCGCTCGAAAAACAGATCCTCTACGTTCCAAAGAGATAGCGGGTACCGGGCATACATCAGCACCACTAGGCGGATCACCTCGGGCGACGAGTTGAAATACCGGAATGGGCTGGCGGGGTGCTTGCTCATGTGCGCCGTTACCGTACCGTCGATTGCTTTGACATGCCCATCCTTCAGTCGGTCAACGATCCGCGGCCCTCCATCGGCATCAATCTGGGCGTTGTCGCCAGTATGCAGCCGCCCCCTCTTCAACATCGTGCGAGCCTTGTGATGCACCAATGTCACACGTGGCTATGGAATTGAAATAGGTGCGAAACTATATTGCGATCGCTCCATTGAGCCTTCAGGACGCCGTTACGCCCGTGATACAAAGTGGGCAGTGGAAGATATCGCACGACGACTTCCCAAGCATGATTGCGATCCGGCTCCATCGAGAATGCCGGAGGCACAGGAGGACAAAATAATGCAGACCAACCGTACATCCGCTTGCAGATGGCTTCTGGCAGGTGTCACACCCTTTGCTCTCTTCGCGGCCGGCACGGCCGCGAACGCGCAGACCGCGCCGCAGGACGACGCCCAAGCCGCTGCCGACGAAAGTCAGGCGGACATCGTCGTCGTCGGCACGGCTGGCGGCGGCACCCGGCGTCAGGACGCGGCCTTCGCCGTGACCAGCCTTGGCGCCGAGGCGATTGCCCGCGCCGCGCCCAACAGCACGGCCGACCTGCTGCGCACCATTCCGGGCGTCAGCGCCGAAAGCTCAGGCGGCCAGAATGGCGCGAACATCTTCGTGCGCGGCTATCCGTCGGGCGGCGACGCGCAGTTCGTCACCTTCCAGCTGGGCGGCGTTCCCTTCTTCCCGCCGCCAACCCTGTCCTTCCTCGAAAATTCGCAGCTTATCCGCCTCGACGAGACCGTCGAGCGCGTGGAAGCCGTGCGCGGCGGCACCGGCTCGCTGTTTTCGAACGGGCAGCCGGGCCTGACCGTCAACGTGCAGCAGCGCGAAGGCGGCGATATGCTGAAGGGCTTCGCCAAGCTGTCCTACACCGATTACGACGAGGTGCGCGGCGACGCCTGGATTTCCGGCCCGATCAGCCAGGATACGACCTTCATGGTCGGCGGCTATTACGCCCAGGGCAACGGCATCCGCGATCCGCGGTTCCGCGCCGAAAAGGGTGGACAGGTGACCGCGAACATCCGTCACGACTTTGACGGGCGCGGCTCGGTGCTCATCTACGGCCGCTATCTCAATGATCATGGCCAGTGGCTGCTGCCCATCCCGGTCGTCCAGGACGGCAGCAAGATCAGCCAGTTCGCCAATTTCGACCATGGCACCGGCGCGCTCGCCAGCCGGGATACACGCATCACCACCAACAATGCCGGCCGCACCGTCGACCTGGCGGACGGGCGTGGCGCGAAGATCGGCAATCTGGGCCTGAGCTTCGATTATGAGCTGGTCGATAATCTGCGCCTGCGCGAACGGGCCAGCTATCTGTGGGGCACGGCCAACACGGTCGGCTTGGTGCCGACTGACGCGCCGATGAGCGCCGCCGACATGGCGGTGGCGCTGGGCGGCGCGGGATCGACCGTGGGCAGCCTGACCTTCGCATCGGACGGCGCTGCGGCGCCGGGCGAAACGCAAGTCATGCGCGCGGGCATCTGGGATGTGCGCAAGCGGATCGACGCCTTCGTCAACGACCTGGCGTTGGAATTCAGCGCGGGCGGCAACAAGCTGACCGGCGGCTTCTACCTTGCCAACTACACCACGCGCGACACCTGGGCGCTGGGCAACGACGTGCTGCTGACGGCGGAACCCAATGCACGCCGCCTGAATCTGACGCTGGGCGACGGCCGCGTGGCCACGCGCGACGGCTTCACCTCCGGCGACAGCTTCCTGGTGAGCGGCCGTTATGAAGGGCGCGACATTGCCTTCTACGCAGTGGACGAACTGCAGATCACCGACAAGCTGCGCGTCGACGGCGGCCTGCGCTGGCAGCGGCACGAGGTGACGGGCGACGTCGCCACGTCCGGGGCCGCGTTCGACCGGGACGGCAGCGCCGCCACGCTCTATGACCGGACGGTCCAGCTGGGCCGCGCCAACCGCATCGACTATGGCGGGTCGCGCTGGTCGTGGACGGTGGGTGGCAATTACGACTTCACCAATCAGGTCGGCGTCTTCGCTCGCTACAGCCGGGGCAACAGCTTCCCGCAATTCGATAATCTGCGCGAGGGCCTGACCTTGATCTCGAAGGTCGACACCTACGAAGGCGGGCTCAAGGTCTCGACCCCGCTGGTCAATCTCTATGCGACCTTGTTCCACAACAAGTTCGACGGGTTGGCCACGACGCAGATCATCAACGGCGTGCCCAACGAGTCGGTCGGCGGCGCGAAGGCGACCGGCGTCGAGCTGGAGGGCGTGATCCGTCCGTTCGCGGGCTTCAGCATCGCGGCGGCGGGCACCTATCTCGACGGCACCTATCGCGGCTTCTTCAGCGGCAACGGCACCATCGACAATACGGGCAACCGCGTGCAGCGGCAACCCAAGTGGATGTGGCGCGTGACGCCCAGCTACGAACTGGAGGTCGGCAATTTCCGCCCGTCCATCTTCGCCACGCTGCAATATACGGGCGACCGCTTCTCCGATCCGGAAAATGCGCAGCTGCTGCCCAACTATTACCAGCTGGACGCGGGCGTTTCGGTCGAGGTCAATCAGCGCCTGAAGCTGGCGGTGACGGGCAACAATCTGACCGACGAGCTGGGCCTGACCGAAGGCAATCCGCGTATCATCGGGTCGCAGGGTTCGGGCACGATCTTGGCGCGCCCGATCCTGGGCCGGTCCTTCCGGTTCAGCGCGGCTTACAGCTTCTGACGGCATGACGGGTGCGCCGGTTTGCTGACCGGCGCCCCTGTCGCGAAACGCAAAAAAAGGAGGCCAGACGATCCGATCGTCTGGCCTCCTTTGCTATTGGGCGGCGGCTCTTGTCTCCGCCTGGTCCAGATCCGTGGCGATGTCGGGGTAGCGCTCAAGGATCGCGCTGGTCACGCCGTTGGTCCAGCCGAAGCCGTCCTGCAGCGGATATTCGCCGCCGCCGCCGGGCTTCCTTTCCTCCACGTCATATTTTTCCAGCATTTTACCCGTTTCGGCATAGGCGGCCGCGACCGTGCCGATCCAGCGTCCGGCGATGTCTCGCGCCAGGGCCGCCTGTCCATTGCGCGCCAGTCCGTCGATCGCCACCCACTGCAGCGGCGCCCAGCCATTGGGCTGGTCCCATTGCTGGCCGGTCTGGTTGGGCGTGGTGCGCAGGCCGCCCCGGCCGAGCAGCTTCGCGTGCACGGTCGCGGCGACCGCGCTAACCTGCGCGGGGGAGGCCGCACCGACGAACAGGGGATAAAGAGTCGCAGCCGACAGCACTGGCGTGGGACGGCGGGTCTTGCTGTCCCAGTCGGCGTAGCGCCCTTCTCGGCCGACCCAAAGATAGCGGTCCATCGCTGCCTTGCGCTTGCGCGCCAGCCCGGCAAATTCCGTGGCGCAGGCGGTGTCGCCCACCTTGCGGCATCGGACCTCAATCCGTTGCTCCATCGCCAGCATCAGGCTGTTGAGATCCACCGGAACAATGTCCGTCGTGTGGATCGTGGCGATGGAGCGCCCGTCGCCGAACCAGCGCGAGCTGAAATCCCATCCGCTTTCCGCGCCCGCGCGCAGATGCCGGTAGGTCGTCGCCTTGTCGCTGCCGGCTTCCGCAGCGGTGGCCACATCCTCCGCATAGGATTCGTCGCGGGGCGCGTCCTTGTCGTCCCAATAGCGGTTGAGCAACGTGCCGTCGGGCATTCGCACGACCCGCTCGCATGCGCCGCTCGCGACGGCGCAGCGAGCGCCCTTCATCCAATAGGCATGTTCCTGCCGCAGCGCCGCCAACCGGCGCGCGGCGATCGCGGGCGTATCATCCTTCGACAGGTCCAACATCAGCGCATAAAAGGGCGGCTGCGACCGGCTGAGATAATAGGTCCGCATCCCGTTGGGGATATGGCCATAGGTTTCGACCGTGGCGGTGAAATCCACCAGCATGCTTTCGATCAATGGCTGCTGCCCATCGACCGCGAGGCCCAGCATGGTGAAATAGCTGTCCCAATAGTAGATTTCGCGGAAGCGTCCGCCCGGAACGATGAAGGGGGCGGGCAGGGGCAGCTCGGAACTGCCCGCCTGCCGTTCGACAGGCTGGCGGACCAGTACCGGCCAGAGCGCGCGCACATGGTCGCGCAGGTTGGACGCATCATGATCGTTGATACCGGGCACCCGGAAATGGCGCAGCACGAAGGCGCGCAGCGCATCCTTGTCGCGGGGCTGCTGCTGCCGATAGGCCGTCATGACCGCGCCGGGGGCCAACCGCGGCACGGCATCGACAAAGGTCTTGCCGTCAGGGAACAGCTTTTCCAGTTGAACGCGGCGGAAAAGGTCACCGTACAGTTCGGCGGGTGAGGACTGCGCCCGGCTGGGATTTCCAAAAGCTAGAAGGGAAACAAGGCCGGCTGCAACGAAGGATTGCCAGTATTTCATTGCCCCTCTTTCGGTCGCCCTATCCGCCTTTGCAACGGTAAAGATGGACGTCATCTGACAGTTCCGCGCCTCATAAATCGGTCGAGCTTGGGTCAGGAAGGAGCTGTCAGTCGAATGCGAACTCGTCTCCACCGGATGCACTTCGGGTGGGGCAGGCCAGGGGGCTAGCTTGCCAGCGACCGCCACTCGGCCACGGCGGCCGAGCGTCTTTCCTTATAGGTCTTTCGATCGACGAGGTGGCGTTCCAGTGAGAAGTGGTTGTGAAGGTTAGTGTGGACGGAGGCGAACTTCTGTAGCGCCTTCATCTGCCTGAAGCGCAGCATGGCTCGCTCTCGTCGTCGGAAGGGCAGGTGGCTGTTCTCCACTCCTGTTGTTGGCCCAACGTCTGACCTCCTGCTTGTCGCGGTTTGAACTGATGGGGTGGATGCCCCCTTCGTCCGGCATCGTATGATGCCTGACCGGCGCGATGCAGCGCTGGAGATGGAGGAGCACATGACCGACGTTCACATTCTCGCGATCGACCTAGCCAAGCGCAGCTTCCAGATCTGCGCCACCGCTGCGGGAGGGCGTGTGTGGATGCCCCCAGTTTTGCAAGGTGATTTTCAGACGGTTGGGACAGCTTGGCGCTTCTATCGCTCGTGTGTCAGGCCTCATATTGTGGCCTGATATTCGCCACGGGCCGGTATGCAGTTCGAAGAACGAGGTCCACATCGGTTCAGAGAGCTTTATTGCTCGAGCGCCGGGCCTGGTTTGCTCGCCCTGGAACATTGAAGTCCTTGCCGCATAATCGTCTGTCGATCTCCTTGTCGGGGTTGTCAGCCCCTAAGCGCTCCCCGCGTCGCCCTTGTGTGGGGGGCAAGCGCGTCACGCCATCCGGTAATTCTGTTCGCGCGTCATCATCGCCCAGATCATGCGCGCCATTTTGTTGGCCAGCGCGACGGCCGCCACCATGCGCGGCTTGCGCCCCAGTATGCGGCCGAGCCAACTGTCGGGCAACACGCCGCGCCGGATGATCCAGCGGATCCTGCTCATCGCGCCAACAATCAGCAGCTTGCGGATATCGGCCTGGCCCATCTTGCTTACGCCGCCGAGTCGCGTCTTGCCGCCGGTCGATCGCTGCCGCGGGACCAAGCCGAGCCAGGCGGCGAAGTTTCGGCCGCTGGCGAAGGCGCGCAAATCGGGTGCGAATGCCATTATCGCACCCGCGGTCACCGGGCCGACTCCCGGCACTGTGCAGAGCCGACGCATCGCGTCGTCGACCTTGATCGCGGCGCGCAGCTTGAAGTGCAGATCGTCAATCTTCTGCGTGAGCACCGCGATCTGATCGAGGTAAAGACGAACGATATCGCGCACAGCGTCAGGGAGTTCAGTCGCGTTGTCGTCGATCATGCCAGCGACGGTCTTGAGACCTGTCGGCCCTTGCGCAACCACGAGCCCGAACTCGCCAAGATGTCCCCGCAGGGCGTTGATCAGTTGGGTGCGCTGCCCGACAAAGGACTGGTGGGTCCGGAATGCGACTGCGCGGGCCTGATGCTCCGCGCTCTTGACCGCCACGAAATGTAAGTTCGGCCGCAGCGCGGCTTCGGCGATCGCAGCCGCATCCGCCGCATCGTTCTTCTGTCGTTTGACGAACGGCTTCACGTAGATCGGCGGGATCAGCCGCACCTCGTGGCCAAGGCCTTGCGCAAACCGTCCCCAGAAATGGCTCGTCGCGCACGCCTCCATCGCCACAATGCAAGGTGTCTGCTCGCGCGGAACCGTCTCGAGCTTCGCGCGCGAAATCATCCGGTTAAATAGAACCGCCCCTCCCGCCGCGGTGGCGC
The DNA here is from genome assembly GCF_000447205.1 of Sphingobium ummariense RL-3. Taxonomy (GTDB): domain Bacteria; phylum Pseudomonadota; class Alphaproteobacteria; order Sphingomonadales; family Sphingomonadaceae; genus Sphingobium; species Sphingobium ummariense. Next base: position 45,256 of record NZ_AUWY01000123.1, on the reverse strand, counting down.
AGATCTGGAAGCTGCGCTTGGCTAGGTCGATCGCGAGAATGTGAACGTCGGTCATGTGCTCCTCCATCTCCAGCGCTGCATCGCGCCGGTCAGGCATCATACGATGCCGGATGAAGGGGGCATCCACCCCATCAGTTCAGTAATGGACTCTCTGAGCGAGCGGCGTTTGCATTTCATGCCGCCGCATGAACGACCAGTGCTGCGACTATAGCGCGGGGCCGAGTGCTCGATAGAGCAACGCCGGCTGTGGGCGACATAGGCCGTGCAGTTTTCTGGCCAGTCCATCGTGAGCCGCATGGCACAAAACAATCCCCGGCCAAGCAGCGATGTAAGAAGTGACAGCAACCTTCATTGCACATCGCTGTAAGCGTCACGACTCATCGCGGTAGAAAGGGTGGGGCGACCGCTACCACTCGACGCCGATTTTGTCGAAATGCCCGCCGGTGATCTCGCACCGGAAAGCGTCTGCCAGCTTTTCCAGTGGAACCGTCGGTCGATGACAGGCCGGAGACCATTGGCATCTATTGCACGTACAAAGTCTTGTTGCTGCTTCCGGCTACCCACGATCAATCCCTGCGCTCGCGCCTGCTTCATCATCATCGCCAGAACGGGAAGGCCGCCTTCATAGCCCGCAAGCCCCTCAATCATGGCGATGTGGCCGCCGATGCGAACGGCTTCCGCGGACTGCGCCATCGTGGCCGGGCCGCCGACTTCCAGCACAAGATCGACGCCCCAGCCGCCGGTCCTGTCACGCACCGCCTTACCCCAGTCGGAGACGGTGCGATAGTTCAAGACATGGTCGGCGCCTAATAGCTCCGCCCGTTCGAGCTTTTCATCGGAAGACGACGTGATGACGGCGGTGGCGCCGAACATCTTCGCAATCTGCAGGGCCCAGATCGATCCGAGATCGCGGGCCCTGATGAAGTCCGCGGAGCAACTCCCAATCAGCGGAACGCGCTCGAAGCGCCGTACGCTTTGCGGGTTTTGCCGATCCCCGGTGCACAACCGGTTCGTCATCATCTCCTGAGCAATTGCCTCACTACCCTTGGCGCTTCAGCACTGCAGGGTCTCTTTAGCGCACCGCGTTATGCGGTCTGCAGCTTATAATTCCTCGCCACGCGTCAGCATCGCCCAAATGATGCCGGCGGTTTTCGCGGCCATGGCCACTGCGACCACAAGTGACGGGCGTCGCTTCATCAGGTCCAGCACCCATGTGGATATCCGTGGCGGATTGGACCTTGCCCGGCGAATCACTGACATCTGGGCGAGAACGAGCAGCACGCGCAAATCTCGGTTCCCGGCCTTGCTCATCCTGCCGATCCGCACGCGCTCGCCACTGGAGTTCTGGCGTGGTGTCAGACCGAGCCGGGCGGCATAATCACGTCCGCTGCGGAAGCGCTTCATGTCGCCGGAAAGCGCGATCAGCGTGCCGGCGGCTACTGGCCCGATGCCGGGCACCTTGATGAGGCGGCGGCATCGCTCATCCTTCTTGACAATGTCCGCCAGCTTCGCGTCGAGTTGCGCGATCTTGGCTTCCACCGCTTCGATCAGGTCGGCGACCTCGGCAAGGTTCTCGCGCGCCAGGTCTGGCAGGCGTTCCTCGCCGTTCCTGGTCAGCGAGACGAGTTCGGCCGAGCCGATCAGTCCCTGACGCGAGATGATGCCGAACTCGCTGAGGTGGGCTCGCATCGTGTTAACGGCCGCCGTGCGTTGCGCCACCATCAGGCTGCGAGTCTTGTAGGACAGCGCGAGGGCTTGGTCGTCGGGGCTCTTGACCGGCACGAACCGCATCTGGGGCCGACTGACCGCCTCGCAGATCACCGCCGCGTCGGCGGCGTCGGTCTTGGACCGCTTCACGTAAGGCTTGACGTAGGCCGGCGAGATGAGGCGCACATCATGCGTCAGCGCCGAGATCGCCCGCGCCCAATGAGGCGCGGTGCCGCAGGCTTCCATGCCGACCAGGCACGGCGGCAAATGCTTGAACAGCGTCAGCACCTGGGCATGGGATATTCAACGCCGAAGCGTGACTTCCCCAGCGCCATTGACTCCGTGAACCTGAAAAACACCCTTGGCGATATCAAACCCGATCGTGGTACATCCATAGTGGACGGCTCCTCTGTTAGTGACGGACCTTCGACGGCCGACACTATGGCATGCCGATGCCGAAAGAGGGGGCGTCCACCTCATCAGCGGAGTTAGAGCGCCGGTCCCGAAGGGAAGCGCATCGCTCTCTGTCACCCTCAGTCGCGTTCCGATCGCTGGCAAGAACGCTTCTCAGACGAGTTTTCGCTGTTGGTGAGTTTGACCCGAGGCAATTCTGGCTGAAATCCGGGGTTTTTGCAGTCGTCACGGCCAAAGCTGGTGAGTTTTCGGTTTGGCGGGGGACCTGGCGGGAGAGGCGGTTTTCCTCTCAACCTACTGATTTTATTGGTGAGTTTTGGCGCACCCAAGAGGATTCGAACCTCTGGCCTCTGCCTTCGGAGGGCAGCGCTCTATCCAGCTGAGCTATGGGTGCGTAGGGCGTGAAGCCGTATGATTTGCGCCGAAAAACGTCAATCCATGATCAAAATCGGCTGTCCGATCACGGTGAGATTTTGGTGATTTTTCGTCCTTCCTTTCTTCTGCCTTCCTAAACCCGCGCAAATCCGGTATAAAATCGCTGCTCTCGCGTCGGACGTAAACCTTCGGAGGGCGACGCTCCATCCAGCTGAGCTACGGGTGCGTGTTCGCCGAAGCGAATGGCCGCTTAGCAAAGGCCGGGTGAGGGCGCCAGCACCAAATGCGCCCTCCTGCAATCTTATTTCGGCGCCTTCTGCATCGGCTGGAACTTGCCCAGGCCGCAGCCGGCGCCGGGCATTACACCCGTCCCGGCATTGTAGAGCACCCGGATCACATCTACAGAGCACAGGCGCGACAGGCTGGTACGATAGAGGAAGCGCTTTTCGAAGCCCAGGCTGGGGCAGCTGATGGGGAGGGTGTTCCGATAGATCTTGTTCCCGTTCGTGATGAAGTCGATCGTCTGGTCATCGCGCACATTGGTCTGGCGGATGGTGTTGATCGGGATGCAGTCGACGGCTGCGCCAGCAGGGACCAGGTTATCGGCCGCTTCCTTCGCGATGGCGGGGGTGACGGCGCAGGCGATGGCGAGAGCGAAGGTGAGGCTGCGGGCGGCGGGACGCGGATATGCGGACATGATTGTCTCTCCTTCCATGCGGAAAGGACGGTGCGCATGGCTGGCAACCGTATAGCACGGCCAAGCTGAACGCAGAGAGAATGTCAGGGAGCGGACTTCGTCACAGGGGGTGGCGTCTTGGGCTTGTAGCGGCAAAGGTCCGCGACGATGCAGCGCCAGCATTCCGGCTTGCGCGCCTTGCAGACATAGCGTCCGTGCAGGATCAGCCAGTGGTGCGCGTCGCGGCGGAAGGGACCGGGCACACGCTTTTCCAGCTTCAGCTCGACCGCAAGCGGTGTCTTGCCGGGTGCGAGGCCGGTGCGGTTGCCGACGCGGAAGATATGGGTGTCGACCGCGAAGGTTTCCTGCCCGAAGGCCGTGTTCATCACGACATTAGCCGTCTTGCGGCCGACGCCGGGCAGGGTGGTCAGCACGTCGCGGTCTTGCGGAACCTCCCCGCCGAAGTCGCGCTCCAGGATTTCCGACAGGGCGATGACATTCTTCGCCTTGGCGTTGAAGAGGCCGATCGTCTTGATATGCTGCTTCAGCCCATCCTCCCCGAGCGCGACCATCTGGGCGGGGGTCTTCACCTCCTCGAAAAGCCGGCGCGTCGCCTTGTTCACTCCGGCATCGGTCGCCTGGGCGGAGAGGACCACGGCGACCAGTAACTGATAGTCATTGCCATAGTCCAGTTCCGTGCGCGGGGCAGGATTGGCCTCGGCCAGGCGGCTGAAGAAGTCGAAGATCTGCGCTTTGTTCATCGCGTCAGAGGTCCAACACCGCCTTCATGTCGTAGCGTCCGGCGGACTGGCCGAGTAGCCATTGCGCGCCCCGGACCGCGCCGCGCGCGAAGATCAGGCGGCTTTCGGCGCGGTGGCCGAGTTCGATGCGTTCTCCTTCGGTCGCCAGAATCACCTGATGGTCGCCCGCCACCGATCCGCCGCGAAGCGATGCGAAGCCGATCGCTCCCTTCGCCCGCGCACCCGTTATGCCGTCCCGACCGCGCTCGCCATGATCGGCAAGCGTGATGCCGCGTCCGCGCGCTGCCGCCTCGCCCAGCAGCAGAGCCGTGCCCGAGGGCGCATCGACCTTGTAACGATGGTGCATTTCGACGATCTCGATGTCCCAGTCGTCGCCGAGCCGGGCGGCTGCCTGCTCGACCAGCGCGGCGAGCAAGTTGACCCCCAGCGAGGTGTTGCCGGTCTGGAGGACGGGAATGCGCAGGGCCGCCGCGTCGATCAGCGCGTGGTGCGCGGGCTCCAGCCCGGTGGTTCCGATCAGCATGGGCCTGCCGGCCGCGACGGCAGCGTCGAGATGGGCGGAGAGGGCCGCAGGCACCGAAAAGTCGATCAGGACATCGCTCGCCTGCGCCAGCGCACCAGGATCGTTGCGGATCGCCACACCCGGCAGCAACTCCCCGCTTGCCGTGCGATCGGTGCCTCCGGAAACGGTCAGGCCGTCGTCCGCTGCCGCCTGTGCGATCGCACGACCCATCCGTCCCGCCGCGCCGAAAATCCCGATGCTCGTCATATGTCGTCCCTCATGCGTGTCACGGCCGATGCCAGAGCGGGACGGCTTTGTCATCTCCCGCCATCGACGGCGCATGGAAGGACGGGCGCGCTAGAACCAGAAGCGGAGGCCGGCGACGAAACTCGTCGCGCGGGGATCTTCTCCTGCGGCGCGGGATAGGCGGGCCGTCTTCCCGACGCTTCGCTGGTGGGACAGGCCGATATAGGGCGCGAAGCGGCGACTGACCTCGTAATGCAGGCGGACGCCGAACTCGACGTCGGTCAGTCCCGCGCCGATGCTGGCTTCGGGCACATCCTGTGTCGCAAGGCTCAGTTCGGCACGGGACTGAAGAACAAGGCGCTGGGTGAGGCGCATGTCGTGATAGTCTTCGAACCGCGCGCTTACATCGCCCTTGTCGGACAGGAACAGCGCGCCTTCGATCTCGAAGAGGCGGGGCGCGAGCCCTTCGACCCCGATGGTCGCATAGGTGCGCCGGGGCCCTTTTCCAGATCCTGGCGGACGCCGGCCTGCAGGTTGAAATAGGGATCGACTGCCCGGCTGTAGAGTATCTGTACCTCGGCGGAGTCAGCACTCCTGCTCACGGTGCCTTCGCTTTTTAACAACGGTTCCGTTCACCCAGATCGCCTTGAAGCGCCGGCGTCGATGGTGATCGCCTCGCGCAATGGCGAGAGCGACGTCGGTTCCGGTCAGGGTTTCGAGCCCAGCGGGATCACGGTGGTGGCGAGGCGATCGACTTCGGTCCGGTCATGGCTGACATAGAGGATCGGGAGGCGGAGTTCGTCCCGGATGCGTTCGATGACTGTCATCACCTCCTCGCGCCGCGCGGTATCGAGTGAGGATAGCGGCTCGTCCATCAGCAGGAAACGCGGGCCGCGCAGCAATGCCCGGCCGATCGCGACGCGCTGAGCCTCTCCGCCGGAAAGCGTGCGGGGCCAGCGGTCGAGCAGATGGCCGATGCCAAGGAAGGCAATCGCATCTTCCAGTGTCATCCAGCGGTCGGCGGAATCGACCAGTCGATGGCCGTACAACAGGTTGGCGCGCACCCGCCGATGGGGGAAGAGCCGCGCGTCCTGGAAAACATAGCCGAGCTTGCGCCGTTCGGGGGGAAGGTCGATGCCGACGGCGCCGTCGAACAGCAGGTCGCCATCGACGCAAATCCGCCCGGCGTCGGGGCGCAGCAGCCCGGCGACCATGGCGAGGATGCTGGTTTTGCCTGCTCCCGACGGGCCGAACAGCGCGGTCAGGCCCGGCCCGGCGCGAAAGCGCGCCTCGATCTGCCGGTCGCCCATGCGGCGGCGGACATCGACGTCAAAAGCCATGGTTCGCCCTGCCGCCACTTGACCGCCGCGCCAGCATCTCCGAGGCGAGCAACGCACCCAGCGACAGCAGTACGGAGATGAGGGCGAGCCGCTGCACCACTGCTTCGCTGCCCGGAACCTGGAGCGCGGAATAGATGGCGATCGGCAGCGTCCGCGTTTCGCCGGGGATGTTGGAAACGAAGGTAATCGTGGCGCCAAACTCCCCGATCGAGCGGGCGAAGCCCAGCACCAATCCGGCGAGGATACCGGGAAGACTGAGCGGCACGGTGATTGTCAGGAAGGCGCGCCATGCCGACGCGCCGAGCGTTCGCGCAGCGCCCTCCAGCCGCCGGTCGACCGCCTCGATCGACAGGCGCATGGCGCGGACCATCAGCGGCAGAGCCATCACCGCCGCCGCCAGCGCAGCGCCGGTCCAGCGGAACATGAAGCTGATTCCTAGCCATTCGGCAAACCAGCGCCCGGCCGGTCCGTTGTTGCCAAACGCCAGCAGCAGCAGCCAGCCGGTCACGACAGGCGGCAGGACCAGCGGCAGGTGAACTAGGCCGTCGAGCAGGATCTTTCCGGGAAAGCGACCGCGCGCGAGCAGCCATGCGAGGCCAAACGCAAGCGGCAGCGCGCCCAGCACCGCCGCGGCGCTGACCTTCAGCGACAGGAGCAGGATGTCCCATTCATCGGCGCTGAGCATGGCGCGCCTGGTACGGGGTGAAGCCGTGACGGGCGAAGATCGCCATGCCCTGCGGCGACAGAAGGAAGTGGCGGAAGGCTTCCGCATCCCGATGCTTGGAGGTCCGCAGGCGGGCAATGGGGTAGATGATCGCGGGATGGCTGTCCTCGGGGAAGATGCCGGCGACGCGCACCTTTGCCGAAGCCTTGGCATCGGTCGCATAGACGATCCCGAACGGCGCTTCCTGCCGCTCCACCAGCGCGAGCGCGGCGCGGACATTCTCGGCGCGCGCGATTTTTCCGGCGACGGTCGACCAGACTCCCAGCTTCTCCAGCGCGGCCTTGCCATATCGGCCTGCGGGAACGGCATCCGGATCGGCCATGGCGAGCCGCCCGCGCCCAAGCGCTCGTGCGAGCGGAAAGCGCGGCAGGATCCGGAGGCTTGCCCGGCTGTCCGCCGGGGCGACGAGCACGAGCCGATTGGCGAGGAAGGTTGTCCTGCTTCCCGCGACGATTAGCCCCTTGCTCGCCACCGCGTCCATCCACGGCTCATCGGCCGAGACGAAGAGGTCGGCGGGTGCCCCTGCCTCGATCTGGCGGGCGAGAGCGGAAGAGGCGGCGAAGGAAAGGACCGGCCGGGGATGGCCCTGGGCCACCCAAATCGACGCCGCCTGGCTGAGCGATTCCTGCAGGCTGGCGGCGGCAAGGACCAGCGGCCCTTGCTGCTGCTGCGCCATAGCAGGCGGAGCGACTGCGAGCCAGAGCAGAACGGGAGCGATGACCCGTCGGAGGAAGGCGTGCATTGGTCTATCCTGAAGCGTTGTATTTCGATGGATATGACGATTTGCACAGGAGGACCAGTGCCGGTCAGCCTGCCGCGTCATCTTTCTGCGTGGTGCGCGGCTGTTCCCGCAATCCCGTTCGCATTGCCTCCCATTCCTCGCTCGCGGCGAGGGAAGCGGCCATGCGCTGAAGCGCACGATAATGGCCGAGCATGGCGATGCCGAAGTCGGTCAGCCTTGCGCCGCCACCCTTGCTGCCCCCGGCAACCGTCTCCACCAGTGGTCGGTCCCAACAGCGGTTCATGGTGTCCACCAGCATCCAGGTCCGGCGGTAGCTCATGCCGAGCAAGCGCCCTGCCGCGGAGATCGAGCCTTCGCGGAGGATGGCATCGAGTAGGTCGGCCTTGCCCGGACCCAGCGCGATTTCCCCGCCGCAACGGATCTGGATCTTGACCTTGAGGGGCGGGAGGTCTGCCACCTTGGCACATTAGCCCAGAGGAGACTGGGCGGGCAATGCTTTGGTCTCGTACCGAGCCAGTCCAGCACGACAGCTCTGGCGGCCGGGCATGGCAATGGTCTCCTGCGCGAAAGCTGCTTATGCAGGGTTTTCTGGAACGGAGCGGGGGAAAAACGATGCGCGGCTGGCTTGTGATACTGGCGCTCATGCTGGCAGGGCAGGGGAGCGTAGCGTTTGCGGCGGAAGCGCCGGCAATTCTGCTCAAGCCGGTCGCGGTGTTTGATGGCGTCGATGGCAAGCGCCATCCTGGCTGGCAAGTGCTGGTGCGCGGTGACAGTATCGTCGCCGTGGGCCCCGACCTGCCGGTGCCTCCCGAAGCCAGGCAAATCGAACTGTCCGGCGATACGCTGATGCCCGGCATGATCGAAGGACACAGCCATCTGTTCCTCCACCCCTATAACGAGACCAGTTGGGACGATCAGATTCTCCACGAACCGTTGGCGCTCCGCACTGCACGGGCGGTGTCGCATGCGCGCGCCACATTGCTCGCGGGCTTCACCAGCGAGCGCGATCTGGGCACGGAGGGCGCCGGCTACGCCGATGTCGGACTTCGCTCGGCGATCGAGCAAGGCATCGTGCCGGGGCCTCGCATCAGCGTTGCCACTCGCGCCATCGTGGCGCTCGGCGCCTATGGGCCCAAGGGGTTCGAACCCGGCATATCCGTTCCCCAGGGTGCCGAGGAAGTTTCCGGTGTCGATTCCATCGTGGCGGCGGTGCGACGCCAGATCGCCGCCGGGGCGGACTGGATAAAGCTCTATGCCGATTATCGCTGGCGTCCCGGCGAGGAAAGCCGTGCGACGTTGAGCCTCGAAGAGATCAAGGCTGCGGTCGCGGCGGCGCATGATGCGGGCCGACCTGTCGCGGTCCATGCTTCGACCGCGGAAGGGATGCGGCGCGCCATCGAGGCCGGCGTGGACACGATCGAGCATGGATATGGCGGAACTCCTGAGATTTTCGCCGCCATGGCGGCAAAGGGGATCGCGCTGTGCCCGACCCTCGCCGCGTCTGATGCGACGTCCCGCTATCGAGGCTGGGACGGACGGGAGCCTGTTCCGCCGTCGGTCCAGATCAATCGTCGCAGCTTTAGCATGGCGCTGGCGGCCGGCGTGCCCATCTGCATGGGAGGCGACGTAGGCGTGTTCGCGCATGGTGACAATGCCCGCGAGATGGAACTGATGGTCGCTGGTGGCATGAGCCCCGCCCAGGTGATCGTCGCGGCGACATCAGGCAACGCCCGATGGTTCCGCCTGTCCGATCGGCTGGGCGCGGTGAAGCCCGGCATGCTCGCCGACATCATCGCCGTGGAAGGCGATCCCACCAGCGACATCAGAGCCTTGCGCCGCGTCCGGATGGTCATGAAGGGTGGGGATCTGGTCTTCGTTCAGCCCTGAAACCCTTTCGCACCATCTTGCGCCAGGATCAGGGCGCCTTTGATCCGTCTGGCGCAGGGATCGGCCCGCCTTTCACCGCCGGTGCGCCCTCCAGATAATGAGCGAGCCACCCTTGGACCTCGCGATAGAACTGCCGGCTATCCTCGGGCTTGGTGATCCAGTGCCAGGCATCGGGGAAGATCAGCAGGCGGCTGGGCACCTGCATCCGCTGCAGAGTCGACCAGGTTTCCAGCGTGTTCGACATCGGCACGCGGAAATCGCGCTCGCCGGCGGTCAGCAGCATCGGCGTCTTCCAATCTTTGCCATAGGTGATGGGGCTCTGATCGCGCCACACCTTGCTGTCGCCCCAGGGCGGGCCGCCGCTGGCGATTTCCCGACCATAGTTGAAATCGCTGGTGGCCCATTGGGTCAGCAGATCGACCTCGCCGGCGTGACTGACGATGCACTTGTAGCGCGTTGTCGTCGCTTCCATCCAGTTGGCGAGGTGGCCGCCATAGCTAGCCCCGCCGGCGCAGGCATTGGCTGTGTCGATAAAGGCGAAGCGCTTGCCGGCTTCGTCCACCGCCTGGTTGATTTCCTCGGCCGGGCCGCGCAGCGGATCGAGCTTGATCGCGCGGGAGAAGGCCTCGCCATAGCCGGTCGAGCCCGTATAGTCGGTCAGCAGCACGACATAGCCGGCGCTGGCGAGCAGATGATAGTTCCAGCGCAGGCCGATCTGGTCGGTGTTGGACGAGGCCGGCCCGCCGTGCATCAGCACCATCAGAGGATATTTCCTCGCCGGATCGAAAGCGGGCGGCGTTACGATCATGTTGTGGATGCGCCGCCCCTTGTCGCTGGTGAACCAGAAATGCTGAGGGCTGGACCAGTCGATGCTGGCCGCCAGCGCGGTATTGACGTTGGTGATGTTGCTGTGTCGTTTTGTGCCGGGGTCGATCCGAACGATTTCCGCGGGGTTTACCGAGCTGCCATAGCTGGCGAACAACTGCGTCGACTTGGTGTCGGAGGGAATGTCGATGGCGCTGTAGCCGCCTATCTTGGGCGCAATCACCAGCTCCGGCGTTCCGCCGGACACGGGCAGGCGATAGAGATTTTCCAGGCTCGCGTCGGGCACCGTCAGATAGAGGGTGCGGCTGTCAGGCGTTATGGCGAAGCTGTCCACTTCGCGGTCGAACGCGCCGGTCAGCGGCGTCGCGGCACCGCCCGCTGGCCACGAGACGCGGTGTAGTCGCGCCAAGTCATAGACCTCCTCCCCCTGGGTGTTGAACTTGAAGAGCAGGCTCTTGCCGTCGGGCGTGAATTTGGGGTCGCCATATTCGCCAGGCGTCGGGGTCACCAGCGTCGGCTCGCCGCCCTCGGCAGACATGCGGTATAGGCCGAAATTCACACGGGCAAAGGCGGCATTCCATCGTTCCGTGGTGGCGGTGAAGATCACTTCCTTGCCGTCCGGGCTCCAGGCCGGTGCAAGTGTCGTGCCGCCGTCACCCTGGGCGCTGCCGCCGAATCCTTCGGCCTGTGCCAGCTTGGTGGGAGAGAGGATGTCGCGCGCCGTCGCGCCCTCTGCCAGCGGCTGGATCCAAAGGCTCGGGCGGCGGTCGTCGATCCATTCGTTCCAGTAGCGGATCGGGAAATGTTCGTAGACGCGCATGTTGAACTTGCGGGCCTTGCGCTCTTCGGCGGCCTGCTTGTTGGCAGCGGCGTCCATGGCGCCGGGATAGACGAGGCTTTCGAACAGGATGGCCTGTCCATCGGGGCGCCAGAGCGGACGAGCTGCCCCCGTGGGCGCGCTGGTGACACGTTTGGCGTCTCCCCCCGCAAGGTCGAGCACATAGATCTGCGCGAGATCATCGCCTTCGCGCTTGGTGGAAAAGGCGATCCGACGGCTGTCGGGCGCCCAGGCCGGGTCGCTCTCGGCCGCCTTGGTCTGGGTCAGGCGGCGCGGCACGGCTGATCCGTCCGTAGGTACGATCCACAGATCGATGATCGCGCCGTCCTTTTCATAGGACGGTTCGTTGAGCGAATAGATCACCCATCTGCCGTCCGGGCTGACGACCGGTGCACCCACCCGCTTCATCATCCACAGCGTTTCATGCGTCAGAACCTGCTTCGGTTGGGCGAAAGCGGGCATGCTGCTGATCCCTCCCACCATCGCCACAGACAACAAGAAGCGCGCGATCATTTTCATGGCAGACCCCGATTTTTTTGCCCGATTTTCAACTGCCGCGACGCTAGTGGGAGGGGCGGGGCTTGTCAGCCCGCGCGTGCAAAAAATTCGTCAGGCCGAAGCCTGTCAGCCGATCCTTGCCCCGTTCACGCTTCCGGCCGTGTCCATATCCATGTCCCGCCGATCAGCGCTGCCGCGACTGGGACAAGAAACCATGGGAAAGGGGAAAAAAGCAGTGCCAGCACGATGCTGAAGGCGAAGGCTGCGAGGGCCGCCTTCTTGCCTCGGCGGCTGATCGCGCCCTTCTCGCGCCAGCGCCGGATATGCGGGCCGAAATGGCGATGGTCCAGCAACCGGCGCTCAAGCGCAGGGCTGGACCGTGCGAAACAGAAAGCCGCAAGGATCATGAAGGGCACGGTCGGCAGCAGAGGAAGGAAAGCGCCGATGGTTCCCAATGCGACCGACAGCAGCCCCGTGACCAAGTAAAACGGCCGGCGCATCAGGCGGCCGGTAGCCGAAGGCGTGCCAGCAGCCCGCCCAGATCCTCGCTCTCTTCCAGCGCTACTGAGCCGCCGTAGATCTCCGCCACATCGCGAACAATGGCAAGGCCAAGGCCCGTGCCGGGCTTACCCGAATCGAGCCGCACGCCCCGATCAAAAATGCGTACCCGCTCGGTTTCGGGAATGCCGGCGCCATCGTCCTCCACCACGATCTCCACCATGGTGCCCGCTCGGCCGACGGTGGTGAAGACGCTGCCGCCGCCATATTTGGCGGCGTTTTCGATCAGATTCCCCAGCATTTCGTCCAGGTCCTGTCGCTCGACCCGCACGGCGGCGATCTTGTCGCCGTCCATGTCGATCCGTACCTCGGGATAGAGGCGCTGGACGGCGCGCTCGACTGCCTGGAGGCTCGCCCATACCTCCGCACGGCTCTGGGCCGCGCCGCGTCTGCCGACCGCGCGGGCCCGGGCAAGATGATGGTCGACCTGCCGCCGCATCGTCGTCGCTTCACGGATCACGGTTTCGCCTAGGTCCGCCGCCTGCGCGGTGGCGGCGTTCATGATGACGGTGAGCGGCGTCTTGAGCGCATGGGCGAGGTTGCCCGCATGGGTGCGGGCCTCCTCAGCCTGACGCTCATTATGGGCAAGCAGCGCGTTCAGTTCCTCGACCATCGGCAGCACCTCTGCCGGCATCGGCTCGGTGACGCGGCTCTTTTCGCCGGTGCGCATCCGCACGATTTCCTGCCGCACTTTGCGCAACGGACGCAGGCCGTAGATGGTCTGCAGCGTCGCCAGCACGATCAGCCCGAGCGCGAGCATGGCGAAGCTGTGGAACAGGGTCGTTCGCAACGTCTTGATCTGCGCATCCAGCCCTTCGCGCGCTTGCGCGACCATGAACATCCAGCGCGTGTCCGATCCCGGCAGGATCACGGTGCGTTCCATAATGCGCAGATCCTCCCCGGGAAACTGCTTGCTGTCATAGACGTGGAAGTTGCGGTCGGCATGCTCCTGCGGAACCTTGAGCGCGCGATCCCAGAGCGAGCGGGAGCGCCAGTCCTCATGACCGCGGGCGCTGACCTGGTAATAGAGTCCGCTATTGGGTTCCAGGAACCGCTGGTCGGCCAGCGCGCGGTTGAACAGCACTTCCCCGTCAGGCCCGATCTCCGCGGCGGCGATCATCGCGGTCAGCACATAGTTCATGCCGTCGTCGAAATTGCGCGTGACCGCGTCGGCCAGCACACGGTCCAGCGCCACGCCGCCGCCCAGCAGCAGCACGCTGATCCACAGCGCGGCGATGCCGATCATCCGCCGGCTGATGGAACCCGTGGAACGGACGGGGGGAGGGGATTGGGGATCGGTCATGCCTGTCCAGAGTGCCCCAGGGTCGTGATGGCAGAACCAGCCGAAGCCCCTGCATGTCCTCCGACAGGCTCAGGGCGAACGGAGAAAGCCCGGATCAGCGTCCCGGTTCGTCCAGGCTGTAGCCCAGACCCCGTATGGTGGTGATGACGTCGGCGCCCAGCTTCTTGCGGATGCGCGTCACGAAAACTTCGATGGTGTTAGAATCGCGATCGAAATCCTGATCATAGATATGCTCGATCAGTTCGGTGCGGCTCACCACCTTCCCCTTGTGGTGGAGGAGGTAGGAGAGGAGTTTGTATTCCTGCGCGGTAAGCTTCACCGGCTCGCCCTTCAGGGTCACCTTTCCGCTGCGGGTATCGAGCCGTACGTCGCCGGCGGTCAGCTCGCTGGAAGCGTTGCCGGAGGCACGGCGAATCAGCGCGCGCAGGCGGGCGATCAGCTCCTCGCTCTGGAAGGGCTTTGCGAGATAGTCGTCGGCGCCCGCATCGAGCCCCGCCACCTTGTCGGACCAGCTGTCGCGTGCTGTCAGCACGAGCACGGGAAAGCTCCGGCCTTCCTTGCGCCAGCGGTCCAGCACGGTCAGGCCGTCGATCGTCGGCAGGCCGAGGTCCAGCACCACTGCGTCATAGCTTTCGGTCGAGCCCAGGAAATGCCCATCCTCGCCATCCGTCGCGAGGTCGACGGCGTAGCCCGCGCCCTCCAATGTGTTCCGGAGCTGCTGACCGAGGCTGGGTTCATCCTCGACGATGAGTAGACGCATAAGGCCTCTTTTCTATTCTCTTTGCCCGCGCGCCTCAGCGCGCCCAACCAATGATATCGCCTGTCCGGCCGTCCGCATCAACCCACATCACCTTGCCATCTTTCACATATTTCAGGCGATAGCGGTTGGTCGAAGGATTGAACTCGCTGCCGACATAGGTGGCGCCGGCCATCTGCGCATCCACGCGCCGCTTGATCATGGCGAAGGGCATCACCTGCCCCTCCAGCATCGCGCGGCGCGCAGCATCTTGCTCGTCACGGCGGCCTCCGGCATCGGCGACGGGGATCATCGCGGCTGCAGCCAAAGCGGCGCCTAGGCCGAAAATCAGGCTCCTGCTGGTCATTGTCATGAAGCATGGCATAGGCGAACGGCATTGAACAAGCGGTGAATGGCGGAGCGAGCCGGGGCCTGCCTTCAAAAGAGCCGCAATTGCGTGCTCTCCGGCGGACGGAAGAGATCCCTGCGTAGCGTCAGCCGGTCACCGCCCAAGCCGGCCTGCCGGCGCGCGCGCAGGAAACGGGTGCGGATAAGCGCGGGCCAGACCCCCTGGCCACGCATCCGCGTGCCGAAATCGGGGTCGTTGTCGCGTCCGCCGCGTATGTCGCGGATGATGCCCATAACCTTGGCCGCGCGATCCGGATAATGCTCTTCCAGCCAGGCGCGGAACAACGGCGCGACCTCATGGGGCAGGCGGACGAGGATATAGCTGATATCGCGTGCTCCCGCTTCCGCCACCCGGGCGACGACGCTCTCTATCTCATGATCGGTAATGGCCGGCACGATCGGCGCCATATTCGCCGACACCGGGATGCCGGCGGCGGCGAGCCTGCGGATCGCCTCTATGCGGCGCAGAGGATGGGGCGCGCGCGGTTCCAGCGTGCGGGCGATTTTCGGATCGAGCGAGGTTACGGAGATCATCACCGCCACCAGCCGGTCGCGGGCAAGGTCGGCCAGCAGGTCGATATCCTGCAGAATCCGATCCGACTTGGTGGTGATATAGGTCGGGTGACGGGTTTCGGCGAAGACTTCAAGGACTTGCCGGGTGATCCTCCAATCCTTCTCGATCGGCTGATAAGGGTCGGTGTTGGTCCCCATGGCGATGGGAGAGACGGTGTAGTTCTTTTTCCCCAGCTCGGTGCGGAGCAGCGTGGCGGCTTCGGGCTTGACGAAAAGCTTCGTTTCGAAATCCAGGCCGGGTGAGAGATCGTGATAGGCGTGGGTGGGCCGTGCGAAGCAGTAGATGCAGCCATGCTCGCAGCCCCGATAAGCGTTGATCGACTGCGAGAAGGCGATGTCAGGCGACGAGTTGCGGCTGATGATCGTGCGCGGCCGCTCGACCGTCACTTCCGTCCGCAGGCGCGCAGGCTCACCGTCAATGTCGGTAAGGGCATCGAGCCAGTCGCCGTCCGCCTGCCGTTCCGGCAGGTTGAAGCGGCGGCTCTCGCCGTTCAACGTCGCGCCTCTACCCTTCTCGTGAACCATGTTGCAATTAGAACATATCAGGAACATAATCGCAAGCGGACGAAGGAAGGAGATGGAATATGGCTGTTCTGAACTATGTGGAGCTGCCGGTGGCGTCGGCGCCGGACACGGTCGCCTTTTATGCCGCGGCGTTCGGCTGGCGCTTCACCGATTACGGACCGGACTATGCGGCGCATGAGGAGGAGCCGTGCCAGCTGGGCATCAACGCCACCGTCGACGACCGGACGCTGCGTATTCTACCGGTGATCGAGGTCGAGGATATCGAGGCTTCGCGCGCGGCGGTGATCGCCGCGGGCGGGCACCTGAGCCGAGACATCTTCGCCTTTCCGGGCGGGCGGCGATTCCATTTCACCGATCCCGATGGGTTGGAGCTGGGGGTCTATGTGAAGGAGGCGTGAGGATCAGGGCAGCGCATAGCCGACCGTCGACTGGGCGATCAGCCGATCCTCGCTGTCCTGCCACAGGCGCACGTCCACGGTGGCCAGCCTTCGGCCCAGCTTGAGCAGGCAGGCATCGGCGTGGATCAAGCGTGCTTGAGCTGCGCGCAGGAAGCTGATCGACAGAGTGCTGGTCACTGCCATTGCGACTGGGCCGATATGGGCCAGGATGACGGCATAGGCTGCCACGTCCACGAGGCCCATCTGCGCCGGCCCAGACACGATACCTCCCGGTCTCAGCATGTCGGCATCCGGATCGAGGGCCATGCGGACGTGGCCGGGTTTGACCGTAACCAGATCGCCGAGTAGGCGGCGGGCGCCGGCCGGGAAGGCCTGGTTCAGGAAGGCGGCAAGCTCGTCATGCGAAAGGCGCTGGTCGGCGGGAAAGGGCGTGTCGGTCATATCCGTCGCGGGCTCATACTTGGAGCGTGTATTGGGAAAGCAGTGAGCCGGATGGTCCCTTGGGCCGTGTCGGTGCCGCCAATCATAGGATGGCATCGAACTGACCGGCATCCCGCCGCCGGCTTTATCGTTCCAGCAGGCGCGGCATCAGCTCCACGAAATTGCAGGGGCGGAAGCGGCTGTCCAGCTGGGTCGAGAGTATGCCGTCCCAGGCGTCCTTCACCGCGCCAGTCGAGCCGGGCAACGCGAAGATATAGGTGCCGCGCGCGACGCAGGCGGTGGCGCGGGACTGGATGGTGGAAGTGCCGATCGTCTGGTAGCTGAGCCAGCGGAAGAGCTCGCCGAAACCGGGAATTTCCTTGTCCTGGACCTGGGCGAGCGCTTCGGGCGTCACGTCGCGGCCGGTAACGCCGGTGCCGCCGGTGGTCAGGATGACATCCACTTCCGGATCGTCGATCCAGGCGTGCAGGCGGGCCACGATCACGGATTTGTCGTCCCGCTCGATGCGGCGGTCGGCCAGGACATGGCCGGCGGCGGTCAGCCGATCCACGAGCGCGTCGCCCGATCGGTCGTCTGCCGCCGTGCGGCTGTCAGAAACGGTAAGGACCGCGATGCGCACCGGGACGAACGCCCGGCTTTCGTCGATCGGCATCAGTCGGAGCCGCCCGCCGCCACGACGCTGCTGCCGTCCGCCCTGCTGAGGCGGACGAGCTTCACCCCCTTGGCGCCGGGGAAGGTGGGCCACAGGCCCTGTGCCATGCCGGTCAGGCAATCGGCCGCGCCCTTGGCCTGGATCTGATACATCCAGTAATTGCGCATGACGATGTTCACATAGGCGCGGGTCTCATAATAGGGCAGCGATTCGATGAAGAGCAGTGGATCGCCCTTGTCCTTCACTTCGCTGTTCCAGCGCTCGACCGGCAGCGGCCCGGCATTATAGGCCGCCATCACCTTGGGCAGCAGCCCGCCTGTGGCGCCCATGTCGCGCAGGCTTTCCAGATAACGCTGGCCGTACTCCATGTTGGTCGAAGGGACGAACAGCTGC
Organism: Sphingobium ummariense RL-3; assembly: GCF_000447205.1. Lineage (GTDB taxonomy): Bacteria > Pseudomonadota > Alphaproteobacteria > Sphingomonadales > Sphingomonadaceae > Sphingobium > Sphingobium ummariense. The sequence goes on along the minus strand of NZ_AUWY01000123.1, from coordinate 27,734 downwards.
GAGGCGGCGGTCATGCCGACATCGCTGGCGGTGCCGGGCCGGACCTGCATCAGGCCACGCGCGCCGGCTGAACTGACGGCGTCGGCGCGAAAGCCGGATTCCTGCAGGGTGTGGGCGAACACCAGCGCCGGGTCGACGCGCCAGCCGCCGTCGGGTCGCCAATCGGGCGCGGGAAAGCGGGCGAAGCTGTCGGGCTGTTTGCCGGCAGGGCCGTTATGGGCGAGCCAGAGCTGGGTCTGCGGCATGTTGAGCGCGCTCGTCAGGCGCAGCAGCGCGTCATATTGCTGCGCGCTGCCGATCTTCGCCTGGTAGCGGAGCAGTTCGTCGGCGCGACCCGTCTCGCCGATCGCGGCCATGGCAATGGCGGCGCGGGCATTGGGGCTGTCCTTCAGCTGCTGCCATTCGATCGCGCCGAATCGCGGCCCCACGGGAGCGCCGCCGAGCGGCATGCCGAGCGATTCGCGGGCAAGTAAACCGTAGAAGGTCTCCTCCGACCGGGCGGCGACCTTCAGCAGGTTCTCGACCTTCTCCGGCTCGCCGCAGACCATGTAGGCGCGCGAGGCCCAATAGGCGCCGGCCGAGCGCATATCGGCGTCCGATGCGAGCGCGGCGACGTTGGCGAAGGCCGGCGCAGCGGTGCGGCAGTCATTCTGGCGCCAGGCGGCAAGGCCCGTGGTCCAGTGCGCCTGCACCGTCCAGTCGCCGCCGGTTCGCGTCTCGAGCGCTCGCGCCGCCAAACGACGCGCGTTCGCATCGTCATTCTCGATATAATAGGCCCAGGCTACCCGCTGACGAACCTCGGTCAGCCCCTCGGGCGTCAGTCCCGTCTCCCCGGTGGCGAGCAATGCTTCGGCACCGGCCGGATCGTCATTCTTGACGAAAGTTTGGATGCGGCCGGCAAGCGCCTGGGCCAGTATGTCGGTCTTCGTCGCCGCGACATATTGGCGGCGGGGCGCCGCCCCCAGCCAGACCAGTTTCTGCACCTGCGGCAGGGGGGGCAGGATGGTCGCGCCGCGCTTCTGTGCCAAGCGGGAAAGCTGGTCTGCCTTGGGCAACCAGGCTGCCTTGTTAACGAGGTCGAGCAGGTCGAACAGCTCTACGCGCGGCGAGTTCTTCGCAAGGTACAGCTCCGAAAGGGCGAGCGAGCGAACCGCGTCCTTCTCGTCCAGCGCCAGGATCATTGCCTTGGCATCCGCCCATTTCTCCGCTTTCAGCGCGGCAAAGATGGCACCGTAGCGGCCTTTGTCGGCATCACTGATCTGCAACGGGGACGTGGGCGCCGAAACGGCGGGGAGAGATGGCAGCGCCTCCGTATTTTCCGCATGGGCCGGCAGGGCGGCCGCCATTGCCAGGCCGAGCAGGGCCGGACGGGAGAAGCGGGTCGCGGCGCGTATCACGGATGGTCTTCCTCGATCAGGCTTTGCAGGACGCGCCAGCATTCCGCCTTCGCTGCCGGCTGGCCCAGCAGGAGGCGCGGATGGAATGTGGCGAGAGCGGGCACAGTGCCGCCATCATGGTTAAAGGGGCGTAAAGCATCGGCGGGCCGGCTGTCGTTCGACGGCATCAAGGCACGGGTGGTCCGGTCGCCCAGTATCAACAGGCGTCGGGGGGCCGCCAGGGCGACATGGGAGCGCATGCGTTCCGCGGCGACGCCCAGGTCGGCCGCTTCTACCATGCCGCCCGGTGCACGCGACAGGAAAAGGGAAGTGAGATAGATGTCGCCGCGTGCCAGTCCGATGGCGGCCAGCATGGCGTCCAGCAGCAGTCCGGCGCGTTCGGCAAGCAGGCTTGCCGCTGCTACGTCAGCGGGATCCGGCATGTCGGTGACCACCATCAGTCTTGCCATGGCAGGACCCGTGGGGAGGATCGGCTGACCGTGCCAGCCACGTTCCGGCTGGGCGGGATCAGTTGCGAGCCATTGCTGGAACGCTTCCAGCGTTCGGGGCTTTTCAGCAATAGGGGCGATGGAGGGTGCCGACTGCCCCGCGCGCGGCATGGGTGAAGGGCGCAGCCAGTTGACCGGCGCCTCTCCCGTCGCGCAATCGACGCCTGCCTGAGCCCACCACGCCAGATAGGCGCCGGCAGCCGCGGCCTCGGTAACCTGCATTGCACCCCGCATCCTCCTCTAGGGCCAGAGGTTGACGCCGTGGTCAAGAATCTTCATCGCCGCTTGTGGCAGAATGTTAGTGTAACACGGCGACCGGATGGGAGAGGGAAGGCCATCGGGGACGCTCGCTATGGAGGGATTATGAGCGAACGGGAATCGATGCCTTATGACATCGTCATTGTGGGGGGCGGCCCGGCGGGCCTTTCCGCGGCCATCCGGCTGAAGCAGCTGGCGAATGAGGCTGGGCGCGAGCTGACGGTGTGCGTGCTGGAAAAGGGGTCCGAGATCGGCGCTCATATCCTGTCCGGCGCGGTGGTCGATCCCAAGGCGCTCGACGAGCTGCTGCCGAGCTGGAAGGAAGACGGCTGCCCGATGGGGCAGGTGCCCGTCACGGACAACCGCCACTGGTTTCTGACCAAGAGCGGCAAGATGACGATGCCGCACATCATGACCCCGGGCTGGATGCACAACAAGGGCACCTTTACCGGATCGCTGGGCAATCTCTGCCGCTGGCTGGCCGAGCAGGCCGAGGGGCTGGGCGTCGAGATCTTCCCCGGCTTCGCCGCAGCCGAGATCCTCTACAACGAGGATGGCAGCGTGAAGGGGGTCGCCACCGGCGACATGGGCATCGCCCGCGACGGCGAGAAGAAGCCGGACTGGCAGCCGGGGCTGGAACTGCATGCCCGATACACCTTCTTCGCGGAAGGCGCGCGCGGGCACCTTACCAAGATCCTCAAGCGCCAGTTCGACTTGGACGCAGACAGCCAGCCGCAGGTCTATGGCCTGGGCATGAAGGAACTGTGGGACATCGACCCCGCAAAGCACCAGCCCGGCCTCGTCATCCATACCCAAGGCTGGCCGTTGACCGACGCCTATGGCGGTGGCTTCCTTTATCACCAGGCGAACGGGCAGGTGGCGCTGGGCTTCGTGGTGGGCCTTGGCTACCGCAACCCCCACCTTTACCCGTTCGAGGAGTTCCAGCGCTGGAAGCAGCATCCGGCGATCCGCGAATATCTGGAAGGCGGACGTCGCGTTTCCTACGGCGCGCGCGCGATCAATGAAGGCGGCTGGCAATCGGTCCCGAAGCTGGTCTTTCCCGGCGGGGCGCTGATCGGCTGCTCGGCGGGCTTCGTCAACGTGCCGCGCATCAAGGGCACGCATACGGCGATGAAGTCGGGTATGCTTGCGGCGGAGGCGGCGTTCGAGGCGATCCTGGACGAACGGTCGCGCGACGTGCTGCACGACTATGAGGACCGGCTGCGGTCGAGCTGGATCGCGACGGAACTGCAACTGGTCAAGAATGCCGAGCCGCTGCTCAGCAAGTTCGGCAACACGATCGGCACGCTGCTCGCGGGCATCGACATGTGGATGCGCACGCTGAAGATCGGCCTGCCCTTCACGATGAAGCACAAGCCGGACAATGAGAAGATCTGGCCCAAGGACGCGTGTGAGAAGATCGCCTATCCCAAGCCCGACGGCATCATCAGCTTCGACCGGCTGTCCTCTGTGTTCCTGTCGAACACCAATCATGAAGAGGATCAGCCGGTCCACCTGCAGCTGAAGGACCCGACGATCCCGATCAGCTACAACCTCCCCCTTTATGACGAGCCGGCGCAACGCTATTGTCCGGCAGGCGTCTATGAGGTGGTGGGTTTGGACGAAGGCGAGCCCCGGTTCCAGATCAACGCGCAGAATTGTGTCCATTGCAAGACGTGTGACATCAAGGATCCGACCCAGAACATCAACTGGGTAGTACCAGAGGGCGGCGGAGGACCGAATTATCCGAACATGTAAGCGCCTGATCCTGTCCTGCCTGCTGGTGCTGCCGGCCGCGGCCGGCGCATCGGTCGATCCCGACGGCGCGCTGCGTACCTATGCGCGTGCGCGGCTGGCGGACGGGGAGGGAGAGCTGGGACTGGCGGTGTCCAGCTATCGCCAGGCGCTGGCCGCCGATCCAACCAGCATGGATATCGCGCGCCGATCCTATTTCCAGGCCTTGGAAAGCGGGGACAAGGCGCTGGCGCTGAAGTCCGCCGCGCTGCTGGACGACGAAGGGCTGCTGCCGCGGGACGGCACACTGCTGCGTATCGGCGACGCGCTGGAACGCAAGGACTGGACGGCGGCGGGCGCCTTCACCGATCGGATGGTGGAGGAAGGGAATTTCGCCTTCCTGGCGCCGATGGTGCGGAGCTGGATTACGGCCGGCGCCACTGGCGCCTATGCGCCGCCCGTGCTGGATCCCAAGGATCGCTTCGCCCCGCTCGCGCGCCGATATGCGGACGAGCAGACGGCGCTGCTGGCTCTGGCCAAGGGAGATTTGAACACGGCGCGGCCGGCTATGGAGCGAGCCCTGGCGTTGCGGATCAGCGATGCCGCGGCATTACGGTTGACCTTTGCCGGCCAACTCGCCGCGCGGGGCGCGAAGGCGGAGGCGCTGGCGCTGCTCGCGGGGGACGATGCCAATTATGCAGTGGCACGGGCGGACATCCTGCGCGGCCGAAAGAATGCGGCCGGCGCGCCCTTCTCGCCGGCCCGGGGTTTTGCACAGCTGCTCGCGCGGTTGGGCGTCGATATAGCGACCGACGACAGCGGGAGGGCGATGGGCACGAGACTGGCGCGGATCGCGACCTTTGCGGATCCTCTGGGCGCCGAACCCCATATCGTCGCCGCGCGTCTGCTGACCGCCGGGGGGCTGCCGGTCTTTGGCGCCGAAGAGGCGCGCAAGGTACCGGCGAAGAGCTGGCATGCGCCGCTGGCCCAGGGCGAGATGGTCGATGCGATGGCCGAAGCCGGTGACAAGCCGGGCGCGATCGCGCTGGCGCAATCGCTTGCAGCCGTACCCGGCGCAGAGGCGGAGCGGTATGTGCGGCTTGGCCGCCTGCTGGCGGATGTGCGTGATTTCGACGGCGCGGCGGCCGCCTTTCGCCAGGCGCAGGCGCGCTACCAGCCCGACGCCGTCCCCTGGCTGCTGCTGCTGTTCGAGGGCAGCGCGCTGGAGCAGGGCAAGCGCTGGGAGGAGGCGCGCGCGGTATTGCAGCGGGCACTGAAGCTGGCGCCGGACGAGCCGGTGCTGCTCAATTATCTGGGCTATGCGCAGGTCGAGCGGCGGCAGAATGTGGAGGAGGCGCTGGCGCTGCTGAAGAGAGCGAGTGCGCTGAAACCGACGGATTCGTCGATCACTGATTCGCTGGGCTGGGCGCAGTTCGTGACCGGTGACGTCCAGGCGGCGGTGCCCGTGCTGGAGCGCGCGGCGGCCGGCGCGCCCACCGATGTGACGATCAACGAGCATCTGGGCGATGCACTGTGGGCGGCCGGACGGCGCTATGAGGCGCGCTATGCGTGGCGCGCGGCGGCGGTGTTCGCCGAGGGGGACGCCGCCGAGCGGTTGGCGGCCAAGGCCAGAGAGGGAATGAAGCCCGAATATGCCGCACCCTGAAGCGGACAGCGCATCCGTCGTGACTGTTGCCGATCCAATCACGGAAATCGCCTATGCCAAGGTCAACCTGGCGCTTCATGTGCGGAGGCGGCGGGACGATGGCTTTCATGAACTGGAGAGCCTGTTCGTCTTTGCCGAAGACGGCGATCGGCTGAGCGGTTTCGCGACGGACGACGGGATGATCGCGCTCAGCGTCGACGGGCCGTTCGGGGCCGGGCTGGGAAATGGTGCGGGCAACCTGGTCAGCGAGGCGGCCATTAAACTGCAGGCCTTCCTGGGGGAGCGGAGAGGTGCAAAGCTACATCTTTTCAAGAGCTTGCCTGTGGCGTCGGGCATCGGCGGCGGATCGGCCGACGCCGCGGCGGCGCTGCGGCTTCTGGTGCGGCTGTGGGATGCTTCCGTGGACCAGATCGTGCTGGAAAGGCTGGCGCTGGAGCTGGGATCGGACGTGCCGGCTTGCCTGCGCAGCGTCACGCAGCGGGTGACGGGGCGGGGCGAAGGGCTGGAGGCCTGCGCCATCGAGGGGTTGAGCGAGCGGCCGATGCTGCTGGTCAATCCTGGCGTGGCAGTGCCGACCGGACCAGTCTTTGCCGTCTGGGACCGGAAGGATCGCGGCGCTCTTGTCGCAGAGAGATTCGATGAGTTGGTAGAGATGGGCCGTAACGACCTGGAAAATCCTGCAATTGCGCTTGCGCCCGTTATCTCCGACGTGTTGGCGCGGTTGCGCTCGCAAGCGGGGGTGCGGCTCGCACGCATGTCGGGTTCCGGTGCGACCTGCTTTGCCCTGTTCGACGATGCGGCGCAGCGGGATGCGGCTACGACGAACATACGCGCTGCGCATCCCGATTGGTGGACCATGGCGACGAGGATCAAGGGATGAGCGAGGCCTTCACGCAGATCGACGGCGGGACGCTGGACCTGCTGATCATCGCCGACCATGCCTCTTCGCATGTGCCGGCCGATATCGACCTTGGCATAGAAGCGGCGCTGCTGCGCGAGCACATCGCCGTCGACATCGGCGTGGCGGAGGTGTCCGCCGCGCTGGCGGATCAGCTGGGCTGCACGGCGATCCTGGGCGGCGTATCGCGCCTCGTCATCGACCTCAACCGCGAGGAGGATGCGCCCGGCCTGCTGCCCGTGATGAGCGATGGCCATGCCGTTCCCGGCAATCGCGACGCCGACCTGACGGAGCGGATGATGCGCTTCCACCACCCCTATCATCAGCGCGTCGAGCAACTGCTCGACGGCATGACGTCACCCTTCATCCTGTCGGTACACAGCTTCACGCCCCGGCTCGCCAGCGATCCCGATCAGAAGCGGCCGTGGGACATCGGCGTGCTCTACAATGAGGACGACCGCGCAGCACGGATCGCCATCCCGCTGCTGGAAGCGGCGGGCCTGAAGGTCGGCGACCAGCAGCCCTATTCCGGCAGATTGCTCAACGCGACCATGAACCGCCATGCCGAAGCGGGCGGCATTCCCTATCTGGGGGTGGAAATGCGGCAGGATCTGGTCGGCGATCCTGCGGGACAGAAGCGCTTTGCGGAAATTTTGGGTCCCATTGCGCTGGAATGTCGCAACAGACTTGCGTGAATCGCATATTTTTGGAAATAGCGCGCGCTCCAGAAGGGTAGGTTTCTCATGTCTCACACATTCGACAAGTCCAAGCTGCCGAGCCGCTACGTCTCGGTCGGCGTGGAGAGCGCGCCGCACCGCAGCTATTATTACGCGATGGGCCTTACCGAAGAAGAGATCGCCCGGCCCTTCGTAGGCATCGCGTCCGCCGGCAACGACAGCGCGCCATGCAACACCACGCTGGACATGCAGGCCGATTGGTGCCGCCGTGGCGTCAACGAGGCGGGCGGGATGCCCCGCCGGTTCAACACCATCACCGTCACTGACGGCATCGCCATGGGGCACCAGGGCATGAAGAGCTCGCTGGTCAGCCGCGAGGTGATCGCGGATTCGGTCGAGCTGTCGGTGCGCGGCCATTGCTATGATGCGCTCGTCACCTTCGCGGGCTGCGACAAGTCGCTGCCCGGCATGATGATGGCGATGCTGCGGCTCAACGTGCCGTCGATCTTCGTCTATGGCGGGTCGATCCTGCCCGGCCGCTATCAGGAGCGCGACCTGACCGTCATCGACGTGTTCGAGGTGGTGGGGCGCTATGCCGCCGGCAATTGCCCGCTGTCCGAGGTGACGGCGATCGAGAAGGCGGCGTGCCCCGGCCATGGCGCCTGCGGCGGCCAATATACCGCCAACACCATGGCCTGCGTCGGCGAGGCGATCGGATTATCCCTGCCGAACAGCAATATGGCGCCGGCTCCTTACAAGTCGCGCGAGGAGATCGCGGTGGCGGCAGGGCGTCAGGTCATGGAATTGATTGCGAAGAATCTGCGTCCCCGGGACATCTGCACGAAGGAAGCGTTCGTGAACGCGGCGCGGATCGTCGCGGCGACCGGCGGCTCCACCAATGGCGCGCTGCACCTGCCTGCCATGGCGAACGAGTGCGGCATCGATTTCGATCTGTTCGACGTGGCCGAGATCTTCAAGACCACGCCCTATATCGCCGACCTGAAGCCGGGCGGGCGCTATGTCGCGAGGGACATGCACGATGCGGGCGGCATCTACATGCTGATGAAGACGCTGGCGGCCGAGGGCTTCCTGCACCTCGACTGCATGACGGTGACGGGCAAGACGCTGGGCGAGAATATCGACGAGGTCACGTGGAACCCCGACCAGAAGGTAATCTATGACGCGAAGACGCCGATCACCCCGACCGGCGGCGTCGTGGGGCTGAAGGGGTCGCTGGCGCCCGAGGGTGCGATCGTGAAGGTCGCCGGCATGCACCGGCTCCAGTTCACCGGCACGGCCAAGGTGTTCGAGCGAGAGGAGGACGCCTTCGCCGCCGTCGAGGCGAACGCGATCAAGGAAGGCACCGTGGTCGTCATTCGCTATGAAGGCCCCAAGGGCGGCCCGGGCATGCGCGAGATGCTGTCGACGACCGCTGCACTCTACGGCCAGGGGTTGGGGGAGAAGGTGGCGCTTATCACCGACGGGCGTTTTTCCGGCGGCACGCGCGGCTTCTGCATCGGCCATGTCGGGCCGGAGGCGGCGGATGGCGGCCCGATCGCGCTCGTCGAGGATGGTGACCAGATCGCGATCGACGCGGAAGCCGGCACCATCGACCTGCTGGTCGATCCGGCGGTGCTGGAGGAGCGCCGCAAGGCCTGGGAGCCGCGCCGCAACGATTATCAGGCGGGCGCCTTGTGGCGCTATGCACAGAATGTGGGTCCGGCCTACAAGGGTGCGGTGACGCATCCCGGAGCGAAGGCCGAAACCCATGTATTCGCGGATATCTGAGACGATCTTGGGGGCGGGGCTGCTGTGCCTCGCCCTTTCGGCCTGCGGCGAGGCGCCTGTGGTGGGCAACGGTAGTGAGCCCGACGACGGACACGCCGAATGCGCCATCGGGCCGGAGGCCGACTGGGCGCGAGACTGCCTGATCGAGCGCGACGGCAAGCTGCTGACCCTGCGGCACCCGGATGGGGGCTTCCGCCGGTTCCGCATCGTCGATGATGGCCACGGACTGATGCCTGCCGACGGGGCGGAGCAGGCGAAGGTGAAGATCGTCGGGCAGGGCCGGATCGAGGTGAGCGTGGGCGGGGATCGCTATCGGCTGCCCGCCACCATTGCAAAGGGACAGTGATGCAGGGCCTGCCCGTGCTGACGGCGGCGGCGATGCGGGCGGCCGAGCAGGCGGCGTTCGATGCCGGCGTTCCCGAATATGACCTGATGGAGCGGGCGGGGGCCGCCGCCGCGGAGGTGATCTGGCGAGCCGGGGGCAGGCGCGAGACGCTGGTCCTGTGCGGGCCGGGGAATAATGGCGGAGACGGTTTCGTCATCGCCCGGCTGCTGCGCGGGCGGGGCGTGCCTGTGCGCGTGGCGGCGCTCGGCGAGAGCCGTACGGAATCCAGCAAGCGCGCGCGGGGGGCGTGGGATGGGCCGGTAGAGAGCCTGGCCGATGCTGCTCCGGCGGCTCAGCTGGTCGACGCGCTGTTCGGCACGGGCCTGACGCGCGGGCTGGACGAGAAGGTCGCCGGAAAGCTGGACGAACTGGTCTGCCGGGCGAGTCTCAGCCACAGCATCGACCTGCCAAGCGGCGTGGCGACCGATGATGGCGCCCTCCTGTCACCGGTGCCGCACTTCGGCACCTGCATCGCGTTGGGAGCGCTGAAGCCCGCCCATCTGCTTCACCCGGCGGCAGATCGGTTCGATCGGCTGGTGTGTGCGGATATCGGCATCCCTGTTCCTTCCGCGATCCACAGCCTTGCGGTGCCCGATCTGCAAGCGCCTGAGCCGGAGGCGCATAAATATACGCGTGGGCTGGTTGCCGTCATTGGCGGGGGCATGGCCGGGGCGAGCTTGCTCGCGGCGCGCGCGGCGGCGCATTCGGGCGCGGGGTCGATCCGGCATTTTGCCGCAGTGGTGGCCGGCTCCGGGCCGGATGCCATCGTTCACCGCCACGTTGTTGCGCCCGCCGACATCACCGAGGCAGTGAGCGACAAGCGGATTGCCACGGTTCTGGTGGGACCGGGGCTTGGCCGCGACGAAGATGGGCGCGCACGGATGGAGGCGGCGCTGGCGAGCGGGCATCGGATCGTGCTCGACGCGGATGCGCTCACCCTGCTCGGGGAGAAGGGGCGGGACGCCATTCCCGCCGGAGCGATCCTCACGCCGCATGAGGGGGAGTTCGTCCGGCTGTTCGGCGATCTGCCGGGCAGCAAGATCGACCGGGCGCTGGAGGCGGCGCGGCTGACGCAGGCGGTGGTGATCTACAAGGGACCGGACAGCGTGATCGCCGCGCCCGATGGCCGGGCGGCGGTGACGCGCGGCTTTTCCTCCTGGCTGTCCACGGCGGGGACCGGGGACGTGCTTGCGGGCCTTGCGGCCGGAAGGCTGGCGGTGACGGGCGATCCCTTCCGCGCCGCCTGCGAGGCGGTGTGGCTGCATGGCGAGGCGGCGCGGCGTGCCGGCCCCGCCTTCATCGCGGACGATTTGATCGGAACGCTGCCAGCGGCTATCGCCTCGCGGCTGTGACCGATCCCGACATCATCCTGCGCATCGCCGCAAAGGGCGACGGCGTGACCGCCGATGGCCGCCATTTTCCGCTCGCTGCGCCGGGGGACCGCATCGCGGCGGACGGCGCCGTGCTGCCTGGCCCGCATCACGCCGCGCCGCCCTGCATTCACTTCCCGGCCTGCGGGGGCTGCGCGCTCCAGCATGTGGACGATCCGAGCTATGCCGATTTCGTGAGCGCGCGCGTTATCGGGGCATTGGCAGGGCAGGGAATCGCGGCCGGTACCGTGCTGGGACCGCATATCTCGCCGCCTCGTGCCCGTCGCCGCGCTGCGCTGCGGGCCGTCCGGCAGGGCAAGCGGGTGGTCATCGGCTTCGCCGAGTCCGGCAGCCATGCGCTGGTCGATCTTTCGGTGTGCGAAATCCTCGATTCTCGGCTGTTCGCCCTGCTCGCGCCGTTGCGCGGCCTACTGGGCGCCATCCTGCCCGACAAGCGGGCGGCGCATGTGAAGATGTCGCTGACCGACCAGGGCGTCGACCTGCTGCTGGAAGGCGTGCGGGTCGGGGGGCTGGCGGCCGACGAGGCATTGGGCGCTTTCGGCCAGGATCATGGGCTGGCGCGGCTGACCATCGACGAGGGCGACGGGCCGCAGACGCGCTGGGAGCCAGAGCCGGTCACGGTCAGCTTCGGCGGCGTGGCGGTGGGCTTTCCACCCTTCGCCTTCCTCCAGGCCACGCCGGACGGGGAGGCGGCACTGGTGGACGCGGTCGCGGCTGCGCTGCCGCCTTCCGGGCCGATCGCCGACCTGTTCTGCGGCCTGGGCACCTTCGCGCTGGCGCTGGCGACGGCGCGGCCGGTCTATGCGGCGGAGGGCGCGCGCGACCTTGTTCTCTCGCTGAAGGCGGGGGCCAACCGGGCGCAGCGGCGGCTGGCGGCCGATCATCGCGACCTGTTCCGGCGGCCGCTGGTACCGGCGGAACTGGATCGGTTCGCCGCCATCGTCCTCGATCCGCCACGCGCGGGTGCGCGGGAACAGGCAATGCAGCTTGCCGCCGCGCGAGTGCCGGTCGTCGCTTATGTCTCGTGCAATCCCGCCAGCTTTGCGCGGGATGCGGTGCATCTGGTTGCCGGCGGCTACCGTCTGGAGAGCGTCAAACCGGTGGGGCAGTTCCGCTGGTCGACCCATGTCGAGCTGGTGGGGATATTCCGGCGCTGAACAAAGGAAACCCCCGCGCGGCAGAACCGGCGGGGGTCTCTTTCCTGGAGGCGAAACCGTATCAGCCCAGCTTGATCACCGTCGCGCGGCGGCGTTCCGGCATGCGTTCGGCATAGAGGCTGGCCATCGGCTCGTCCTCGACCTCGACCACCGCTTCCGACGTGAAGCCGTTGAAGCCGGTCCGCATCGCCGCGCCATAGGCGCCGAGCATCCCGATCTCGATATAGTCGCCCGCCTTCACGTCCGCAGGGAGCATGAAGGGACCGACCATATGGTCCATGTCGTCGCAGGTCGGGCCGTAGAAGGAGAAGCCGGTGAGTTCCTCCTCGCTGTCCTCCTCGCGCAGCAGCGCGACGGGGAAGCGCCAGCCGATGTGGGCCGCGTCGAACAGCGCGCCATAGGCGCCGTCGTTGATGTAGAGCTCGTCGCCGCGGCGGCGCTCCACGCGCACCACGACCGAGCTGTACTCCGCCGACAGCGCGCGGCCCGGCTCGCACCACAGCTCCGCCGAATAGCTGATCGGCAGGCTTTCGAAGCCGCGATGGATCGCGTCGAAATAGCGCTCCAGCGAGGGTGGCTCCATGCCGGGATAGACGGACGGGAAGCCGCCGCCGACATCGATGATGTCGACCGTGACCGCCGCGTCGACGATCGCCGCGCGGACGCGCTCGATGGCGTCGCTATAGGCCTGCGGGCTCATCGCCTGGCTGCCGACGTGGAAGCAGATGCCGAGCGCGTCGGCCGCCTGGCGGGTGGCCATGAGCAGCTCGCGGGTCTCGCCCAGCTCGACGCCGAACTTCGACGCCAGGCTCAGCTCCGAATGCTCGGAAGAGACGCGCAGGCGCACGCACAGCTCCAGATCGGTCGCGTCGCCGGTGGCGCGCATGATCTTTTCCAGCTCGTCCATCGAATCGAGCGAGAAGGTGCGCACGCCATGGTCGCGATAGGCTTCAGCGATCGCTTCCTCGGCCTTGACCGGGTGCATGAAGCAGAGCTTGCCCCGGCCATCCAGCGCTTCCGACACCAGCCGCACTTCCGCGATCGAGGCCACGTCGAAATGCGTGATCCCGGAATCGAAAAGCGTACGGATCAGGTCGGGAGACGGGTTCGCCTTGACAGCGTACAGGGACCGGCCCGGAAACTTCTCAGCGAAGAATCGGGCGGCCCGGGCCGCAGCCTGGGGACGAATCAGCGTTACCGGTGCTGCCGGTTTGAGGGCGGTCGCTACCCCCAGCGCGCTATGATGCTTGTGCAACTCAAGGGACCTCCAGTGTAGTCGTGGCAAACAAGCTGCCTTGCGGTGGAAGTCCCATGGGGCAGCGGACGAGCGATATATGCCGAGGGGTCCCCCCTGTAAAGCGCGTGTGTAAATTTTGTTGCGCGGGAGGCTATCAAATGTGCGTCACGAGAGACGGGACTTGAAGTCCTGGTAGGAAAAGCGCCGGATTTCCGTGAGTTGATCGGTTTCCGAGTTCCACAGCCAGATGCCGGGAAGAGGCACGCCGTTGAAGGTGTTGGTCTTCACCATCGAATAATGCGCCTGATCGAGGAAGGCGATGCGGCGGCCGGCAATGGCCCCCCCGGGGACTCGATAGTCGCCGATGATGTCGCCCGCGAGGCAGGATGGACCACCGAGTCGGGTGGGCTGGCCATGCTCTTCCTCGAACAGCATCGCGGGGCGATAGGGCGCCTCGATCACGTCGGGCATGTGGCAGGTGGCGGAGATGTCGGTGATGGCGACGGGCATGCCGTTTTCGATCACGTCCAGGATCTCGCCCACCAGGATGCCGGTGTCGAGCGCCATCGCCTCGCCGGGCTCCAGATAGAGCTCGGCGCCGGTCTGCGCCTTGATCCTCTGGAGAAAGGCGACGAGCTGGTCGCGCTGATAATCCGCGCGCGTGATGTGGTGGCCGCCGCCGAAGTTCAGCCAGGCGAGCTTCCCGACATGGGGCATGATCCGCGATTCGATCGCGGCCCAGGTGCGCTCCAGCGGCAGGAAATCCTGTTCGCACAGATTGTGGAAATGAAGGCCATCGACCCCTTCGAGATGCTCGGCCTTCAACTGGTCGACGGGGAAGCCCAGGCGGCTGTGCGGCTGGGAGGGGTCGTATTTCGCGACCTCGCCCTCGGCGTGGAGGGGGTTGATGCGCAGCCCGATGTCGAAGTTCACACCGTCGCTGCGCGCCGCGTCGAGGATGGGGCGGAAGCGCGCGATCTGGCCCGGGCTGTTGAAGATGACATGGTCCGACAGGCGCAGGATTTCCGGCAGGTCTTCGCCCTTGTAGGCGGCGCAATAGGTCGCGACCTCGCGCTTGCCGTCCGGTCCCGCATATTCCTCCCGGCCAAGGCGCGCCTCGTAGAGGCCGGAGGCGCAGACGCCGTCCAGATATTCCGCCACCACGCCGCCCAGCGACCACATGGAAAAGGCCTTGAGTGCGCCGAGCATGCGGATACCCGCGCGGTCGCGGACGTCCTTCAGGATCGCGAGGTTGCGACGCACCGCAGCCTCGTCCACCACGAAGGCGGGCGAGGGCACGCGGGCGAGGTCGAAACGGGCGAAGGCGGCGGGGTCGCCGGCTCTGGTTTCCATATCACGTCCAATCTCCCTCTCCCCTTCAGGGGAGAGGGCCTGGGAGAGGGGAATGAACGGGAAAGAGCGGCTCTCGCGGCCGCCTCTCCCTAATCCTCTCCCCTGAAGGGGAGAGGGGATTTTGGTCAGAAATCCAGTGGCTTATCCAGTTCCTTCACCTGCCAGGGCAGGCCGTGCTTGTTCAGCATGTCCATGAAGGGATCGGGATCGAACTGCTCGATGTTGAACACGCCTTCGCCACGCCAGGCACCGGTCAGCATCATGGCGGCGCCGATCATCGCGGGCACGCCCGTGGTGTAGCTGACCGCCTGGTTGCCGGTTTCGGCGTAAGCCTCCTCATGGTCGCAGACATTGTAGACATAGACCGTCTTCTGCTGCCCGTCCTTCTCGCCGGTCGCGATGTCGCCGATATTGGTTTTGCCCTTGGTGGTCGGGCCGAGGCTCGACGGCTCGGGGAGGACGGCCTTGAGGAACTGGAGCGGAATGATCTCCTGGCCGTTGTAGATGACCGGGTCGATCCGCGTCATGCCTACATTCTGGAGCACCTCCAGATGCTTCAGATAGGCGTCGCCGAAGGTCATCCAGAAACGGATGCGCTTGATCTCAGGATAGAATTTCGCAAGCGATTCCAGTTCCTCATGATACATGAGGTACATGTTCTTCTCGCCCACCTGGTCGAAGTCGAACACCTGCTTGTGGCTGAGCGCCGGCCCTTCGACCCATTCGCCGTCGGCCCAGTGGCGCGAGGGCGCGGTCACTTCGCGGATGTTGATTTCCGGATTGAAGTTGGTGGCGAAATGCTGGCCATGGTCGCCGCCATTGCAGTCCAGGATATCGAGCGTGTCGATCCGGTCGAGCAGATGCTTCTTGATGTAGCTGGCGAAGACGCTGGTGACGCCGGGGTCGAAGCCGGAGCCGAGCAGTGCCATGATGCCCGCTTCCTTGAAGCGATCCTGATAAGCCCATTGCCAGCCATATTCGAACTTGGCGGTGTCGCGCGGTTCGTAATTGGCCGTGTCGAGATAATCGGTCTTGGTCGCGAGGCATGCGTCCATGATCGCGAGGTCCTGATAGGGCAGGGCCAGGTTCACGACGAGCTTGGGCTGCACCTTCTGGATGAGGGCGATGGTCTCGTCCACATTGTCGGCGTCGACCTGCGCCACATCGATCGTCACGCCGGTGCGCGCCTTCACCGATTCGGCGACCTTCTCGCAGCTGACGATCCGGCGGCTGGCGAGCGTGATATGGCTGAAAATATCGGGATTCATCGCCATCTTGTGGACCGCGACGGAACCGACGCCGCCCGCGCCGATGACCAGAACCTTGCTCAATCTTTTCTCCATAGCTTGGACGCGCCGGACGCGCGAAGCGCCCCATATAGGATCTTCATGTGACAGCGCAAAGGCGCGACCCCATGCGCCTCAATCGCAGAGGACCCGCAGCTCGTTGATCCAGAACAGCGGGGCGCCGGACGCGTCGAGGTCCGTCTCGAACCGCAGGTCGATCAGCGGTCCGCGCGCCTCGACCACCAACCCGACGCCGGAAGGCTCGCCTGCCGCCGCCTGCACCTCGCCAAGCAGGCGCCTGCCCTGCCGGACGCGCAGCATGCGGCCTTCTTCTCCAGCGGCCCTCAGCCTGCCGCCGATCGCGAGGCGGAAGGGAGACTTCCGATCGGGATCGATCATGCGCAGGCGCAGGCGCGCCCGTGGGCTTTCCGCCCAGAAGCCGCCGTCGTCGATGGCCGACCAGCCGTCATGCAGATAGGGTTCCAGCGCTGCAAGGAGGAAGGACATGCCGCGCTGGGCGGGATAGGCCCGCCAGCCGAGCAGCTTGTGCAAGCCGGCGCGCAGCGAACCGCGCGGCGGCCGCAGCGCGCGGTTGAGTTCCGGGAACAGGGCGCCGGGAATATGATGGGCGCGGTCAGTGCGCACCATATGGGCGACATGCTCCTGAAAACCGGAGCGATCTTCCGCCAGCACACGAGGCGCCACGCTGAAGGCGAAGTCCAGGTCGCCCTGGAACAGGCGAAGATCCGGCCGCGCGCCGTCATCCATCAGATAGTGCAGCATCGCATCGTGCTGGTGGCGCCATTGAAGCTCGTTGCCGAGATTATGGTCGCCGCGGATCGGCAGCAGTTCGGCATGAGGGGCATAGTTCCGCAGCAGTTCGGCATGGGCGAGGTCGAACACATCGTCCACGGAGAAACAGCATATGATGCGGGTCGCGCTGTGGCGCAGTCCGGACAGGTCCGGCCGATTGCGGCTGGCGATGCTTTCCCACATCGCAGCGAAGCGGTTGTCGAATCCGGCTTCTTCCCGGCCGATGCTCGCCTGCGGCGCCAGCAGCAGCACGCCGGTCAGCGGCAGCCGCGTGGCGAGCAGGGCTGCGCCGAAAGCGCCCAGGCTGAGGCCGAAGGCGAACATCCGTTCGATGCCATGGGCAATCCGATAGGCACCGATTGCCGCGATCAGCTCTTCCCAGCCATTGTCGTCGTTGAACCATGACTGGCCGTTGTCGCGCAGGAACATGACATGCCGCCCGGCCGCGTTCAGCAGCGTGGTCCCGACCCATTCGAAATCGGGCCGTACCCCCCGGACGCCCATGGACGTGACGGCGATCAGCAGTTCGGGGCGACCGCCGGCATGAGTCAGCAGGTCGTAGCAGCCATAGGACTGGAACGCATCGACATCCAATTCGCCTGCCGTTCCCGTGCCATGCATGTCCGGGCCCTAGAGCAGGGGGCCTGCGGCTTCAAGAGATTGACAGCGACGATCAGAAGCTGGCGCCGTCCACCTTCGTGATCGTCAGCGCGTCGATGTCCACCGTGGGTACGCAGCGCAGGTTGACGGCGCGCATCTCGGTTCCGTCGGGCATGGTGCTGGCGGCGAAGGGCTGGGTGCCGCAGGTCGCGCAGAACTGATGATCGATCCTGTGCTTGTGGAATTCATAGGAACGCAGATGATCCTGCCCGCTTTCCAGCGTGAACTGCGCGGCGGGCACGAAGGTCAGCGTCAGGCCCTTGCGCGCGCAATGGGAGCAGTTGCAGGTCATCGCCTCGGCAGGAGGATCGGTGTCGACGGTGAAGGTGACGGCGCCGCAATGACAGCTTCCCTGATAGGTCATGGCATGATCTCCTTTTGTTCCAATCTGCCTCAAGCAATCATCCGGCGCAAGGTCTCAATGCGGTCGGCCTCGTGCGGGGGCTTGTCCCGGCGGATGCGGGCGATGCGGGGGAAGCGCATGGCGAGCCCGGACTTGTGCCGTTTGCTGTCGTGGATCGAATCGAACGCTACTTCCAGCACCAGCGTCTTTTCCACCTCCCGCACCGGGCCGAAGCGGTTGACGGTGCTGGTCCGCACGAAACGGTCGAGCCATTTCAGCTCCTCGTCGGTGAAGCCGCTATAGGCCTTGCCCACCGGCAGCAACTCGCCGTCCTCGGTCCAGCAGCCGAAGGTGTAGTCGGAATAGAAGGACGAGCGCTTCCCGTGGCCGCGCTGGGCGTACATCATCACGCAGTCGGCGGTCAGCGGATCGCGCTTCCACTTGTACCAGAGCGCCGCCTTGCGCCCGGCGACATAGGGGCTGTCGCGGCGCTTGAGCATCACGCCCTCGATCGCGGCGTCGCGGGCACCGGCGCGGATGTCGGCCAGCGTGTCGAAATCGGGCGCGTCGATCAGAGCGGAGAGATCGAAGCGGGTGGGATCGAGCGTGGGCAGGAAGGCTTCGAGTCGGGCGCGGCGCTGCGTCCAGGGGAGGGCGCGCACGTCCTCGTCGCCCTCCAGCAGCAGGTCGTAGAGGCGGACGAAGGCGGGATAGTCGACCATCATCTTCGCGCTGACGGCCTTGCGGCCGAGGCGCTGTTGCAGGGCGTTGAAGCTCGCTGCAGCGCCGCCATGCTCTTTGGCTCCCTGGAACTCTCCCTTCACCAGCAGTTCGCCGTCCAGCACGGCATGGCCGGAAAAAGCCCCGGCTATGTCGGGGAAGCTGCCGGTGATGTCGTCGCCCGCGCGGCTATAGAGGCGCGTTTCCTGGCCGGTGCCGACGATCTGGACACGGATGCCGTCCCATTTCCATTCGGCGGCATAGTCGGACAGGTCGACGCTGTCCGCCTCCAGCGGATGGGCCAGCATGAAGGGACGGAAATGCGGGGTGCCTGCGGGGTCGGGCCGCTCGCAGCGCCCCTCCGCCCAGTCGAACAGCGCGGCATAGGGCGGGGAGAGGGCGTGCCAGACCTGCTCCACATCGTCGACGTCGAGGCCGAAGGCCTGGGCAAAGCCGGTCTTGGCAAGGCGGGCGGAGATGCCGACGCGCAGGCCGCCGGTCGCGAGCTTCAGCAGGGCGAAGCGGCCCGAGGCGTCGAGATGATGCATCATCTGCGCGAGCGCGGCGGGCGCGCCGGCGCGGCTCACGCCCTGGAGGCGGTCGACGATGGCGGACAGGGTGAGCGAGCCGTCGTCGATCTCCGGCGGCTGGTCCTCCGCCTTGGGCCAGAGCAGGGCGACGGTTTCGGCGAGGTCGCCCACATAGTCCCGGCTCATCTCGAACAGCACGGGGTCGGTGCGGTCGCGGATCATCTCGCCGATGGCGGAGGCCTTCACCGCCTTGAGGTCCAGATTGCCGGTGAGCGCCGCCAAGGCCCAGCCCCGGTCGGGATCGGGCGCGCGGCGCATATAGTCGGCGATCAGGTCCAGCTTGCCGTTGCGCGAGCGGGTGTAGACGAGGCCGTCGAGGAGCTGGGAGAAGGCCCTCATCCCTCGTCCTCGTCTTCCCGCCCGACCAGCGCCAGCGCGCGGGCGCGCATCTGGCGGGTCATGCACCAGTGGAGCAGCGCTTCCTCCCGCCCGTGGGTGATCCAGGTCTCCGTCGGGGCCAGTTCCGCGATGGTATCCGTCAGTTCGTCCCAGTCGGCATGGTCGGAGATGACCAGCGGCAGCTCGACATTCTTCTGTCGGGCGCGCTGGCGCACGCGCATCCAGCCCGAGGCCATGGCGGTGATGGGATCGGGCAGGCGGCGGCTCCAGCGGTCGTTGAGTGCGGAAGGCGGCGCGATCACGATATGGCCGCGCATCTCCTTCGCCGGCACGCCGGTCGCCGCGCGCAGTTCGCCCAACTCTACGCCGAAGTCCTGGTAAAGCGCGCACATGCGCTCCAGCGCGCCGTGGATATAGATCGGATCGCGATGGCCCCGCGCCCGCAATTCGGTGATGACGCGCTGCGCCTTGCCGAGCGCATAGGCGCCGACCAGCACGCAGCGGTCGGGATGGGCGTGGAGCGCGCCGAGCAGCCGGTCGACTTCGCTGCCGGTATCGGGATGGCGGAAGACGGGCAGGCCGAAGGTCGCCTCCGTCACGAAGATGTCGCAGGGCACCGGCTCGAACGGGGTGCAGGTGGGGTCGGGCCGGCGCTTGTAGTCGCCGGTCACGACCACGCGCTCGCCCGCATGATCGAGTACGATCTGCGCCGAGCCGAGCACATGGCCGGCGGGCACGTAACGGATCGTCACCCCGCCGATCCGCATTTCCTCGCCATAATCGACCGCCGTGCCCGACGCCGTGCCGTAGCGCAGCGCCATGATCGCCAGCGTCTCGCGCGTCGCCCAGACATGGCCGTGGCCCCCGCGCGCGTGATCGGCATGGCCGTGCGTCACCAGCGCCCGATCGCGGGGCGTGGATGGATCGATCCAGGCGTCGGCGGGGCGGACGTAGATGCCGGTCGGATGCGGCTCGATCCAGTGCTGGGCGGACATGCAGGCATAAGATGGGACCGGCGCCCGCGGTTCCGCAAGTCCGGTCGCATCGTCACCGGATCGTAACGCGTCCGTCATGCCCGCGACACGCCATTGCCCTATGGCCACGCGATCCATCGAGCGGACCAAAGGGTAGAACATGGCTTCTTCGGCACATAAGGGCGTGGCGCAGGCGGTGCACCGGCACCGGCATCTTTCCCGGCAGGGCCTGCTGGAGCGCGCTTTCACCTTCGCCTTCCGGGGCCTGGTCTATGCCCAGATCTGGGAAGATCCCGAAGTCGACATGGAAGCGCTGGCGATCACGCCTGACTCCCATGTGGTCACCATCGCTTCGGGCGGTTGCAACGTGCTGTCCTACCTGACCGCCGACCCGGCGAAGATCACCGCGGTCGACCTCAACACCGCGCATATCGCGCTCAACAGGCTGAAGCTGACGGCGGCCAAGACCCTGCCCGACCATGCGCGCTTCCATCGCTTCTTCGCGCAGGCGGACAGCAAGCTGAACGTCGCGGCCTATCGCAGCTTCGTCGCGCCGCATCTGGACGAGGCGACGCGGCGCTACTGGGAAGGGCGCGACCTGATCGGCCGCCGCCGCATCGGCGGCTTCGCGCGCGGTATCTACAAGCATGGGCTGCTCGGCAGTTTCATCGGCGCGGCGCACCTGCTGGCGCGGCTGCACGGGGTGAACCCGAAGCGGATGCTGGACGCGCAGTCGCGCGAGGAGCAGCGCGCGATCTTCGAGGCGGAACTCGCGCCGGTGTTCGACAGCCCCTTCACCCGGTGGCTTACCAGCCAGCCCGCCTCGCTGTTCGGCCTGGGCATCCCGCCCGCGCAGTTCGAGGCGCTGGCCGGCGACGAGCGGATGAACGGCGTGCTGAAGGCGCGGCTGGAGAAGCTGGCCTGCGACTTCGACCTCAAGGACAATTATTTCGCGGTGCAGGCCTTCGGTCGCGGCTATGCCGGCGGGGAAGGGCCGCTGCCGCCCTATCTGCAGGCAGGCAACCACAAGGCGGTGGTCGACCGGGTGGACCGGGTGGACGTGCGCCACGTCAACTTCACCGATTTCCTGGCGTCGCAGCCGGCGCAGTCGGCCGACCGCTACATCCTGCTCGACGCCCAGGACTGGATGGACGACGACCAGCTCAACGCGTTGTGGGGGCAGATCACGCGGACGGCCAAGCCGGGCGCCCGGGTGCTGTTCCGCACCGCGGGCGAGCCCAGCATCCTGCCGGGTCGCGTGAAGGACGAGGTGCTGGGCCGCTGGGCCTATCAGGCCGAGGCGTCGAAGGATTATACCGCGCGCGACCGATCGGCCATCTATGGCGGCGTCCACCTCTATGTGCTGAAGGATTGAGCGTGACGGCCGGGGCAGCGGCGGGGGGCCATGGCGGGTTGATGGACGGCGTCTATCGCTATCAGCGCCATATCTATGACCTGACCCGCAAATATTATCTGCTCGGCCGCGACGGGCTGATCGCCGACCTCGCCCCACCGCCCGGCGGGACGGTGCTGGAGATCGGCTGCGGCACCGGGCGCAACCTGATCGCCGCCGGCAACGCCTGGCCAGGGGCGAGGCTGTATGGCGTCGACATTTCGGAAGCGATGCTGGAAACGGCGCGGGCCTCCGTCGCGAAGGCCGGCATGACCGGGCGTGTCGTGCTGGCGCAGGGCGACGCCTGCGACTTCGATCCGCAGGCATTGTTCGGCCACTCGACCTTCGACCGGGTGTTCATCAGCTATGCGCTGTCGATGATCCCCGCATGGGAGGCGGCGCTGCGCCAGGCTGCGCGCTGCGTCTCGCCGGGCGGGCGGCTGGAGGTCGTCGATTTCGGGCAGCAGGAAGGGTTGCCGGCAATCTGGAAGCGAGCGCTGTTCGGATGGCTTGGGCAATTCCATGTATCGCCGCGGCGGAACATGAACGCGGCCGTGGAGGCCGTCGCCCGCGATTGGGGTGGCCGATGCGAGAACCGCTCGCTCTATCGGGGCTATACGGTGCGGAGCACGCTGATCCTTTCCGATACCCCTCGGATCGCCGCGACCTGAAGCCAGGCGCTTTCCAACTGACCTGAATCGAGATCATGATCCGACCGGCATTTCCCATACATTATGCTGTAACAATTTGCCTTGGCTGGTGATATCGCTACACATCCCTTACCCGGCCATATAGCCGGCAACAGGGGGAGGGTGGCCAGTGCGGCCGGCGATAGTGTCCATAGGGCAGGGAAATCCGGCGATACTGGCCTGCGTCGGATCCGATGGGGTGGAGTTCGCCCTGCCTTCAATCACGCCCGGGCAAGTGCATGGGATCGAACGCTTCGGCGCCGGGGATTGTCCGACATTTACGGACGCGCTGATGCGCTATGCGGCCATGCACGGGCTGAGCCTGCGGGACAGTCGGCTGTTCATGTCCATCGCTGGCGCGGTGAACGGCACGACGGTGCGGACCACCAACGGGCGTTGGTTCATTTCCATGTCGGGCCTGCGCGCCGTGACGGGTGGCGAGCCGATCGTGCTGAACGATGTGGCCGCAACAGCATGGGCGACGGCGGACTGCCCCAAGGCCGTGCCCTTCGGCTCGGCGCTCGACCAAGCGCGGTCCGAGAAGGGGCGGCACGCGATCATCTCGGCCTGGCGTGGCGGGCTGGGCGCGGCCTGCGTGGACCGGCGTGACGGCTTTCTGAAAATCATCGAAAGCGAAGCGGGGCATACCCCCTTCGCCGTCCAGAGCGAGGACGACTGGGCGATGGCAAAGGCGTGCATCGCCCGCCATGGCGACCTATCCTATGAGCACATCCTGTTCGACCTGATGGACGGCCATTCGCTGCACCGGCCGCTGGCAGGAAGCGAGTTGGAGGAGATGTTCGCCACCCTGCTGGGGCGGTACAGCGCGGCGGTGACGCTGACCTTCACCGCCTGGGATGGAATCTATCTGTGCGGATGGGCGTTCGAACGGATCGCCAGCCGGCACCTGGAGCCGGTGTTCCGCGCCGCCTTCGAAGGGAAGGGCAAGTTGCGGCTGCTGTTGCAACAGACGCCGAGCCAGCTGTTCCAGACGCGCAACGGATCGCTGAGCGGGCTTTCCATTTACTATAACCGTACCCGCAGCGGCTGAGCCGAAGCGTCAGGCCGCAGCGCGTTCCATCAGCTCCAGTTCCAGCCGATCCCAGATTTCCACCAGCGCGTTCACCAGATCCTGCATCATCTCCGGCGTATGCGCCGGACCCGGGGTGAAGCGCAGCCGCTCCGTTCCGCGGGGAACGGTGGGATAGTTGATCGGCTGCACATAGGCGCCATATTCGGCAAGCAGGATATCGCTGATCCGCTTGGCCTTGACCGGATCGCCGACCATCAGCGGCACGATATGCGTGACCGAGTCCATCACTGGCAGGCCGGCGTCACGCATGAGCTGCTTGAGCAGGGCGGCCGACGCCTGCTGGCCCTCGCGCTCCTCGCTCGACCCCTTGAGGTGGCGCACGCTCGCCAGCACGCCGGCGACCAGCACGGGCGAGAGCGAGGTGGTGAAGATGAAGCCGGGGGCATAGCTGCGGATTACGTCGACGATCATCTGGTCGGCCGCGATATAGCCGCCCATGACGCCGAACGCCTTGCCCAGCGTGCCTTCGATGATGGTGACGCGGTCCGCCACCTCGTCCCGCTCCGAAATGCCGCCGCCGCGCGGGCCGTACATGCCGACGGCGTGGACCTCGTCCAGATAGGTGAGGGCATTGAACTCGTCGGCCAGGTCGCACAGCGCGGCGATCGGCGCGACGTCGCCGTCCATCGAATAGACGCTTTCGAACGCGATCAGCTTGGGCGTGTCGGGATCCTCGGCCGCGAGCAGTTCGCGCAGGTGATCGACGTCGTTGTGGCGGAAGACGCGCTTCTCGCAACCCGAATTGCGGATGCCCGCGATCATCGAGGCGTGGTTCAGTTCGTCGGAGAAGACGATGCAGCCCGGCAGCAGCTTGGCGAGAGTGGAGAGCGTCGCCTCGTTCGAGACATAGCCCGAGGTGAAGAGCAGCGCCGCTTCCTTGCCGTGCAGGTCGGCGAGCTCTGCCTCCAGGTCGACATGATAATGGGTGTTGCCGCCGATGTTGCGGGTGCCGCCCGAACCGGCGCCGACGTCATGGAGGGCTTCCTCCATCGCGGCGATCACCTTGGGATGCTGTCCCATGGCGAGATAGTCGTTGGAGCACCAGACGGTGATCGGCTTGGGGCCGTTATGGCCGTGGAAGCAGCGGGCGTTGGGATAGGCGCCCTTGTTGCGCAGGATGTCGATGAAGACCCGGTAGCGGCCCTCGCTGTGGAGCCGGTCGATCGCCTGGGCGAAGATATGCTTGTAGTTCACTCGCGCTTCCGTTCCGTTTGCCGCGCCCTGCGCGCCACCCTCTCTCTCAAGCGGGCATTTACAGGCGCGAGGAGAGCATTACCAGCGATAACCGTTCGCAACCTTCAGGAGAAATACCTATCGGGGTGATCGACGCAGCGCGCCATTGGACAAATGGCCCACCCTTTCAGAGCGCTTCGATCCGGGCGAGTCCGTAGCCGGCGAGGGCGGGACGCAAGAGTTCGATCCCCTGGTCCAGCCGAGTGAAGACGGCGGTTCCGGGTGCTGGCGAGGCGGGCCAGTCCTGGCCCTGGGTCAGCCAGGCGATGCGCCGGGCGATCCCTTCGCCACCATGGAGAAAGGCCAGCGGACGGGGCGCGGCGGCTGCCAGCTCCGCCTCCACCAGCGGGAAATGGGTGCAGGCGAGGACCACCGTGTCCATCCGGTCGCCGCCCGGCTGATTGAGCAGGCCCGAAAGCGCGTCGCGCGCCACGGCGGGGTCGAGCGGCTCGCCGCGCAGTTTCGCCTCGGCCAGTTGCACCAGCGCGGCCGAGCCGTGGCGCAGCACGGTGCAGTCCGCGCCATGTTCCGCCGCCAGACGATCGACATAGGGCTGGCGCACCGTGGCGTCGGTGCCGAGCACGCCGAAGACCCGGCTCTTCGACTGGAGCGCGGCGGGTTTGATCGCGGGCACGGTGCCGGCGACCGGAATGTCGAGCGCCGCGCGGACATGCTGGAGGGCGATGGTCGAGGCGGTGTTGCAGGCGATGACGGCAAGGCGAGGGCGATAGCGCTCCACCAGCCGGCCGAGCAGGGCAGGAACGCGGGCGGCGATCTCCGCCTCGCTCTTGGTGCCATAGGGGAAGCCGGCGCTGTCGGCGGCATAGACGATCGGCGCAGTCGGCAGGGCGATGCGGGCCGGCGCGAGGATCGAGAGCCCGCCGACACCGGAATCGAAGAAGAGGATGGGAGCGTCCGAAGCGACCGTCATTATCGGCATTCATGTCGCGGTCGATAACGGACCTGTCAAGCCGGGGCCATGGCAGCCGGCCTGGACCGGTGGCATAGGGCACTACCGGAAATTAACCCTGCCTGGGCTAGGTGGAGGGGCGGGGTGAGAACGGATGCATTCGACGATCGGCAGGGACGGCGGGAGGCGCCACCAGTTCGTGGCGCTCGATGGCCTGCGCGGCATCGCGGCGCTGGCGGTGGCGATCTATCATGTTCCGGCCTTCGTCGGCGGGACGGTGATGTCCAGCGCCTATCTCGCAGTCGATCTCTTCTTCTGCATCAGCGGCTTCGTGCTGTTCCATGCCTATGCCGACCGGTTGCGGAAGGGCATGGGGATCGGCGCGTTCCTGCTGCGGCGGACCGTGCGCCTCTATCCGCTCTATCTCGTTTCCGGCCTCAGCGCCCTCGCCTACGTCCTGCTGCTGGGGGAAGAAAGCAACCTTCAGGGCCATGGGCTTGTGTCGTTCGTCGCCAACCTGCTGCTGTTTCCCCTGCCGCTGGAATGGAGCCTGTCGGACGACCTGTTTCCACTCAACTTCGTCGCCTGGTCGATCCTGCTGGAAATCGGGGCGAGCCTGGGTTTCGCCGCTTTCAGCGCAGCCTTCGTAGATCCGCGCCGGACGAGGTGGACGATGGCGGCCGCGGCCGTGCCGATGCTGTTCGCCGGTTTGCACTACGGCCAGCTGAACCTGGGCGTCAGCGCGGGACAGATGCCGGGTGGGATGGCGCGGGCGCTGTTCGCCTTTTGCGCGGGCATAGCGATCGCGCATGTCGGGCCGGTCCGATGGCGCCCGTCCTTTCCCTTGCTCTGCGCTTTTACGCTGGCCGTGCTGGCTGTGGACGTTTCGGGCGGCGCGCGGACGGTTTATGACCTCACGGTGGCTATGCTGGTCTGCCCACTGCTAGTCCTGCTCGGCGCGGGATGCCGGACAGGCATAGGGGAAAGCCGGATCGCGATCCTCCTCGGGCGATCATCCTATCCCGTCTATATTTTCCAGGTTCCCTTCGCCGCGTTCGTGGCCAAGGCGCTGGGGGCGTGGGACGTCCACGCTTCGCCGATGCTGGGCCTGGCCTTCGTCGGAGGCCTGTTCCTGTTCGCGCTGGCGGTCGAGCGGCATGTGGAGCGACCGCTGCGTTCATGGCTCTCGGCGCGCGTCTTCGGCATTGCCCGCCGCGCCGTTCCCGCTATGATCGCGCCGCAATCCTGATCGATCGAGCCGATTCATCGATCGACCGATCAGGGTCATTGGTTTGTCGCGATTTCTTAACCGGCAGGCGGTTCCCGCCTGCCTCGAAATCGCTTTGGCGGTTTGATCATGATTCCTCCCTGGCTCCTTCCTGCGTCCCTCCTGCTGCTGGGCTATCTGCTCGGCTCCATTCCCTTCGGCCTGATCCTGACCCGGGTCACGGGCGCGGGCGACCTGCGGCAGATCGGATCGGGCAATATCGGCGCGACCAACGTGCTGCGCACCGGGCGCAAGGGGCTGGCGGCCGCGACCTTGCTGCTGGACCTGCTGAAGGGCGCGGCGGCGGTGCTGATCGGCGCCGCGCTGGTTGACGGCGGCGGGCCGATGGCGGGGGCGATGGCCTTTATCGGCCATTGCTATCCGGTCTGGCTGCGCTTTGCCGGGGGCAAGGGCGTGGCGACGATGATGGGCGTGGTGACGGCGCTCTACTGGCCCGCCGGAATCGTGTTCGCGGTCGTATGGCTGGGCGCGCTGTTCGGGACGAAATGGTCGTCGGTCGGCGGCATGTCCGCAGCGGTGAGCGCGCCGGTCGCCATGGCGGCCTTTGGCCGGATCGACCTCGTGCCCGTGACGCTGGCGCTGGCGCTGATCGTGCTGTGGCGGCACCGGGCCAACATCGCCCGGCTGGCGAAGGGCCAGGAACCCAAGGTCGGCAAGTCCAGGGACGCCGCCGCCGAATGAGCGAGCGGGAGCGGTTCGATCGGTTGCGGCTGATCCGTTCCCCGCGCATCGGTCCTGTCAGTTATCGCCAGCTGCTGGCGCGCTTCGGCACGGCGGGGGAGGCGCTGCGCGCGCTGCCCGACCTCGCCGCGCGGGGCGGCGGCAAGGCGAGCGTCGCCGACGCAGCCACGGTCGAAAGGGAGATCGCGGCGAGCCGGAAGCTCGGCGGGCGCTACCTGCTGATGGGCGACCCGGACTATCCCTTCCTGCTCGACCAGATGGAGGGCGCGCCGCCCGCGCTGATCGTGCGGGGG
>NZ_AUWY01000122.1 GCF_000447205.1 Sphingobium ummariense RL-3 | reverse complement strand
ACGGGACGCTGGCAGGTCGCGCCTGCGTCGCCATGGTCGGCGCGCGCAACGCCTCCGCGGCGGCTTGTCGCTTCGCGCGGATGCTGGCGCAGGACCTGGGCGAGCGCGGCGCGGTGGTCGTGTCGGGGCTGGCGCGCGGGATCGACACCGCGGCGCATCAGGGATCGATCGGCAGCGGGACCATCGCGGTGATCGCCAGCGGGATCGACATCGCCTTTCCGCCGGAAAATGCGGAACTGCAGGAACGGATCGCGGGCGAGGGCCTGCTGGTCACCGAGCATCCGCCTGGTATTCAACCACTCGCCAGGCATTTTCCGGCGCGCAACCGGATCATCGCGGGGCTCGCCGTCGGGACGGTGGTGGTGGAGGCGGCGCCCAAGTCCGGGTCGCTCATCACCGCGCGGCTGGCGGCGGAAGCGGGGCGCGAGGTGATGGCGGTGCCCGGATCGCCGCTCGACCCGCGCGCGCAGGGCTGCAACGAGTTGATGCAAGCGTCAACAGTTGCACATACGAAAAAAGCGCAGTTTTCTGCGCTTTCTCATTTACGGCTTCGGCTGCCAAGAACGATATCGTTCGGGCGTCTGCAACTCAGTCTCGTGAATTGAAACCGTAATTTGCAATGGCCGGTAAAGTGTCGAGTCCAGCCCCGCGTCGTGAGCCTTTTCGATCATAGCTTTTGCGGCTGCGATAGCACTGGTCGATTGATAGAGGTTCTCGTCGGCATTAAAGCGATCAATCAACGCTTTAAGCTCTTCGAAGGTGGCGGCCTGTTCAGGCTGGATGAAGATAGGACTGGTCATGCTGGTTAGATCGGTAGCGCAACAATCGTTGTCAATACGCCAATTTCAGTCCCTAAGCCTGCGGATGATCCTTTTCCACTTATCCTCGCTGCTCATCCAATCGGGGCGATCCGGTTGGCGAGGCGTGGGAGCAAATCGTTCAGGATGGCTCCGACAGCGCGAGCAGCGCAGATGCGATCCGACGATTTCCATGTCGGTGTTCCAGCGCCGCATGAGATAGAACCGATTGAGTTTTTCTGCATCGAGAACTCCTGAGTGGCCACATTTGCAGATGATGAAGAGATTTGCCTGTCGCCGGGCGTAGTCGCCGAGGTTTCTCAGCGTCGTGTTGGCTCCCACGTCAAAGTGTGAAGGTCATTT
This sequence comes from Sphingobium ummariense RL-3, assembly GCF_000447205.1. Taxonomy (GTDB): domain Bacteria; phylum Pseudomonadota; class Alphaproteobacteria; order Sphingomonadales; family Sphingomonadaceae; genus Sphingobium; species Sphingobium ummariense. The sequence continues at coordinate 35,460 of NZ_AUWY01000122.1, read as the reverse complement.
GTCGAGCATCGGGCATGGTCGGTTGTCGCTCCCACGCAGCAAGTATGCTCTGCGCCAATTCCAGCGCCGCGTTCTCGCGCAGGCGCTCGTTCGGCGCGGTCAAAGCTACCCTAGCCCATCCGGGCGCGCTTAGGAGGCTCTGAGCGAGCCATAGAGAATCAGGCTGTGTCATGCTCCGAATGAGAACATATAGAGAACGATTCGGCAAGGTGGTTCCGACGGGTGATGTCAGCGCAGTGCCGAAATGATCTCCGCTGAAACGAGATTAATCCGGCCGGTGAGCTTCAATCGCAATGTCCAGCAGCGCCAGCGCATCGATTATTTTGCGGGCCAATGGGCAGTCAATGTCGTTGCTCAGAAGCGCGGTAGCGTCGTTGAGCATCATAGCCTTGGCGGCTTCTGGCTCTATCGGAGTGGCGGTCAACTCGATCATAGGGCACCGCCTTTCGCGAAAACGAACAGGCCGCTATCGTGAAAAGCGGTTGGGTCTGGCTGAGAAGGGATTGCGCCAAGCTGTAGAGCGCGGGCATCTGTCCATGTGCCGCGATGCTTTTCGATGAAGGCAACTGGGTCCAGAAACTCTCGATCGAGGTCGTTCAGGACGATCTTGGGAGTCGAGCAAACGCCGACGAACGGTGCGAATAGAAAGGTCGAGGAAAAGTCACCGCGCGTATGATCGCCGACGCCAAGCTGCTCAGAGAGCAAGGCGGCGATGCGGGTGTAGTCTCTCGGGCTGGTGATCGGCTCTGCGAGGGGGAATGCGATTACGAGGCGTTCTTCCGGGCGCTTGGTGTTAATCTCGTCCTGAGCATGGATGACATAATGGGCGTAGCGGCATTCATCGAGCGCAGCCATGAGGGCGGCACGGCAGACATATGGATATTCCAGCATGATCGCCGTCATTTCCTGAATCTCGGCCTTAAGATGGTTCCGTTTGTATCGGGCGAAGGACCAGTAGAATCCGCCATGTTGGGCTTGGTGCTTGATCTCCTCGGCTATCGCGTGGCCCATGCTTTCGAGCGTGTCGTTATAGACGGCTGCGGTATAGCTATGTTTGACGAGTGCCCTTCTCGTTCGCAGTTTGAATAGGCTGATGGTCAGCGTTGGGTTGTCCATTCCGATCTCTCCAATCAATTGGTAGTGTGTCTGCTATCAATGATAGTTATCAGATTCGTGTAGAATGGATCGGTTAATGGTAGGCGGCTGTGGATTCTGACAGGATCTAGAGTTTAGATCGTGCTAATGGCGATTGCAGAATGTGCGGCATAAAATCGTTTTTGTAAAAATGTCGAGACTATCAAATCAGGTGTTGACATTGCTATCTGGCGCGATAGACAGTGGCCCATCGAGATCATCCGCAAGCGTCATTGTCGGATGGGCCTGTCCCCTTAAAGAAGCATCAAGGTGCTCTTGCTTTCGGGGTAATCAGTCCGGGGCTTTCAGCCATCACCCGATTGATTGCCTGCGTTAGTAGCGCAACGATAGCACGCTGGACACGAAACGGAAGTTCCACTCGCGCGGTGGAATGGAAGGGCCGCCAGAGCAACAAGACTGGCACGTTAACTTCGGTGCGTGCCCCTGCTGGCAACCCGCCTCGGTCGGAACCTGAAAACCAACGCTCAGGCGTGGTGGGTTCCGTATGTCCAGTCTTGCGATCTCCCCACAGCGTCTGCGCGTTTGCCACGAAAGGGCAAACCGTGACCAATTCTCTCGATCTCCACACCGCCGACACCTCGCTTAATGCGCTGAGCAGCGCCGCACTTTCTGACCAGCAAGCGATTGCGCGCGATATGGTGGCATTGTTCACCGACGAGCAGAGTGCCCGCGAACGTCGCGGCCTCATCACGCTTCGTGTCTGGAAATTCCTCGCCGCCAACGGGATCGCAAATGTGAAGCGTCATGCTGAGGATGGCGGCTACGCATCCAATTCGACCAATTCCCTCCACATCCCCGTTCAGTTTGCGCTCGGCATCAACATCACGCTCAGTGGCACTGCGGCTGAAAAGAAGGACCGCACCAACAAGGTCGCGCCCTTCATGAAGTCCGTGGACTACATGAACCGGGTCAGGGACGAGCATGACTTTGAAGCCATGTCGGACGCCGATTTCCTCAAGCTCTATTTGGGGCAATTCGGGCAGCAGGCCGGTATGGCTGCGAAGTTGGCGGCGCTCGTCCGCCCCGTGCCAGAGGAGACCGCGGAGCCTGAGGCAATCACCATCATTAGCAGCGCGCTTGAGAGCGCCAGCGCCGTGAAGGTCAAGGGGGCGACTATCCCCGGCATCCTCCCCAGTGCGTCAATGCTCTGTGTCGCCCATTTTGACGGCACGAACACCATTTTCCTTCCATGCCCGAATGCCGCCCCGTCGGTTGTCGCAGAGATGACCGAGTATCGTTCGACGGGCATGGAGGATGCTTCGGCCACGGCGCTGTTCTGGCATCAGGCGATGACGGTCGGGCCAGCCATCATTCCCGACATTGAGCGCAGCAGCGAGCCAAAGCGGGCGCTGGCACCGGACGACAAGCTGAACCCGTCAACCGAGGTTCTTGCGGCCTATGCGGTTTACCTGCTCGACGGCAGCAACTTGTCGGTAGCGAACGCCCGCATGGACGATACCCGCGTCCTGACTATCGAGCCGAATTGTGACGTAGATACCAAGGCAAACAGCCGCCTGCCGCGCTTCATGGACAAGAAGACCCGCAATACGATGTTGGGGCGCCTGGCTAAGCCAGCACTCTGCGCGGGCTATGGCGGCAAGGACGGTATCTCGTCCGTCAGCAATGACGACCGCATCCGTGTGAGGTTCGCCCACAAGAGCAAGTCTGCGCTCAACGGACAGTTGGCTTTCCCCAAGTTGACAGAATTCGGCAAGAACTGGACGCACAAGGTCAGCAAGGCCTTCAGGCCTGCCGCAAGGGCTTTGCTCGGCGCTGAATCTCTGGCCAAGCTGAAGACCGACCATCTGGCGGTGCTCGTGAAAAAGCAGGCCAAGGAGCGGCAGGTCACGGTGACGATTTCTGACGGCACGTTCGGGATCAAACATGGTGACGGACAAATTGTTTCGCTGCTTGCTGACACGACTGGAAAGGTCGAGGTGCGAGTGATGTCGAGCGACCTGTTGGCTTCACTGCCCGCGTTGCTCTCGCTTGAGGGCGACCTGTCAGTGGAGGTCGACCCAGAGGGCATGTTGGCGCTGGCTGTTACGACGGCGGTGGCGACCTTCCGCGTTCATATCCAGACGCTCGAAAAGGGTCGGGACACGCGAAGCCGTAAGCTGCTGGAACGGGTGCAGGCGTTGCCCAAGCTGGTGAAGGATTCCGCCGTCACAGACGCCGCACCCACCGACGCCTTGGCCGCCTGATCCTGTTGTCCCGCGATGGTTCTGCCGTCGCGGGGCACCACCCCGGAGCATCATCATGATTATCGACTATCGTGCGCGCCAACAGGGCCGCGCCATCTATCTCATCGCGGGTCAAAAGGCGACCCACACCATGCCGCTCAAGACCTCTTCGCAGGTGCGCGATGGGAACCTGCCGGCCTGTATATCGACCCCGGCCGATCTGGATTTTCTCGATCCCGCGAACCCGTTCTTTGTGACCGACCGCGCTTTGTTGAGCTACGGTCAGTTCATCGGCGGCAGCACTCCCAAGGGCATCTTCCAGCATACTCGTCCTGGCGTCACGATCCTTGGCGACAGCGGTGGCTTCCAGCTCATCAGCAATGCTTCACTCTGGCAGGGCAACGCCACCCGCGCCCAAGCCCTCACTTGGCTTGAGGCAAATACCAACGAGGCGATGACGCTCGACATTCCCACCATGGCCATCGCGAAGGGTAATCCCCTTTTCCCCACATTTGATGACTGCTTGAACACGACGCTCGCCAACAATGCCTTCTTCCAGCGGCATCGCACCGGGCAGACGCGGTTCTTGTCGGTCGTGCAGGGGCGGGACCGTAAGGAAGCAGTCGCATGGCTCAACGCCATCATGGCCCATCCGTTCGACGGCTGGGCGGTGGGTGGCGACATGCGGGACAATTATGTCTGGCTGGTCGAACTGCTCGTCCGCCTTCGCGCTGCTGGCCTCATGGGCGATCGCAATCGGCTTCACGTTCTGGGGTGTAGCACACTCACCCATGCCGTCATGCTGTCCGCGATCCAGAAGTCCTTTCGTGAACTGCCGGGGGAGGCCGGTTTCCTAATCACCTTCGACACGTCCAACCCTTCACAGCAGATGGCGTTTGGAAGGCTTGTTGGACGGCCGCGTATAACCAAGGATCGCGGCACCGTGCCCGGTGACTTCGTGATGACCAGTTACCAGACGCCGACCCATACGGATCATTCGCCGTCTGATCCCCGAAGCCTACCCATCAAGAGCAGTCGGATCAGCGAACGGCTGACCATTGGCGAACTCTGCGCTTACCCTAATCCGGGAAAAAGCAGCGCGTGGGATACGTTCGCGGAGGCGATCATCGTCCATCACAATCTCGATGCGACGTTGGCGGCGATTGATGAGGCCAATTCCATCTTGGAGATGCCGAGCGTGTTCGCCCAGCAGATTGCGCCGACGCGGATTATCCGTGCCTACGAAGTGCTGCGCTCGATTTTCCAACAGCCTGATCCCGTGAGCTACGCCCGTAGCTATGCCAAGTTGTTCCTCACCTTGTGAGGCGCACCGATGCTCAGGATTGCGGCGCATCCATTGGCGCAACTCGATCCTGAGTAGGGGCCGTAGGATCGGGAAGGCAAGCGTTCACGCCCGTCCGGCCTACGGCTCCACCCCCGCCAGCCACCGTCATCAAACCACAGATCGAACCCAACGGTGGCGTTCGACGAAAGGAAGATCATATGGTTTCGTTTTCTACCCCTACTGGCCGCCCTTTTATGATGGTGGAGATCACTGACGACCAGACACCGCAGGGCTGGCATTGGGGCGAGGGAGTGCCGGGCCTTTTGCCCGGTCTATCTTTGCTGCCGGTCAGGCTAATCGGTCAGGCCTTCGATACTTCGCTAACCGCCGAGGTCGTGAACGAAGAGGATATCCCGCTAGCTGGGGGCATCTTGGGTGTGATGAACCGACGTATTCAGCAGGGGAAGAAAACTATGTGGGCGCTTGATAGCGTCAACGGCGAACTTCGCTTAGGGATTTACCTACCCACCGACGATGCCGTGGATGCGTTCGAGCGCGCCCTGAGCAAATTGAAGGAATGGGATGGCACCCGTTGTTCGCGAAGATCGCGGCTGTTTATTTGATAGGCAAATCGAAGGGACTAAACATGCCCCTCGGAATTTGGCTCGGATGATAAATAGAAGTGAACGGTGGCCTGAAACGCTGTTCAAGCGTTTCATCCATCGGCTAACAAGCAACGTGATAGAGACCCGCTTAGTGCTTCAGGCCCACTAAGCGGGTCTTTCTTTTGATCTGCGAAAATGCGCGAAACCAAGTAGCGTAGGCCTACTAATTTGTAGAAGAACCCTAACCCGGAATTAGACGGGCGGATGAGCTGGTAGGCGGCGACTGGATTGGCGGCTGATGCACCCTGCGGGACAGTCAGCGAGGACGGATGGAAGCGTCCCTGAAACGACCATGCACCAGTATAAAGAAGAGCCCAAACCGGAGTTAGCTCTGGCCCGTCGCTGGCCAACTAACACGAGTTCAGGATGCCAATTGGATGGTGCCCTGAACCGACCGCTCTAGCCCGACAGGGCTGGGATTGCTCATTTCAATGACCGACAACGAACCCCGGTGCAGCACAAGCTGCATGAGATCCAATGCGTGAACGAAAGCCGCAGGCAGAACCGTTCCCTATAATCCCTCCGCTACATGGACGTAGGACTGCTGGCTTACCGCTGGCGGTTCATTGATGTTGTCTATGTAGCGGGGGGATCAATGCGTTCACTTCCGCTCGAGGCAGTTCATCACAATCGCTCATCGCTCTTGTTCCGACCATAGGTCTTCAAACCAGTTCACGAAGTGCGATACATCAAGCGATTATCCGAACGAGGAGCGACAGCCCGCAGTTCGAGATAATCGTGCCGATGTAGGACGTAGCGCAGCGGAGCAAGCTATCGTCCTCCATGATCCACGGGAAATGCGCTCAGCGCGATTGCTTCGCCATCTGCTTGTCATTCGCCGACAAACCCCTCAATCAGCACCATAGGATAAGGCCATCCCGCAAAGGAGGAAATCGAGTTGAGCATACCTGACCTGTCCTCTTGGCCGTCCTCTGCCGCGAAGGAGTTGCGGTCTGTTGCGGATTTGGTTGCTGCGTCAGAAGCGCCAACGCCGTTGGGGAAGGTGACATTGCGATTCTCGGACCTTCGCGCCCATGGCGAGGAAGCGATCAGCAATTTGACAGCTACCGACGCAATTGATCGTGATCGGTGCATCTACGTCATCTCTGTTGGTGAAGACGTAGATCGGCAGAAGCTGATTGCGGCATATTCGGAAGCGCGGTCCAAGGGCGTATTGAAGCTGCCTCAGGACAACAAAATCACGTCCGCTACGCTGTATGTCGGCAGTTCCTTCGCTACCCAGAAGCGGAAGGGCACTTTGCGGACCCGCCTGCGCCAGCATCTATTGTCCGCGCCGAAGGGCACATATGCCTTGTCGCTGGCGCAATGGGCGACTGGCATCGATGGGAGTTTGACTGTTCAGGCGTGGCAGTTTCCGCCAGCCGCCGATGACGGCATGTCCAGACTGGTCGTCTTGGGGGTAGAGGATTGGCTGTCCCGTGAATTGCAGCCAATGCTGGGGCGCAAAGGTATCCGCAACTAAGTCGGCTCAGATAGCTTCCAGCCTTTGGACGTCAAGCAGGTCGAATTCGCCTCTGACGCCCTGAACACGGACCCGCTTGCCGATCAGCTTGCGGGCTTTCCACCAGAGCCAAAAACCCACGGCCAGACGCCACCGACCAGCTTCATCGCGACGAAGAATAAGCTGACCATCTTGTTCGTTGAGCCAGCCGGATTCGTCGTGGTTCGATCCCATTGGCATCGTTGGGGTCCTGTCGTCCTCGCTATGCCTCCCGGCGATAAACTAACCAGCCCGCAGAGAATAGCAGCACGAGGGCAAGTGGCCAGCCAAAGTCAGGCGCGTAGGCAAGCAACAGACCTGCGATGACAATGGCGAGAACTCCGACAACCAAAAGCAAGGTAAGCGATACGGTTCGGTTCAGCGTCTTAATATGAGAGCCGTGGCGAGATTCTGGGATCGGGTAACGGTCGTTCCGCGTTCTGACTGACACGTCGTTGAAGCCGACGCCCAGACGGTTCGCTTTTCGCCGTTGATACCGCATTGAACCCCTTGTTCGCGGATGAACGCCATTATCCCATAGATATGCGGTGGTGTATGCGCCGACGAGCAGCATTGCGATCAAACCGACGATTGCCATGGTGCCGCAATAGCCTTTGCGGGTTAGCGATAGATTACAGTCTGGGTAGTTTTGGGAGGCGAGGTTCAGCGGCGGCTGGCTTTCATCCATTTGTAGAATTTATAGCTGCCCTCCACAATTCGCATCCCGGTCCAGATGACGGTTAGGACGAGCGCGATGGAAGGCAGAACATCCATGGTCGCGCCAATCACGACGCTCAGGCTGATCGCATCCCCCACGTTCTTGATGTCATCCACCATTACAAGCCGCCCGCTACGGCTTCCGCGACCGCCAGCAAGAGGGTGGCAGCACCAGCCGACAGGCCAATACGGACCAGCATTTTGATCGCAACGGCAATGGCCGCACTCCTGATACCGGGTGCATTCCAGATGATATTGCCCCATTTTTTGATATTCTGAACGACCCTCACATTCACGGCGACCACCCCATTTCTTGTTATTGCTGGCCCTTAGACAGCCGGGCCAGTGAGCTTGAAGCAATCGACGGTCATAGACGCCTGTAGTGGATCGCTTGTGCTGATGTTGAAGCCCACGCCGATCCTGTCTGGCCTTGCGCCGAACGCGTCGCCAATTGCGGTAGCGCCGACTTGGAGCCAGTTCTTGCCGCAATGGCTGACGTAGAATGTCAGCGTCGATCCCACGCATGATGCGCGGTAGAAGTCGGGCTGAGACTTGAACGCCTGAGCGGTGATCGAGCCGCCATATCCACCCGTCAGGCCCGTGAACTTGATGATGCCGAACGGCTGATACTCGTTCATCTGACCACAGATGATGTGGCGGTTCGTCGTGCTGTCCATGACCATCAAGCCACCCTTGCGGTAGTCGGAATCGTTCATGATGATCGGGGCACGGATCACGACATCCCAATCGAGAGCCTTGTTCGTCAGCGTCCTGTAGGCCACGCGGCTGATGTCGCCTGTCGCGCTCGCGCCACTCTTTACAAGCAGGCCAGCATCGGGGTCGTCGGTCAGAGATAGCTGGACGGCGTTGCCGCTCTGGAGCGTGAAGGTGCTGGCAAGCGGTGCATCGAAATACCAAGGCTTGCCGGTGCCACCGCCGCCACTCGATGGGGTAACCCAGCCGACCGCGTAGTTGGTGGCACTGCTCTTGGCCAAAACCTGCCCCGTCGCGCCGCCGGTCGGGATGCCGCTCAGCGTGACCCATGATGTATTGTAGTCGGTGCCATTGGTCTTGCGGAGAACTTGACCCGTCGAACCGCCAGCCGGAACACCAATGCCGTTTGCGCCGGTTGCGCCTGTGTCGCCCTTTGGGCCTGTCGCGCCAGCCGCACCGTCTGCACCCTTGGCCACACCGGCATCGATCACGTTGCCATCACTAAGAGTGACGAGGAGGTAGCCGGCGCCATTGATTGCCACGCTAACGACGCCAACGCCGTCCTGACCGGGTGTGCCTGAGCCACCTTCACCAACCGGGATGAACGCTTCCCAGATAGAGCCATTGCTCATTTCCAGCTTGAGCGTTCCATCCTCAAAATAGAAATCAGCGACATCGGTGCCAGCAGGACCGGGAGTGCCAGGCGCACCGGCTGGCCCGGTATCGCCCTTGTCACCCTTTGGACCCTGTGGACCGGGAATGGTGGAAGCTGCGCCGGTTGGGCCAGTCTCGCCCTGTGGTCCGCGTTCGCCGGTATCTCCCTTGGGACCGGGCACCATGGAAGCGGCACCGGCGGGGCCGGTTGCGCCCGTATCTCCTTTCGGACCTTGAGCGCCTGTAAGTCCGGTATCGCCGCGATCACCTTTGTCGCCCTTTGGACCTTGCGGACCAACTGGGCCGATAGGTCCAGCAATGGTGGAAGCCGCGCCCGTTTCACCTTTGTCACCCTTGGGGCCGATTTCCCCGGTTGGCCCGGTCGCACCTTGCGGGCCACGCTCGCCAGTGTCGCCTTTATCGCCTTTTGCGCCGGTCAGACCAATCGGACCGGCGGGACCAACCGGGCCGGTATTGCCGATGTCACCTTTATCGCCCTTGTCACCCTTCGGGCCAGCAGCGCCAACCGGACCAGCAGGACCAGCCACGCCCTGCGGGCCTTCTGGACCGACATCGCCCTGATCGCCTTTGTCACCCTTGGGGCCGGGAATGGCGACCAAGCCGCTATTCACGTCGATGATTTCAATTTCAGCCTGTGCGGCAAGTTCGGTAAGCCCGACTTCTTGTGCCATTAGTCCACCCTGACCGCTGTTACGGTTCCATATGCGATGCGCTGCAGATTGGTGTTGTCCCAAACAATCCAGAACTCGTAGTCCATCTCGCTATCGTCGCGAATGAAAGATAGCTGGCCATTGCGGATGAGGACGTGAACCGACTTGTCGGTGTCATTCCACGTCAGACCGTCTTCCAAACTGAGTAACAGCTTTCTGCGCTGATTTTGGGAAATGCTGAGATATGCTTCAACTGGAGTGCCAGTTGGGGATAGGCCATCAAGAGTGATGATCCAGACGGTGTTGAAAGACACCGCACCATCACTTGCGGGAGTGGCGTAGCTGATCGTGATTGGTTTATTAACTGCCACTCTAAGTGCCTCCCCATATCGTTTCCGATATTTAGCGGGAAGCCCGGATTACATTCATGAGTAAGAATTTGACTTGGTTCGGCCATCCAGATGAGCGGATTTATGACGAGCAGTTTCGTGCGCCAACTCAGCTCTTATCCGTCTGACGATCCGTGGCAGCTATCGTTCCTTGCGGCTTGTTTATGACCCCAGTGTCCGAGAACAACGACGAAGCCGAGCGCAGCCGCCGCTGAATAATACCAGATAATCTCGAAGTGTTTCGCACCGTAAGCCGTCGGCGTGACGGTCCATCCGAGAAGGAGTGTTGAAACTATAACTGCGTAGGCCACGGTCGGTAACGCCGCGATATACGGATGCTGAGCTATCATATTTCGGAACGGATAGATTGCTGGCGCACCTATCAACATCGATCCCGGCACTGTTCCAAAACAACTTATCATCCAAAGACCGGGGTAGAACAGCAAGTCGCTTAACGAAGGCGGCGGATATCGATAGTGCTCGCCCATCAAACGTCGAAGGGGATGCGCCGCAAACTCATCCCCGAAGAGCAGCGCGCTTCCCACCGTGCTGGCGAATAATGCGGCGAGGAAAGCCGTGCCCAAGAGCCTCCGAAATGAAACGTCCTGCATAAGTCTTTAGATTGCATTCAATGATTAATGTCTGCTGTAGAAAATCGCTAACGATCGATATTGGCGGTTTTGTCGCTGTTCCGACCTCTCACGTTTTTCGTGGCGGGTTGTTGGTGGTCTGGTGATAGTAGAACCAGCCACTGCCAGCGTTCTGCGCGCCTTTGGCCGTCTCGCTATCGATTTTGCTCTGGCGATATCCAAGCGCGGTAGTTTCCGCAGTCACGAGGTCGCTGTCCGTGCGGCCCATGTCGCGCAGCAAGGACGGACCGGCGAGCAACTGATCCATGGCCTGACCGTCACGGCTACCGCCGCTCCATGTATCCCAGCTAGGAGCCTTGCTGTTGCCCTGTGCGGTTGCCACAGCAGCATAAGTCTGGGGCAGGGCCGAGACATTGCCCCCGGCTGCAGCGATCATCTGCGGTGTCCACAGGGGCATCGTATATTCGATGTCGCGGCTGTTGACCTGCATACCGCCATTGATCCTGCCGGTGATGCGCTTCTGGTGCATGGTGATGAGCCAGTCCACAACCGCCTTGGCCTTGGCCGACGCATCGCGGAGCGCCTGATTGAAGCCCAGCTTCTCAGCCGCATGAAGCGCGCTCATCCAGTAGCCAATCATAAAGTCGTGCTGCCAAAGGCCATAGTCATCGTTCCAGAGACATGGGCCGAAGCGTTGCGCGCCAGCGAAGATCGCATTGTTGCCGCCGCCGCTGACATTGGTTGGCGGATTGAGGAAGCCGGGGGTGCTGTCCCAGAAGGCGTCGAAGAAAGACTCAAAGTCGAACACGACCCAATCCATGATTTCTGCACGGCTGTAGAGCCTGCTCGAATTGCTGGAGCCAGTCTTCCACGCCAGAGCCGCGTGCATGTATTTCCAAGCTGCGCCACGCGATGCGAACTCGCCGGCTTCACCCCAAGCGTTGTTCAAAATCCATGGCAGATAGAGGCGCGCCTGATCGCCGAACTTGTGACCAAGCATCGCAAACTCAGGCGACTGCCACATCAGCGATCCCCAGTGCGGAAACTGGTGCGCGTGGTCTTGGTCAATCTGATTGGTGCCGAAATAGGGCTTGTCGGAAGCTGCGCCGCCGTAAGGCACCTGAACGCGCAGCGGATTGTTGGCCGTCACAAATTCATAGGGACGACCACCCTGAATATAATAGGCGCGCTCATTGGGAGTGCCGCTCTCACCGCCACCATAATAGTGGTTTCGCAGGGTGATGTTGCGGCGAGCATCGCCCTTGAAGAGTGGCGTCAGCCTGCCGTTTTCGAAGCAGTGGAAGGGATCGCTGGCATAGCCGGTCAGATAGTCGAGTGCGATTTGCTTCATGTCGCGATTGTCGTGCGGACGCTTGAGCGTCACATCACGAGCATAGCGGGCGACCGGCTCAGCCATGATTTGGCGATCATCGCGAACACCGCCCGGACCAGTAATGGGCGAGCGACCCATCTGGTTGAATGGCGTATATTTGAGCCAGACGTTTGCGTTTGGCACCATGCCGTTCTGGTCGCTGCCGAACTTCCACGGATTGAGGGTGTTCTGACCAGCCGTGATGAGGTCATTGTAGGTGCTGCTTTCCCACGGCATCCAGCGATAGTTCGCGAAGCCGTTTAGCCTCTCTTATTCACGACGCTCGGTTTCGGGCCCGCTCTGGGCATTTGCTGCGGCTGGCTGTATTGCGCGGACGACCGGCATCGCTGGCGTTTGTTTCACCGCATTCGGATTGATGGGCTTTTCGGGTTGAAGGGCTGGGCTCGGAGTTCTGCGGCGCTGCCGCATGGGCTACGTCGGCGCAGGCTTCAGCCGGAGAACGAGGGCGCGGAACAGGTCGGCATCCGGACAGGCGGAAGCGAAGGCAATGCGGATGCGGCTAGCACTTTCTACGACGCGCGCAGCGACCTTGAGCAGCCGCAGGCGCAAGGTGGTAAACTCCGCGCTTGCCAGAGCAGCGGTCCTGGGCATCGCCTGCTGGATGCGCCATAGCAGCCAGTATGCGGCAGTGTGCAGTATCAGGCGCATCTGATTGGCATTGGCCGAGCGGCACGAGGTTCGGTCGCTGGCGAGCTGGGACTTGTGGCGCTTGATCAGGTTCTCGGCCTGACCACGCGCGCAGTAGAGCGTGTCGTAGATGTGCTCGGCCGATCCTGTTGCCAACGAGGTGACGACATAGCGGATGTCCATGCCCAGCGTGCTGGCCTCGATCCGTGCAACGACGCGACGCTGGCACTTCCAGGTCTTTGCCCCATAGCGGGTCTCGGCATAGTTGCGCAGGACGGGACACTGACGCTGGGCGCGCTTGACCGCGCAGGCATCGGCGACCGCAACAATGGCGGGATCGGCGCGCAGCGCTGAATTGGTGGGCAGGCCGAACACGTAATCGACGCGGGCCGCATCGCAGTAGGCCATGACCTCGGGTCGACCATAGTGCCCGTCGCCGCGGATAGTGATGTGGGTATCGGGCCAATTACGGCGCAGGTGACGCACCAGGCGTCGGATGTGCCCCGCCGCCTCCTTTCCAGAAGGCGTCTTGCCTGTGCGCAGCAGCATGGCCACCGGCCTGCCGGTCGCGGTGTCGTAGATATGGATCGGTAGGAAGCAGCGCTCCCCATGATGCCCGTTCCAGAACGAGAGCTGTTGATAGCCATGCACGACGTCGCACGTGTCGTCGATATCCAGCGTGACCGCTGTCGGAGGGGCGGGATAGCTGGCGCAGTAGATGTCGATCATCGCGGCCATCATGCTGGCCAGTTCGCGCGTAGTCGGTGCATTTTCCCACCGGCTCATCGTCGGTTGGCTGGCCAGCCCCGCGCCCGATTCCGGCAGCTTGCCGAGCGCCAGGCGGAAGCCTGGATCGTCGCGCAGAGCATCGAGATCATCGGCATCCTCATAGCCGCACGCAATCGCGAACACACGGGCACGCAGAATGTCATCCAGGCGATGGATCACCCGCGCTGGATCGCGCGGATCGGCAATACAAGCCGCCAGGCGCTGGCAAATCCCCATCGCGCGCTCGGCCTGTGCAAGCAGTAGAACACCGCCATCCGAGGTAAGCCGGCCACCGTCGAACGCAGCTGTGATTTTCTTGCGGCCGACTGCTGGGAATCCAAATGAGCTTGCGATATCATCGTTCATGGCGGGTGTGGCCCGTGGCATTTTCTGCCCTGCGGCAGGTTCGGCTTAGACACCCAGTTCCTAATTCAGATCAGAGGCTTACGCCACTCCCGCCAACCCTTCAGGACACTTTTGGTGAATAAGGCGGGTTAGCTGCTCGCCCGTGCCAGCGCGAAGGTCGCCGCCATTGACCGACGCTGCACCCTGAGAGCCGAACGGCACTGCCACATCATAAGTCGGAACGCGGTTCCAGATGTCCTGCTGACTATAGGCAGGCGGCTCCGCATGAGAGCGCCAGATGATGCCGGATCGCACAGTGCCCTTGGGATACCATTTGTTCGCGGCAGTCACCATCGGATTGGCGCGACCGTCCAGCGTGCCGCTCCACGATACCGGTGATGCCGTCGTGTTTAGCGGCTGGCCGTTGGGCTGTTCGATACGACCCAGCAGCGTTCCGGCATTGTCGTAGATCAGCCACTTATGCGGCACCATGTAGCTGTTCTTGCCCTGCGGATCGCCGAAGGGATTGGACGGCATGGTGGTCGTGTCCCAATCATAGCCAAGCTGGAACTGGACATAGGTGCCCATGCGGATGCCTTCGCAGTAGTAGTTGATGCCGCCGATGTTGGGCACCGCACCCTTGGGCAGAACCTCAGTCCATGGAGCCTGCGCGCCATAGAGGCTGGTATCTTCAAAGCGGCAATTCTGGGCCGCTGGACGGGTCATGATGAGTTCGTTGGGATGGGCAACGCCTTCGCCGCTCGACCAGTCCTCAAGCACTACCTTGAAGGCGCGGCCTGATGGGACAATCATGTCGCCCACAACCACCTCAAGGCCGTAGGGGTCTTGGCCAGCAGCCTGATAGCGGACGGTCACAGGAGCCTGCGGTGTCGAAAAGCCGCGAGCATCGACGCAGAGCATTTGCAGGTCTGCCGCGCTGATCGGGCCGGAAGCCGCGACATCGTAGCTGCTCTGCACATCGGGGCGCCCGTAGGCGACGTTGAGCGCGGCAACCTCCAGATTGTTCTGGCTGTCGCTGGTGTTGTTGCCAGACGAATTACATTCCAGGCACATGGACGGCGTGATACGCAGCTTCACTTCGCTGGTCTGATCGGGACCAATCTGAACGCCGTTGCTGTAGAAGCGCACGGTGCCGCCGGGGCTGCCCTCGTTGTCGATGAACTCCACAGACCATGATTTGAGGGAGCCAGCCGCGAACGCAGGATCATCGGCGCTGACGATCTGGGTTTCGGAGTTGCCGCGACCGATCGTGACAACGAGCGTGCTGGAGCCGGCCCAGTGTCGGCGCAATTCGAACTTGCCCACATTATAATCATACATTGTGGCGAGGATTGGATATTCCTCGTTCACCACGCCGTTGAAGGTCATCTTGATGCTCGGCGGTGTCTGCGTCGTGCCATCATCTGTAGTCTGCTTGAAGGTCAGGCCGAGCGGATCGGTAATGAGATAGACACCCTTCATCAGACGCAGACGACCGTTGGTCATCGCACTGCCATCGGTCGAGCCATAGACGCGCTTGTAAAGGACATTGGATGCGCCAACGGCGTCACCGCTGACCGGCCATGGACTACCGGCGTTCGTGATGGTCCAGTCGCTCGCGACAGGGACCGTAATGTCGTTGCGGCGCTCGATGCGGAGCGGAAAGCCGGACGGCGAAGTGAGGGTGAAGTTGGCCGTCGAACCGGCGAGGTAGATCCCCAGCGGGAAGATCGTGCCTGGATCGCCATAGACGGTGCCGGAGCCGGACAGGTCCAGTTCTTCGTCAGAACCCGGTGGAAGCGGGATCGGGGCATTGACGAGGCCCAGCACGACAGCGAGGCCGCTCGTCGTGGACTTGGCCCAGATCGCGATGCCAGAATCTGGTTTGTCGGTAGGAATGATGACCTGTGCCGTCTGCGTCAGGTTCATGGGCGGATCGCCCACGGTGACGGGAACGATAAGCTGATAGCCCGAAGCGCCGGGTGGGATTGGTGCGACCTCTTTGATGTTGACCACCGCGCCAAGTCCGACCTGTGATCCATCACGACCTTTCAGGCTGTCGAGCCATTGCTGCTCGGTGCCAACGAAGCCATTCTTCACAGCAGTTTCGTAAGCAGAGTCGCCGCCGTCCACACCGTTCTCAATGATGTCGAGGGCGCGCTCATAAAGATCGGCCGACTTTTCGATCATGGTCGTGACCGACTGCGTGACCGTGTTGGGGTTGGGGTGAACAGGGACGATGGTGTAGGCTTTGTTCGTCGCTGTCTGGCCGGGGAAGGGGTGGACGAGCGTGATGCTGGATTTGCTGTTCACGCTTTTGACGGGATAGTTCAGGCCGTCGATGTTGAGTTCCAGACCGGGATAGTTCGCGACCCAGTTTGTGCCGGTGCCGACAACCTCCGTCGATCCATTGGCAACGCTGACGGTGCCCACAGTATCAAATTCAAAGTCCATATCTGGATCGCTCCCGCCTATCAGTTTTGCTGATATTTATGCGGGGCAGGGCAGGGTCATTTGGGCTTGGGATGCTGATCCTTGACCTTCTGGATGACGGCCTTCCAAGCCTCATATCCCTGATGGAACAGGATATCGAACTGCTCGGCATAAGAGGGATAGGCCGCAGCGCGGGCTTCGCTGTAGCCCTTTCTGATGTCGATTTTCATGGAGTCTCCGGTCCTGTCGGCACAGCGACATATTGGTCGAGATAATGGGGGTGGCTCAGGTTGACGTAGATCGTCTCGACGGTGTCGGCTTCAAACTCTGCCGTGCCATCTTCGATCACATGCTTTGTGTCGCCCATGACGAGCGATGTCCCGGCTGGCAGGCCGCCTATCCGGTTATGGGAAACTGACAGGTCAAACGGCTGGCGCTGCTTGACGGTCATCGTCGCCAACTCGAGATAGATGGCATTGGGCATCGTGCCTTCTGCCACTGCGACTTCGATGATCGTGGGATCAGGGTAGTTCGCCTGAGCGGAGGCAATGACGAGCAGTTGGCCTGCTTCTGTGAAATAGGCGTAGGGCATTATCGCTTCATCCCAATGAGCTTCATGTTGATGTCTCGGATATATTGAGAGCGGGCCACGGATCGAGGCGTGAAAGCGCCAGAAATGACACGGGCGATCACCCGCACCTGTGCGCCAGTAACGATGGTGCTGATATCCGCGCCCGTACGGCTGTAGGTGTTGCCGTTGTCGGTCGTGATGCCGAAGGTCTTTTCCTCGGCCAGCGCGTAGCCAGCGCCGGTGTCGACCCAGAGCTGGATTTTGCAGCTTGCATCATAGGCCTGCGTGGCGTCGATGGTGAAGTCCACTTCGACGCTACCTGAGCCGTAAAAGCCGTCACCGATGGTCATGAAGCCGGTTGTCAGGAAGTCTGCTGATCCGTTGGCAGCGACAAAGGTGTCCACGCCGTTTGCGCCCTGATTGGCTGAGATTGCGCCGCCCGCCACTTTAAGTGTGCCGATGGATGCGTCAGTGATCTGCGCGCCGCTAATGATGGCGTTCTGCATGATGGCGGTGTTCACACGGAGCGCATTGCCATCCAGAGTCAGGAGCGGCGTTTTGCCGCTAGGCGTCCAGATGGAGAATGCATCTGTCGTAAACGCCGTATCCACATAGCCATTCTGGTTGATGATGCCCAAGCCGCCGACGACCTTTGTGCCGTTGACTTCCGTCTGGACCTTGAACGTGACCTGGCTGCTCATCAGGCCGTTGATGTTGCTGATAAGCTGGACGTTCTGTTCGTAGCTCGCGCCGTTGGTGGAGTTCAGCCGCGTTTGAAGGGCATTGATCTCCTGCGCTCGCGCTCCATTCGCATCGACCTGCGTCTGAGCATGGCGATTGATGATGGAGACGATGCTGTTGCCGTTCGTAGCGTCGAAGATGCTTGCGCTCAGTGTCCTGTCTGCCTCAGCCAGAACAAGGTCTGCATCGACATAGGCTCTTTCGACGCCCCGGATCGCAGCTTCACGATTGGAGGTTTCCGTCTCGATCTTGATGCCAAGTTCGCGGATGCTCTCGGCAGTGCCCTCGTCTGGGGTCAGAACAATACGCTCAAGCTCGCTGATCTTACCTTCTGCGTCACCAACGCGGACCCCCATATCGGTGATGCTTTCGGCGAGCGCCTTGTCATCCTCAGCGCGGACGCGACGTTCCTCGACAAATGCAGCACTCACGTTCTCGCCATATTCCGCGATCATCTGCGTGACTTCCGACGCTGATGCGAAGTCCAGTCCCGCAATGGTCTCGCGGACATTCTTGAAGCCTGCCTCTACGGTAGCCTCGCCGTTCTTCACGCGGCTGGTAAGTTGGGTGATCTGCTCGGCTACCAGATTGCCATTCTCATCGACGCGAGTGCCAAGGGCGGTGATCGCGATGTGATTTTCGCGGTGAAGCGCGCCCTGTGCCTTGCCGATGGCATCGCCATATTTGAGGTTGAGTTCTTTCAGATCGGCAATAGGCTCGACCAAAGCAGGCAGCACGAGCGATTTGAAATTCTTGCGAATGTCATCAACGCCAGCCTGAACCTCATCGATCTTTTGCCCGACGCCATGGACTGCTTCGTCAACGGCATCCTTGAGCGCGGAGGAAATCTCGTCGTCGCTATGGGTGGAGAAACATCGGCGGCCACCAACACGGACTTTGTGGGCGCGTGTCGCAGTCGCGGGCATTGCCACGCTCAGCACGATAGGCGTGGACGCCTTAGACTGGCGCAGCATGATTGGGGTTTTGCTGCTGACGTTCCTGCCGAAGCGCCAGATGCCATCGCGGTCGGGGAACACATAGGCGGCAAGGTGCGAGGCCGCTTCACGAAGGAAGTCACCCACGCTGATAGCCGGATCGCTATCGTCCTCAGGCTTGTCCCTGCTGTCGAGATAGTTGCCCCATGTGTGGGGGAAATCACGGTCGAGAGCTTTTGCTCCCTCCATGTCGATCATGTCGGCCGGGATGCCAGCAATCTCGCGCAGCATCCAACCCGCGATAGCCCCGAAACTGGTAAGCGGCTGGCCTCTATCGGTCGCGCCGATCACGTCCGCGGTCATCTTGCCGATCGGCTCAGCACCAAGGCGATACATGCCGACGGCTGGAGCCTTCGCCCATGTTCCCGGAGGCAACTGCTCGGCGGTCAGGCCGATCAACTCCTCATAGGTCGCTACCGTATATTTGGCCGCGCCAAGGGTCAGGGCATTCTCATAAACGGCAACTACATCCTCGGTCCGGCCATAGCCGTGATACTGATAGACCAGATATTCCATGTCGATCATCGGCGGTTCGATGTTCTCGACGAAGCCGATGGCGAATGGCTTCAACTGGCCTTTGAAATCCGAGAGGCTTTCCGCTGCGCCTGTGCCGGCGTAGGAGGCTTTCAGAACCTCCTTCTTCAATTCGGCTTCTGGGCCGAGCAATGGTAACTGGGCATTGGCCATATCAGCCGCAACCGACATGGAGCCGACGCGACCAGCCGGGATATGCTTATAGCTGGACAGCGGCGCTCCATATTCGCCCCACATCAGGCGGCATGGGTAGCCGTCAAAGTCGAAGCCGGGCCAATGGGCGTTACGCATATCCGCACTGAGGCGCAGGCCGATTGTGCCATAGTCGATCGTGATTTCGCCGGGAATGCCATTGTCGGTGAGAGCCATGGAGCGGGCAGGGGCACCGATCAGGCAGGGGACATATTCATGGTCATCATCGAAAGAAATAGGGCCATGACCGGGCGAACACATATGCAGAACGACAGTCTGCTTCGCCCTCGGATCGAACGCCGTAACCTCTGCGAGAAAAACCCTCTTCACTCTGCCACCCCATATCCTGTCGGATATTTATTTTATTCAGCATAGGATTTTGGTAGTCGCAGCTTGTGAGTTGAGGAGTGTCCATTTGTTTGCTGAATATGTTGCGCCATCGGAAGTGTCGCCTGAAAGCATCAGAGGTTTCTTTGATAAGCTAAAGGCTCATCTCGTCGCTTCTGGAAATGGGGTGAAGGATGAACCTCAACCTGCCAATCTCTATAAAGAGGTATCGAAAAGAGTCGGCCCCCTGTCTCGAAAAAACCATGAGAGTATTGGTAGCGCGGTAATGCTTTTCTGTTTAGAAGGGGAGGATTTGGCAAACCGTATTAGGCGATACCAATATATTGAACGCTATCGGTCAATGGTAGATGATGAGACACAGAAGGAGATGGTTCAGGCTCTAACAGAGCATACCTATACGCTGCGATCATATGAGATCTACACCGTCTTAGAACGAGCTACGCAGACTCTCAAATTCGGCCATGAGGTAGCAAAAGCAATCAATCTGCCGTCGGTCATGAATGATAAGAAATACGAAAAGCAGATGAAGAAGGAATTTGAACATCGCTTGCGTGAGCGACATCGGATTGTTCATGCTCATGAGCGTCCATCGCTCGTGTCGAGAATAACCGCATTAGCGCCTGAGGCGTTCAAAGTGCCTGAAGTTCAAAACTACCTGATTGCGTTAATCAAGATGAACTCCTCTATGCTCAGGCTGCTGAAGCAAAAACACCCAGAAATCAAAATGCCGGATGCCAGCGATAAAGGGTTCTACCGAGGTTATCTAGCGAGAGTTGATGAGGAGGCCAAAAACATGTGGGAATTGTTCAAAACATACATTGAAGAATGCGTCGGTATGCAACAGACCTGAGGCTCAGGAGCGCAACCCGGCTACCTGCACGTCGGTATCCCACCAGTTATGGTAGAGGTTCTGACCCTTCCAATCGACCTTTACACGGCCATAGACGGTCCAGTGCTGCGCGGTGTCGAGGTTGTAGGGTTCGGGTGCGAATAGCACAGCCTTGGACCTGCCGACCGTCATCATGAAGGCATCGAAGCGGTTGAATGTCGCTTCGTCCATCGCGCCAAGCGTGGCCTTCACCATTGGCCTCGCAGCATATTCCTGCACGTCCTCATAGTTGGGACCGCTGGTCAGGATGCTGTCATCGACCTGACCCTTCTCCCAATTGAAGTCGATACCCGATGGCACCTCAAATCGCTCGCCCATGATGATGCGTGCAGCTTCAATCTGACCGGCTGGGTTGCTGGGGGACGTGAAATCAAAACGCCAGAACAGCGATTGGACGGTCTGGCCAAGGTCGATCATCGTCTTGGTTGTGTAGGGCGCGAACTTCCGCCCCTGATATGCGGGCACCGGGCCGGTATCATAAACGGGAGCCGACAGTGTTCCATCAATGGTGGTGGCTGCACGGATGCGGACGGTATCGCTGGCACGCAGATTGCTGTGGAGGATTGCCACGGTATCAACGGGCGCCGAGCAGCGCATGACGACATAGATGCCGTCCAGACCGACCGAACGCCACGCCATGTCCATATTGTCATTGGTGAGATTCACGCCGGGAGACGCGGGGATTTCAATGCCTGTCGTCTCAAATGACAGCGGGGCGCTGAGCAGGAAGAAAGGGTTTTCGATCATGTCTGCGGCCCCTTGATGGTTATGGTGGTCAACCAGTTCTGGTAATCGACCACGACGCTGACGACGCGGAGCAGATCGGTTTGATCGACCGGCCAGTCTGGGAAATTGCATGTGAATGTCGGAGGGGAGCCGATGAACGACTGGTCATCACATACATCGACACCGGCTAGCACGACCTCATAGGCCTGAGAGACATGCTTATGCTCGTCCATAATCTCATCGGCCAACACACCAGCGGCGGCTAGGTCGAGATTGGTTTCCAGTTTGATGACACGCGCCTGCGGCTGTACGGCCAGCACCTCAGGGGCGGACCTTTCCTCAAACCGATATTCCTCTTTCACGAATGCACCGCGATTTACGTCAATGGCCATCTAGCACCTCCCCACTATTTACACGGTGCCAGCCTGCTTGCCGTTCACAGCAGAGCCGTTCCAAAGGGCGGTGATATTCTGACCGCGCTGGATCGCTTCCAAAAGCTGCTGCGTCAGGCTGTTGCCAATCTGCTGCTGCTTCAACTGTTCAGCGATAAGTTGGGTCTGGGAATCCACGGCTTCGACAACGCCGGTCGAGTTCTGCGCGTAGATGTTCTCAGCATACTTCGTCGCACTGTCGGTGGCATCCAGTAGTCGGTTTCTGATGTTCTGCGATTGCGCGGTGGCCGTGCCGTAGATGTCTTTGGTCATGTCCCAAATGTCGCTGCCAAGAGTGGTCAGCGCGGACGTATCGACGGACTTGCCAGAAGCCAGCGCGCTCTCATAGTTGGCGAATTCGGCCAGCTTGCTATCCAGACGGGACTTGGTGGACAGGCCGGAGCCTTCTCCCATCAGCTTGTCGCGGAAGGACTTGAGGTCCGATAGCTGATCCTTGAGCATGTTTTCGCGCTGGATCATGTAATAGCGATCCACATTCGCCAGTTCCGCAGCGGTCGCGCTGTTGGCGACCATCTCCTCGCGCAGCTTGCGGAATTCGTTGTTTAATTCGGCGAGCGGAGCGCCGATAGGATCATCAATGCGAGCTAGTTCCTTGACGATGTTCTCGTATCTCGTCGCGAGGGTGACGGCACGATCAAGGTCCTGAGCCGCCGACAGGACGCGCTTGGAGAAATCGGTGATGCCGGTGAGGACGCCCTTCTGGAGTGCGGTCTTCACCGCGAACTCGATAGCGGCTTCCTCGCCATCCTTGCCGAAGTCGACAATATCAGAACGACCGCTGCCGCCCTTCAGCTTTCCGGTTCGACCCGTAGTCGAGACGCGCCACTTGCCCTTATATTGGCCGATGGAGATATTCGGATTGCCGGTGATGTCGCCGCCAAGCTGATCCGCGATAGCGCCGATGCTATCCATGACCACACCAGCCGCCGTGCCCGCTGCCGCCTCATAGGCCGCTTTGTTGCCGGTGACGCTGCTGCCCAGATAGCCGTCATCACCAAGCGTGATGTTGGCCGTGCCATATCGCTTCTTCTTAAACAGCCCGCCCAGCAGGCCACCGCCGATTGAGCCGATCAGGCCACCGATAGGACCGCCGACAATCGAACCGATGCCACCGCCGATGGATGCGCCAGTCTTGCTGCTATTGATGCCTAGCGTCTTCATAAGGCCGTCAGCCATCTGGCCCATCTGAACGCCGCTCGCCGCCGCGCCCAATGTGTTGCCGATTGCGCCGGCGACGCTGCCCGGTCCCTTGCCGGTGAAGATCTTCTTCATGTCGCCCTTGAAGCCATCGAAGCCGCTGCTGAGGCTCTTCAAAGGGCTGAGCAGGGCGGACTTCTGACCATTGCGGCCAAGCAGGGAGTCCAATGTGTTCTGGGATGCCTTCGCAGCGGCCTGGCCAATCCCGGTCAGGGTGCCGTCGCCATTCTTGCCCAGAATATCGATGATGGAGCCGAGAGGGCCAAGGCCAGCAAAATCACCCTTAGCGGCATTGGCCAAGCCGGAAAGAAGTTGCCCGAATTTGGAAATAGCTTTCCCGAACGTGCCGCTGAGCTGATCGCCCAACTGGTCAATGCTCTGGCCCAGCTCATATTCAAAGCGGGTGGCGGTTTCCGCGACAGCACGATCCAGACCGTCGATAGCGCGACGATACTGCTCTTCCGTAATGCCACCATCTGCAACCGGCTTGGAGCGTAGGAGGTCCAGACGCTTACGATCTGCGTCAAACTGCTCCATCCTTAAGCGGTCAGATTCAAAGGGGCTATACTGGGACAGCAGGCTTTCGCGGTCCTTGAGCATCCTGTTCTGGCGCTCGATCTCCAACGTCTCGCCAGCACGGGCCTTAATCATGGCAAGCTGCTGCTGATACAGGTCGCCGGTGATATCGACCTTTTCCTCAAGAGCGCGGCTCTCGAATTCCCATGCGGCTTCCGCCATGGCCGCTTCCTTGTCGGTCATGGTCAGCTTGCGCTTCTGGAAATCCAGTTCGGCTTTGCCGTTATCGTTGGCGACACGCATGTCCGTGAGCAGCTTGGCCGCACGGGTTTCGTCCATCAGCGTGGACAAGCGTTCCTTTTCCGTCGCGGTCAGTTCTTTGCCGCTGACGCGCTGTAGGTCCATCTGCGCGGTATATTTCTCAGCCTCGATGGGCATGAGCGCCGCGATCTTCCTGTTCTCCTCCATGATAGCCCAGAATTGCTCGGCGGCCTTCTTCTGGCGTTCCGCTTCCTTTGCGGCACGCTCGGCCTCGCGTTGAGCATCCGTTTTCTTGCCTGCGCCCTTGGGTGCGGCAGCGGTGCCTGCGGCTGGACGTAGATTGCCGCTGCCGCCGGTCTTCTTTGGAGGAGGCGGACCCAGCTTGCGGGACTCATCCAAGAGCTTCTGGTCGTTCCAGCCCTTGGGCACTTCGTTGCTGGTGCGTTCGCGATAGGCGCGTTCCAGACGAGTGCGGGCGCGATCACGACGGGACTGAGCATAGCCGCGTTCAAAGCGGCCACGCATGTTGGACTGGAGGCCGTAGGTCGGGTCTTTGGTCTTGTCGTAAACCGACTGCGGCAGGATCGCGTCGAGGAAATCACCACCAGCATCGGAACCGCGATTGGCTGCATTTGCTGCTGTATCCAGTGCGCCCAGAATACCGGCAACCTGATCGCGAAGCGTCTGTGCCTTGAAGCCGATGGCGTCGAACACGGCCATCGCGCCATTGAACAATGGCTGGAAGGCATCGGACAAACCGGCAAAGGTGTCGCGGATTTCCGCACCGGCATTGAACGCGGCGTCCGCAATAGACTGCATATTGCCGCTGCCCTGATCGGCGAAATTAAAGAGTGCCTGACTGAACCCGCCGCCCTGATCGAACGCGCCAAAGGTGACGGTCGCGAGGTTGGTTAGGGCAGTGAACGCATCGCCGAATGTCTTCGGCATCTGCTTGAATTCTTCGTCCAGCGCAGCAGTGAAGCGGGTATCGGTGAAGGCACGGAATAGCTTGTCGGCGGTCAGTTCGCCTTCGCTGGCCATCTTCTTCAATGCGCCGACCGGGACATTCATGCTGTCCGCCAGCAGCTTCATCAGGCGAGGGCTGTTCTCGGCAAGGGAGCGGAATTCATCGCCGTTCAGCTTGCCCGACGACAACGCCTGACCAAGCTGGAGGACGGTCGATGCCGTTTCGCCCGCGGTCGCGCCGCTGATCTTGAGGGACTTGGTTACGGTTTCCGTTGCGCGGGCAATCTGCTGCTGAGAAGCATCCAGACCCTTACCGCTGGTCATCAGCTTGCCGTAAAGCGTAGCGGTCGAGGTCAACTCACTACGAGTGGAGGCCGCAATTCTGCGAACGTCGTCCTGCGCCTGACCATAATCTGCAAAGCCACGGGTCGCGAGGCGCAGCTTTGCTTCCATGTTCGCGGAAGCGTCGGCCATCTCGATGAACTTGGCGGTGATGCCTGCGAGGATCGCGGCAGCGCCAGCTCCCTTGATACCGGCAAGGCTGCGGCTGAAAGTCGTGATACCGATGGTGGTCGAACCAAGCGCACTGTTCAGGCGACGGCTGGAATTACCTACTCGATCAAGTGCGCGCTCAGCTTGTGAGCCACCACGTTGAGCGCCAGTTGCGTCGATAGTGATGCGGATGGTTGTGTCAGACATCGAATAAGAAGGCTCCGCGCTATTGGGGTCTGCTTATTTATCGGGCCGTCTGTCAGTGCCGGTTCATGCCATTTGACTTGTCGTCCTTAGCTTCTGACAAGACCACTGCATCCAATGCTCGGATGATTACCCAGAGCATTTCTGATTCATGTAGAGACAGGCGATACCTGTCGGCATACTTCATCGTATCGTCCCAGCGCAGCTTACTTGCGGCCAGTCCGACATCGCGCATTGTCTGAATGGCAATGAAGGCGTTCCAGTAGAATTCGCAGTGCTTGGGGAGGGGAGGTTTGTTGGCCTGAACTTCCGCCAGCTCGATGACGGAGGAATGCTCGAAACGGCCTGCCTTCATGGCGGCGCTGGCCTCTTTCTCCAACCGCTCCATGCGGGCGAAATCGGGAGAAAGCTGCCAGCGTAGATAGTCAGTTAGTTTTTTTTGGCTTCCTCGACGGCTTCTTTCTGGAAGTTGCTCTCTTCGGAACTGAACTCGTCCAACTCCTGAAAAACCCAGTATGCGCGCTGGTCGGACAGATAGGCGATGAGGTTGGAAGCGGTGTGCTTCCACTGGCCGTCACCCTTTACCGGGATGCCAGCACTCTTAGTGATGTAGTTCTCCACGAACATGCGGATCACGACACCACGACGCAGCATTACGTCATCTTCTGTCTGGGGATCATCAATGCGCGCCCTCTCGCGCTTGCTCAACTTGGCAGTGGCGCGCTTCCATTCTAACAGCCACTTCGGCGAGTTTACGAACTGATGCTTGACGTGGAAAACGCCATAGCACTTGCCGCCCTTGATAACTTCAATTTCACGGACTTCATCGTCAGACACGCTGGGAAGGTCAAAATCAAATTCCATGTAACACCTCAGGTTTTTCATCATGCAGCGTCCTGCTGCTGAGTATTTATGCTGAGGCTCAGTCACGGGTTGGGGCGGTGGAACCTGATAACCACCGCCCCATAGAAACTGCTCGCTGATTAGGCGGCTGGCAGCTTCTGGATCATGATGTCGGTGCCCGATGCGGAATCGCCGAGCGGGGAGAAGGTCACGGAAACCATCTGGTTCGCGCCATCTTCGCTATCCTCAGGGAAGGAAGGCTGAGCGGCTGGAATGATGATCCTGTAGCCAGCGCCGTTGAACTCGATGTCAAACTGGATGCTGACGGCTGGGTTCTCGATGCCGTTCTGGATCAGGTTTTCAGGGCCGAAGTCCTTGCGGTAAAGCAGGGCAACCAGTTCGATGGTCTTACCGGCGGTGCCGATGCCACGCGCAAAGGCCGAACCTAGCTTGCCCTGCGTTGCGCGATCCTGTGTGACCGTCAGGTTCAACGTCGAATAATCGACCTCGCCCAGACCGCCGATGGCGATGTTTTTCACGTCAGGACCGGCGAATTTGGGCGCAGTGCTGGCGTCAGCATAGGTAGACCCTGCGATGGCGTTGTTCGATGGTGCGGCGCGACCGCGACCGAGAATCGTAAAGTCGGCAGTCACGATGCCGCCAAACTCAGCAGTCAGGGCCAGTTCCGAAACCTGACAACCGAAGTAGCGGGTGAACATATTGGTCGTGCCGTCGATCCACTTGCGCTCGACGGTCAGGTCCGTTTCGGTCGTGCCAGCCTTGAGCAAGCCGTTCTCATCGAAGGTGCCGGAAAAGGCGCTTTCCAGAAGCAGGTCGGTCGCAGCGTCGGCGCTCGTCAGTTCCGTGTTCAGAGTGCCTTCAACGCGAGGATTGACGAGGCGCTGCCCTGCGTTCGTGCGGCCCTTGCGTCGGGTTGCGCTGACGATTGGATCAGCAGTAGCGTTGAGGTTAGAACCAACAATGGTTTCGAGACGAAGGAAGGCAGGAGTCGCTGGCGTAGTCCCGGCAACAGTCTCCTTCACAATCGCAAATTCGGTATCTGATGGATTAATTGCCATCGAGCGGCCTCCTATTATTATTTTCTAGGCCGCGTTGGCCTCCGCCTATTTATGCGGAGGTATGGGATTGTGCGTTTGACGCCGCTCAGTGGATATTGGAAAAGGAGTGGGTTGGGCATATTGCCGATGCCGCCAAAGACGGTTAGCATCCTTGAATGTCAAACAAGTCACAGGATACGTTAGAAAGCATTGGCTTTGGTGGTGATGGTGACCAAGTCGATGCATTTTTAGCTTTAGAACGGCACTTCAAAGTGTCGATTGATGACTCCAATTGTAGTGAGTGGCGCACTGCGGGAGACGTATTCAGCGCCTTATTAAAGGCTCTCCCGAAGGGTCAAAGAGAGCGGGATGACCTTTGGCCGACATTCGCTAAGATCATGTGCGAAGAGACCGGAGCAGATGCATCACGCCTTGGACATGACACACTCTTGCTTGCTCTCCCAATCAGCAAAGTCGTGGGGCGGTGGCTTCGGAACGCATTTCGTTGACGCCATCGGATCGGCCTAAGAGCTAGGTTGTGGCAGCAGCATTTTGGCGTCACGATTGCTCAGTGCGACTGCTCCTGTAGAAGACCTTCACAGCGATCATGTAGTGGGTGGCGCTTGCCACGATATCGGTTGTGATTGGCCCGCAACGAAGTGCACCATCTGGACTGCTCCAGTTCGAGAAGATCGCCGTCACCTTATCGACAAGCGCCCAAGCGTTTGCATCGGCTTCACCAATGGGGATGGCGACATGGACCCAAACGCGGCCTTCGCGGATCACCCTATGACGCTCGTTGCCCAAATTTCTTTTCGTCTCGGTGCCGGGGCGAACAGCAAGACGGATGAACTTCGGCGGCGGGGCTGTCCCTGCTTTCGCATTGTTATGGAGTAATGGAGCCGACTTGTCGGTCCATTGGGCAATCATGCGCTTACGCAGCAGGTCAATGTCGGTGGAATGGCCCATTAGCGAAGCCCTGCCTTCGCAGCGTCGATGCTGCGTTCAACCCAGCCAGCGGGTTTGGTCACGGCATTGCCTGCGTTCAGGCCATCGACGTGCGGCTGGTTGTTGACGATGTTGATGGTGCCGCCCAGTTTGGCAGTGGCAATCTGAGATTGGCCGCGAGCAAGTGCGCCTGCGCCGCCGGGATCGGAGCTATCAAGCGTGCCCTGCGGGACGGTATTAACGCCTACCTGCCAGTCACCGACCGTGACGCTCGTATCCTCTGGTGTGCCCTCTACGACCCCTTGCAGGACAGCATTGGCCAGATTGCGGTTCACTCGTTCCGCGTGCGCGATGGCCTTGCGCTTCGCGTCTGCGATGCTCTTGGCGATTTCGCCCATGTTCGTGATGCCGGAGCGCGCCATTATTTCAGCACCGCTTCGTATCGAATGACCATGATGCCATTGGGCGCGACGGCCTTCACGGTATCGACCGTGTAGCTGGTCTGGCCTACAAGCAGCACATCGTCTGGGAATGGCTCATGCTTATTGTCGAGCATGGCTACGGTGCGGACGCCAAGGAGTGCGCCGTTGTTCCAGAACTCCTTTTCCTTCACCACGCCACGGACGCGGAGGTCACGAGTAGTGACCGGCACGACATCGCCGTTGGCGTCATAGCCGCCGCCCGATGATCGACGTAGAGTGAAGGAGCCGCCAAGCGGGCCAGCATAAAGCGTCGTAACCGCGCTCGCGAATTGCTGATACACGGTTCCCATTATCGGGCACCGCCTGGACGAACGATCGATGCGCCCTTGAATGAACCCCATTTAGCCAAGCGCATGAACACGGCATCGGCTGCCGCGACGGCATTGGCGGGTTTGATCGTGCCAACGCCGTCCAGCTTCAATTCCGATGCGTTGAACGCATTGTCCTGCCACAGCGTGATGTTGCGGACCTTGAAGGCCGCTAGGATCGCCTGCGCTTCCAGAACCTCTGTTGGGATTAGATCTTCTGGCAGCAGGACCGGCGTGTTGGACAGGCCGGGGCTTTCAAAATGGATGAATCTCGCGAAGTCCTCGTAGCAGGGATCAAGGTGAGGGAAGTTGCGCGAATACCAGTCTGAACCCGGCGTCCTGCCTTCGATGACGACGCCCTTGCGCGGCCATGCCAACGGCTGGAGTGGTTCGACCGGCTGGCCCTTGAAAGACCACATGCGCGAAATCTCTTTCGCGGACTCGATCAGGTAGGGTTCGTCGCCGTCGCTAAGTTCCGGGCTGATGCCCAGCAGCGGGTGGACGAAATCGGTCAGGAACTGATTTGCCTGAACGATGGTCTGCCAGCTATTTGCCGTTGGCCCTGTTGTCTCCAATCCCATGCTGCGTCCTCATTTTCGAGTTGTCGCAGCTATTTATTGGCTCAGAAGAATGGTCGAATGGCCGGTGTTGGTTTGCTACGCGGTAGGATTTTTGAAAGCACAGTCAGCAAGGATCAATCTCTTAGGATCACCCTTGGCCGACTCTATCTTTGATGCCCAAAAGCGTAATTCTTTTTCACCTGACACCGTATTGCCATGAAGGGACCACGTGAGGAGGCCGCGCTTGTTGTCAGGGAAATTCACGCCCGGTCTAAAAGGCAGAACCCTTTTCAACTCTCGTACAAACGCACGGCCATTTCCGCTGATGGAGTTGTAACGGGTGATATTCCCGGTAAATTCTTCGACATTCGGATTTTCGTCCCGTGTATTCACCCATTCGCTGGTGGTTCTATCAAATAGGACGAGTTCGGAGCGTGGCCGTTCTAGTGTCACCTGCTGAACGCCGTAATCTATGGCGCGATGAGCGCGTTGAAGGCTTCCTTCGAGTGTCTCGGACAATTGATCGAAGAAGGTCTCATCAATAGCTAGTTTTTGGACTGCTGGTGTCTCTGGTTTGGTTTTGAGGTAGCCCGCCGCTTTGGAGAATGCAGTCTTCATGAAGTCGTAGAATGCAGCTCCTGCTACGCCGGTCGTGGCCGGGTACTGTTCCATAACGGTGACAATGTCGATCAGAACGCTACCGTGCCTAGGAGCGCCGAAATACATTTCAGCACCCTTCATTGCCGTTGCGCGCGAGACGATTTCACCGGTCATATAGGCGTGAGTTGCAATCTGTAAGGCTTGAGCGAAGCCGTAGAATGATGTGGCTCCATCATACAAATCTAGGCCATGTTTCTCGACGGTCGGTCCGCTAAATCGGAGTTTAAGACCGAATTTGTTTACCTCTGACATATCGCCTCCCAAGAAGGCCATCGTGTCAAAGGTGAAACGACTTATCAACAGTTCATTTATCTGATTTCTTTGCCAAAATGGGACGGAGGAATTTCCATATCCCCTATCCCATTCTGATTTATTGGACAGCTTACGCTGCGGTTAGGACCAAAGCCCGAACTGCCTTGTAATCCACAATCGCTGCACCAGTGCGGCGACGTGCACTATACTTCACGAACTGCGGTTCGGTGATTGGGTCAACAACCCACTTCATCGTGCCGTAATCCGCGATGGTGTATGCCTTCTTGAAGTCCGCGAGGATCGCAGCAGGCTTCGCACCGGCAACGGATTCCGCGACTGTTGGCATCATGTCGTCCACGACATAGCGGACGCCATAAATGGTTCCACCTGGCAGACCGGAGATCGACGCATCGGCAGGTGCCCAGACTGGACGACCATTCGTGTCCTTCTCCTGCATGACCTTGAGTTCAAAGTCGGACGAGATGACGAGAACAGCACCAGCGAGGTAGTTGCTGTGTAGGGTCGAACGCAGGACCAGAACCGCATCGCTCAGCGCGCCGGTGCCGTCTTCGTTCACGGCAGGAGCCTCGACCTTGGCCAGAACGCCGAAGCTATCGGTGAACTTGTTGACGGTGCCCGTTGATAGCGTCTGTGCCAGAACAGGCCGTTGACGAAGTCGGCGGTGGCTGATTCAGTGCGGCAGTGGGATTGTCTGGCGGGTTAGCGGCGATGGCGATGGGGCGTGATAGCGAGGTCCAGTCCGATTTGATCGTGACGTGGGCGGAGATACCGCGTTCACCGGGGCATGTTTTCTACGACAAGCTCCAGAAGCTGCTGGCCGAGGCGGGCTTCGATGGCTTTGTCGAGAAGACGTGCAAGCCCTATTATGCGCCGCGGATGGGAGCCCCGTCGCTGCCGCCGGGCCGCTATTTCCGCATGCTGCTGATCGGCTATTTCGAGGGCATCGACAGCGAACGCGGGATTGTCTGGCGCTGTTCGGATTCGCTGTCGCTGCGGGAGTTCCTGCGACTGTCGAGCCGCGACAAGGTCCCTGATCATAGCTGGTTGTCGAAGACGCGGAGCCGCCTGCCGCACGAGGTACATGACCAGATCTTCGGCTGGGTACTGGCCCTCGTCGCCGGGCACGATCTGGTGAAAGGCGAGCGGATCGGCGTCGATGGCTCGACCATGGAGGCGAACGCCGCGCTGCGTACCATCGTGCGGCGTGACAATGGCGAGACCTACCGCGAGATGCTGGTGCGCATGGCGCAAGAGAGCGGCATCGACACGCCGACGATCGACGACCTTGTCCGGCTCGATCGCAAACGCAAGGGCAAGAAGCTGTCGAATGCGGACTGGGCGAGCAAGACCGATCCCGACGCGAAGGTCGCGCGGATGAAGAACGGCTCGACGCGTCTGGCCTACAAGCCCGAACACGCGGTCGATCTCGACACGGGTGTTATCGTGGCAGCGCCGATCCACCCGGCCGACAAGGGCGACACGACAACGCTCGACGCCACGCTGGAGACGGCAGCACGCAACCTCGCCGACATTGGCCTGGCGCCGACGTCCGGGGATCCCTGCGATCTTGTGACCGATAAAGGCTATCATTCGCGCGAGCTCCTCAAGGGTCTCGACGGCGACATCTGGAAGACGCGCATCGCCGAGCCGGCACCGCCGAATGGATATCTGCGCTGGCACGGCGACGAGGCTGCCCAGAAGGCCGTCTACGCCAATCGGTCTCGCCTGAAATCCGCCGTCGGACGCAAGGCGATGCGCAAGCGTGGTGAGATGGTCGAGCGTAGCTTTGCCCACGTCCTGGATCGCGGCGGCATGCGCCGCGCGTGGCTGCGCGGGCGCGAGAATGTTCACAAGCGTTATTTGATCCACGTCGCCGGGTTCAATCTTGGCATTCTCATGCGCGCCCTGTTCGGTTGCGGCACTCCGAGGGGCGCCAGGGGCGCATCCAAGGCATTCTTGTTCGTAGTTCAGACCGATGTTGCGCTCGTCATCGCCCTCGTCGCCGAGTTCGACGGAGAAAGGGCCATGCTCCTCATCGTTTTTACCCCTGAAGGCGCTGACAGACCCGGCTGAAAACCGACTTCGTCACCGCGCTGAGAAGGCCCATGCGGGTGGAGGTCACGCCAGCAACGTCTTCGACGCTGTTCTGGGTGGTGCCGTTGAGGAACTGGTCACTCTCCTTTTCGGAGATGTTCAGGACCATGCTGTCCTGTAGTTCCTGCGCGAGATTCAGGACGCTTTCTGGCTCGTCCGAAACCCATGCGGTGTGGCGCTGCTGATCGGTAACATCGGCGAAGCCCCAACGCAGCTTGGCGAAGGTATCGACGGTGTTCAGGTCATAAGCGGCCTTTTCAGCCTTGGTCACGGCAGCACCGGAGGTCTTGACCTTGATGATGCGTTCCAGATTGCCGGAAACAGCGAGGACGCGAGCCAGCGCACGGATTGGGCTTGCCTTGTTCAGTGCGCGGGTGATTTCGCTGTCGAAGTGGGTAGGGATCGTGTGACCACCTTCCACGTTGACCGTGCGGCTGAATTCATCGGCCTTGATGTCGCCATCGGTGATGGCGTGACGGCCCTTAACGAACGCGAACTTCGCAGCGCGCAGGTCGTCGGTTGCATCAACGGTCTGGGACTTGGTGGCGGACTTTCGTGCCAGTAGTTCAGCCTGCGCTTCAATCTGCGCTTCCTGTTCGGCCTGCTTGTCCTGTAGGGATTTGATTTCGGCGTAGAGGGTCTGGACCTCTGCCTTGTTCACTGCATCTGCCGAATTGGCTTTCATCGCCAGTTCGTCAAATAGCTTCTGGATATTCTCGTTCACTTTTCACCTCTGATTTTGAGTTCAGAGGAGGGCGAAAGCGAGTCCTGCTGTTGTGAGTGGGCGAGTCCTGAACGGAGTGCCGGTCAGCACTTCTGCTGACGTTTTTATTTATCGATTGAATGTCTGCTTGATGCGGTATGACAGCCAAGCATCCTCAAATGCCTTTGCCATCGCTTCTTCATCGTCGGGTTCAGATGCCTTGATGGCATTCTCGACAATCTCATCAGAAATGAGGGCGACATCTTCCAGCATTTCGGCATGGGCCGTGCCGCTGGCGACCGAACGAAGTGTTTCCGCAAAATCTGCGAGGCGCTGCTGATCCTCAAGGCTTAGGTCGCTGTAGGTTTCACCGATATTGCCCTTCACGGCGCTGATGATCGCCAGTTCGTTGCAGGGGAATGTGACCGCACTGATTTCGTGCAGGGCGATTTCCTTCAAGCGCAGGACGCGACGATCCTTCACACGATCAGCCTGCTTCTGGATGACACGGTAGCCAATGGAGAAGCTGTCGAGGGTGCCATCAAGAAACTGCTGGCGGACATTCTGACCATCATGGCTGTCTGAAAAGCGGGCTTTGAAATACAGCCCCTCGTCGCTGTCGCGCAATTCTATGATCTTGCCGATTGGGCGGTCATGACGATGATGCGCGAGAAAGGGCATTCCCTTCTTGCTGCTGTTGAAGCGATCTAGCCCGCCTTATTCACCAAAAGTGTCCTGAAGGGTTGGCGGGAGTGGCGTAAGCCTCTGATCTGAATTAGGAACTGGGTGTCTAAGCCGAACCTGCCGCAGGGCAGAAAATGCCACGGGCCACACCCGCCATGAACGATGATATCGCAAGCTCATTTGGATTCCCAGCAGTCGGCCGCAAGAAAATCACAGCTGCGTTCGACGGTGGCCGGCTTACCTCGGATGGCGGTGTTCTACTGCTTGCACAGGCCGAGCGCGCGATGGGGATTTGCCAGCGCCTGGCGGCTTGTATTGCCGATCCGCGCGATCCAGCGCGGGTGATCCATCGCCTGGATGACATTCTGCGTGCCCGTGTGTTCGCGATTGCGTGCGGCTATGAGGATGCCGATGATCTCGATGCTCTGCGCGACGATCCAGGCTTCCGCCTGGCGCTCGGCAAGCTGCCGGAATCGGGCGCGGGGCTGGCCAGCCAACCGACGATGAGCCGGTGGGAAAATGCACCGACTACGCGCGAACTGGCCAGCATGATGGCCGCGATGATCGACATCTACTGCGCCAGCTATCCCGCCCCTCCGACAGCGGTCACGCTGGATATCGACGACACGTGCGACGTCGTGCATGGCTATCAACAGCTCTCGTTCTGGAACGGGCATCATGGGGAGCGCTGCTTCCTACCGATCCATATCTACGACACCGCGACCGGCAGGCCGGTGGCCATGCTGCTGCGCACAGGCAAGACGCCTTCTGGAAAGGAGGCGGCGGGGCACATCCGACGCCTGGTGCGTCACCTGCGCCGTAATTGGCCCGATACCCACATCACTATCCGCGGCGACGGGCACTATGGTCGACCCGAGGTCATGGCCTACTGCGATGCGGCCCGCGTCGATTACGTGTTCGGCCTGCCCACCAATTCAGCGCTGCGCGCCGATCCCGCCATTGTTGCGGTCGCCGATGCCTGCGCGGTCAAGCGCGCCCAGCGTCAGTGTCCCGTCCTGCGCAACTATGCCGAGACCCGCTATGGGGCAAAGACCTGGAAGTGCCAGCGTCGCGTCGTTGCACGGATCGAGGCCAGCACGCTGGGCATGGACATCCGCTATGTCGTCACCTCGTTGGCAACAGGATCGGCCGAGCACATCTACGACACGCTCTACTGCGCGCGTGGTCAGGCCGAGAACCTGATCAAGCGCCACAAGTCCCAGCTCGCCAGCGACCGAACCTCGTGCCGCTCGGCCAATGCCAATCAGATGCGCCTGATACTGCACACTGCCGCATACTGGCTGCTATGGCGCATCCAGCAGGCGATGCCCAGGACCGCTGCTCTGGCAAGCGCGGAGTTTACCACCTTGCGCCTGCGGCTGCTCAAGGTCGCTGCGCGCGTCGTAGAAAGTGCTAGCCGCATCCGCATTGCCTTCGCTTCCGCCTGTCCGGATGCCGACCTGTTCCGCGCCCTCGTTCTCCGGCTGAAGCCTGCGCCGACGTAGCCCATGCGGCAGCGCCGCAGAACTCCGAGCCCAGCCCTTCAACCCGAAAAGCCCATCAATCCGAATGCGGTGAAACAAACGCCAGCGATGCCGGTCGTCCGCGCAATACAGCCAGCCGCAGCAAATGCCCAGAGCGGGCCCGAAACCGAGCGTCGTGAATAAGAGAGG
>NZ_AUWY01000121.1 GCF_000447205.1 Sphingobium ummariense RL-3 | reverse complement strand
CGTAAGCGTGGTCTGAGGGCCGCAGTGATGATCAGGCCTCGTTGATGGTGTGAGCGGCTTTGCCGGAGGCCCTGCGTTTGGCGAGCGTGGCCATGCGAGTGTGGATTTCGTCGGGGCTGATGTCGTCGGGATCAAAGGGACGCCCATACCATTGCAGCACTGACTTGCGTTCCGGATGGCGCGGCTTGGCCATGGCTTCAAGAAATTCCTCGAAGCCCGGGAGACCGCCGACATCCTCGGGTGGTGCGCGGCGCGCGCCGTCGACGAACCGGGGGTAATGCAAGGCCGGATCGGCGGAGAGAACCTCCTCGATGACGATGCTGTGCCGCCAGTCGTCGCCAAAATCATATGTGTAGGAGAAGGCGGTGACGCCGCGCTCGATGAGCTTGGTGAGCCGCTGGTTGCCGGCGTCGCGGGTCGGCGGGTCCATATAGTCATCGTCGAACCGGATGCCGTAGCTGGCCTCGCCGATATCGAAGCGAAACAGGTGGTAGTTCTCGAACAGCATAACGGCCTGGATCGCCAGATGCAGGGTCTTGAGGCTGTTGGAGATGGGCAGTTCGACCCGCCGCCAGATGGCGGGCTTGATGTCGTCGAGTGTGATGCGAATCCGGGCGATCTGGTCGGTCATGCCGCCATGCTGACGGGCGTGCCGCCGGCTGTCCAGTTCCAGGGCATGAGCTCGTCCCAGCGCGAGGCTGGCCAGTTGCTGGCGATCTTCTCGACGACGTCGGCGATATAGGCCTGCGGCTCGACGCCATTGAGTTTGCACGTCTCGATGATGGAATAGATGGCGGCGGCGCGTTCGCCACCGGCCTTCGAGCCGGTGAACAGCCAGTTCTTGCGGCCGATCGCGATGGACCGGATCGCCCGTTCGGCGATGTTGTTGTCGATCTCGGCGTAGCCATCATCAAGGAAGCGGGTCAGCGCCGTCCAGCGCTTGCGGCCATAGGCGAGTGCCTTGGCCATCGCCGACTTTGGCGACAGGCGACGCAAGGCGTCGTCGATGGCGGTGCGCAAGTCATCGACCAGCGGCTTGCAATGCCGTTGCCGGTGCTGACGCCGAACATCGGGCGGTTGCCCTCGAATATCGGCCTCATGCCGATATAGCTGCGTAATCCGCTCCAAAAGGTCGGTCGTGAGCGGCGTTGGGCTAGTGGCGTGGTTCTCGAAGATCTTGCGCCGGAAGTGCGCCCAGCAGGCGACCTCTCTCACCCGGCCGTCCTCGTAGAGCTTGTCGTAGCCGGCATAGCCGTCGGCCTGAAGGAGGCCGGAGAAGGATTTGAGCTCGGTCTGCGGATGGATGCCGCTGCGATCGGGCGTGAACTTGTACCAAACAAGCGCCGGGCCGGCGACGCCTGAAGCCCGATCATCGACGACATAGGCCCACAGCCTGGCCGTGGCAGTCCTTCCCCTGCCGGGATCGAGCATCGGCACGGGTGTATCATCGGCGTGGATCTTGCCGGCCTTGAGACCTTCCTCGCGGATACGGCTGACGATGGGATCGAGCAGCGCGGCGGCCTGTCCGGCCCAACCGGCCAAGGTCGAGCGATCGATATCGATGCCCTGTGCCGCCATCATCTCGGCCTGCCGATACAAGGGCAGATGATGATCGAACTTGTTCACCACCACATGGGCCAGCGTTGCGAAGCTGGCTTTGCCGCGCGCAATCGCCTTGGGCGGCGCCGGCGCCTGAATGATCTTCTCACAGGAGCGGCAGCTATACTTGGGACGCACGGTTCGCATGACGCGCCATTGCACGGGTAGCACGTCGAGCATCTCGTCGCTGTCCTCGCCCAGCGGGCGCAGCGCGCCGCCGCAATCGGGACAGGTGCAGGTGCCGGCCGCCGGTTCAATACGACGCTCCTCGCGCGGCAGATGCGCCGGCAACGACCGGATCGGTGCCGGGCGTTCATTGCGATCCGCAAAGGACGAACGCGTGCCGGCAAGTTGGGCTTCGCCCTCCAGTTCTTCCAGCGCCAGTTCCAGCTGTTCGATCTGCAGGGACAGCTTCTCGGAGGACTGACCAAAGGTCATGCGGCGAAGCTGGGCAAGCTGAACGCGAAGGGCCGCAATGAGGCTGTCGCGTGCCGCCAAGGCCGCTTCCAGCTCGGCGATCCGGGCGTCCTTGTCGAGGAGGGAAGAAGCAGCGTCCGACACGGCGAACCGCTAGCATAAAGTGCCTCTTTGCGCCACAAAAACAACGGTAATCCGCCATTAGCCGGCCAAACATGGTGCTGCTGTGCGTTCCGGCCGGCGCCAGTCAATGCCCTCTAGCAGCATCGATAGCTGCGCCGCACTGAGGATCACCTTGCCCGTCTTGGTAGTCGGCCAGACGAACTTGCCTCGGTCCATCCGTTTGGAAAACAAACACAGGCCCTGACCGTCATACCAGAGCAGCTTCACCAGATCGCCGCGCTTGCCCCGGAAGGCAAACAGGGCGCCCGAATGCGGGCTCTGCTCAAGCACCTGCTGCGTCATCACCGCCAGCCCGTCGAACCCTTTGCGCATATCGGTCGCGCCACAGGCCAGGAATATCCGGGTGGAGCCTGTGCCCGCAAAGCCGGGGAGCGGGATCATCGGGCAGTCAGGACCGCGAGCACGCGTACCAGCGCATCGGTGTTGACAGATCCATCCACGGTCAGACGTACGCCCGACGGAAGCTCGATCCCGATCTGGCCACATGTGAGCGTCGGTTCAGGTGGCGCTGTGGCCGGCATCGGCGGCCCGGCCACTTCAACTTCGGCGAAAGATGTCAGTGCCGGCAGTTGCACTCCGGTCAACTCGCCCGACATCGCCTGCCGCCGCCATGTGTAAATCTGGCCGCTGCCAACCTCGTGCCGTTCGCAAGCATCCAGGACCGATCCGCCCGAACCGAACGCATCGCGCAGAATCGCCAGCTTCTGCTCCACCGTCCAGCGCCGCCGGCCCGATATCCGGCCAACGACCTCAATCCGAGTGGTCATATGACCGCTCGTATGACTACTCGCCCCATCAGCCTCGCTATCGTCCAAAACCGCCGCTCCCCAAAAGAGCCGCAATCAGCCTATCCTACCGATCTCGCGCAAGGCGGCCTGCTCACCACGCTTACCCCAAACCAGTCATCGGCTTGCGATGACCTTCGCTTAGCGGGGGGCTTCTAAGCCGCTCAGCGGCGAAGAGCTAGAGCTTGAAAGCAGCTTTACATTGCTCCCTACCGGGGCCGTTGCAAACGGCAGCTACCGGGAACAACCCGGCTTTGACCCGCCGGAAGCCGTTGTCTCAGTCGTCGGCGGCCGACTCTGGTGCAGCTGCTACCTCATCATTGGAGAGCAGCACGCGTCGCGGATGCGGCACTGCCTCCAGCGCCGTATGGCGGTCGATCTCCATGAGGGGTTTGATGCGCCCGTCTCGGATGTCGTAAACCCAGCCGTGCAGCCACAGATCCTGCTTCTTCGCGAACGCATCCTGCACGGTAACGGTGCGGGCTAGATTGATAAGCTGATCGCGCACATTGAACTCGACGAAGCGGTTGACCTTCGTCTCCGGCGTCGGCTGGTTGCCCAACTCCTCCCAATGGTCGTTGGCGACGTCACGTGCGGTCTGCAGCCACTCATCTACCGGGCCGGTCGTGCCGCCATCGAGTGCTGCCTTGATGCCGCCGCAACCATAGTGGCCGCAGACGATCAAATGCTTCACGCCCAGGACGGTCACCGCATATTGCAGTACCGACATCAGGTTGAGATCATCGTCATTGACCAGATTGGCGATGTTGCGGTGGAGGAACATGCCGCCGGGGGGCGTCATGGTCATTTGCTCGGGGCTGACGCGGCTGTCGGAACAGCCGATCCACAGGAACTCTGGCTTCTGCCCATGCGACTGACGTTCGAAGAAGTCCGGCTTCTCTTCGATCAACTCGATCGCCCAAGCGCGGTTGGCGAGAAGAAGTTGCTTGTAGTTCTTCATGAGAAGCGAACTTCCGAAGTTGGTGCGTTGATCAGCGGCGCGCTCCGCTCGGCGATGTCGCCGCGCACTATGACAGCGATATTGCGGTATGCCGCGCCCTTGATGAAGGCGTTGATGACATCGACATTGTCGAGATCGACATAACTGGTGGAGGACAGATCAATT
Source organism: Sphingobium ummariense RL-3 (assembly GCF_000447205.1). Classification (GTDB taxonomy): domain Bacteria; phylum Pseudomonadota; class Alphaproteobacteria; order Sphingomonadales; family Sphingomonadaceae; genus Sphingobium; species Sphingobium ummariense. The sequence goes on along the minus strand of NZ_AUWY01000121.1, from coordinate 28,429 downwards.
AGCAGATTGGCGTTGTCCGGAACCCGGTTCAACTCCTTCTGAAGCTCGTACTTGTGGATGAAGTACAGGTTGCGGCGGGCACGGATCAGGCAATCGCCTTCATCACAGACGAAGGTGATCGCCGAGCGGAAGTTGCGGGCCACGACGAAGATGAAGCCGACGACCAGGCCAATGTGGTGCGCCCCGCAGCAGGCCTCCATGGCGACCACGCAGGTCGGCAACTTGCCGGCGAACGCGATCACTGTCTCGCGCCGCATCCGGCGGCGCAGCACGATCCTGCCAGCCTCATCGAGCCCAACCAGACTGCAGCTGTTCTTCCCCAAATCCACACCGAGCACCGCAATACGCATCGTCCATCCCTCCAAGTCAGCCAGATCGCAGCCTACTGCATCCGGCTTCAATAAGGGGCGGGCCATCCATAAAAGGGGGACTCATCGACGCGCTCTTGGCCGCTCGCGGGGCGGGTTCACGAGTAAACTTCACTGTTTGGCTGATGCCCTCGGACGACCACTCGCCTTCCACCTGACAGTCGGTGAAGCGGCTGACTGCAAGGCATATGACGCCCTGATCGGTCTGTCCGAGCGCGCACCTGACGCTTTGCTCGCCGACAAGGGCTACGACGCCGACACAATCCGTGCTGACCTTGCCAAAAGGAATATCGAGGCCGTCATTCCGGGCCGGTCAAACCGCCGCGTGAAAATCGAGCACGATCGGGCGCTCTACAAGCAGCGCAACCGGATCGAGCGCATGTTTGGGCAGCTCAAGATCAACCGCGCCATCGCCACACGATACGATCAACTGGCCAACAGCTTCCTCGGAATGGTCCATCTCGCCACCGCCAGATACTGGCTCAAATTTGTCCACGCCGCCTAGCTTGCCAGGGACCGCCACTCCGCCACGGCGGCGGAGCGTCTTTCCTTGTAGGTTTGTCGATCGACGAGGTGACGTTCGAGAGCAAAGTAGTTGTGGAAGTTGGCGTGGACGGAAGCAAACTTTTGTAGGGATCGCATCTGCCCGAAGCGGAGCATCGCTCGCTCTCGTCGTCGGAAGGGGAGGTGGCTGTTCTCCACCCTGTTGTTGGCCCAGCGGCCGATCTCCTGTTTGTCGCGGTTGCCAAGCTCGTTCATCGCGGCACCATGGGATCGCAGGCCGTCCGTGGTGATTGCTTCCGGCGACCCGTGACGCTTCAATGCCTTCTTCATGAAGGTCAGGGCCGCCTTTTTGTCGCGGGTTTTCGTGACGTAGCTCTCGAGTATCTCGCCTTCGTGATCGACGGCGCGCCAGAGATACACCATCTCTCCGTTGAGCTTCACATACATCTCGTCGAGATGCCATTGCCAGTGTCGAAAGCCCCGCATCCGGCTGACTCGCTGCCGTCTGATTCGTGGGCGAAGAGCGGTCCGAAGCGGTTCCACCATAGCCGTACAGTTTCATGGCTGATGTCGATGCCGCGCTCAAACAGCAGATCCTCGACGTTCCGGAGTGATAGCGGGTGGCGGACGTACATCATCACCACGAGCCGGATCACCTCGGCGGAAGAGTTAAAATAGCGGAACGGGCTACGGGATGGTGGGTTCATCCCGCCGATCTAGCTGCTGTCAGTTTGCTTTGACAGCGCCCCGCCGGGCTCTGTTCGGACCGGAAAAAAGCTGTTCGCACTGGAAATGGCGTGGCCCCATCCCTACAAGGTTTGGCTGCGGATAACCCGAGTAGGTCATTGATATGTCGATCACCTTTCTGCTTGTCGCAGAGTTTTTGATGAATTTCGATCTCTCGCGCCCGCAGACCCCGGGGGCCGGCCACTGTCCTTCAGAACGTCGCTGAGGCGCCATGACCAGAGCATCGGAAAAGGGCGATTGGTCTGCTTTGTTTGTAGCCGCCGAGCGGCTCGCGCGGGCGCGGTCGTTCGAGCAGATTGTCGAAGTTGTACGCTCCGCCGCCAGGGAGATTATTGGCGCTGATGGAATCACCCTTGTTCGCTGCGAAGGGGACGAGTGCCACTATATCGCAGAAGATGCGATCGCACCGCTGTGGGAGGGCCAGAAGTTCAAATTGTCCGAATGCGTCTCGGGATGGGTGATGCAGAACGGCAAACCCGCGGTGATACCCGACATCTATACCGATGAACGCGTTCCCCAGGCCGCATATCGACCGACCTTCGTCAAAAGCATGGCGATGATGCCGGTTCAGGCGGGGGCTTCACGGGCCTCCATCGGCGCTTACTGGGCCCGTGCCAATGCTCCTGATCAGCCAGCGCTGGACCAGCTCCAGAGGCTCGCGGACTTCGTTAGCGCCGCGATGGACAATGTGGCGCTTCAGAACGGCTTCCAACTGCTCAACCGAACCGGAGCTGCGGTCGCGGCCGAGCGGGATCTTGACCGTATCGTCCAACTGATCACGGATGCGGGGGTGGAACTGACCGGCGCCGAGTTCGGTGCCTTCTTTTACAATCTCGTCAATGAGAAGGGCGAGAGCTACATGCTCTACAGCCTGTCTGGGGTACCACGAGAGGCATTTTCCAAATTTCCGATGCCCCGCAACACGGCCGTGTTCGCCCCCACATTCTCGGGCGAGGGTGTGGTGCGGTCGGATAACATTCGGCTCGACCCCCGCTACGGCCACAATACGCCGCGCAAGGGAATGCCCGAAGGCCATCTACCGGTCACAAGCTATCTCGCTGTTCCGGTGGTTTCACGGACAGGGGAGGTGCATGGCGGGCTTTTCTTCGGCCATCATCGTGAGGCCCAATTCACCCCGGAACATGAAACTGCGGTATTGGGGATCGCGGGCCATGCCGCGACAGCGATCGACAATGCACGGCTGTACCAATCTTTGGAGCGCGAACTGATCGCCCGCCGTGCTGCCGAGGCAGCGCTCACGGATCTGAACGCCACGCTTGAGAAGCGGATTGAGGAGCGGACGCAGGAGATCCGGGCAGCCTATGACAAGCTGAAGGAGAGTGACCGGCGCTTTCGCATCCTAGTCAATGGCGTGACCGACTATGCGATCTACATGCTGGATACGGAAGGCCAGGTTACAAACTGGAACGCTGGAGCGGAACGGATCAAGGGATATGCCGCCGACGAGATCATCGGTCGTCACTTCTCCACTTTCTATACCGAGCGCGACCGCGAAGCGGGGAAGCCGGCTCAAACCCTCGACACCGCGACACGCACCGGTAAGTTTGAAGCGGAGGGCTGGCGCGTACGGAAGGACGGCACCGAATTCTGGGCAAGTGTCGTGGTGGACGCGATTCAGGATGAGGAAGGAAAGCTGATCGGCTTCGCCAAGATCACACGAGATCTCACCGAGAAGCGGTTTGTTGATGAACAACTGCGTCAATCTCAGAAGATGGAGGCGGTCGGCCATCTCACCGGCGGCATCGCGCACGACTTCAATAATCTGCTCACGATCATCACCGGCAACATGGACATTGCTGCTCGCGCCCTGGACAAGAACGAAGGGATCGCGCGAGCCCAAAAAGCGATCGGCAATGCCATGAAGGGCGCGGAACGCGCCGGAGCACTCACCCAGCGTTTGTTGGCGTTCGCAAGACGCCAGCCGCTGTCGCCAAAGCCGCTCGACCTGGACAAGGTTGTAGCGGGTATGTCTGACCTGCTCAATCGCTCACTAGGCGAACTCGTGAAGCTCGAGATCGTCACCAGCCCCGGACTATGGCCCGTCGAAGCCGATCCCAACCAGATGGAGAATGCGCTCCTAAATCTGGCCGTCAATTCGCGAGACGCCATGCCGAATGGCGGGACCCTCACGATCGAGACAGCCAATGCCCATCTCGATACTGCATATTCGGCGGCACATGCTGAGGTGCCGGCTGGCAACTATGTTGTGGTGGCGGTCAGCGACACGGGCCTCGGCATGCCCAAGGAGCACCTCGTCCGGGTTTTCGAGCCGTTCTTTACCACAAAGGAGGTCGGACGCGGGACGGGGCTTGGCCTCAGCCAAGTGTACGGGTTCGTAAAACAATCGGGTGGACACGTGAATGTCTATTCGGAAGAAGGCCGAGGTACGACCGTCAAGATGTACCTGCCCCGCTTTACTGGCGAGTTAAACGCGGTCACGGACGTCGAACTGGGTCGGCTGGACGGCCCAGGCGCCGCAGGCGAGACTATCCTGGTAGTCGAAGATGACGACGAGGTGCGCGCATTCTCCGCGGAGGTGCTGCGCGAGCTTGGCTATACGGTTTTGGAAGCGGCGGATGGGACAGCGGCCTTGCGCATCCTTGAACAGCCTGGCGTTGAAGTGGATCTGCTGTTCACCGACGTGGTGATGCCAGGCATGTCGGGGCGGGAATTGAGCGACGAGGCGCGCAAGCTGAGACCCGCCCTCAAAGTGCTCTTCACCAGTGGCTATACCCGCAATGCCATCGTCCACGGCGGACGGCTCGACCCGGGGGTTGAACTAATCCCGAAGCCTTTTACGTCGCGAGCGCTTGCCGAGCGTGTGAGGGAACTCCTCGACGCGGGCAAATGCCGGAGGCTCCTGGTCGTGGAGGCAGACCAGACGCTGCGCCTCCTGGCCGCCGAGGCTTTCGCCGCCGCGGGCTACCATGCCGAACTGGCAGGCACCGCTGGTGAAGCACTTGGAGTATTGCGCGCTGCACAGGGGCGCTTCGATGGCATCGTGATCGATGGTGAGTTGCCCGACAAGGATGGCTTTACGCTACTGTCGGAGATCCGACGGCTGTTTGCAGATTTGCCTGCCGTCATAACCGTCTCGGCCGGCGACTCCCGAGCCATTAACGATCCGCGAGCCGTTCGGATTGAACAGCCGTTCTCTGCGACTATGATCATCAATGCCCTTACAAGCTTCGAACGGCAGGGTTGACGCTCGCTTAGCTTCGTGAGCTATCGCTGCGCGAGCCGCTGTTGAAGTAGCGCCATGGGCTGACGGGGTTGTGAAAGGCATAGCTCCGCCGCTACGGCCAACCTCTCGCCGGTTGGTGCACTCACTTTGACGGCGCCTTCCCCTCCCGACGCCTCGCTGACCGCAATCCAGAGATAGTAGCCGCAATCCGCCGACGGCCCGGTTCCTGCGACTGGGGCACTTTGAGTCAGGCCAATCATGGTAAGACTCAAAGGAGGACCCCCTGTGAAGACTTGGTTCATCACCGGCGCATCGCGCGGTTTCGGCGCCCGGATCGCCCGTCTCGCCCTAAAGCGGGGCGATAATGTCGCCGCCACCGCGCGCGAAAGGGACAGCGTCATTCAAGCGCTCGGCACCCACCCCAACTTGCTCGCATTGCCGCTCGACGTCACTGACGAAGGGCAAGCGCGGACCGCGGTGGCCGCGGCAACCGATCGCTTCGGCCGGATCGACGTGCTGCTCAACAATGCGGGTTTCGGCCTGCTCGGTGCGGTCGAGGAAGCGACGGGCGAGGAGGTCGAGCGCCTCTATCGCACCAATGTCTTCGGTCTGCTGGGCATGACCCGCGCTGTGCTGCCTGTCATGCGGGCGCAGCGCTCAGGGCGTATCCTCAATATCTCGTCGATCGGCGGTTATTGCGCGGGCCCTGGACTTGGCATTTATTGCTCGACCAAGTTTGCCGTGGAAGGGCTCTCGGAGGCGCTCTACCATGAGCTCGCGCCGCTCGGCATCCATGTGACGGTGGTGGAACCCGGCTATTTCCGCACTGACTTCCTCGACGCCAGTTCGTTGTCGGTCAGCACGGCAGCGATCGCGGACTACAGCCAGACCGCTGGCACTGTCGTTACCGTGGCCGCCGGCCTCAATCATGTACAGCCGGGCGATCCCGACAAGCTGGCGCAAGTGCTGGTCGCCTTCGCCGATGTGCCCAATCCGCCGGTCCGCCTGCCGCTGGGCAGCGACACGGTGGCAGCGATCGAGGCCAAGCATGCATCGGACGCTGCAATCCTCGCCGAATGGCGTGACCTATCGGTCTCGACCGACTTCGCCGCCGATCCGGCCGGCTGAGCCGGTTACCGCGAGTTAAAGGAGAACCGCCATGACGATCTCATCGCTCCAGTCCCGGGTCAGCTTTCCGCTCGCGGCCATTTGGTACCGGGCCGCCTTCTGGATAACGATGCTGGCGCTGCTCGGCATCGCCGGAACGCTGGCATCCCTGGGGTTGATCCTCATCCGGACGGCGTTGCCTAGAGACGCCGCCGGAATTCGCTTGGCGTCACGCCCGTGACCTTGCGAAAAGCAGCCGAGAAGGATGACGGCGTCTGATAACCCACCGCCAGCGCTATTTCCGTCACTGGGAGCTCCACCATGACCAGCAGTTCGCGGGCTCGGGCGATGCGCTGGTTCACTAGCCAGATGTGAGGTGTGCAGCCGGTCGCCTTGCGGAAAGCGGTGCAGAAATGGAACCGGCTGAGGTGAACGAGGCCCGCCAGCTCCTCGAGACCGATCTCCTCGTCCAGCCGGGCGCGCATATAGTCGGTGACGCGCCGCACCTGCCAGTCGGCCAAGCCCCCGCGCGGTTGTGGCACCGATAGCGCGCCGAAAGATGAATGGCTGCGCACCAACTGGACGCACAGCAGGTCGATCGCTTGTTCGATAAACAGGCGCGAAGCTGGATCTGGGGACGCCGCCTCGCGGCTCAGCAATTCCATGATTCGCGCCGCCGATGGATCATCAAACCCGACGCGCCCCAGCAGCTCCACCCGCTGTCCCGCCAGCTGTTCAGCGCAGGCCTGGAGGCGCTGATCGGGCAGATAGACGTGCGATACCTCGATCGGGCCGTTGATATCCCAACGTCCGTCATGCCCTTCCGGGATCAGGGTGATTGTCCCGCCACGCGTGCGGGACGCGATGCGTTTTCCCGCCGACCGCCACACGATGTCATGGTCCGCGCCATAATAGGTCATGACGACATGCGTGGAGAGACCGGGCAGCGTGTCGTGCAGCGCGCCGTGGCCCCAGCGATTGGTGAGCCGCGTTTCCCCCTGCAACGGATCGCCGGCAAGCTCAGGCGGCTTGTCGAGGATGCGCCCGATGCTGTTCACCGCATCGGTGGCGGAAGGCGCCATCGAAGTTACCCGGCCCGCCTGCAACGCCGTTCCTTTCCCCTGTCACCGCGAATGACAATAATAGCTACCTTTGACCTGGATTAAAATCCTTCCACTTCCCTCAGGCAGGAAAGCGATGGCGGGAAAGGGCGTGAACGAGGCATAGTGCCGCGCAACCTGATTCTCACGGGGACTCGATGGCGGCTGAATCCCATGCGCTTGACCTGTTTCCCGTGCTTGTCCTCCTCGGCGCGGCAACGCTCGCGGCGCCACTGTCACAGCGGTTGGGCCTGGGATCGGTGCTGGGCTATCTGGCGGCTGGGCTGGTCATCGGTCCGTTCGGGACGGGGCTACTGTCCGATCCGGCACAACTGCTACACGTCGCGGAACTGGGCATCGTGCTCTTCCTGTTCCTGATTGGGCTGGAGATGCGGCCGTCACGGTTGTGGAAGCTGCGCGGCGCGATATTCGGCATCGGCCTTACGCAGCTTTGCCTTGCTGCGCTGGGGTTGACCGCCGTGGGCGTGGTGACTGGCTTTCCCGCGGTGCCGTCCTTCGTGGCGGGCATCGGCTTCGGGCTGACCTCGACTGCGATTGTTATGCGGTTACTGGAAGAGCAGGGCCGTTTCGACAGCGGGGCAGGTCAGGAAATCGTCGCCATCCTGCTGCTGGAGGACATGGCGATCGTCCCATTGCTGCTGATGGTAACTTTTCTCGCCCCCGCCGCCGTGGAGAGCACTTCGGGCCGCGGGATCACCGGCATCCTCGTGGGTGTGACATCGATCGGCGGCCTCTTCCTAGCCGGTCGTTATCTCCTCAATCCGCTGTTCCGTCTGCTCGCGGGCAGCCAAGCGCGCGAAGTGATGACGGCAGCGGCACTGCTGGTCGTTCTGGGAGCGGCCTGGCTGATGCAACTGGGGGGCTTATCCATGGCGATGGGCGCTTTCCTCGCTGGGGTGCTGCTTTCAGAATCGATCTTCCGGCACCAGCTGGAGGCCGACATAGAACCTTTTCGCGGCATCCTGCTTGGCCTGTTCTTCATCGCGGTGGGGATGTCGCTCGACCTTTCCGTCGTCGCGCAAAACTGGCGGCTGATCCTGTTCTTCGCCTTCGCCTATATGGCGACGAAGGCGGCGGCGATCTACGCGGTGGCGCGGCTGTTCCGGTCTGGCCATGAGGAGGGCGCTTTCCGCGCCGCGATCATGGCGCAGGGCGGCGAGTTCGCCTTTGTCCTCTATGCCGCCGCGCACGGCGTGGGCATCATCACCCGGGATCAGGTGGCGATCCTCAACGCGATCATTATCTTGTCCATGGCGCTGACGCCGCTCGTCATGCTCGCCTTGCGGCAACTGCGCGGCGCGCGCCCGCCGGAGACAATCGCGTCGAACCTGCCGCAGGGGCTCAGCGCCCGGGCACTGGTCATCGGATTCGGCCGTTTTGGCCAGATCGCCAGCCAGTTTCTGTTGGCGCGCGGCGATGACGTGTCGATCATCGACACCGATATCGAGATGATCGACGTTGCGCGAGATTTTGAATTCGAGGTCTATTATGGGGACGGCACGCGGCTCGACATTCTGCGTACTGCCGGGGTGGACAAGGCGGCGGTGGTCCTCGTCTGCGTCGACAATCCGATCGCCACGACCCGCATCGTCGAGTTGCTGACGGCCAATTTCCCGCGGGTGCCCGTCCTGGCGCGAGCGAGTGACCGCGTTCACATGCAGGTGCTGGACGGGAAGGGGGCGGCTTTCTCAATCCGCGAGACGTTTGAATCGGCGATGATGCTGGGACAGAAGGCGATCGAGCTGCTGGGCGCTACGACCGAGCAGATGCGGGACTATGGCGATCGCATCAGAGCGCGCGATGCTGCGCGGCTCGAGCGGGAGCAGTGGGGTGACGTGACGGGCGTGCGTGCTCTTTTCAGCGGTGACCGAGCCAAGGCTGCGATCGACCTTTCGGTCCACGAGACGGCGCCGGACCGGGTTGCGAGCAGGCAAGAGAAGGCCAACGGCACCTGAAAAGGCACCGCCGGCTCGGTCTGTGAATTCCCTTACCGCGGTTGCACGCGGCGCCACAGGTCGTCAAACGCATAGGCGTCGAAGAAGGCATGGGCGCGCACGATTCGCCCGTCCTTCAGCTGGAGCAGCCAAGCGTAGCTGTTCACATAGGTCTTGTCGTCTCGGGCGACGCCTCGCGCATCGAAGTGCACAATGACACTGTCACCTTCGGCATAGATGCGACGGACGGTGGGGACCAGCCGCTCCGCCATCCGGCCATTGAAGGGCCGGATGACCTCGCTCATGAACGCCTCTCGGTTGTGATAGGTCTTGCCGGCCAGCGAGTTGCCGGTGATGGTCCACAGCGCATCCTCGGCGAGCAGGTCGTACGGACCGCCGGTGCCGTCCCGCCAGGCCTCGAAGCTGCGGGCGATGGCGGCGCGGTTGCGGGATTCCTCGCTGCCGGCGATGGCGCCCGCCTTCTGCGCGCCGAGCACGACGAACCCGACAACGGCGGAGAGCGCCGCGATACGGGCGATGGCTGAAATCGTCTTCAACATGGTTCCTCTCCCTTCATGCCAGCGCGGCTACGGCCGCCTGCGCCACTGCTTGATCCTGGTCGACCGCGCCGCCGGAAACGCCCACCGCGCCGATCAGCCGGCCTTCGCCGTCGCGTACCGGGATGCCGCCTGCAAAGACGATCAAGCCGCCATTGGTCCGGTCGAAGCCCGGCGAGGTACCGCCCGGCTTCACGAAGTCGTACAGCGTCTCGGTGTTAAATCCGAAGAGCGCGGCGGTGCGCGCCTTGTTCATCGCGATGTCGGCCGAGCCGAGTAGCGCGCCGTCCATGCGGGCGAAGGCCTTGAGATTGGCGCCCTCGTCATAGACGGCGATGTTCATGGGAATGCCGATCCGGTCGGCGGCCTGCCGGGCCGCGGCGAGAGCGTTTCGGCCTGAATGCTGGTGATGCTCATGGCAATATCCTTTCGGAACGGACCGTCCGGCCATGGCATCTCGGTGCCATGGCCGGAGGAGGCGGATCAGACGCGGTTTTCCCAGGCGGCGAGCTGATGGTCCTTCAGCATGTCCTCGATCGCCTGGGGGACGACGTTGCGGAATTTGCCCTCGTCTGCCGGGACGATCTCGATCATGCGATCGATCATCTCCTGGGGGTCCATCTTGCCCTCGGGCGTGGCGAAAAAGTCGTCGAAGCCCTTGCGAAGGTCGGCACGCTTGGTGAAGTTCACCTCGTCGTCGAGCCAGCGGAACGGATTGTCCGCCATAGTCTCATTATAGCCGGTATAGTAGGCGCCCGGATTGATCGTCTGGACCTTGACTCCATAGGCGCTCAGTTCCTGCTGCATCGCCTCGGCGAAGGCCTCCAGAGCATGCTTGGTCGAGACATAGGTGCCCCAGTTGGCCGGGGTAAACAGGCCGCCCATGGAGGAGGTGAAGACCACCTTCTTGCCTTGGGCCTTGCCCTCGCGCACCCAGCGCTGGACAACGCCCTGGGTCAGCACCAGCGGCAGGAACACGTTCACCTCATAATTGCGGCGGACCAGGTCGACGGGGATTTCCCAGACCGGGCCAGCTTCGCCCATGCCGGCATTGTTCCAGAGGATGTCGATGTCCCACTTCAAGGCCTGCTTGATGTCATAGGGATCGTCAAGGTCGAGGCGCTCGACACGGATGCGGTCGGACAGGCCTAGTGCCGCCACTTCCTCGCGCAGCGGTGTGACCTGCGAGGACACGTGCACGGTCGCGATGATGTCATGGCCGTTCTTCGCCATGCCGATGGCGGCGCCCTTACCGAAGCCCGAGCCGGCGCCGGTGATGAGGATGGTCTTCTTCGTCGTCATGCTACTTCTCCTTGGCTCTCGGCGCTCGATTGCGTCCGATGAGTGGGAAGTAGTCGAGCCCGGCGTGGGTCGCTTTTCGTACCTTGCGGGGATTGTCGCTCGATTGCGGTGGCAGAGTTGACCTGTCCTATCGTGCTATCGTACTTTGAACCGGCACGTTGAACCGGCACTTGGAACCGCCCTAAGCTCAGCGGGACGTTCGCGCCGAACGCCTCCTATCCGGCAGATCTTGCTCGACTTCCACTTCAACCAGAGCGACAGCGTGCTCACTGAATCGGGCCGCCCGAGTTGACGGACGGTGCCTGCCCTGATCCATGCGGATGGTCGGGGCTGTGGTTGGTGGGAGCGGCAGTGGCGCCGCTCTGTAAAGGAGCACCATCCATGACCAAGCTATCCGATCTGCAATCCATCCTGCTCTCCTCCGTCGCCGCGCGGGAGAAGGGAGCATCTATCCCTTGCCGGCCAGCGCATCGCATCCGGCTCGGGCCGCCAAGGCGATCGGCGCGCTGCTGCGCCGCGGCTATGTTGAAGAGCGCGAGACCAACGATGCCGCCCAGCTTCATCGCTCCGACGGCGATGTACGCTATGGCCTCTATGTGACGCCCGCCGGCCTCGCCGCCATCGGCGTGGAGCCGGATGCGCCCGTTGTTGATGTCGAACCGCCGGCCGCAGCCGATGCTCCATCCTCGCCAGTGCCGGTCGCCAGGCGCGAGACCAAGGCTGGCATGTTGCTCGCGCTGCTCCGGCGTGAGGGTGGAGCAACGCTTCCCGAGCTGATCTCGGCCACCGGCTGGCTGCCCCACACGGTGCGGGCGGCGCTGACCGGCCTGCGCAAGAAGGGTCATGCGGTCGAACGCGGCAAGCGCGACGAGGTCACCTGCTACAGCATCGCGGCTGTCGCCTGATGTCTTCGGTCGAGCAGAAGATCGCGGCGCTGGAAGCTCTGTCCTCCAGCGCCCTGCGCGAGGAATGGCGGCGCGTCACCGGCACGCAAGCGCCCAGGATCAGCCCCGCCATGACGCGTTTGGCGCTCGCCTGGGAGATCCAGGCCAGAGCCTATGGCGGCCTCCCGCGCGGGCTGCGCCAGATGCTGGCCCAGGTGGCCCAGGGAAAGACCCGTACCAGCCCAGCACGCGGGGGCATGCGGCTGGTACGGGAATGGAACGGCACTGCCCATGTGGTGACCATCGGCGATGACAAGGTCATCCGCTGGAATGACAAGGAGTGGAACAGCCTCTCCGAGGTCGCCCGCGCCATCACCGGCACGAGATGGTCGGGGCCTGCCTTCTTCGGCCTCAAGAAGCGGATCGCGGCATGATGTCTGTGCGCTGCGCCATCTACACCTGCAAGTCGAGCGAGGAGGGGCTGGAGCAAAGCTTCAACTCGCTCGATGCCCAGCGGGAGGCCTGCGCCGCCTATATCCTCTCCCAGGCCAGCGAAGGCTGGGTCGAGGTCAAGACCCGCTACGACGATGGCGGCATTTCGGGTGGAACGCTGGAGCGGCCCGGCCTCAAGGCGCTGATGGTCGATATAGCCAAAGGACTTATCGACATCATCGTCGTCTACAAGGTCGATCGCCTCACCCCCTCGCTGCTCGACTTCGCGAAGTTGGTCGAGGCCTTCGACAAGGCCGAGGTGTCGTTCGTCTCGGTGACCCAGGCGTTCAACACCACCACCAGCATGGGAAGGCTGACCTTGAACATGCTGCTCTCCTTCGCCCAGTTCGAGCGAGAGGTTACCGCTGAGCGTATCCGCGACAAGATTGCCGCCTCCAAGGCGAAGGGCATGTGGATGGGCGGCATACCGCCTTTGGGCTACAGGCCCGATGGCCGCTCTCTCGCCATCGTCCAGGAGTATGCCGCACTGGTCCGGCACATCTTCGCCCGCTACCTCGAGGTCGGTAATGTAAGGCTGCTGGCACAAGCACTCGACCGCGAGGGGCTGCACAGCCCGGTGCGCGAGACCGCGACGGGCAAGCGGATCGGGGGAGGGGCCTTCACCCGGGGGCAGCTCTACCTCATGTTCAAATGCCGGACTTATCTTGGCGAGGTCCAGCACAAGGACAGCATCTATCCCGGGCTTCATCCCGCCATCCTCGACCGAAACATCTGGGACCAGGTGCAGGCCAGGCTCGCGGACAATGTCAGAGGCAAGCGATCGCCCACCCGCGCCAGGCAGGCAAGCCTGCTTGCCGGCATCGTCATCGACGAGGCGGGCGTTCCTCTGGTCTCCAGCCATGCGGTCAAGGACAAGCGCCGCTACCGCTATTATGTCGGCAAGGCCCTGCACGAGAAGAGGGCGGACGAGGGGCTTCGCATACCAGCCAGAGAGATCGAGGCGGCGGTGGCTGAGCGGCTGGCGCAGGCCTTCGACGATCCCCTGGCGCTGCTGGCGTCAGCCAGGCTTCCGATCGAGAGCGCCGGCATCACGACGCTCGACCAGAGGGGGAGGGGCCTCGCGGCGCGCATTCGCGGCATGGACTGTGACATAATACGCAAGCTCCTCGTGACGGTCAGGGTTGAGCGGGATAGGATCGTTCTGACATGCGATACCGCCGTTATCGCCGAACTATTGGGTAGCACGCCAGCAGAAGGCACTTGCTCCACAATGGAGCTCATCTCCCATGTCCGTCTGGCCCGCACGGGCCTTGCCATGCGGCTGGTGCGGGAGGATGGCACGGCACCCGCCGAGACGAGTGGGCAGTCGCTGGTCAAGCTCATCGCCACCGCGCATCGCTACTGGCATGTCCTGCGCAACGAGCACATCGACATCACCCGGCTTGCCGAGCCGGAGAAGGTCAGCAACGCCTGGATCACGCGCGTGCTGCGCCTGGCGTTCCTCTCGCCCGAGATTGTAGGCGCAATTCTCAAGGGCAAGCAGAAGGCGGGCGTTGACGGCGGCACGCTGCTCGCCCCAGGCGCCATCTCGACGCTCTGGAGCGACCAACGGCAGTGCTTTCTGCTAAATCAAGTTCTCAGGTAGGTTTCGGACAGCAACTATTCGGTCGTATTAGATAAAGTAGATTAACATAGAAGCCGCAAATAATCGAAGTTGACCTGCTCGACATCGACGCGGCGAGCGTCTAGATCATTTTTTGATCAGACAATAGGGGCGCGATGCATGAACGAGAATATGGACAATAAGGAACTGCTTATCACCCTGACGGCCGACATTGTTGCCGCCCATGTCGGTCATAACAGCGTAGCTGTGGGCGATGTCGCGAACCTCATCGCCAATGTGCACGGCGCGCTCCATAGCCTTGTGAAAGCGCCCGAACCGGTCGAGGATAAGCCCAAGGGTGCAGTGTCGATCCGCTCGTCTCTCAAGCATGATTACATCGTCAGTATGATCGATGGAAAGCCCTACAAGATGCTGAGGCGCCATCTGTCGCAGAACGGCTATACGCCCGAGAGCTACAGGGAGACATTTGGCCTTCCCAAGGATTACCCGATGACGGCGCCAGCCTATACCGAGCAGCGTCGCGCGCTCGCGAAGAAGATCGGCCTGGGCCGCAAAGCAAAAGCCACCGCGCCCGAACCCACCGTCAAAGTGCCTGCCAGGCGCGGCCGCAAGCCCAGGGCAAAGCCGGCCCCGGCCTGATCAATTGTCATAGCTCTCGTCGGCACTGGCAAACTGACCAAAATCTGGTTCGTTCGTATTTGTAGCTCAAAAAGTGGATGAACAGACGCTACCTGCCTGGGTGCCGTATCGCAGCTGTAGAAGGAGCAGCCTAAGCTTCCTGCTGTCGGCCGTCAGATGAAGACGCTACTTTTGGCAGCTGCCATGCTGACACTGGCACTTCATTTCCGCTTCGGAAAGAGCGCTTGACTTCCTCCCTGGTGGAATCCACCTGAGAAGTGGCCTTGGGGAAGGCCAGATTTGGGGGGAATCAATGCGAATGATGTATGTCGCGCTCACGTGCGCGATTGCTTTGTCGTCTCAGGGATATGCGCAGCTCGCTCCGGTGACCCCGGTACCACTCGTTACCGGCCAGGCTTCCAGCAATATCCTTCGTACCGGCACGGAAGTTCAGCTGAAGCTTGAAGAAGGGCTTACGACCGAAGGCAAGAAGTTGCGCGTCGGTCAGCATTTCCGGCTTTCTGTGGTCGAGCCGGTCGCCGTCGGCGGTCAGGTCGTGATACCCGTCGGATCGCCCGCAATGGGCGAGGTCACCGAGGTTCGCAACAAAGGTATGTGGGGCAAGTCGGGACATCTGACTGCATCGCTTCTTTATGTGAGCGTCAACGGCCGACAGATCAGGTTGAGTGGCACCTTCGACGACAAGGGCGTCACCGGGACAGCAGGCGTGGTCGCGGCCGTCGCCCTCGTTCCCGTGGTGGGTTTTTTCACGACGGGCACCAGCGCCCGGATAGCAGCGGGATCCCAGGTCAAGGGCTTCATTGGTGAAGATGTGCCGCTCGTCTTCGCGGACGCTACGCCCGCTACGGCTATGACCGTTCCACTCGCGCCCCCGAAGGACACGCCCACCACAGCCGCGGCCGCTGGAGCGGTAGGCCAGTAACTGAAGCTCATTTTTGCCAGGAGAGATCATGCGCTCGATATTTTTTGCCGTACTGGTTGCTGCACCCGGTCCCGTTATGGCCCAGGCGGCTCCATCTGCGCCGCTCGTCAACGAAGATGTAGGGGTTCCTGTATTTCCCTATGATATCACGGACCGCCCCTACAAGGTTCTGGGAGAAGTGAAGGCCGGGGTACGCAAGGCGACCGTCTTCAGTAAATCGCCTTCCCAGGAAAAAATCTACAAGGAGCTATGGGAACGCGCGCGGAAACTTGGCGCCGATGCGGTGGTGAAGGCGCAATATGGCGACGCCCACGTGACCGCATTCAGCTGGGGCAAGGCCAACGCAACGGGTGTCGCGGTTAAGTTCCTGTCCGCTGACGCAGTTCCAGCACCCGTTGCTGCTGCCGGCAACTGAACGATGCCGAATGTGGTGCTCCTGACGGCGCTTCAGCTTCTGACAGCTCAGCCGGAGGCGGCTCGGGAGGAGCACGCATCGCCGGCGACTGTTGCGATCTCATCGGAACAGCCGCCACGCTGGACGCGGGGCATGGACATCGAATTGATGGTGATCCGGGAAGTGAACAGCAGATCCGCAAAGGCGGGCGAGAGGTTCAAGCTGCGCGTCAATTCTCCTGTCATGCTGGACGGTGTGACAGTCATCCCGGTGGGAGCCACGGCCTGGGGCGAGATCATCGCGGTTCAGGGTACCAGTGCCGCAGGAGGGAAGGGGCAACTCAGCCTGCGCCTTCTTCACGTGGAAACTCGATGGGGACCGGTGACACTGAGCGGAACCAAAGGTGCTGAGGGTGACGCCAACACGGGAGGCGTCGTGCTTGGGGTTTTGGGCTTCGGCCTCCTGGGCCTTCTGACCAAAGGCGGCAACGCTGCTTTCAAGGCAGGGGATATCATTCATGGCTATATTGCGGAAGGAGAGCCTCCTAAGAATGCCTCACCGCTGGTGATAGCGAACTGACCATAAGCCCCTGCGTCGACGCAGGGATGCGGCGTCGTCCTGCGGGTCGATGGACTGGCCCGTTCGAACTGGCTAAGCCGTTCACCCATCGGGCGATACAGGAGCCATTCCCTTCATCATGGACTTTGACGACCAACTCCACCGGTATTTCGGGAACACGGATATGAATGCCATCCCCGAGGCGGCGATCGCGGCAGGGGTTGAGCGCATGCGGGTCGATCTTGGTCTGGAGACCGATCGGGGAAGGCGCTTTGCGCTCTGGTCGCTGCTGTTCCTTCTGGGATCGGCGCCGGACCTGGAAACCGCCTTTGAGGATTCCGCCGATCGCGAGGCTGCTCGCAACTTCATGGACATGATGGAATAGGCAAAGCCATCATGACGGCCGACCAAGTGATCGACCTGCTCGTTGCGCGCCTGGTCCGTGATAAGGGCGGGACCAAACATCAGTGGCGCAAGCGCATCGGGCCGGTGCGGCTGTACAGCCTCGCTACGCATCCGCATTGCAATTGGGCAGTGAATCCCGTCGGCACCCGGCTCGAGATGGAAGCCATCGAGCGACTGATCGATGATCTCCGGATCAGCCATCCGATCATTGCCACCGAACGATAATTCCACGGACGGATGTCAGGCCGAACCGTCACTGAAGTGGCCCGGCGCGCAGAATGTCGTTCATATGGCGGGCAATGTCTTGTCAGACAGCGATGCCAACCTCATCCCCTTCAAGCGCCAGTTCTCCGATGCGGTTTGCGAGCATCATCGGTGCGCGATCGCCATGTCGCTTGAGGAGCATCATCGCGGCGCCGAGCCGGATCCGCTCGTCGGTGAGGTTCATGCCGACGCTCCCATCCCCATGAGGTCGCGAATCAGATCGGGATCACGCTTCATGCAGGCAGGAGAACAAAAACTATTCGAATAGGACAGGCCTTTTACGCCGGACCAATTTCCTCCACCGCCAACAGGTCGAAATCGTCGCGGATCCCCACGACCCGCACTTGGCGTCCCAGAAGGTGCCGATAGCGTTGGCTCATATCCAGCCGCCATTCGCCGCCATCCCGCACGCGCAGCACCGGATAGAAACCATCGTCGAGCAGCACCCCGGTAAGTTCGTGGCGAGTGCCTCTGGGCATTTCTATTTTCGTCCGGCTTCGGTCATCCGGGGATCGAACAGCCAGTTCAGATAGGCCGCGATCCGGATGCCCGCGCGTTTCAGCCGATCATCGAGTTCTGCGCGATGCTGATAGGCATAGTCCCAGGAGAGACTGGGATCTGCGGGATAAACCGTCTTTCGAAGTGCTATGCTTTCGCGCATCCAGGCCGCAGGGCCGGAATCACTCCAGGCGATGACCTGGCCCGGCTCGATCGAACGGGAAAGCCAGCCGGCATATTCGGAATAGGAGAGGGAGCGCTGCTCGATCAGCCCTGAATCCCAGACGGAATGCAGATTGGTGGATCTGCCGAACCATGTCACCTTGAAGTCGTTTCCACCCCGATCGTCGCCACCGCCGACATGCAGCGGCTGATGGAGATCGCCGATGATATGCACGATGAAGCGCAGCGCCAGCCGCTTGTCGTCTTCCGAAGCCTTGGGATCGCGCAGGGTGGTGGTGAACTTCGTCAATGCGGTCATCGCGTCGCCCTCGGGCGGGGCGTCGGAAGCCCTATAATGGTCTCCCTCCCGGACGGTGACATAATGCCAGGGGCTTGCGGTCTTCTGCCAGAACTCGGCGGGATCGGAGCGCATGTCGTCGGCCCACGTAGCGTCTTGCGCAAGATCTTCCACTCCCAGCAGGATGCGAACATGCGCTCGGGCCGCGCCGCTCAGATTCTGATCGGCGATCGCGCCCGTGATCCGATGTCCGATCGGTCCCCAAGCATGAGCGGGCGAGGTGAACAGCAGGGAGAGGGGGAGGAGCAGAAGGCGACGCATGGGCTGCTTGTGGCTATCTTTTTCACAGGAGGAAAGTCCCGCCGGAAAAGCAGCTCGCATCTGCTTCACCGCGCGATGACGACGTCCTGCATCATATGCAATGCACATCGATCTCTTGAACGGCAACGCCATGCCATCCATCTGCTTCCAACAATCCAGTAAACGCGAGAGCCCAAGAGACGATGACAACGGATACTGTTACCGCCCCTGAAACCCGCGCCTTCGAGGCAGATGTTTCGAAGCTCCTGCACATGATGGTCCATTCGGTCTATTCCGACCGGGACGTGTTTCTCCGCGAACTGATTTCCAACGCTGCCGATGCCTGCGAGAAACTGCGTTACGAAGCGATCTCGAACCCGGCCCTGCTGGGCGACGATCCGCAAGCACGCATCAGCCTTACACTGGACAAGGAAGCCGGTACGCTGGTCATTGAGGATAATGGGATTGGGATGACCGCCGCCGACATGGCCGAAACGCTCGGTACCATCGCGCGGTCGGGCACCAAAGCGTTCATGGACAAGCTTGCAGCGGACAAGGATGGCGAAGGGCAACAACTCATCGGCCAATTCGGTGTCGGCTTCTATTCAGCGTTCATGGTTGCGGGGAAGGTAGAGGTTGTTTCCCGCCGCGCCGGCGAGGCGGATGCAGCCACCTGGTCCTCCGATGGCCTGGGTACCTATACGATCGCGCCGGCCGATCCGGAAGCGGCGCCCGCGCGGGGCACGCGCGTCACGCTTCATCTGCTCGACGATGCCAAAACTTATGCCGAGCGCTACACCGTGGAGCGTATCGTCAAGGCGCAATCGGGCCATGTCCCAGTGCCCATCTTTCTCCACGAAGCCGGAAGCGCGGATGAACCGCGGCAGGTGGCCGATGGCATAGCGCTGTGGACCAGGGCAAAGTCCGACATCAGCGAGGACGATTATGCCGACTTCTACCGCAGCGTGGCGGGGCAGTTCGACAAGCCGGCCCTGACGCTGCACTACCGGGCGGAGGGGCGACACGAATATTCGGTCCTGACCTTCATCCCCGAAACCAAGCCTTTCGATCTGTTCGATCCTGACCGCAAGGGCCGAATCAAGCTCTATGTGCGCCGTGTGTTCATCACGGATGAGGCGGAGATTCTGCCGCGCTATCTGCGTTTCGTGCGCGGCCTTGTGGATTCCGCCGACCTTGCGCTCAACATGTCACGCGAGATGATCCAGGACAGCCCTGTCCTGTCGGCCATTCAGAAGGGCGTCAGCAACCGCATCCTCTCCGAACTGGCCAAGCTCGCCGCCAGTGACCCGGAACGCTATGCCGCCATCTGGGAGAATTTCGGACCGGTAATAAAGGAAGGGCTCTACGAGGATTACGAACGACGTGACCAACTGCTGGGCCTCGCCCGGTTCAAGAGCACGACATCCAACGGCACGTGGCGTTCGCTCAAGGACTATATGGGTTCTTTGAAAGAAAACCAGACAGCGATCTACTACGCCACCGGCAATGATCTGGACCGGATCGCGCAGTCCCCGCAGATCGAGGGATTCAAGGCCCGGGGCATCGAGGTCCTGCTGCTCCCCGATCAGGTCGACAGCTTCTGGACGACGATGGGCGTCGATTATGAGGGGAAGCCCTTCAAGTCTGTCACGCAAGGGGCAGCAGATCTGAGCCTCATACCCCTGGCCGAAGGGAGCAGCAGCGCTGCCGCGCCGAGCGAAGAGGCCAGCAGCTTCATTGCCTTTGCCAAGGACGCGTTGGCAGACCATGTGTCCGATGTCCGGATTTCGGATCGCCTGACCAGCAGCGCGGTCTGCATCGTTGCGGCCGAGAATGCCATGGATCTGCAGTTGGAAAAGATGCTGGCCTCGGCCGGTCGCGCACCAGAGCGGGCTAAGCCGGTACTGGAGGTGAACGCCGGTCATGCTCTCATCGCGAAGCTGGGTCAGGTCGGCGACGATGACGACGGGCGACGCGACATCGCATTCCTGCTGCTTGACGAGGCCCGCATTGCCGAAGGCGACCCCCCGGCCGATCCGCGGGCCTTCGCCGAGCGGTTGGAGCGTTTGATGACGAGGGCTTTGGGGTGATGTTCATGGGGAGCCCTCCTGCTCCCCGGCTGCCCTTGATCTCGGCGTTCAACGGCTCGATAGACTTTACGGATGGGATCGAGATGCGATGAACATACACTTCCTGGATCATCGCCATCGCTTGGCTAGGCTCTGAAAAGCCCAAAATAGCTAGCTAGAAACCTGGTGATGCATAGGTCGATCGCTTTTGGGCGGGTTTGCTGTCGCGTCGTCGTTACCGCTGCACTGGACAAGCCGAGCAGACCTCCATCGTGCCTAGCATACGCCGGACCGCGAAGCGCTGCAGAGCAGATGATGTACGATGCCAATCAGGTCTCAAGCGTCAGCTACCCCAGGACTCTTCCATTCCCGCCGGGAGAATGGCGCCTCTAAGCCGTCTGAGAGAAGGGCGGTGCCGCGGCAGCAAGTCTACCGTAACGTCTTCCAACGCCTTTTCCTGCATCCTTGGCGGCGTAAAGAGCTTCGTCTGCCCTAAGCCGCAGTTCCACGGTATTTGCAGCGTCTTCGGGCAGACACGCGAAGCCGATACTGGCGCCAACCCGAGCTGGAATGCCTTGGCCAGTTTCATAGGAGTGGCGAGAAATGGCAGCAATCAGTCGGTCGGCAAGTGGGCCGATCTGGTCTGGCACCATTCCCCGCACTACAACCATGAATTCGTCGCCTCCGATGCGCGCTAATAAATCATCCTCGCGAAGTGCGTCACGCAGTCGATGTGCCACTTGGGTGAGCAGGAGGTCTCCAGCACCATGCCCGAAACGATCGTTCACTTCCTTGAAGCCATCGAGGTCGATGCTGATGAGCGCCATTTGCCGCTCCGCGTCAGGAACTATCCGGCTGAGGGCCTGATCCATCCCTTGTCGGTTGAGGACGCCGGTAAGCCAGTCGTGCTCGGCCAGATGGCGGGCGCGGGCCTGCGCTGCCAGGGTTTGCAACATCGACCGATGAAAGGTCATGATGATCTGCATTGCACCCAGCAAAAATGGTGGCGTGATCGGGAGGATCACCAGGAGCCATGGCTCGCCAGATGTGAACGCGCCGGCCACGAACGGGATGTCACAAAGTAGCACAAGCAGGAACGCAAAGCGCGGAGCGGCATAGTTACGCGCGCAGATCGGTCCGACCATTGCCATAACGAGTGTCGCCGAAAGGACGCTAAGGACAAGATCCCCTGAGGAAATGACGGTGAATGCAAGCAAACCCTGCAAGGTGCACCATAGGACGGACAAAAGAACGGACCTGTCAATCGTCGGCAGGTGAGTTGAGCTGGCCGACAGCCGCTGGGTCCGACCTTGCCATTCTATCACTCGACAGGCAGCAATCGCCACCTCGCTTGAGATGAAGAACCAGTAGATCGACTGTCCGCTGCGATGCCATGCAACCAGTTCGATGGTCAGCGCGCAAAAGGATCCCATCAGCGCGGCCAATGGCGAGGTGAGAAGTTGCGCTAGCAAAAACTCGCGGCCGGCCTCGTCAACCTCATTCGCCGGCTTAAAGAACCACTGCACCGCCCGAAGTCGGCAGCTAAGCCTTGCTCGGCCCGATATGTCTACGGCAGGTTGAACCATAGCCGAAAGGTGACCGAAACCTATTCAAAAAGGGTTAATCATGCGCCGAGTTGAGACATTGCGTGGATCAGAGGCGAACCCTTTAAGACGGCACATGCACTGCTGAAGTTGAGACGAAGCGGAGGGCATTTCCATAGAAATGGTCGGAGTAATCTTCTACGGCTTCGCCGCATCATGTCGAAGGGCTGACCGGGGAGAGCCGTGGGTGAAAATGCATTTCGCGCTAGCATTGGCAAGTGCCGCGGTTCCAATATCGGCCGCGGCCCAGCAAGCGCCGGTTGCGGCATTGGCGGCCGCGGCGCGCACTCCTCCCGTCTCCTCCCTGTCACCTTCTGCCCTTTCGACTGGAGCAAAGCAGCGCCTTATCGTGTTGAGCGACATCGAGGCGGACCCGGACGATACCCAGTCCTTTATCCGCCTGTTCCTCTACGCCAATCAGATCGACATTGAGGGGTTGGTGGCGACGACCTCCATCCATATGAAAAACGCGATCCACCCGGATTCCATTCGGCGGATCATCGACGCTTACGGCAAGGTGCAGCCCAATCTGGCGTTGCATGAGCCCGGCTACCCTGCTGCGGCGAGGCTGGCGTCTCTGGTGCGGGACGGCCAACCTGGCTATGGCATGGCCCTGGTGGGAAGTGGCCGCTATACCGCCGGATCGCGCCTTATCGTGGAGGCGTTGGAACGTAACGATCCACGCCCGCTCTGGGTGTCCGTATGGGGCGGCGCCAATACGCTGGCTCAGGCTCTCCATAGCCTGAAGGAAAGCCGATCACCGGAAGAGGTCGAGCGACTGCTCGCTAGGCTGCGTGTTTACACCATCTCCGATCAGGACGATAGCGGCGCCTGGATCCGCAAGACTTTCCCTAACCTCTTCTATATCGTTAGCCCAGGCGGCTATGGTGCCGGTACATGGACCGGCATTCATGCGCGCATCGATGGAGCTGACAATGACGTCATCTCCAACGACTGGCTGCACGACCATATCCAACAGGGCCATGGTCCACTTGGTGCGGTTTATCCCGACGTTGCCTATGGTATGGAGGGCGATACGCCCGCCTATCTCTCGCTGATCCCTAACGGCCTCAGCAATCCGGAGCGCCCGGACTGGGGCGGATGGGGCGGACGCTATGAACTCTACACGCCTTCGCGGCAGATGACGGATCCATCCGGCTTCACCGGCGGCGTACCGATCGAAGCGGAAACGCGGGCAATCTGGACGAATGCGACAGACAATGTCACGCCGCTGATCCATAATGATGTAGGCCGGGCAATGGTGCCGGGCGATCGATCGTACAAGGACTTCCGCGCGACGCTATGGCGTTGGCGCGCCGATTTCCAGAACGACTTTGCTGCGCGCATGGACTGGTCGACCAAAGCCTATAAGGATGCCAACCATCCGCCGGTCGTGAAACTTGCGAGCCCAGCCCGCATGACGGTGAGAGGCGGGCAGCGCTTCGTTCTGAGCGCTGCTGGATCGACTGACCCGGATGGCGATAACCTCAGCTACTACTGGTTCCATTACCCTGAGGTCGGAGGCTGGAGCAGCGCGATCACGTCCGGTATCTCGCCCAATATCCACACGGTCGATTTCACTGCTCCCAAGGTCGAAGCGCCAAAGGACGCGCATTTCATCTTGGCTGTGACGGATAAGGGGTCTCCGCCGCTGACCCGCTACGCCAGGGTGATCGTCACTATCGAACCATAGTCGAAAAAGTTGGCGGCAGCCTTCGCCACCTATGATCTGGTATGGCACGACGCGACCAGGGCCTGAGCGTCGGCCGTTCCAGATCCGCTTCCACGGCGAGGTCAAGTTGGTGCGTCGGAAGAGGGGAGGGCATGGATATGCTGGCGACGATCAAGGTCATTTTCTACAACGGCAAAGCTACGAAGGTGCAGTTCTGATGAAAAGATTGAATCGCTTGTTGTGGGTGGGCCTTGCAGCACTTCCCGCCCCCACCGTGACGTTGCCGGCCATCGCGCAGCCTGGGCCGCCCATCGTCCAGACCCGCTTCACCGCCGATCCCGCCCCCCTGGTGCATGATGGCGTCGTCTATCTCTACACCAGCCATGATGAGGACGATGCCACGGGCTTCAAGATGCGCGACTGGCTGCTCTACAGCTCAACCGACATGGTCAATTGGACGGATCGCGGAACGGTCGCATCGCTCAAGACCTTCCCATGGGCGGTCCAGACAAACGATGCCTGGGCGCCACAGGTGGTCGAGCGTGGTGGAAAATTCTACCTCTATGCTCCGATCAGCGTGGCGGGATCGCCGAAGAACGTCATCGCGGTGGCCGTTGCCGACAAACCGGAAGGGCCATTCGTCGATGTGTTGGGCAAACCGCTGATCGCCGCTCAAGATGGCTTCATCGATCCGACGGTCTGGATCGATGATGACGGGCAGGCCTATCTCTACTGGGGCAACCCCGACCTCTGGTACGTCAAGCTCAACAAGGACATGACCTCCTATTCCGGACCAATTATCAAGGTTGATCGCATCCTTGATTATCAGGAGGGGCCGTGGTTCTTTAAGCGCGACAATCGCTATTACATGGCCTTCGCATCGACCTGCTGCTCCGAAGGGATCGGCTATGCGATGAGTGACAAGCCGACCGGGCCTTGGACCTACAAGGGACCCATCATGGATCATGACGCGCGCGCCACCGGCAATCATCCTGGCATCATCGATTACAAGGGTGGTTCGTACCTGTTCGGCTTCCACTATGAGCTGAACTTTGCGGTGACGCCGATTCATCATGAGCGGCGATCCGTGAATGTGGCAAAGTTCAGCTACAATGCGGACGGGACCATCCCCAACCTGCACTGGTGGGATGTGACCAGCGCGCCGCAGATTGAGGCACTCAATCCCTATAAGCGAGTAGAAGCGGAGACGATCGCCTGGACTTCGCGGATCAAGCGCAATCGCGATCGATCCTATAATTGGGCGCCTGGCGTTACGACCGCGGGCGACCCCTCCAAAGGCGTTTACGTGACCCGAACGCTCGACCGCACCTTCATCAAGGTTGCAGGGGTGGACTTTGGCGCACCCGGGGCGAACCGCTTTTTCGCAACCGTTGCGAACGGCGCGCCCGGCTCGGCCATGGAACTGCGCCTGGACCGGATTGACGGCCCGGTGATCGGAACGCTTCAGGTTGGTGAGACAGGTGCTGTTGGTCAGTGGCAGGAACGCGCAACCCCCGTCAAAGGCGCGATCGGCACCCGCGATCTCTACCTCATCTTCAGGGGGACCGGCGACCGCCCGCTATTGGATTTCGATCACTGGCGCTTTGCGCGATGAAATGGCCTTGGGCTGTCAGCTGATAGGTGATTTTAGCCTGCGATAAAGTGGCGCGACCGAGCAGGAAATTCGGCAAACAACGTCGGATTTGATTGGCTCGTGCTGGGCACTCACTGCCCGATTTTCGATCCCCAATAGTAGACTTCTATCTGCTATCTCCGGGCAGCTGCCGACCAAAATGCGTCGTTGCCCGAAGGGGCCTTGAACGGCAGCTTCCGCCAGAACCAGGCATTCGCTCAGCGCGAAGTCGTCTGTCAGCAACGCGCCCCAATTCCGGTCATACGGGCCGACCGTTGTGACGCACGAAAGCGGACGTTCGTTCCTATCACCTGGTGAATGTCCGTTACGTCCGACATCGGCGATGTTGGCTGGTCGCCGCATAGCTTCTTTTGGCAACGATCATGGGTCAACCTGACGCCGCAACCACGAGAACGGAGCGGCGAGAGCGAAGAGCGCGTATCCCAGAATGCGCGTCGCCGCCCGCACTGCAAGCGGCGCGCGTTTCCATCGAGATGGGGCAAAACCTCTTTGAGGAGCGAAGTGCTCCAGGGGGTGGGTAAGAAAATTGTGCCACAAGCCGCCGTCGGCGATCTGAGCGCACAGATTCTCTGGCTCAAAGAAGTCCGAATGCCGGAAGGTCGGCTCGCAAACGTTGACAGCGTTCTTCGCGAGATAGCCGATCCTGCCGCCAGGGCCTGTGCCCGGAATCGCAAACTGAGCGGCTGGCACGGCGGTATCCTTCGCCCCCACATGATTGAGTACGGCTTCCACACGGCCGCTCGCGATAAGACGATCCCAGTCGAAGTCGGGAGGAATAATGCTTCCTGCGGTAATGACCCGCCCGAAATTCAAGTCCTCGAAGTTCGGATCGTCTAGCACAAGCGACAATAGATATGTGCCGAAGCTGTGGGCAATGATATCAGGCTTGGAAGGCCGCTGGCTTGCTAGCGCCTGCGTGATCGCGATCCTCATTCGCTCGCCAAGCCGCTTCGCCAGGCGCCGGTGCAGCCATCTAACGAGCACATCAATCGTCGCCCAACCATATTTGTAGATCAGGACCGGCGCGGAGTAGCGAAGTCGATTGGCGATTTGCCAGCTGAATTCCTCCTGCCATTTGGCGCGGCTGTTCATGCCGTGAACGATAATCATCCACCTGATATCGCGGCTGTTCTCGCCAACGAGCCGATAGAAGAGTTCAACGAGGGGCTCCACGCCCTCTTTGAGGTAGTCGGTCGAACAATGAGGGCAGATAGTGTAGGGCGCGCCCGCAGAACTGAGGACTCTTTTGCAACTAGATATCGGGCACCGATAGGCTTCGATCTTTTTGGCTGCTCCTGAGGCGACGGCCTGACCAAGAAAAATCCGGAGCGCTTGATCTTCAACGGTGGTGCCAACTGTCTGCGCGAACTGCGCTAAGGTGAATTCGAGGCCGTCCCCCTGTTCGAGGCGTCGAACGACCTCCGCCTTCCACGCTTGCTCTGGCGCTTCGGGCATACTCATGGCGTGCTGTTATAGTTCCAAAGAAGCTTCAGAATCTGCGCCACGTCCTCACGCTTGCATTGCGCCCATATTCTTAGCCCGCCTTATTCACCAAAAGTGTCCTGAAGGGTTGGCGGGAGTGGCGTAAGCCTCTGATCTGAATTAGGAACTGGGTGTCTAAGCCGAACCTGCCGCAGGGCAGAAAATGCCACGGGCCACACCCGCCATGAACGATGATATCGCAAGCTCATTTGGATTCCCAGCAGTCGGCCGCAAGAAAATCACAGCTGCGTTCGACGGTGGCCGGCTTACCTCGGATGGCGGTGTTCTACTGCTTGCACAGGCCGAGCGCGCGATGGGGATTTGCCAGCGCCTGGCGGCTTGTATTGCCGATCCGCGCGATCCAGCGCGGGTGATCCATCGCCTGGATGACATTCTGCGTGCCCGTGTGTTCGCGATTGCGTGCGGCTATGAGGATGCCGATGATCTCGATGCTCTGCGCGACGATCCAGGCTTCCGCCTGGCGCTCGGCAAGCTGCCGGAATCGGGCGCGGGGCTGGCCAGCCAACCGACGATGAGCCGGTGGGAAAATGCACCGACTACGCGCGAACTGGCCAGCATGATGGCCGCGATGATCGACATCTACTGCGCCAGCTATCCCGCCCCTCCGACAGCGGTCACGCTGGATATCGACGACACGTGCGACGTCGTGCATGGCTATCAACAGCTCTCGTTCTGGAACGGGCATCATGGGGAGCGCTGCTTCCTACCGATCCATATCTACGACACCGCGACCGGCAGGCCGGTGGCCATGCTGCTGCGCACAGGCAAGACGCCTTCTGGAAAGGAGGCGGCGGGGCACATCCGACGCCTGGTGCGTCACCTGCGCCGTAATTGGCCCGATACCCACATCACTATCCGCGGCGACGGGCACTATGGTCGACCCGAGGTCATGGCCTACTGCGATGCGGCCCGCGTCGATTACGTGTTCGGCCTGCCCACCAATTCAGCGCTGCGCGCCGATCCCGCCATTGTTGCGGTCGCCGATGCCTGCGCGGTCAAGCGCGCCCAGCGTCAGTGTCCCGTCCTGCGCAACTATGCCGAGACCCGCTATGGGGCAAAGACCTGGAAGTGCCAGCGTCGCGTCGTTGCACGGATCGAGGCCAGCACGCTGGGCATGGACATCCGCTATGTCGTCACCTCGTTGGCAACAGGATCGGCCGAGCACATCTACGACACGCTCTACTGCGCGCGTGGTCAGGCCGAGAACCTGATCAAGCGCCACAAGTCCCAGCTCGCCAGCGACCGAACCTCGTGCCGCTCGGCCAATGCCAATCAGATGCGCCTGATACTGCACACTGCCGCATACTGGCTGCTATGGCGCATCCAGCAGGCGATGCCCAGGACCGCTGCTCTGGCAAGCGCGGAGTTTACCACCTTGCGCCTGCGGCTGCTCAAGGTCGCTGCGCGCGTCGTAGAAAGTGCTAGCCGCATCCGCATTGCCTTCGCTTCCGCCTGTCCGGATGCCGACCTGTTCCGCGCCCTCGTTCTCCGGCTGAAGCCTGCGCCGACGTAGCCCATGCGGCAGCGCCGCAGAACTCCGAGCCCAGCCCTTCAACCCGAAAAGCCCATCAATCCGAATGCGGTGAAACAAACGCCAGCGATGCCGGTCGTCCGCGCAATACAGCCAGCCGCAGCAAATGCCCAGAGCGGGCCCGAAACCGAGCGTCGTGAATAAGAGAGG
>NZ_AUWY01000120.1 GCF_000447205.1 Sphingobium ummariense RL-3 | reverse complement strand
TTCACGGAAAAGGCCGGCGGCTCCATCGAGCCACCGGCCTTTCCACCCCCTATTTGTCTGTCGGCGAAGCGTCAGGCGACCTTGGCCGCAACCTGCTCCGCATCTTCCGGATCGCGCAGCACATAGCCGCGCCCCCAGACGGTCTCGATATAATTGTCCCCGCCGCAAGCCAGCGCCAGCTTCTTGCGCAGCTTGCAGATGAAGACGTCGATGATCTTGAGTTCGGGCTCGTCCATGCCGCCATAGAGATGGTTCAGGAACATCTCCTTGGTCAGCGTCGTGCCCTTGCGGAGCGACAGCAGCTCCAGCATCGCATATTCCTTGCCGGTCAGGTGGACGCGGTTGCCGTCCACTTCCACGGTCTTGGCGTCCAGGTTCACGGCCAGCTTGCCGGTGCGGATGACCGACTGCGAATGGCCCTTGGACCGGCGCACCACCGCATGGATACGGGCGATCAGTTCCTCGCGATGGAAGGGCTTGGTCACATAATCGTCAGCGCCGAAGCCGAAGGAGCGGACCTTGCTGTCCATCTCCGAAATGCCCGACAGGATCAGCACCGGGGTCTGCACCTTCGCCGCGCGCAGCTTCTTCAGCACGTCATAGCCATGCATATCGGGCAGGTTCAGGTCCAGGCAGATGATGTCGTAATCATACAGCTTGCCGAGATCGAGGCCTTCCTCGCCCAGGTCGGTCGTATAGACATTGAACCCCTCGGTCGTGAGCATCAGCTCGATCGCCTTGGCGGTGGTCGGTTCGTCTTCGATAAGCAGCACGCGCATTGGGAAGCCCCTTCACCCGTAAGCAGGTCCGTTCACCCCCACAGAACGGCACCGGCTGTAATTCATTAACCAAAAAACTTCTGAAGGACAAAGGTTAATTTTTCGCTAACCGGCAGGAATCCGCGAGTCGTTGGAAAACGAATCTGTTTACAAAGAGTTGCAGCCGAAACATTCCGCGGTGAGTCAATAAGGATTCACCTGCGAAACGAGCGGCGGCGGCAGGCCTCAGCAGCCGTGATGCCGCGTCAGATAATCCAGCAGCGCGTCGACCCGCGCCGGCCGCAGCCGGGACGGCGGCGTCACCAGGTGGATGCCGAAGGGCGGCGGCCGCCAGTCGGTCAATATTTCCTCCAGCTCCCCGGATGCGATCCCCTCCCCGACGATGAAGTCGGGCAGCCGGGCGATGCCCACGCCGGTCCGCAGGGCGGGCAACATTGCTTCCCCGCTGTTGACGGTGATGCGCGATCGCACCTGCACCACGACATTCTGCTGCCCCGGACCGGAAAAGCGCCAGACGTCGGGCTGCGGGACGTTGGAATAGCACAGGCAATCATGCGCGCCGAGGTCGGAGGGATGGCTGGGCCGCCCGCGCGCGTCCAGATAGCCGGGCGAGGCGACGACATGCAGCATCACGTCCGCCAGCCGCCGCGCGCGGAGCGAGCTGTCGGGCATGTCGGCGATGCGAATGGTCGCATCCAGCCCCATTTCGACGATGTCGATCCGCGCGTCCGACAGATGCAGGTCCACGTCCACCAGCGGATGCATCTTGGTGAATTCCGCCACCAGCGGGGCGACGCGCAGCAGGCCGAAGGTCATCGGCGCGCCCAGCCGCACCGTGCCGGATAGCTCCGCCGTCTCGTCGCGCGCCGCCTCTTCGGCCGCCTGCCCTTCAGCCAGGATGCGCGCGGCATGATCCGCCAGCCTGCGCCCGCTTTCCGTCAGGGCAAGACGCCGGCTGGTGCGATTGAACAGGCTGGTGTCGAGATGCTCCTCCAGCCGGGTCACGGCCTTCGATACGGTTGCCTTCGAAAGGCTGAGCGCCTTGGCCGCATCGGTGAAGCTGCGATGCTCCACCACGGCCGCGAACATCGCCCAGGCCTCGAAATCCGGTAGTCTCATGGGAAACAATCCGTTTCAATGCTGCCTATTTCTGAAACGATCCTGATCGCTAGATTGGCGGAAAGCAAGCCGGAACCGTTCCGGCATCCGAACCGAAAGGCACAGGACATGAGCACGACCACCGCGAGCAGCATCGAGCGCCGCCCCTTTGCGTCGCTCGGCCATGCCGACCATGGCTGGCTGAACGCGCGCCATCATTTCTCCTTCGCGGACTATCACGATCCCGCCCGCATGCACTGGGGCGCCATCCGGGTGTGGAACGACGATGAAATCGGTCCTCGCTCGGGCTTCCCGCCGCACCCGCATGCCGACATGGAGATCGTCACCTATGTCCGCACCGGCGCGATCACCCACCAGGACAGCCTGGGCAACAAGGGCCGCACCGAAGCGGGCGACGTGCAGGTGATGAGCGCCGGCACCGGCATCCGCCACGCCGAATATAATCTGGAGGACGAGAAGACCACGCTCTTCCAGATCTGGATCATGCCCCGGGCGCGGGGCGGGTCCCCAAGCTGGGGCGCCAAGCCGTTCCCGAAGGACGCCCGCTCCGGCAAGCTGGCTGTTCTGGCCAGCGGCTATGAGGAGGACCGCGAAGCGCTGCGCATCCGCGCTGACGCCCGGCTGCTCGGCGGCACTGTCAAGGCAGGCGACAGCGTGACATACGAAACCACGCCCGGCCGTCACCTCTACCTGGTCCCGGCAACGGGCCGGATCGAGATCGACGGCGAAGCCTTCGAGGCGCGGGACGGCGCCGCGATCGTCGCCGGCGGCCCGATCACGATAAAGGCCATCGAGGACGCGGAAATCGTCCTGGTGGACAGCATTTAGGCCCGCCCCCTTAGGGCCTGAAGGCCGCCCGCGCCCCTCCCCCTCCCTTGCGCGGGCGGCCACCCCATCAAACCCAAGACAACCCTTTTGAACTGTGAGGAGACAGGCAATGGCTAAGGTTCTGGTTCTCTATTATTCGTCCTACGGTCATATCGAAACGATGGCGAAGGCCGTCGCGGAGGGCGCCGCATCGGCCGGCGCCCAGGTCGACATCAAGCGCGTGCCCGAAACGGCCCCGCTCGAAGTCGCCAGGAACGCGCATTTCAAGCTCGACCAGGAAGCCCCGGTCGCGGCCGTCGCGGACCTTGCGGACTATGACGCGATCATCGTCGGCACCGGCACGCGCTTCGGCCGCATGTCCAGCCAGATGGCGGCCTTCCTCGACCAGGCCGGCGGCCTGTGGGCGCGCGGCGCGCTGAACGGCAAGGTCGGCGGCGCCTTCACGTCCACCGCGACCCAGCATGGCGGCCAGGAAACCACGCTCTTCTCGATCATTACCAACCTGCTGCACTTCGGCATGGTGATCGTCGGCCTCGACTATGGCCATGCCGGCCAGATGGGGCATGAGGATGTCGTCGGCGGCGCGCCCTATGGCGCCACCACCATCGCCGGCGGCGACGGCAGCCGCCAGCCGAGCGAGGTCGATCTGGACGGCGCCCGCTACCAGGGCCGCCGCATCGCGGAAACCGCGATCAAGCTGCACGGCTGATCGCATCGCGTGGCGTCTTAGCCATGCTGTCGGGCCTTTGGGTCGCACCAGGCACGACACGGAAAGGACCGGCGCAGGACTGCGCGCCGGTCCTTTCTTCTGTGGGAGGAAAAAGCGCGGCCGATCAGGGAACTTGCGGCCTTGCCTAGCCCCCAGCCGGATCGAAGGACAATGGTTCGATCAGATCCCATGGATTGCCATAAATATCCTCGAAGACAGCGACTTTCCCATAGGCCTCCGTCCTCGGCTGCTCCCGGAACCTCACTCCAGCGGCCACATAGCGAGCATGGTCGCGATCAAAGTCGTCCGTTTCCAGGAACAGGAAAACACGGCCGCCGCCCTGGGCGCCCACGGCGGCGACCTGAGGCTCGCCCACCGCCTTGGCAAGGAGCAGGGAGGTTTCGCCCCCCTTTGGGCCAACGACGACCCAACGTTTCTCGGGAGACAAGCGTGTATCCTCCCTGAGCTCGAAACCCAGCTGGCCGACGTAGAAGGCGATCGCCTCGTCATAGTCCCTCACCAGGAGAGCCAGCAGCGATAATCGCTGGCGGATTGCCATGCCTCCGGGCATCATTGGTGCTCAGCCCGGTTCCGGGAACCCGCCTGCTCGATGAAATCGCGCAGCAGTGCGGGCATCGCCTTGGTCGCCACCAGCGACGGATCATCGCTTCGAAGGTCCAGGTAAATGGCGATGGACGCTTCGATCGCCTCCTTCACGGATGACGCGTCGTGCCGGGCAACCGTGGCGGCCAGCCTGTTTTGCGCATCCAGCCCCATGGCTTCGAGACGCCTCACGCCCCGCTGGTTCAGACCGGCGCGGCGATAAAGCAATGGGCCCAGGACCTGCTCACGGAAGAAACCGAGCATGCTGATCGCTTCATAGAGTTCGCCGCGGGCGAATTTGGTGGCCGCGTAGTGCAGCCATATCCAGGCGCGTGCCTCGAACCATTCGGAAGGAAGGTTCGGCCAGTTCACCTCCGCTGCGAGCATCCGCGTCTCCATCGCAGCCGGTTCCCGCGCGAACAGGACTGCGCGCCGTTCGATGGACTGGTCGAGATCGGCGGCCAGAACGAACTTCAGATCGACATGCAGAAGCGGTGGACCATAGAGGCAGATCAGAAGGCGGGGTTCTCCGACATGCTCGCCGGTGAATGCCGTGATGAAATCGGGCAGCGCCCTGGCGAAATCCATGCGCGAAGACATCACCTCGCCATAATTTTCCCCGTTTACGACGATCACGAAATCCAGGTCGGAATGCTCGTCCAATCCGCCGTGGATATAGGAACCGCCGATCAGGAGGGCGCTCAACCGGTCATCGGCTTCGACCGCATCTCGGACGCGCTCCAGGAAGATTGCATGGGTTCGGGGAAGTGTGCTGGGCATGTTCATTCTCCTGGCCAGCACGCCAGAATACAACAAGGGGAGCCGCTATGGCAACTCGCTCCAAAAAATTGCCCGCGCATGTCACATCCGCTCGCCCCGTCTCGTCATGCGTGCAGACCCCTGAAGGAAAGGACCTGCATCATGAACGACACCATCGACCCCTACGCCGCCGCGCCGCAGCTGATGAAGAGCTGGACCGCGCTTGGCACCGCCATCGGCGAAAGCCTGGAACCCAGCCTGATCGAACTGGTCAAGATCCGCGCCTCGCAGATCAACGGCTGCGCCAACTGCATCAACATGCACACATACGAAGCACGCCAGAAGGGCGAGACCGAACAGCGCATCTACCTGCTTTCCGCCTGGCGGGAGGCGCCCTGCTACACCGATCGCGAGCGCGCCGCGCTGGCCTGGACCGAAGCCTTGACGCAGATCGCGCAAGGGCACACCCATGAAGCGGCCAAGGAAGCGCTGAACTGGGAGTTCACCGAGGAGGAGCAGGTGAAGCTGACGCTGATGATCAACATCATCAACGGCTGGAACCGGATCGCGGTGGGCTTCGGCCTCTGGTACGACATGCCGATGAAGGCGGCCGCCTGATGGCGCCGGGGACGCAGCCGGACGCGGCGGCGAGCTTCGACCCGCTGCGTCCCCGCCTGATCCGCGTCGCCTATCGCATGCTGGGATCGGTCACCGATGCCGAGGATGTGGTGCAGGACGCCTTCCTGCGCTGGCTGGGCACCGACCGGACGGCGGTGCGGGAGCCGGAGGCCTTCCTGCGCCGCACGGTCACGCGGCTCTGCCTCGACCAGATCAAGTCGGCCCGGCACCGGCGCGAAACCTATGTCGGCCCCTGGCTGCCCGAGCCGATGATCGGCGGGGAGGACGAGGAAGAGGACGACGTCACCCTGCCACTGATGCTGGCGCTTGAACGCCTCTCGCCGCTGGAACGCGCCGCCTTCCTCCTCCACGACGTCTTCGGCGTCGGGTTCGACGAGGTGGCGACCACGGTCGATCGCGACCCTGCCGCCTGCCGCCAGCTCGCCGCCCGGGCTCGGGCGCATGTGCGCGAGGCGCGGCCCCGCTACCGGCTGGAAAAGGCGCGCGGGCTGGAGATCGCCGGCGCCTTCTTCGCCGCCTCGCGCAGCGGCGACATGACCGCGCTCGGCGCCATGCTGAAGGCCGATGTCAGCCTGCACAGCGACGGCGGCGGCAAGCGTTCCGCGACGATCCGCCCGGCATTGGGCCATGCGCAGGTCATGCAGCTGCACCGGGCGCTGGCTGTGCTGTTCGGCAAATACGGATCGACGCTGGTACGCACCTGCCTCATCAACGGCCTGCCCGGCTTCGTCACGCGCGAGGCGGACGGCGAGCTGCAGACGACCGCGCTCGATATCGAGGACGGCCGCGTCGCCGCCATCTACATCATGCGCAACCCCGACAAGCTGCGTCACCTGCACTGAGCGCTAGAGGAAAATCCGCCGCAGCACCGCCGACCGGCGGATCAGCCGGTCGATCCCGAACGGGACGATCAGCGCCACCGGCAGCAGCAGCCATGCCGCCATATGCGGCCGCAGATAGTGGACGAAGGCGACGTGCAGGTACATGACGACCAGCGACGCCTGCCCCAGCGCGGCAAGGATGCGCGTCGCGGGCGCGATCCGCGCCGAAATCCGGCACAGCAGCAACGACGTGGCGACCGCCGCCCCGATCGACAGCAGCGGCCAGCCATAATCGCCCGCCTTCATGTTGAGCGTCGGCAGCAGCCCGGCCAGCGCCGCGCCAGAGAGCAGCAGGATCGGAACCCACATCCACCCGCGCCATGAGATGCGGCTCCATGCCGTCCCCGCCCATAGCAGGCAGAAAGCCATGGGAACGCTCAGCGACCCCAGCACCGACACATGCCGCGCCCATGGCGGCAGCGCATAGGCGAGCGCCAGCATGGCGATCACCACCCCGCCCCAACGCCGGTCCAGCGGATCGGGCCAGCGCGCCTGAACCGCGTTGAACAGGATGCGCGCCACCATCAGGCAGGGCACGAACCAGAAGATCGTATAGGGCCCGCGCAGCCACGTCCCACCCAGCAGGATGGGCAGCAGGTCGTCGGGCCATTGATGGAAAATCGGCCGGTTGCCCCTTAGCGGCTCGATGATCTGGTCCGCCGCGATCAGCAGCGCCAGGAAGGCGGCATAGGGCCGCATCTGCCCCGCCACCTGCCGTCGCGCGAAGGCCAGCACTGGCCGGGGTTGCGCCAGCATCCCCGACAACAGGAAGAAAAGCGGCATGTGGAAGCTGTAGATGGCGTCGCGCAACGGCCCGCGCGTCCACACATGACCGGCCACCACCGCGACGATGCCGATGCCGCGCGCGACGTCGATCCAGTCCAGCCGCCCAGCCGCCGGGCTCCACTGGAACCCCTGTCCATCGTCCGCCGTCGATCGGCCCCTGTTCTCCATGGCCGTCCCGCCCTATAGGATGCGTCGCCCGCGTCAATCGCTCCCTTCCTGCCTATCGGATACCCGCCTTGTCCTTGCTCAACGATCAGGTTCTCTTCATCGACGCCGAGGCAATCATCCTCGACAAGCCCGCCGGCCTGCCGGTCGACGCCCCACGCGACGGATCGCTGGCGCTGGAAAATTATCTTTCCTCCCTCACCTTCGGCTTCCAGCGCTGGCCGTTGCCGGTGCACCGGCTCGACCGCGACACCAGCGGCTGCCTGCTCCTCGCCCGCCATCCCAAGGCCCACAAGCGCTATGCCGCCGCTTTCGAAGCCGGGACCGTGACCAAGCGCTACGTCGCGGTGGTCGATGGCGTGCCGGAACGGGATGAGGGCGTGATCGAGCTGTCCCTGAAGAAGATCAGCACCGCCGCGAAGGGCTGGCGGATGATCCCGGCGAAAGAAGGCAAGGTGGCGGTGACGGAATGGCGCAAGGTCGCAGAGAAGGACGGCCGCGCCCTCATCGCCTTCACCCCCCGCACCGGGCGCACCCACCAGATCCGCGTCCACGCCCAGCATGGGCTCGGCTTCGGCATCGTCGGCGATCCGGTCTACGGTCAGGGCGGCGGCGCGATGCTGCTGCACAGCCGCTTTCTCAGCATGCCGCGCGGGACCAAGCCCCCCGCAGAAGCCACCGCCCCCCTGCCCGCGACCTTCGCCGCGGCGGGCTTTGCGCCGCAGCTGCTCGACGATGCCGGGCTTTGAGATACCGGAGGACGCGCTGGAGGAGCGCTTCGTCACCGGCGGCGGTCCCGGCGGGCAGAATGTCAACAAGGTCGCAACCGCCGTGCAGCTGCGCGTCGACCTCTTCCGGCTCGGCCTGCCGCCCTATGCCTATCGCAAGCTCAAGGAGCTGGCGGGGTCGCGCCTCACCTCCGCCAACGAGATCCTGATCCAGGCCAACCGCTTCCGCACGCAGGAGGCGAACCGCCAGGACGCGCGCGAGCGGCTGGCGGAGATGATCGAGAAGGCCCACCAGCGCGACCCCCGCCGCATCGCCACCAAGCCCGGCAAGGCCGCCAAGGCCCGCCGCGTCGACGCCAAGAAGGCGCGCAGCTCGGTCAAGGCCGGGCGCGGAAAGGTCAGGATGGATTGAGGCGGCGCGCCCCTCGCGGAAGATGGTAAAGCATTTCTTAGCATTCGTCGGCTAGGCCGTTCCCATCGGCAGGGAGGCGGCTTTCTTGGACCATCGTCATCGCATGCGGACGGAGCGCCATGGCTGACCTGGCGCTGCCCCTGTGGCCTTCTCGCGCGCCCTCGGATCTCCAGCGCGACCTGCTGCCGCTGCTGTGCTGGACCGCGCTGGCGATCGGCTTGGCCTGCCGTCTTTTGGCTGGGATCGATGCACCGCTCTGGCTCGACGAGACCTTTTCCGCGGCCATCGCTAGCCAGCAGAGCCTGCACGGCCTCGTTCGCTGGATGCTCACGGAACTGAGCGGACCGACCTATTATTCCCTGCTGTACCTGTGGGAAAAGATCGTCGGCAACGGCAATGTGGCGCTGCGCCTGCCCAGCCTCGCCATGTCCATCGCCACGCCCCTGCTGATCCTGTGGCGCGGGCATCCGGACCGGCAGGTGCGGATAATCTGGGCCGCAGTGACGGCCCTGTCGGTCATCGGCTTCGATTCGGCAACGCAGGCGCGGCCCTATGCGCTGCTGTTCCTACTCTCCACCGTGCAGGCCATCGCCTTCGTGCGCCTGATGGACAGCCCGCGCACCGCCACCGCCCTGCTCTGGACCGCCATCTCGGCCCTGATGGTACTCACCCACTATCATGCCGCCGTCATCTGCGGGCTGCAGGGCATCGCCTATCTCGCGGTGTGCCGCTCCCGCGCCCTGCGGACATGGCCTGCACTTCTGCCGCTGCTGCCGATGGTGCTGTGGATGGCCTGGCACCTGCCCTTCATTTTCAGCTATTCCGGCACGGACGCGGTCTGGTACGGCACGCTCGGCCTTGATGCCCTGTGGCTCATCCCGTCGCTGCTCACTGGCCTCACCTGGCCGGGCGTGATCCTCCTCGCCGCCATGCTGGGGAGCTTCGTCTTCGACATGATCGCTGCGTTTCGGGGCCGAGATCGCTGGCCCTACAGTGCGGGCGAAACCGCGCTGGTCGCCAGCGGGATGCTCGCCATCGCCATCGTGATGGGCATCGGCTTCCTCATACCCTCCTTCACCGCCCGCTATGTGCTGCCCTATGTTCCGGCGCTGCTGGCCGGCGTCGCGCTTTGGGCCCGGCGCATGGCGAAGCCTGTGCCCATGATCGCGGCGCCGCTGCTCTGCATGATGATCGGTTCCGCGGCGGCGCAACTTGCCGGCTATATCCGCGATCCGCAGGCGGACATCCGCTATGTCTTCAATTTCGAGCAGCCGTCGGCCTGGATCGCGCGGCATGGCGCCGACCGGCTCGTCTTCCTCTGGGACAGTCCGACCGCGGTGCTCGACGATCCCGACGGCCACATCGCATCGGTCGGCGGCTTCTTCCTGCATCGCGCGGGGATCCCCGCGCAGGTCGTCGTGCCGCGCTGGCCGCGAACCGGCGATCCCAACCGGCTGCTGCTGGACGTCGCAGGCAATACCCCGCGCACCGCGATCCTCTGGGCCTATGATGCCAGCGTGCCTCGGACGCGCGGGCGGACCCATCCGTCGCGCATCCAGCAGATCGACGGCGCCTGGGACTGCCGCGACTTCGGCCGCCCGCCCATCGCCGTCATCGCCTGCGTCCGGAGGCACTGAACGACTGGTCAGCGGCGCCCGTGCATCCTACATCTGCGCCATGTTCGATTTCGCCCCCACCACCGACGCCGACAAGGCGACGCTCCACGCCGATCTCCTCTTCGCCGCCGACGCCATTACGCGGGACGAGCCGGATGCCATTGCCAACATGGCCAATGTCGCCGCGCTGATCTGGCAGTATCTGCCCGACCTCAACTGGGCGGGCTTCTACCGGATGGTCGGGGACGAGCTGGTGCTGGGACCGTTCCAGGGCAAGCCCGCCTGCATCCGCATCCCGCTGGGTCGGGGCGTCTGCGGCACGGCGGCGCAGACACGCGAAACCCAGCTGGTGGAGGACGTCCATGCCTTTCCCGGTCACATCGCCTGCGATGCCGCCAGCGCGTCGGAAATCGTGGTACCGGTGGTCCATGACGGCCGGCTGATCGGCGTGCTCGACCTGGACAGCCCGCGCCCGGCCCGCTTCGACGCGGCCGACGCGGCGGGGCTGGAAGCGCTGGTGCAGCGGATCGCCGACCGCCTCGGCTGACCGGATCCGCCCTTGCCCCGTTTCGGGACAGGCTTTTGCGACCGGAAACGTGGAAGGCCGCCGCCCATCATGTTAAACGACCCGTTAATATGTGGCGGGCGCTTGCGCCCGCGTGGGAAGATGGGGAGTTCCAACCATGCGCGTTCGCAGCATCCTGATCGTTGGCGCCGGCATCCTGCTCGCCGGCGCGGGAGCGTCAGAGGTTGTGGCGAAGAGCCCGGCGCCCGGATTTCACGGTTCGCGTCCCGGCGGCATGCATCGTTGGGGGCCGCGCCCCAACGGCCGCTGGTACGCCGGCTGGCGCGCGCCGGGCGGCTGGAACGGCTATCGCCGTCCGGTCCGTGGCTATGTCCTGCCGCGCTACTGGGTCAGCCCGGCCTTCTTCATTCCCAACTACACCGTCTATGGCCTGCCCGCCCCGGCCTATGGCTATGGCTGGTCCCGCTATTATGACGACGCGGTGATGACCGACCGCTACGGCCGGGTCTATGACTATCGCAGCGATATCGATTGGGGCCGCTATGACGGCGGCTATGACGATGGCGATCATGCCGATCGGCGCGATGACGGCGTCGGCGGCGCGGCGATCGGCGCGGTCGTGGGCGGCATCGCGGGCAATCGCATCGCCGGTCGCGGCAACCGTACCGAAGGCACGCTGATCGGCGCAGGCGTTGGCGCCGTGGCGGGCTATGCGATCGACAAGGCGGAGGACGGCCGCCGCCGCGACGCCCCCCCGCCCGATCGGCCCGGCGCGCCCTATGACTATCGCTATGGCGACGACACGGTGACCACGGCGAACGATTATGAAGGACGCTGGACCGGCACCTGGCGCGGGGCCGACGGCAAGAGCTACAGCGGTACCTATGAGGGTCGGTTCGAGGGTACGGCGCAAAGCCGCTACGGCGTCGATTATGACGCACCGCCCTATGAAGGGCCGGCGCACTGGTCCAACGCTCCAGCCCCGGGCGCGCCGATCGTGACGACGACCTATGGGCCGGGTGGCTATGTGGCGGGCGGCTATTATTACCCCGCCCCGGTGGTCACCACCGTCACGGTGCAGCCTGCCGTCACGACTACCACGACGACCACCTATGTCACGGAGAAGGTCGCCTACCGGAAGCCGGTCCGCAAGGTCCGCTCCTGCCGCTGCAAATAGAGCCTCCCGCGCAGGCGATCCGCACCGCCTGCCAGCGCTGAACCCGGAACGGCCGTCCATGCGTTGGGCGGCCGTTCTCATGCAGGGAGGAATGCCCCATGATCCATCATGTCTCCGTCGGCACTAACGATGTCGCGCGGGCACGCGCCTTCTACGACCCGCTGATGGCGCTGCTCGGCTATCGCAGCGTGCGCGACTATCCGCATTCGCTCGATTATGGGGTGACGGACGTGGTGTTCAGCGTCGAAACGCCGGTCGACGGCGCACCCGCCACTCCGGGCAACGGCGTGCACATCTGCTTCCAGGCGGCCGACCGCGATGCCGTCGACGCCTTCCATCGCCTCGCGCTGGAACTGGGCGGCGCCGACGCGGGCGCGCCGGGCCTCCGCCCCGATTATGACGGTCATTATTATGGCGCCTTCGTCCGCGATCCCGACGGCAACAAGATCGAGGCAGTGACCTTCCTCGCCCGCTAGCGTGGTTTTGGCGCGACCATGCCCTACTGCGGCGAAGTCAGCGGCTCAGGGTCTTTGGTTCCGCCATGTCAGGGAACAGCATCGACGCCGGCTGCGGCCGCCCCAACAGGAATCCCTGTCCCACGCTGCAGCCATGGCCGATCAGCAGCGCCGCCTGTCCTTCCGTCTCCACGCCCTCGGCCACCACTTCCAGCCCCAGGCTGGTGCCCAGCTTGACGATCGCGTCCACGATCGCCGCGTCGCCCGCATCCTCCTCGATATGGCTGACGAAACTGCGGTCGATCTTGATGACGTCCACGGGATATTGCTTGAGGTGCGTCAGCGACGCATAGCCGGTGCCGAAATCGTCCAGCGCGATCCGGACGCCCGCGCGTGCGAAGACGTCCAGCGCCCGCTCCACATGATGCGCGCCTCGGCCCAGGAAGACGGTTTCCGTCACCTCGATCTCCAGCCGCTCGGGCGGCAGGTCGCATCGGGCGAGACGTTCGAGAACCCGCTCCGCAAAATCGCCGCACTGGAAATCGGCGGCCGCGGCATTGACCGCGATCCGGCCCGGATCGATCCCGCCGTCCAGCCACCCGCGCAGGTCGGCGGTAACCGCATCGAGCATCCGCCCCGTCAGCGCGGCCGCCAGCTCGCCATCCTCGAACGCCGCAGCGATGCTGGCGGGCGGCAGGATGCCCAGCGACGGATGCCGCCAGCGCAGCAGCGCCTCATAGCCCAGGACCCGTCCGGTCACGAGGTCCACCTTGGGCTGATAATGGGGCACAACCATGTCGCGCGCGACGGCGTCGCGCGCCATATGGATCATCGACGTGCGCCGCTGCGCCTCAGCGCGCAGGGCCGGATGAAACAGCGTCAGCCGCCCGCGTCCCGCCGCCTTCGACGCATAGAGCGCCAGGTCGGCCGCCTTGAGAAGCTCATCCGCCTCCCCGCCATGCTCGCCGAACAGCGCGGCGCCGATGCTGACGCCGCAGGCGAAGCTGCGGCCGTCATGGACATGCGGCTCCCGCATCGCCTCGATCAGCCGCGCCGCGCATTGCTCCAACGCGCTGCGCGTCGCCAGCGATGGCGCAATCAGCCCGAATTCGTCACCGCCCAGCCGCCCAATGAGCGCGTCGGTCGGCACGACATTGCGCAGCCGCGCGACGAACTCGCCCAGCAGCGCATCGCCGGCATCATGGCCCAGCGCGTCGTTGGTACGCTTCAGGTCGTCGATGTCGAGCAGCATCAGGCCGAAGCCTTGCCGGTCCGCCCGCGCCTGTCGCGCCATCGCCTCCAGGCCTTCCTGCCAGAAGGTGCGGTTGGGGATGCGAGTCATCGGGTCGTGCGTCGCCGCCCAGCGGATCCGCACCTCCGCCTCCCGCTCCTCCGTCACGTCAAGGAAGGTGACGATCAGGCGCAGGGGTCGTTCCCCGTCGAGCCGGCTGCTCCACCCCGTGCTGCGGATCCAGCGCAGGCGGCCGTCATCGGCGCGATGGATGCGCAACGTCGCCTCGAAATGTGGCGGCAAGCTGTTGCAGGCCACGGCGCTCATCATCCCCTGCAACTCCGCGCGATCGTCCGGATGGACCAGGCTGAGGGCGAGTTCGGAGGTCGCCGGCACATCGTCGGCCAAGCCCAGCATGGCGCGCAGTTCGGGCGACCATGTGCGTACGCCCGTTACGGCGTCGAAATCCCATATGCCCAGCTGCGCCGACTGCACCGCCAGGCGGAATCGCTCCTCGCTCTCGCTCAGCGCCTGCTGCGCCAGCCGCTGGGCATGCACATCCTCCAGCGAACCGTACCAGCGGATGATCGCCCCGCGATCGTCGCGCCGCGCCGCTGCCCGCGCCCTCATCCAGCGATAGCTGCCGTCCTTCAGGCGCACGCGATAATCGACGTCGACCGGCAGGCCGGACTGGAGATGGTCGGCCCAGATGCCGGACACCCGCTCCGCGTCGTCGGGGTGCAGCGAATCCATCCAGCCGACGCCCAGCGCCGCGTCCGTATCGATGCCCGTCAACGCGGCCCAGCGCGGTCCCACCTCCTCGATCGCACCATCCGGCCCCGCCGTCCAGGGAACCTGCGGGTTCAGCTCCACCGACGCGCGATAATGCTGCCGGCTTTCGCGCAGCGCCGCTTCCAGCGCGTCCAGCTCCGGGTCGCTGCGGTCGTGTATGTCCTCGACCGTGCCGTACCAGCGGTGGCTTCCCCTCGCCGCCGCCACCCGCACCATCCGCACCAGGCACCATCGCACGCTGCCGTCGGTGCAGTGCATCCGCACCGGCACCGGTGCTGGACGGGGCGATCCCGCGGCCGCCTTTGCCAACGTCCGGCGATCGGCTGGCTCCACAACGGCCCGCCAGCCATGGTCCATCGGGTCCGATTCGACCCGTCCGGCAAAGCCAGAAGATTCGACGTCGCGCGCCAGGATGCGCCCGCGCTCGTCGGCGACGAAGCGCATGACCGGCGGCGACACCTGCGTGAAGATCGGCGAAAACAGCAGGTCGTTACGCAGGAAGACGCGTTCGTCGCCGGGCCCCGCATCCAGCGTTGCCAGATCGAAACCGGCAAAACGACGCTCAGGGAAGCGGTCCATCGCACGCTCCCGGCTGCTTGTTGATCCCTTGACCCATGCCGGAACTTTAGCGTAAAATGTTAAACAAGCCTTTCCGAAAAATATCCGATCGTCCGGCTATTTGCGGAAAATGCCGGCCAACTCGACCGGCAACGGCGGCTCGTCGCGCGGCACGGCGCCGCGGATCGCCTGCACCCGCTCCTCGGGATCGAAGCGGACCCAGCCCGACCGGCTCAGCTTCTCCAGCGGGCGGTAGCGCACCTTGTACTGCATGCGCTGCGACCCATCGATCCAGTAGCCCAGATAGACATAGGGCAGACCCGCCTTCGCCGCGCGCAGGATGTGATCCATGATGATGAAGTTGCCCAGCCCCTTGCGGTGCTCCAGCGTCGTGTCGAAGAAGCTGTAGATCATCGACAGCCCGTCACCCTGCCGGTCGGTCAGGCAGGCGCCGACAAGCTTGCCGACGCGGCCGTCGACGCCGGGTTCGCGATATTCGACGACATGGCTGTCGACCGGGGTCTGTTCGACCATGTCGGCGAAATCCATCTCGTCCATCTCGGTCATGCCGCCGCCCGGATGGCGGGCGTGCAGGTAACGCTGCAGCAGCGCATATTGCTCCTCGGTCGACCAGGGCTTGCAGGCGGTGACGACCAGGTCCTCGTTCCGGCGCAGCAGCTTGCGCTGGGTGGCGTTGGGCCGGAACTCCTCGGCGACGACGCGCACCGAAACGCAGGCGGAACAATCCGCACAACTCGGCCGGTAGGCGACATTCTGGCTGCGGCGAAAGCCGATCCGTCCCAGGGCGTCGTTCAGCTCCGACGCATTGTCGCCGGACAGCTCGGTGAAAACCTTGCGCTCGCTCCGCCCGGGCAGATAGGGGCAGGGCGTCGGGTTGGTCACGAAGAACCGCGGAAAGCGGAAAGGTGCGGTCACGCTCCGGTCTCCATGGCAGCTCCTTGCGGGGGACGAGTCATGCCCGGACTATGCCCCCCGCAGGCGACCATGAAAAGGCCGTTTACCACGAAAAGTTAACGCCTGGTGACTCTGTCAGGCCACCTCGATCGGCGCGACCTCGTAACCCGCCTCGCGCAGCGCGTCGATCAG
This sequence comes from Sphingobium ummariense RL-3, assembly GCF_000447205.1. Taxonomy (GTDB): domain Bacteria; phylum Pseudomonadota; class Alphaproteobacteria; order Sphingomonadales; family Sphingomonadaceae; genus Sphingobium; species Sphingobium ummariense. The sequence goes on along the minus strand of NZ_AUWY01000120.1, from coordinate 233,987 downwards.
CCGCTGCAGGTGCGCGCGGTCCCGCGTCTCGCACTCGACGTCGAGGCTGAGACCCTTGGCCGGCAGGTTGGTGAAGATGCGCTGGTGCGACAGTTCCAGGATGTTGACCGCCTCCTGGTCGAAGATGCGGGCGACATGGAACAGCGCGCCCGGCCGGTCCTGCAGGATGATGCGCAGCCGCGCCAGCCGTCCCGACCGGGCCAGGTCGCGCAGCAGCACGTTGGCGAGCAACCGGGTGTCGATATTGCCGCCGGTCAATACCAGCCCGACACTGCGGCCGGCGAACTGGTCGCGATGCTTCAGCAACGCGGCCAGGCCAGCGGCGCCGGCGCCTTCTACCACCGTCTTCTCGATCTGCAGCAGCAGGCTGAGCGACTCCTCCAGCCGCCGTTCGCCGACCAGCAGGATGTCGTCCACCACCCGCTCGACGAAGCGGCGGGTCAGCTCGCCTGGCTGCTTGACCGCGATGCCCTCGGCCAGCGTGTCGCCGTCGCAGGCCAGCTCGGCATGCTTGATATAGTCGTACATCGACGGATAGAGCTCCGCCTGCACGCCCACGATACGGATATCGGGCTTCATCGCCCGCGCCGCCGTCGCCATGCCCGAAATCAGGCCGCCGCCGCCGATCGGCACGATCAGCGTGTCGATCTCCGGCGCGTCCTCCAGCATCTCCAGCGCGACCGTGCCCTGCCCCGCGATGATGTCCGGCTCGTCGAAGGGATGGACGAAGGTCAATCCCTGCTCCTTCTCCAGCACGCGGGCATGGGCCGACGCGTCGTCGAACTTCTCGCCGTGCAGCACGACCGTCGCGCCATGGCCCTGGGTCTGGGTAACCTTCACCGTCGGCGTGGTCTTGGGCATGACGATGGTCACCGGCACCCCCAGCCGCCGACCGTGATAGGCCAGGCCCTGCGCATGGTTGCCGGCCGACGCGGCGATCACGCCCTTGGCCTTCGCGGTCTCGTCCAGCGTCAGCAGCCGGTTGAGCGCGCCGCGCTCCTTGTAGGCGGCGGTGAACTGCAGATTCTCGAACTTCAGGAACACGCGGCAGCCCGCCATTTCGGACAGCGTCTGGCTGATCAGCGTCGGCGTACGCACGATGGCGCCGGCGATGCGGCCCCGCGCCGCGAGGATGTCATCGACGGAAACAGGCAGCGGCAGCGCGCCTTCGATCTTGGCCAGCGTGTTCATGGGCGACCCCCTAACGGAAAATTGCGGCGGAAGAAACTGGCCCTTGCCGAAAAGCCGCTTTATGGCGGGGGCGGACGCATACATCATTGCGGGGCATATGGCACATATCGCATTTATCGGCCTGGGCGTCATGGGCGGCCCGATGGCGGGGCACCTGGCGAAGGCCGGGCATCGGCTGACCGTATTCAACCGGTCCATCGGCAAGGCGAAGAGCTGGGCCGAGGCTTATGGCGGCGAGGTGGCGATCACTCCCGCCAAGGCGGCCGAAGAGGCCGATATCGTCATCAGCTGCGTCGGCAATGACGACGACCTGTCCCAGATCACGCTGGGCCGGGAGGGCGCCTTCCGCACGATGCGGCCGGGCAGCCTGTTCATCGACCACACCACCGTCTCCGCCCGGATCGCCCGCCAGCTTTTCGTGGAGGGCGAAAGCCTCGGGCTGCACTGCGTCGATGCTCCCGTCTCGGGCGGGCAGGCCGGCGCGGAGAATGGCCGCCTCTCGATCATGTGCGGCGCGACGGAGCCAGCCTTCGCCGCCGCCCAGATCGTCATGCAGGCCTATGCCGCGCGGATCATCCATGTCGGCGGCGCCGGCGCGGGCCAGACCACGAAGATGGTGAACCAGATCTGCATCGCCGGCGTGCTCCAGGGCGTGTCGGAAGCGCTGCGCTTCGCGCAGGCGGCGGACCTCGACCTCGACAAGGTGTTCGAAGCGATCTCCGGCGGCGCGGCGCAGAGCTGGCAGATGGAAAACCGCTGGAAGACGATGGCGCAGGACCGGTTCGATTTCGGCTTCGCCGTGGACTGGATGCGCAAGGATCTGGGTCTCGCGCTCGAAGAAGCGCGAGCGAACGGCGCGACCCTGCCGATGACGGCGCTGGTCGACCAATTCTACGCCGACGTGCAGGCGATGGGCGGCAACCGGCAGGACACCAGCTCCCTGGTACGGCGAATCACGCGGGCATGAACTTTTTCCCACGTCCGTTCGGGCTGAGCCCGTCGAAGCCCTCCATTGAGCGCAGCGAAGTGCCTCACTTTGTTCGACAAAACATTTCGACCGCGCGCAGGGCGAAGGGATTGAGCTGGGCATTGCTCATCGCCCTCCTCCCCACCCCCGCGCTCGCGTCCGGCGTGGTCGACAATGTCAACGGCATCGCGCTCGACGCGAACGGCCATGTCGTTCGCTTCAAGGCCCTGCTGATCGACGATGAAGGCAAGGTCGAAAAGCTGCTCCCGGGTCGTTACGAAGAGCCGCCGCCTCCACCCCGCAAGAAGCGCAAGAAGAATGAGCCAGAGCCGCCGAGCCCCAAGCGCCTCGACTTCAAGCTCGATGCCGGCGGCAAGACGTTGATCCCCGGACTGATCGACGCGCACGGCCATGTCATGGGCCTTGGCCTGTCGCTCATCACGCTCGACCTTTCCGGCACCCGCTCGCTGGAGGAGGCGCAGGCGAAGATCCGCGCCTATGCGCAGGCCAATTCGGGCCTCAAATGGATCATCGGCACCGGCTGGAACCAGGAACAATGGGGCCTCGGCCGCTTCCCCACGGCCGCCGACTTGGACGCAGCGGTCGCCGACGTCCCGGTCTGGCTGGAACGGGTGGACGGCCATGCCGGCTGGGCCAACAGCGCCGCCATCCGCGCGGCGGGCGTCACCGCCGCGACGAAAGCGCCGCCGGGCGGCAGGGTCGAGATGGCGGGCGGCAGGCCGGCGGGCGTCTTCGTCGACAAGGCGATGGAGCTCGTCCAGAAGGTCGTGCCGCCGCCCGCCCCCAAGGACCGCGACATCGCGCTGGAAAGGGCGCAGCGCGCGCTGCTCGCGACCGGCATCACCGCCATCGCCGACATGGGCACCAGCATGGAGGACTGGCAGGCCTTCCGCCGCTCGGCCGACCGCGGCGCGCTGCGCGTGCGGATCATGTCCTACGCCTATGGCCTCGACAATATGGTGACGATCGCCGGGCCGGAACCGACCCCCTGGCTCTATGACGACCATCTGCGCATGGGCGGGATCAAGCTGCTGCTCGATGGCGCGCTCGGTTCGCGCGGGGCGTGGCTGAAGGCCGACTATGCCGATGCGCCGGGCCAGCGCGGCCTGCCGATGATCCCCGCGACGCAGCTGCGCAACATCATGAGCCGCGCGGCGATGGACAATTTCCAGGTCGCCGTCCACGCGATCGGCGACGCCGCCAACAGCGAGCTGCTGGACGCCATTACGGAACTGTCGGAAACCTACAAGGGCGACCGCCGCTGGCGCATCGAACATGCCCAGATCGTCGATCCCGTCGACCTGCCCCGCTTCGCCCAGTTCGGTATCGTCGCCTCGATGCAGCCGGTGCACGAGGCGTCGGACTGGCGCATGGCGACCGCTCGCCTCGGTGAGGCGCGGCTGAAGGGCGCCTATGCCTGGAAGGCGATGCTCGACAACCGCGTCCCGCTCGCCTTCGGGTCCGACGTGCCGGTGGAAAGCCCCAACCCCTTCCCCGGCTTCGCCGTGGCGATGAGCCGCCAGGACGCGAAGGGGGAACCCGCCGGCGGCTGGATGCCGGACCAGCGCGTGACGTTCGAGGCGGCGCTGGACGGCTTCACCCGGCAGGCGGCCTATGCGGGTTTTGCCGAAAAGCGTTTCGGCAGCCTCGTCCCCGGCCAGCGCGCCGACTTCCTGCTGATCGACCGCGACATCTCCACCGCGTCCCCGACGGACATCCGCGCAACGCAGGTTCTCGAAACCTGGATCGGCGGCAAGCGGGTCTATGTGAAGGGGCCGTAATCTACTGTTTCCGTTCGCCCTGAGCGAAGTCGAAGGGCACTGCTGAGGCGAAGCCGAAGCACTTGGCTCAGGACGAACGGAAACCTACAGCACCCCGCCCGCCGCGTTCATCGCGTCGTCGAAGGTCTCGGGCAGCGGCGGCAGCACCGGCTTGTCGCAGTCCGCCTCCTTCATATAGGCGCGCAGCGTGTCCATGCGCCCCAGGTTCCACCGCGCCAGCGGCACGCCCAGCGGGCGGAACTCGGCGCGGTCGAACAGCTCCACCACATAGGTGGCGCACAGCTGGTCCACCTGCTCCAGGGTCAGCATGCCCAGGTTCATGACCATCGGCTTGCCCGGCACGCCGTTGCGGCCGCGGACGAGATCGGTGACGTAGAGCCCGCCGCGCGGATCGACCAGCACGACGTCGGCCCGCGACGCGTCGATCATCCGGTGGCTCGCGGCATAGGGCTCGACGAAGGCGTGGGTCCGCCAGATCAGATATCCGCCCATGACGGCGGTGATCCCGATCGCCAGCAGCACCGGCCGCATCGCGCCGGCCGGCCGGAACCGCACCCAGCCAAGGCCTGCCAGCAGGCAGAACGGCCCGATGAAGCCATGGGCATAGCGGAACCCCCAGCCATAGCCCTGCGCCAGCGCCAGCGCGCATCCCGCGACGCAGCCCAGCGCCAGCGGCAGCGCGATCTCCCGCCCCCGGATCGCCTCGCGCCAGCGCATCGCCGCGATGCCAAGCGCGGCCAGCGGCACCATCACTATGTCGTTCCAGGCGATGAAGCGGCTGAGATTCACCAGCGGCTGCCAGCGGTCGCCCAGCCGCTGGAACAGGCTCCCCACCTTGTCCGCCACGCCGGCGGAGGGCCGCACGTCGCTCGGCGGACCGAGCATGTGCACCAGGAACCCCGGCCACAGCTTGGCCCACACGACGACGATGGCGACCAGCGTCAGCGCGTGGAAGGCCGCCGCCGTCCACCTCCGCGCCAGCAGCATCCACAGGATGAAGGGCGCGATGAAGATCGGCGGGAAATGCCACTGGTGCAGCCCCGCCGCGACGATCGCCACCGCCCCCGCCGCCAGATGGCCCACCACGCCGCCGCGCAGCACCAGCGCCAGCCACACCATGTTGAGCGCGAAATGCCCGGTCATGGCGTAGGGCGTCATCGCCGTGACGAACAGCTGCGTCGACGACAGGCCCAGCAGCATCGTCACCCACACGGCGTCCGGCCGCTCCGGGAACAGGTGCAGCGCCACCCGCCACAGCGCGAACAGCCCGATCGCGAACAGCGCCGGCCCGGCCAGGTTGGGATCGCCCAGCCGCCAGAACAGCGCCTGGATCGCGCTGTTCACCGGCAGATAGGCCGCAGTCCAATAGTCCGCCGCGCCGAAGGGAGAGAAGAATTCGGGCATGATCGCCCGCCGGTACGGTTCCCATTCGGGCGGGATCGGCCGGGCGAACAGCCCCTCGCGCATATAGGCGGCGGCAAAGCGCGCCACCTCCTCGTCGCGGGATATCGCATAGTCCTGGAACAGCGCATAATGGCCGGCCCAGGCGACCAGCGCGAACAGCAGGATCAGCGGCACGATGATCCGCGCGCGCGGTGCCCTCAGGGCAAAGCCCCGCCCCTCGGCGAACGGCGCCGCCAGCGCCAGCAGCAGCAGCCCGATCAGCAGCGCGGGGAAATCCTGGTCCAGGAACAGGATCACCGCCAGCGTCAGTCCCTGCCGGTAGGTCACATGCCACAGGAAGGTCGCGCCCAGCCACAGCGTCAGCCCGATCGCACCCGCCAGGAACAGGCGGCGGGCGTCCACATATCGGGCCAGCCTTTCCATCACCGCGCCTGCGGCAGGACGGCGCCGTTCACGAAGATGCCGTCCATCTCGACCAGCAGCGGGAAATGCCCCTTGTTGTTGGCGAAGAAGGCGCTGGGCTCGAACCCGCGCGCCGCCAGCCAGTCGATCATCGCGCGATAGGTCGTGCCGCCCTCATAGATCGGCCGCACGCCCAGCTCGGTCTGCACCCCCGTCATCTTCGTCAATGCGTCGCCCGCGCCCTCGCACACCGACAGGTCGTGGCCCTGCGTGTCCATCTTGAGGAAGGGCCGCGCGAAGCCGTGCGTCGCGACCAGCTCGGGCAGCAGGCCGTCGATCCTCCGGCACTGCATCTCCACCGTCCGGGTGACAAGGTTGCGCTCGGCGAAGATCGCGTCCTGCCCGGCGGACGGGGCCTTCAGGGAACTGAACTGGTCGGCCGCCATGATGTTGAAGCTGGCCGTCCCGTCGAAGTCCGACAACGCCATGTTGAACGCATGCCATTTCGGGTCACGCGCGGCATGGCGCGACAGCTCGGCAAAGACGTCGGGGTTGGGCTCGAAGGACAGGATCGTGCCGGCAAAGCCCGCATCCCTGCGCAGCATCGTCGCATATTGCCCGCGATTGGCCCCGACATCGAGCACGCAGTCGACCGCAAAGCCGCTCAGGAACCGCCGCAGCGCCTGGATCTCGGGATATTGATGCACGCGGCCTCCCAGGGCGAGGCGCAGCGCCAGCCGCCGGTCGGCCAGTTCGCGGAGATAGCGGTTCATGCGCGCGCGGCCGCTACGCGGCGGTAGATGTCGATCGTGGCCAGCGCCATGTCCTTCCAGTTTCCCATATCCTCGCCATAGGCCCTTGCCGGCGCGCCCATGGCCTGCCTGACGGCTGGGCTTTCTAGGGCGCGGGACAGGGCTTGCGCAAGCGCGGGCACGTTGCCGACGGGCGCGCGCTCCGCCACGCCCTCGGGCAGCGCCGCGAACATGCCCGCGCTGGAAGTCACCATCGCCTTGCCATGATGCAGCGCCGACAGGAACGCCCCGCTCGAATCGATATGGCGATAGGGAAAGACCAGCACGTCCGCCTTCGCCATATGCGCGTCCAGCCGCTCCTCCGTCAGGAATCCGAAGTCGGTCAGCAGCCGGTCGCCATGGCCGGCGGCGGCAATCCGCTCCACCAGCGGCGCCACATCCATGAAGGGCTTGCCCGCCAGCGCCAGCTCGAAATCCAGCCCGTCCTGCCAGAGCCGCAGGCACGCCTCCACCAGCAGGTCGACGCCCTTGTACGGCCGGATCGTGCCGAAGAAGAGCAGGCGCGGCGCTTTGGCGTCAGGCACCGCCGCCAGCTCCGCCGCCCCGGCCGTCGCCAGCCGCATCGGCGGATGCGGCGTCACATGGATCCGCTCGGCCGCCACGCCCTGCGCCAGCAGCGCCGCGCGGGTCGTCTCGCCATGCACGACCAGCGCGTCGAACCGGTCGAGCAACGCGCGATATCCCCGCCCCTGCACGCCCGCATCAGCATGATAGGCGTCGGCATTGTGGACGGTATGGACCAGCGCCGCCCGCCCCTTCAGCCGCCGCAGCAGCAGCGCATCGGCGGGCGCCAGCGGCAGCCACTGCATGTGCACCACCTCCGCATCCGCCAGCCCCTTCAGGCTCCCCAGCGCGCAGGTCGCGCCATATTCGGCGGCCTTGAGCAGGCGGAACGCGCGCCCCTCCCCCAGCCTTTCGCGCAGCGCCTCGCTGCGCCGGAAGAAGCGCGGCGCATAGCCATAGCCCTGCGGCACGATCGCATCGGTCGCCCGCATCGGCCGCCCCAGCAACGTCACCTCCGCCCCCGCCCCGACCATCGCGGCGCACAGACTGTCGTCATAGCGCCCGGTGAAGAGCGACGGATCGACCATGGCGACCTTCATCCCCGCGCCAGCCTCCGCAGCAGGACCAGATGCAGCCCCGCCGCGACAAGCAGGGTCAGCGCATAGAGCGCGAGGAAGGCGATATCGAAGCGTCCCGGCCACAGCGTCCAGGCGACCGGCACCGACAGCAGCGATCCCGCCAGCAGCGGCAGCGAACGGGACAGCAGCAGCCGGAAATGCCCCAGCGCGCCCTGCACATAGACCGACACGCACACCAGCGCGAGCGCCAGCAGCGCCACGCCGGTCAGCATCAGGTCCATCTCCCCGATCGCCGCCTTCCCGTCGAACAGCACGTGGAACAGCGGCTTCCCTCCCAGCATCAGCGCGACCGCCAGCGCCAGCGCGAACAGCAACGCCGCCCCGCCCGCGCGCAGCAGCAGCTGGCGCAACCGCGCGGTCTCGCCTGCATGATAGGCGCGGGTGATGCGCGGCAGCGCCGCCTCCACCATCGCCCGCACCAGCATGGACAGCGCCCGCGACATCTTGAAGAAGAAGTCGAACAGCAGCATCGGCCGCGCGTCGTGGGTCGCCATGGCGATGGTGAAATAGGGCGCGTTATAGGCGACGATGTCCGACACGGTGAAGGCGGCCGACGCCCCGACGTCGCGCAGATAATGACGCCACACATGCCCGCCGCCGACGCGGAAGGCCAGCCAGTGCCGCCCCTCCATCCCCAGCCGCCGGTGCACATGGCCGATGGCATAGCCGATCACCGCAATGCTGACCGCCAGTTGCAGCGCGACCGACAGGCGCGGGTCGAGCCCCGCCAGGATCGCCGCCAGCAGCCCGATGGTGAACAGCCGCCGCAGGCAGTCCAGCGCCTCCCACAGGAAATTGCCGTCCACCGCCGCCAGCGCCCGCTTGGCGAGCAGCGCCGGCAGGTTGAGGCAGGCGGACAGGAAGAAGAGCAGGAACAGCAGCGGCATCTGCGTCGAAAGGGCGCCCGCCGCCAGCGCGACCAGCAGCACCAGCGTCCCACCCGCGATCAGCAGCGCCAGGAACAGGAACAGCACTCCCATCTCCTCCGGCCGGAATCCCCCCTCCTCCGCCTCGCCGCCCAGCCAGCGCCGCCGCAACCGCGCATAGATGATGCTGGTCAGGCCGAATTCCGCCGAGATGGTGAAGTTGCCGAAGGCGACGAGCAGCAGGAAGGCGCGGAATTCCGCGATCGGCAGCACGCGCACGAACACATATGTGACGGCGAAGCCCCAGATCAGCACCAGCCCCACATTGGCGAGCTTGACGAGGGCAAGGATGCGGGCGGAACCCTCCATCCGCGCCAGCGCGGTCATGCGGGCCTTCGGGCGCGGAACAGCCGGTCGTCCAGCGCGTGGAAATGGCGGATGTCGGGGTCGATCGACGCCGCGTCGATCTCCTCCAGCTCGAAACCCGCCGCGCGGATGCGGTCGGCGAAATCCGGGCCATATTGCCGCACATGGTCCCACTGGCCGAAACGGCGCTCCCGCTCGCGCGGGGGAATGGCGAAGCTGCCGTCCTCGGTGGGCTTCTCCCACAGCGGCACGATCAGCCAGGCCTCGCCGCCCGGCTTCAGCGCCGCGAAGATGTTGCGCAGCACCGCATGGTCGTCGGGCACATGCTCCATCACATGGCTGGCGTAGAACAGGTCGTACCGCCCCGACGCCTCCAGCTCCATCAGGTCCATGCGCCGGACCCCCGGCACCGGGTAGCGCGACGGGTCCAGGTCGGCGGGTACATAGTCGCGCGCGGCGGAAAAGCGGCGGACCAGGCTTCCTTCATTGGGCGCCATGTGCAGGATCGCGCCGTCCACCGGCACCGCCAACCGGCCCGCATCGATCAGCCAGTTCATCAGCCGCTCGCGCGGCGACGCGCCGCATTCGGGGCAGCCCCATTCCGGATTGTCGCCATAGCGGAAGAAGCCCACCACGGTGCGCCCGCAGGCCGGGCACCCCCGGTTGGCGCGCGCGCCCAGCGCCTTGCGGACCTTCAGCGCGGTCCGGGTCAGATGCTTGCCGGCGGCCTTCGCCACCCGCTGGAGGGTAATCACATATGTCTCCGCAAGAGGACAGGCCCCGGCCTATACAAGATCGGCGGCATTTGGCGAGAGGCCGCGTCCACCAGCCGGCGCATCGAACGTCGGGACACCGCCAGGAACGGACGGGAGATTCATCGTCACCGCGGACTTGATCCGGGGTCCCGCTGCCTTTGGATGGGAGATCAACAGGGTGGCAATTATCCGTCATCCCAGCGAAAGCTGGGATCCCACTTTTCTTTCGTAGCTCCGAAAAAGTAGAAAAGAGATCCCAGCCTTCGCTGGGATGACAAAAGAGGCTTGTGTCCGCAGCATTCGGGCATCTCCTCCCCCCAACCCTTGCGCTCCCATGCCGATACCGCTATGCCGCCCCCATCATGCAGCAGCGCGCGCTTCTTCCCCTGCTACGACTTACACGCCCTTAGGCGTGGTTTTTGTGCTGGCCTTCGGGTAAAGGCCGCCCCGACATGCCTAAGGGCTTCAAGAGCAACCCAAGTCGTAAACCGGACGGCGCGCAGCGCGCCCGTCTGTCTGGAAGTAGCCTGATCCCATGATGCTGACCGATCCCTCGCTGAAATACCGTCCCTTCCCGCAGGTCGACCTGCCGGACCGGCAATGGCCCTCCCGCGTGATCACCGCGCCGCCGCGCTGGCTTTCCACCGACATGCGCGACGGCAACCAGTCACTGATCGACCCGATGAACGCCGAAAAGAAGAAGCGCTTCTTCGAGCTGCTGGTGAAGGTCGGCGTCAAGGAGATCGAGGTCGGCTTCCCCTCCGCCGGCGCGACCGAGTTCGACTTCATCTCCGGCCTTGTGAAGGACGGCGCGATCCCCGACGACGTGATGCCGCAGGTGCTGACCCAGGCGCGCGCGGACCTGATCGCCACCACCTTCGACAGCCTGCGCGGCGCGAAGCAGGCGATCGTCCACGTCTACAACGCCGTGTCGCCCGCCTGGCGCAACATCGTCTTCCAGATGGACCGGCCGCAGATCCGCGACATCGCGGTCAATGCCGCGAAGCTGCTGCGCGACCATGCTGCGAAGCAGCCCGACACCGACTGGCATTTCGAATATTCGCCGGAAACCTTCTCCACCGCAGAGCTCGATTTCAGCCTCGAATGCTGCGAGGCGGTGATGGAAATCCTGCGCCCAACGCCGGAAAAGCCGCTGATCCTCAACCTGCCGGCCACGGTCGAGGCGGCGACGCCCAACATCTATGCCGACCAGATCGAATGGATGTGCCGCAACATCTCCCGTCGCGACAGCGTCGTCATCTCGCTCCACCCGCATAACGACCGGGGCACCGGCGTCGCGGCGGCGGAGCTGGGGATGATGGCGGGCGCCGACCGCGTCGAAGGATGCCTGTTCGGCAATGGCGAGCGCACCGGCAATTGCGACATCGTGACGGTGGCGCTCAACCTCTACACCCAGGGCATCAACCCCGGCCTCGACTTCTCCGATATCGACGAAGTCATCCAGACGGTCGAATATTGCAACCAGCTGCCGGTCCATCCGCGTCATCCCTATGCGGGCGAGTTGGTGTTCACCGCCTTTTCCGGCAGCCACCAGGACGCGATCAAGAAGGGCTTCGCCGCGCAGGAAGCGCGCAACGACCTGATCTGGGACGTCCCCTACCTGCCGATCGATCCCAAGGATCTCGGCCGCGACTATGAGGCTGTGATCCGCGTCAATTCGCAGTCGGGCAAGGGCGGCGTCGCCTGGGTGCTGCAGCAGGACAAGGGCCTGAAGCTCCCCAAGCGGATGCAGGCGGACTTCTCCCGCGTGGTCCAGGCGCTCGCCGACCAGAGCAGCCGCGAGCTCAACGCCGGCGACATCTGGACCGCCTTCCAGGACCATTACCGCCTGACCGGCGAGCAGCCCTATTCGCTGATCGACTATCATGAAAGCGGCGCGGCGGGCGACCGGGTCTTCACCGGCAAGATCGCCTTCGAGGGCGGCGAACGCTCCATTTCCGGGCGCGGCAACGGCCTCCTCTCCTCGGTGCTCTCGGCGCTGCGGGAAGAACTGGCCGTCGACCTCGAGATCGCCGACTATAGCGAACATGCGATCGGCGCGGGCACGGACGTCAACGCCGCCGCCTATGTCGAATGCCGCACGCCCGACGGCCGTACCGTCTTCGGCATCGGCATGGACAGCGACGTCGCGACCGCCTCGGTCCAGGCCGTCCTCTCCGCCGCCAACGCCATCACCGCGCGGGGGTAAGGCGGAACGCACGGGCGCCAATTCGTTTCTATATCGAAACGAATTGGCGCTGCGATCAACTGTCCGCCTCGCTCACCGCCTTCACTCCGCCAGCCGCATCACCACTCTCTCCCACTGGCCCAGAGCGGCCGGGATTCCCGCCACCGGCACCCGCTCGTTAAGGCCATGGGCGAAGCCGTCCCCCGGCTTCATGAACAGGCTCGACACGCCGTAGCTCGGCACCCCCAGCGCCCGGAAATACAGGCTGTCGGTCGCGCCCGACGACATGCTCGGCATCACCGGGACGCCCGGATGACGCGCCGCGACCGCCTCCGTCACCGCCCGCATCACGTCCTCGCGCAGCGGCGAGGCATCGCTCGCCTTCGGGTCGCCCAGCGTCGTGAACTTCGCCGTCGGATCGCCCACTGCCCGCTCCAGCTCCGCTCGCACCGCCTCGACCGCCACGCCCGGAAAGATCCGGCAGTTGACGCTCAGGGTCGCGCTCTGCGGCAGGGCATTGAGCGCATGGCCCGCCTGCGCCATCGTCGCAACGCAGGTCGTGCGCACCTGCCCGACGAATTCGGGATAGCGCGCCAGCAATTCCCCCGCCTCCGGATCGCCCGTCGTCGCATAGCGCTTCATCGCCTGCCCGGCCGCTCCGCCGATGCGATCCGCCGATAGCCTCAGCGAAGCCTTGGTCAGATCGTTGCTCATCAGCGGAAAGCGGTGGCCCTCGATCCGCTCGGCCGCCCGCGCCATGCGATAGATCGGGTTGCCCGGCGTCGGCGCGCTCGAATGGCCACCCGGATCGGTGAAGGCGATGGCGAAGTCGGCATAGGTCTTCTCCCCCGCCTGCACCTGGTACAGCACCGGCCGCCCGTCCTCCTCCAGCAGCCCGCCGCCCCCGTCGCCGTTCAGCACCAGCTCGGCATCGCGATACTGCTCAGCCAGCGCCTTCGTTGTCGCCATGTCGGTCTCCTCGTCGCCCGACAGCAGCAGGATGACGGTGCGCCGCGGCGTCCAGCCTGCGCGCTTCAGCCCGGCGAGCGTCGTCACCATCATCGCGACGTCATATTTATTGTCCTCCGCACCCCGGCCGAAAATATAGCCGCCCTCCTCCACCGGAACGAAGGGATCGCGGGTCCAGTCGGCCCGGTTTGCGGCGACCACATCCATATGGCCGAGCAGCAATATGGGCTTGAGCGCAGGATCGCTGCCCCGCACCGTCGCGGCCAGCGTCGCCGTCTCCCCGATCGGCGTGATGACGATATCGCCCTCAGCAAAGCCGGCATCGCGCAGCACCGACGCATAATAGGCCGCCAGCTTCGGCACCTCGCCCGCGCCCTGCACCGTGCGATAAGCGACCGATTTCATCAGCACCTCCTTCGCCAGTGCCGTGTCGGGCGCCGCCGCCGCCCCCTGCCCCGCCTGCGCCGCCAGTGCCAGTCCGACCCAGAGCGCCCGCATGATCGTCATCCTGATTTTCTCCCGCTGGACCCGAAACGCATGTGTGGCATAGCGGATCGCGCCCGCCAATGCGTTGGGCGGGCACAGCGGGGAAAGAGGGCCACCTTATCCGCGCTGCATTCCCCTAAAGAATTGCTTGCGCGCAATCGGATCGCCGCCATCCGATATTGTGCCGGTCGCTCGAAGGACAGAAGTCATGGCCCTCAACTATCGCAGCTTCGGATTCCAGGTTCTCGCCGGCATGGTCGTCGGCCTCCTGCTCGGCCTTGCCGCGCGGCAGATCGGTGCGGGGCCGGACGGCGACCTCAACTGGCTCGCCAACACGCTCAAGACCACCGGTTCGATCTTCGTCTCGCTGCTGAAAGCCGTTGTGCCACCGCTGGTCTTCGCCGCCATCGTCGCCTCCATCGCCAATCTGCGCGCGCTCGACAATGCCGCGCGGCTCGCCGGCCAGACGCTGCTCTGGTTCGCGATCACGGCGCTGATCGCGGTTGTGATCGGCCTCGCCATCGGCCTCATCGTCCAGCCGGGCGCCAGCCTGCACGGCACCGCCCTGCCGGTGAAGCAGGCCGACTCCATCGGCGGCTGGCTCGATTTCCTGAAGGGCCTCGTCCCGGGCAACAGCCTCGCCCTGTCGGCCGGCAGCAAGGCGGTGGAGGACGGGTCGATCACGACCACCCTCTCCTTCAACATCCTCCAGCTGCTGGTCATCTCCATCGCTATCGGCCTCGCCACGCTCAAGGTGGGGGAGAAGGCGGAGCCCTTCCTCGCCTTCGTCCGATCGCTGCTCGCGGTGGTGCGCGCAATCCTGGGCTGGATCATCCGCCTGACGCCCATCGGCTCGGCCGCGCTGATCGGCAGCGCCGTCGCCACCTATGGCTGGAGCGCGCTGGCCCAGCTCGGCAGCTTCACCGCCGCCGTCTATCTCGGCCTCGCGATCGTCCTGCTGGTCGTCTATCCGACCCTGCTGGCGCTGAACGGCCTCAAGCCGCTGCCCTTCTTCGCCAAGGCATGGCCGGCGATCCAGCTCGGCTTCGTCTCGCGTTCGTCGGTCGGCACCCTGCCCGTGACCGAGACCGTGACCGAGCGGCTGGGCGTGGAGCGCGGCTATGCCGCCTTCGCCATCCCGCTCGCCTCCACGACCAAGATGGACGGCTGCGCCTCCATCTATCCTGCGCTGGCCGCGATCTTCGTCGCGGGCTTCTACGGCATCCCGCTGACGCCGCTGGACTATGCGCTGATCGCTTTCGTGTCGGTGATCGGGTCGGCCGCGACGGCGGGCCTGACCGGCGCCATCGTGATGCTGACCCTCACCCTCTCCACCCTCGGCCTGCCGCTGGAAGGCGCCGGTCTGCTGCTCGCCATCGACCCCATCCTCGACATGGGCCGCACCGCGGTCAACGTCGCGGGCCAGGTACTGGTCGGCGTGATCGTCGCGAAACGCGAGGGGATTTTGGACGAGGGCGCTTATTATGCGGAAGCACGGGGCGAGGTCGTGGCGGTCTAGCGCCTTACATGTTCGCCTCTCCGGCGACCCGAAAAGAGTCGTGCCCGGATGGCGCCCGGGTCGACATCGACGTCGCCGACGCGGGCGAAGCGGGCCTGCACCCTGCCCACACGCCGGGCCGCGAGGTTGAATCCGTGCACGCCGTCGCTGATGCCACAGAACATGTGGGGGCGGCGAATGTCGCGGAGGCTGGCCGACCGAGCCGGCGCATAAACCGCCCCAAAGGGCGTAGAACTCAGCATCTGAAAAAATGGTCGGGGAGACAGGATTCGAACCTGCGACATCCTGCTCCCAAAGCAGGCGCGCTACCGGGCTGCGCTACTCCCCGACGATTCCCCGCGCCTTAGCGGCCAATGGCGGGTCGCGCAATGGATCAGGCTATCGCCAGCACGCTGGTGAGGACGATCCGGACCAGTGCGGCCTGCCCGCTCGCCCCAGTCTTGGCGTAGATTTTCTTGGAGTAGTTGCGCGCTGTCTCGATCGTCAGGCCCAGCGAAGCTGCCGCCTGGCCGATCGACACGCCCTGGGCGAGAGCCCAGGCGAGGCGCGCCTCGCTGGGAAGCAGACCGAACAGATCGACGAGCTGGTCGCAGCGGTCTGACCGGGACCAGCGGTCGCCGCTGAGATAAACGACCGCCACCGGCGCCGATCCGGCCGCGATCGAGGTGTGCTGTGCCGGAGTGACAAGCATGTCCATCCACGGATCACGGCTGAGATTGATCGCGCGCGGCCGCTGGTCCCCATCCTGCGCGAAGCCGCGGACGATGGCGCTCAGTTCCCGATCGACGCCGGGAGACGAAGGCATCAGCCGATCGTAGCGCCCCCGCCGCAACAGCCCCGTGCGCTGGAACAGCGGTTCGATGTTGGGCGTCATGTCTACGATGCGACTGGCGGCGTCGAGTGTCATCCAGCCGAAATTGAGGCGGCCAAATGCGTCGGATGTCAGCGACGAGCGGTACCGTTCCCGCTCGAGCGCGATGAAATTGCGGAGCGCGGCTCGGATGTGGGGAACCAGCCGCCCGAGCAAGGCGCCGTCGGCGGCTCCGAATCCCCGATCGCCCACGACGCTCAGCCAGGCACTAATGCCGCTCGGCTCCTCGATGCGTACGGCGCGGCCTTCCCCCATTCTCCCAGGAACAAGCACATTCTCATAATAGGAGCGCTGCGACGGATCGTCCCAGTCCAACAGTTCCTGCAGAGCATAGACCCGGCCCTCGCGCATCGTGCGACGCCCCCCCGGCAACAGCTGCTGCAGATGATGCTCCGGTCCAGCCACGGCTCGCAATTCGACGATTTCGCCCTGATCCACAGGTCGGAAGATCAATATGGCGTCGCAGGCACCGGTCAACGCCATCAACTTCGCGAGGAAGCTCTGCCACAGCGGCTGCTCGAACGCTCCTTCATGCAGCGCGACGAGAAGGTCGGAATCGGTGGCGGATAAAGGACGCATGAAATTTCCCTACACCCTCCCATATGGGAGGTCAAAATCCGGAATCCGCCGTGCAGGATCGGACTTGGACAAAGATGGGCGGGAACATGCTTGATCGAAAGACACTGACGCATCTCGAACGGCTCGAGGCCGAAAGCATCCACATTCTGCGGGAAGTGGTCGCGGAGGCCGAGAAGCCGGTGATGCTCTATTCGGTCGGCAAGGATTCCGCCGTCATGCTGCATCTGGCGCGCAAGGCCTTCTACCCCTCGCCGCCGCCCTTCCCGCTGTTGCACGTCGATACAACGTGGAAATTCAAGGCGATGTACGAGCTGCGCGACCGCATGGCGCGCGAGAGCGGGATGGAACTGCTCGTCTATCAGAACCCCGAGGCGCGGGAACGCGGGATCAACCCGTTCGATCACGGCCCGCTTCACACCGACATGTGGAAGACCGAAGGACTGAAGCAGGCGCTCAACATCCATGGCTTCGACGCGGCCTTCGGCGGTGCGCGGCGCGATGAGG
Source organism: Sphingobium ummariense RL-3 (assembly GCF_000447205.1). Taxonomy (GTDB): domain Bacteria; phylum Pseudomonadota; class Alphaproteobacteria; order Sphingomonadales; family Sphingomonadaceae; genus Sphingobium; species Sphingobium ummariense. The sequence continues at coordinate 217,164 of NZ_AUWY01000120.1, read as the reverse complement.
AGAAGAGCCGGGCCAAGGAACGCATCTTTTCCTTCCGCACCGCATCGCACGGTTGGGACCCCAAGAACCAGCGGCCGGAACTGTGGAATCTCTACAACGCCAAGAAGAACAAGGGGGAGAGCATCCGCGTCTTTCCGATCAGCAACTGGACCGAGCTCGACATCTGGCAATATATCCAGCTGAATGACGTGCCCATCGTGCCGCTCTATTTCGCGGCAGAGCGCCCCACGGTAGAGCGCGACGGCATGCTGCTGATGGTCGATGATGAGCGGTTCCCGCTGAAGGCTGGCGAAGAGCCGGTCATGCGCTCGATCCGCTTCCGCACGCTCGGCTGCTACCCGCTGACCGGCGCGGTCGAAAGCGCGGCGACGACCCTGTCCGAAGTCATCCAGGAAACGCTGCTCACCACCACCTCCGAACGGCAGGGGCGCGCGATCGACAAGGATGCCGGCGGCGCCGGCATGGAGAAGAAGAAGCAGGAGGGTTACTTCTGATGTCCGACATTGTCGCCGAAGAACCGGTCTACCGGACGGACGCCCTGATCGCGGAGGATATCGACCGCTATCTGGAGGTGCACCAGCACAAGACGATGCTGCGCTTCATCACCTGCGGATCGGTGGACGATGGCAAGTCGACGCTGATCGGCCGGTTGCTCTACGATTCGAAGATGATCTTCGAGGATCAGCTGGCGGCGCTGGAGGCGGACAGCAAGCGCGTCGGCACGCAGGGGCAGGAGATCGACTTCGCGCTTCTGGTCGACGGCCTCGCCGCCGAGCGGGAGCAGGGCATCACCATCGATGTCGCCTATCGCTTCTTTTCGACCGAGAAGCGCAAGTTCATCGTCGCCGACACGCCAGGCCACGAGCAATATACGCGCAACATGGTCACGGGCGCCTCGACCGCCGACCTGGCCGTCATCCTGATCGACGCGCGCAAGGGCGTGCTGACCCAGACGCGGCGTCACAGCTATCTCGCCCACCTGATCGGCATCAGGAACATCGTCCTGGCCGTCAACAAGATGGATCTGGTGGGCTATGATCAGGCGGTGTTCGAGGGCATCGTCAAGGACTATACCGAGTTCGCCACCTCCATCGGCATCCGGGATTTCACCGCGATCCCGATCTCCGGATTCAAGGGCGACAACATCACCGGCCTGTCGGCCAACACGCCATGGTACGCCGGCCCGGCGTTGATGGCACATCTGGAGACGGTGGAGGTCGACCAGATCTCCGACCAGGACAAGCCGTTCCGCATGGCGGTGCAGTGGGTCAACCGACCCAACCTCGATTTCCGCGGTTTTTCTGGCCAGGTCGCCACCGGTACCATCAAGGTGGGCGATGCGGTTCGCGTCCTGCCGTCGGGCAAGACCAGCACCGTCACGCGCATCGTCACGCTGGACGGCGACCTGCAGCAGGCGATCGCCGGCCAGTCGGTCACGCTCTGCTTCGCAGACGAAGTCGACTGCTCGCGCGGCGACGTGATCGCGGCGGCGGACAACCCGCCCCAGGCAGCCGACCAGTTCGAGGCGACGATCGTCTGGATGGCGGACGAGGAGATGCTTCCTGGCCGGCCCTATTGGCTCAAGATCGGCACGCAGACCGTCACCGCCACCATCCAGCAGCCCAAATATCAGGTCAACGTCAACACGATGGAGCATCTGGCGGCCAAGACGCTGGAGCTGAACGCCATCGGCGTCGCCAACCTGGCGACCGACCGGCAGATCGTGTTCGAGCCCTATGCGGACAACCGGACGCTGGGCGGCTTCATCCTGATCGACAAGCTCACCAATGCCACGGTGGCAGCCGGCATGCTGCATTTCTCGCTCCGCCGCGCGCAGAACGTCCACTGGCAGGCGACCGACGTGACCCGCGAATTCCATGCGGGCCTGAAGAACCAGAAGCCGGCCGTGCTGTGGTTCACGGGCCTTTCCGGCGCGGGCAAGTCGACCATCGCAAACCTGGTGGAGAAGAAGCTGGCGCGCATGAACCGCCACACCTTCCTGCTGGATGGAGACAATGTGCGGCACGGGCTGAACAAGGACCTGGGCTTCACCGATGCCGACCGGGTGGAGAATATCCGCCGCGTCGGCGAGGTGGCCAGATTGATGACCGACGCCGGCCTGATCGTGATCACCGCCTTCATCTCTCCCTTCCGCGCCGAGCGCGAGATGGTGCGCCAGATGATGCAGCCGGGCGAGTTCATCGAGATCCACATCGACACGCCGCTCGCCGAGGCCGAGGCGCGCGACGTGAAGGGCCTGTACAAGAAGGCGCGGTCGGGCCAGCTCAAGAACTTTACGGGAATCGACAGCCCCTATGAGGCGCCCGAGGATCCCGAAATCCAGATCGACACCACTGCCATGACGCCCGAGGAAGCGGCGGAGCTGATCGTGGCGAGGATCGTTCCGTGAGCGGCGCGATAACCGACGCGGACCTGGCTGCGCACCTTGCCGAAACGGCAGGGCGCATCCTGCTGGAGGTGCGGGCGAGCGGCATGTTCGGTGGCAAGTCGCTAGGCAAGGCCGGGGACCAGACCGCCAACCAGTTCCTGTGCCACGCCCTTCGCGAGCAGCGCCCCGACGATGGGCTGCTGTCGGAAGAGGAGAAGGACAGCGCCGAACGGCTGAACAAGACCCGCGTATGGATCGTCGATCCGGTCGACGGGACGCGCGAATATGGCGAGGCGCGCGCGGACTGGGCGGTGCATGTCGGCATGGCCGTCGACGGCGAGCCGGAGATCGGCGCGGTCGCCCTGCCCGGCCTGGACGGCGGCGTGGTGCTGCGGACCGACCAGCCGCGCGCCGTTCCCCCGGCGCCCGCGACGCTGCGCATGGTCGTTTCCCGGACCCGGCCGGCAAGGGAAGCGGTCGATGTCGCGGAGCAACTGGGCGCGGAACTGGTGCCGATGGGCTCGGCGGGCGCGAAGGCGATGGCCATCATCCTGGGTCAGGCGGACATCTACCTGCATTCGGGTGGCCAATATGAATGGGACAGCATGGCACCGGTCGCGGTCGCCCGCGCCCATGGCCTGCACTGTTCGCGGATCGACGGATCGCCGCTGATCTACAATCAGGCAGACGTCTATATGCCCGACCTGCTGATCTGCCGGAAGGAACATGCGCGGCAGGTGCTGGACCTGGTCGCCGCCGCGCGCATCTAACTAGGTGTTTAGTCCCAGCATGTGGTGGAGTAAAACTGTCATCATCACAGCGGAGGGAATTATGGACCAGGTCCTCCACGGCAGCGCCAAGACCACGCACACCATTTGAGGCGAGCTACAGCGATCGCAAGCTTGGGTCGCGAGCCTCGCCAGGAAGTACGGGATCAACGAGAAAACGGTCCTGAAGTGGCGCCATCGGCAATCGGTCCAGGACATGCCGATGGGACCGAAGGAGCGGCGCAGCACCGTGCTCTCGCCGATGGAGGAAACCGCGATCGTGGCGCTGCGGGTGCAGGCCCGGCTGCCACTCGACGATGTCTACATCGCGCTCAAGGACGTGACCGCATCTGACCCGCTCCTCGCTGCACCGCTGCCTACAACGGCATGGGATCAGCCAACTGCCCAAGGCCGACCGCGAGAAACCGAAGAAGTTCAAGAACTACGAGATCGGCTACTTCCACCTCGATATCGCCGAACTGCGCCACGAGGGCGGCAAGGCCAACCTCTATGTCGCCGTAGACCGCACGTCCAAGCTGGTCTTTGCACGTATCTATCGTAGAGCGACGAAGCTGGTCGCCGCAGGCTTCCTGAAGGCGCTGATCAAGACGGTGCCTTACAAATTCCACACCATCCTCACCGACAATGGCGTGCAGTTCGCTCAGTTCGAGCGTAGTATGGGCCTGATCTTCCCGCACCTCTTTGGGCGCGTCTGCCAGGAAAACGGTAGCAAGCACCGGCTCACCAAGCCGTACCATCCCTGGACCAACGGTCAGGCCGAACGCATGGTGCGAACCACCAAGGAAGCGGCCGTCAAATCTTCCACTATGCTTCTATCAATGAATTGCGACGACAGGTCCGCGACTGGCTGACCGCCTAAATTCGCCAAGCAACTCAAAGCACTCAAGTTCAAAACACCGTACGAAGCCATCGAGGAACTTTGGAAATCAAAGCCGGACGTCTTTATCGTCAAACCCAGCCTTCACATGCCAGGAATAAACACCTAACCTCATGCGAAGGTTAGCCATTAGCCGTTGAGCGCTCTAGGCCCCCCTGGGAGAGGTGTCTGGCTGGGGCGGCAGGATTCGAACCTGCGCATGGCGGTACCAAAAACCGCTGCCTTACCGCTTGGCTACGCCCCAACACGCGGCTGTCGTGGCCGCGGCGCCGTCCTATAGCGGCTGATGCGCGAAAGGAAAGCCTAGTCATTCGCCACAACGCACGTCAATATGGTGCCAGCCCAGAATATGGCGCCAGCCCAACTCCGACAAGACCGGTCATGTCCGCATCCCCTTCCTACCCCGCTTCGCCGATCATGCCCGCCTCTCCGCTCTTCCTGCGCGAGGACGAGATCCGCCAGGGCATCGAGTTGCTCTATTTCGGCTATGCCGCGCTGACGCGCTCGATCGACGAAGGGCTTGCCGAACAAGGGCTGGGCCGCGCGCACCACCGGGCGATCTACTTCATCTCGCGCCAGCCCGACCTGCCGGTCAAGGATCTGCTGCGGCTGCTGGGCATCACCAAGCAGTCGCTGGGTCGCGTGCTCACCGAACTGACGGATCGCGGGCTTATCGAAGCGCGGCAGGGCCCGAGCGACCGGCGTCAGAAGCTGCTGCGGCTGAGCGCGTCAGGCAAGGCGCTGGAAGCCGATCTGTTTCGCGCGCTCCGGGAACGGATGGCCGTCGCCTATGCCCAGGCGGGCCAAGGTTCCGTCACCGGATTCTGGCGCGTGCTGGAGGGGCTGATCCCCGAAACCGAGCGCGCGATGGTCTTCGGCCTGCGCGGAGGCTGAGCCGCCGACGCAACTTTCTCGTCCTCCCAGCGCTTTAGCGACATCTTTGACCGGAGTGAGGACCAACCCATGCATAAATCCTTCCTGGCCGCTGCGGCGATCCTGTCTGCTGCTGGGCTTTCCGCCTGCTCGGAGAAAGCCCAGGACAGCATCGAGAACGCAGGATCCGACGTCGGCAACGATGTCGGGGGCGCAATCGACCGCGCGGGCGAGAAGATCGACAACGGCCTCGACGATGCGGGTCGCGCGATCGACGAGGGCACCGACCGGATCGGCGCCGCAGCGGACAATGCGAGCCGGGACGCGAGCCGCGAAGCTGACGAGGCCAAGCGTGACGTGGGCGACACGCTGCAGAATGCCGGGCGCGATCTGAAGAATGATTGATTGATGCGGTGACCGGCCGTCGTCCTTGACGGCCGGTTTTCCCGTCCTACAGACGTCGCTCTTATGTCTTCCGGCGACGCCTCCTCAATCCCAGCCGCACCGAGCCTGACGATCGGCCCTGCCGAGTTGGCGCTGATCGGCGTCACCCTGCTCTGGGGCGGCACCTTCCTCATCGTGCACGAGGCGATGCGGCATAGCGGGCCGCTCTTTTTTGTCGGGCTGCGCTTCGGCACGGCGACCATATTGGCGCTGCCGCTCGCCTGGCCGGTGCTGCGCGGCCTGACGGCGCGCGAACTGATCGCCGGCGGGACGATCGGGCTGGGCATCTTTGCGGGCTATTCGCTGCAGAGCTGGGGGCTGCGCACCATTCCCAGCAGCACTTCCGCTTTCATCACCGCCGCCTATGTGCCGCTGATGCCGGTGCTGCAATGGCTGATCCTGCGGCGGCGGCCCCGGCTGGCGAGCTGGATCGGCGTGGCGCTGGCCTTCATCGGCCTGGTGCTGATCGCGGCGCCGGAAGAAGGGCTGGCGCTGGGCACCGGTGAGACGCTGACCCTGATCAGCACAGTCGCGATCGCGCTGGAGATTATCTTCATCAGCCTGTGGGCGGGGACGGTCAATGTCGCGCGGGTGACACTGGTGCAGCTCGGCGTCACTTCGCTGCTTGCCTTCGCGGCGATGGCCCCCGCCGGGGAGGCGGCACCGCCCTTTTCCTGGACCGCGGTGCTTGCAGCCGGCGGACTGGGCGTCATGACCGCGCTGATCCAGTTCGTCATGAACTGGGCGCAGCAGACGGTTTCGCCGACACGGGCAACGCTGATCTATGCCGGGGAACCGGTCTGGGCGGGGATCATCGGGCGGATCGCGGGGGAACGCCTGCCCCCCGCCGCGCTGCTCGGCGGCCTGCTCGTCGTGGCGGCGGTGATCGTCAGCGAGCTGCGGTTCGAGCGGAAGTCACCGCGCTGACCTTCAGCTGCGGCGGAACACCGGCGGGCGCTTTTCGAAGAAGGCGGTGAAGGCTTCCCGCGCCTCGGCCGATTGCATGGCGCGCATGAACGCCTCCGCTTCCTCCGCGATCCGCGCTTCGATCAGCGACCGATCACCGCGCATCAGGCGGCGAGTCTCCGCGAGCGCCGCCGGCGGCTTGGTCATCAGGGCCGCCGCCTTGGCGCGGGCATGATCCAGCAGACCGTCGGCGGAAACGATGCCGGTCAGCAGGCCCGCCCTCTCGGCGCCTACGGCATCCAGCGGCTCGCCCAGCAGCAGCATGGCCGCCGCCTTCGCCGGTCCGAGAATGCCGGGCGCGAGCAGGCTGGAACCGGCTTCAGGCACCAGCCCGAGATTGACGAAGGGCATGACGAACCGTGCATCCGGCGTGGCATAGACGAGGTCGCAGTGGAACAGCATGGTCGTGCCGACGCCCACTGCAAGGCCCTGAACCGCCGCTACGAGCGGCTTTTCGAAGGTGGCGATGGCACGGATGAAGGCGAAAGCGGCTTCCCCGCCCGCCGGGCCGGACAGGAAATCCTGAAGGTCGTTGCCGGCGCAGAACGCATCACCCTTACCCGCAAAGAGGACCACGGCGATGTCCGGGCGGGCGGCGGCATCGGCCAGCGCAGCCGTCATGGTCCGGTACATCGCGGCGGTCAGCGCATTCTTCTTTTCGGGCCGGTCGATATGGATCTCGACCACGCCTTCGCCCTCAATAAGGATCACGCCTTCGCTCATGCCTGTGCACCCTCCGTCGTCACGCCTTTGCTCTGCGCTATGCCGCCGATCATCAAGGATCAACCCTTTCCGGTGCCGCTTCACTGTCCGGTTTGATCGAGGGGCAAATTCCGCTACGGCGCTGGAAATGACCCGTCTTCGCCTGATCCTCGATCCGTTTCTGATATTGCTCATCGGCATGGTGCTGCTGGCGTCGTTCCTTCCCGCGCGTGGCGAGGGTGCCCGAGTCGCGGAGGCGGCGGCGGATGCCGGGATCGTGCTGCTGTTCTTCCTGCATGGCGCAAAGCTGTCGCGGGAGGCGATCTGGGGCGGTGCCAAGGCGTGGAAGCTGCATCTGGCCACGCTGGGCACGACCTTCCTGGTCTTCCCGCTGCTGGGCCTGGGGGCACAGATGCTGCCCGTCATTCCCGAAGACATGCGGGCGGGGCTGCTGTTCCTGACCCTGCTGCCATCGACCGTGCAGTCCTCCATCGCCTTCACCGCGATCGCCCGAGGGAATGTCGCGGCAGCGGTTGTCAGCGCGTCCTTTTCCAACCTGCTTGGCATCCTGCTGACGCCGCTGCTGGTGGCGATGTTGATGCAGCGCGGCGGCAGCGGCGGCATGATATCCCTGTCGTCGGCCGAGGGGATCGTCGGGCAGCTGCTGCTGCCCTTCATTGCCGGCCACCTGCTGCGCCCATGGATTGGCGGCTTTGTGGAGCGGCACAAGACGCTGCTGTCGCGGGTCGACCGCACCTCCATCCTGCTGGTGGTCTATTCCGCCTTCAGCGCGGCGGTGGTGGAGGGGCTTTGGCAGAAGGTATCGGAAGAGGAACTGGCGATCCTGGCGCTGTTGTGCGCCCTGCTGCTGGCGCTGGTGCTGATCTTCACCTGGGGGTTGGGCCGGCTGATCGGGCTGTCGCGCGAGGACGCCATCGTGCTGCAGTTCTGCGGCTCGAAGAAGAGCCTGGCATCGGGCGTGCCGATCGCGGGCGTGCTGTTCCCGGCCAGCGCCGTTGGTCCGATCATCCTGCCGGTCATGCTGTTCCACCAGATCCAGCTGATCGCCTGCGCGCTGCTGGCGCGGCACTATGCGGAACGATCCAGTGGCGAGTGAGGGGGCGATGGGCGCCCGGACTATGGGGTGGGTGCGGTTACCAGGGGCTGGTTCGTCCTCCCCCTGGGAAGCGGTGCCGAAGCGCGGGGCTATCCTGAAGGACTGGGGGCGAAATACCGGAGCGGACCCGCTAAAGGCGTAGAGCGAGGCGGCCAGTTGTTGCGCCTTCCGAAACCTTATTATACGGTCGTATAATATTACGGCGGGAGCGAGGCGTGGACGAGACAGACGGCGATGCGGGCTGGAGCCTGCCGGCCTGGACCTACAGCGATCCCGAGTTCTTTGCCGTCGAACTGCGCCGCATCTTCCGCCCGAGCTGGCAGATCGTCTGCCATGCCAGCGACATCCCGGCCGCGGGCGATTATCATCTCCTGGATGCCATCGGCGAGAGCGTGATCGTCATCCGCGGTGACGATGGCGCGGTGCGGGCCTTCACCAATGTCTGCCGCCATCGTGGCGCGCGCATCCTCGACGGGCCTAGCGGCTGCGCCCGCAGGCTGGTCTGTCCCTATCATGCCTGGACCTACGGCAGCGACGGGCGGCTGACCGGGGTACCGATGAAGGCGAGCTATGGCGATGTCGACTGGGACGCGCATGGCCTGACGCCGGTGGAGGTGGAGGATTTCCTGGGATTCCTGTTCGTCCGGCTGGAGGACGACGGCGGGCCTTCGGTCGACGAGATGATGGCGCCCTATCGGCAGGAGATCGCCCCCTACCGCTTCCCTGAATTGCGCGCGCTCGGCCGGGTGACATTGCGGCCGCGCGAGGTGAACTGGAAGAATATCGGCGACAATTATTCGGACGGGCTGCACATCGCCGTCGCGCATCCGGGCCTCAAGCGGCTGATGGGCGACGGCTATGGCGTGGAGGCGTCGGCCCATTTGGACCGGATGTGGGGGCCGATCCTCGACCGTCCGTCCGCGCATCCGTCCGAGCGGGCCTATCAGCATTTCCTGCCCGAGGTGCCGCACCTGCCGCCCGAGCGGCAGCGGCTTTGGACCTATTTCAAGCTTTGGCCCAACATCGCCTTCGACATCTATCCCGACCAGGTGGACTTCATGCAGTGGCTGCCGGTGTCGCCGACGCAGACACTGATCCGGGAGATCAGCTATGCGATTCCTGACGAGCGGCGGGAGATGAAGGCGGCGCGCTACCTCAACTGGCGGATCAACCGGCAGGTCAATGCGGAGGACACGGCGCTCGTCGCGCGGGTGCAGGCGGGGATGGCATCGGACAGCTTCATGGTGGGGCCGCTGAGCGAGCAGGAAGTGGCGTTGCGGCATTTCTGCGGACGGATGCGGAAGGTCATTCCGGAGGCGCGGCTGCATCGGGCGCCGGGGATGGGATGGTCGTTCCGTCCCGATAATGTCGGTCATTCCCGCGAAGGCGGGAATCCATCGCCGGCCTTGTCCCAGGACGCGGGGCTGAGAGATGGATCCCCGCCTGCGCGGGGATGACGAACAGGGGGAAGGACAAGAGATGACCACATCCTACGACGCCGTCATCATCGGCGGGGGGCATAACGGGCTTGTCTGCGCCTTCTACCTCGCGCGGGCGGGATACAGGGTGCGCATCCTGGAGCGGCGCGCGGTGGTGGGCGGCGCAGCGGTGACCGAGGAGTTCCATCCCGGCTTCCGCAACTCGACCGCGAGCTACACGGTCAGCCTGCTCAATCCCAAGGTCATCCGCGACATGAAGCTCGCCGATCACGGCTATCGCGTGATCGAGCGGCCGGTCAGCAATTTCCTGCCGCAGCCCGATGGCGGGTATCTGAAGCTGGGCGGCGGGCTGGAGCGGACGCAGGCCGAGTTCGCGAAGTTCAGCGCCAGGGACGCGGCCGCCCTTCCCGCCTATTACGACGCGCTGGAAGTCGTCGCTGACGTACTGCGCGACCTGGTGCTGAAGGCGCCCCCCAATGTCGGCGACGGCCTTGCCACCATCACCGACGCGGTGCGGCAGGGCCGGCGGATCGCCGCGCTTCCGATCGAACAGCAGCGCGACGTGCTGGACCTGTTTGCCAAGTCGGCGCGGACCTTCCTCGACAGCTGGTTCGAGAGCGACGCGGTGAAGGCGGCGTTCGGCTTCGACGCGGTGGTCGGCAACTATGCCAGCCCGGACACGCCGGGCAGCGCCTATGTGCTGCTGCACCATGTGTTCGGCGAGGTGAACGGGAAGAAAGGCGCCTGGGGCCACAGCGTCGGCGGCATGGGGGCGATCACGCAGATCATGGCGAAGGTCGTGACCGCCATGGGCGTGGAGATCAGCCTGGAAGCGCCCGTGGCGAGCGTGCTGGTGGACGGGGCGCGCGCGGTGGGCGTCCGGCTGGAGAGCGGCGAGGAGGTGATGGGCGCCGCCGTCATCGCCAATGTCGGCCCGAAGCTGCTCTATGAGCGGATGATGACGCCCGCCGACCTGCCCGCCGATTTCCTGAAGCGCATCCGCGCGTTCAAGGCGGGGTCGGGCACGTTCCGCATGAACGTGGCGCTGTCCGCCCTGCCCGACTTCGCCTGCCTACCGGGCACCGGGGAGCATCACCAGTCGGGCATCATCATCGCGCCAACGCTGGACTATATGGACCGGGCGTTCCTGGACGCGAAGCGGTACGGATGGTCGAAGCAGCCGATCGTCGAGATGCTGATACCGTCCACCATCGACGACAGCCTGGCGCCCGAAGGCGCCCATGTCGCCAGCCTGTTCTGCCAGCAATTCGCGCCGGAGCTGCCGGACGGACGCAGTTGGGACGAGGAGCGCGAGGCGGCGGCGGACCATATCGTCGCGACGGTGGACGCCTATGCGCCGGGCTTTGCGAAGAGCGTGATCGCGCTGCAGATCCATTCGCCGCTCGACCTGGAGCGCAAGTTCGGGCTGGTCGGCGGCGACATCATGCACGGTAACCTGACGCTGGACCAGATGTGGTCGGCGCGGCCGGTGCTGGGCCACGGCGCCTATCGCGGGCCGGTGAAGGGCCTCTACATGTGCGGCGCGGGCACGCATCCGGGTGGCGGCGTGACCGGCGCGCCGGGACATAATGCCGCGCGGGAGGTGCTGAAGGACCGGACGCTGTTCGGACGGTGGCGGGGAAGAGGATAGAAGCTGCCCCGGCGTTCCCTCCCCCGGTCAGGGGAGGGAACGCGGCAAGGAGTCAGGCAGCCATCGCATCCTCGTAAAGATCCATGGCGGGATCGTTCAGGTTGCGCTGCGGCTCGCCTTCCTCGAACAGCAGGCAATCTACCTCTGCATTTCGGCCAAGGCTGAAGCGCCGTTCCGTCCGTCCGGTGAAGCGGAAGCCCAGCTTGCGCAGGACATTGCCCGAGGCGGGATTGTCCGCGAAGTGTCCGGCGCGGATGTCGGTGACACCGCTGGCCCTTCCCATGCTGAGCACGGCGCGGGCCGCCTCCGTGGCGAAGCCCAGGCCCCAATAGGGACGGGCAATCCAATAGCCGAGTTCGGCCCGGCCCTCCTCGTCGCGGTGCAGGCCGCAGCCGCCGACGAGGCGCGGCGCGCCCTGGGTACGGGTGAAGGCCAGCAGGCGGGGCAGGCGCGGTTCCTGCGGCAGCGCCAGAAAGGCTTCGGCATCGGCCAGCGAATAGGGCGCGGGCGCGCGCGACAGGTTCCGCAGCACGGCTTCGTCGCCGATCGCGGCGGCGAGAGCGGGGGCGTCCTCCATCCAGCCGGGCCGGAGCAGCAGGCGGGGGGTACGAGCGAACATGGGTCTCTCCTCTTTTCTGCACGCCAATGACCGCAAAAAGTTACGGCTTGGCGACGATGGTCCTCCGGCTGGGCCCCGCCCGCACGACGCGCGAAAAGGACCGAGGTTCCAGAGGGTTGAGGGAAAATGAGGGGAGAGCCGGTTCAGCTGTGAGGACCGGCCAGACGGCCGGTCGATGCAACGGAAAAAGGGGCGCTCCCGGGTGGGGCGCCCCTTGTTTCCCTCGAACCACCGGCATTGTGATGCCGGGAGGATCGCCCCTGCGAAGGACGATCCGTCATCGATCGTCCGTTATTCGGCCGCTTCGGCCACGGCGTCGACCGACACATATTTGCGGCCGAGCTTGCCGTCGTGGAACACGACCTTGCCTTCGCTGAGCGCGAACAGCGTGTGGTCCTTGCCCATGCCGACATTGCGGCCGGGATAGACGCGGGTGCCGCGCTGGCGAATGATGATGTTGCCGCCGATCACGTCCTGACCACCGAACTTCTTGACGCCAAGGCGCTTCGATTCGGAATCGCGACCGTTGCGCGACGAACCGCCAGCTTTCTTATGTGCCATTGTCTAACTCCTCGAATCTGTCGGGCCGGAAGCGATCAGGCTTCGGCAGCGGCCGGAGCCGCGTCTTCGGTCTTGGCGGCGGCCTTCTTGGCCTTCTTCTCTTCCGCGCCGATCGCCACGATCTTCAGGATCGTGTGGTTCTGGCGGTGGCCGTTGCGGCGACGGTAATTGTGCCGGCGGCGCTTCTTAAAGACGATGACCTTCTCGCCCTTCGCCTGCGCGACGATTTCGGCGGCCACGGTCAGGCCCTTGGTATCCTTGAGATCGCTGCCTTCACCGGCGAGCAGGACATCGTCCAGGGTCACCTTGTCGCCGGCCTCACCGGCCAGCTTCTCGACGACGATCTTGTCTCCGGCGGCGACGCGATACTGCTTGCCGCCCGTGCGCACGACTGCGAACATGGCTTTTCTCTTCTCGTCCAAATCTGCTTTACGCAGATCGTCGAGGATTGTCGCCCTATCAGACCCGCGCGGGAAAGTGGCCCGGTAGTGGAAGGTGGCGATTCTGTCAACCGCTATGGGGCGCTTCAAGCGAAAGTCGTCCGCAGTCTTTGCTGGCCGGAGCGAAGTTCACAGTGTCGCTGAGCCTTCCCGCGAGGGATGGCGACTGAAAGCGGACTGGCGCTGCGCGCCGCCGATGCCTATCTTCCGCCGGGAAGGAGCACGCGACACATGCCGCCATCGAGGCACCGGGACCAGCGAACGACAGGGCGGCTGCCCTTCGTCGCGACCCTGTGGGTGGCGATCCTGGTCGCGCTGCTCTGCGCCGTGCTGCCGCTGGGAGCGCCCGCCAGCAAGCTGACCGGCTCCGCCTTCAACCCCGCGACCACCAGCGTCGTGCTCAAGGCGCGCTCGCCCGCCAAGCCGCTGGCGCAGGCCCCCGCGCTGCCCGACGGGCTGCCCCCGACGCCATCCTCCCTGCCCGCCATGGTCCTGGCCGCCACGATGGCCGTCCTGCTGGCCTGGCGATTGCTTCCGCGCTCCCCCGCCCTTCCCAGGCGTTCCGCTCCCCTGCCCTCCGCGCCGCGCCGCATCCGGCGCGCGCGGGCGCCGCCCCTGCGCTGACGGACCCCGGCAGGCGCCGCGCTGCGCCTGCCCCGATCCAGCGCGCAGAAAGGAGAGCGCCCATGTCCAGCGAACCGGAGCGGCCCCGTCGCCGTCCCCCCTGGTGGTTCATGCCTGCCGTCATGTCGGCCCTGGGAGCCGCCGCAGCATTGCTGTCGGCCGCCATCCTGACCGCCGTCGAATAATCATGCTGGAGTACGATCCGATCATACTGGATCGAATCGTGCCCCAGTTTCCTTTATTTTTCCGCATTTCCCGAGCCAGCGGACGAGTCCGTCCGCTTCGGAAATGCTCTATAACCGCCGGGGAACGGATCATCCTTTCCCCGGCGGACAGGATTTACAGCCTATGCCCCATCACACGCCCCTGATCGGCACGATCGTCGCGGGCCTTGTCGTCGCCTTCATCCTGGGCGCTGCCGCCCATCGCCTCAAGCTGTCGCCGCTGGTCGGCTATCTGCTGGCCGGCATCGTCGTCGGTCCCTTCACCCCGGGCTTCGTCGCCGATGCGAGCCTGGCCAACGAACTGGCGGAGATCGGCGTCATCCTGCTGATGTTCGGCGTCGGCCTGCACTTCTCGCTGCGCGACCTGCTGGAGGTCAGGACCATCGCCGTGCCCGGCGCGATCGGCCAGATCGCGGTTGCCACCCTGATGGGCATGGGCCTGGCCCATGTCATGGGATGGCCGTTCATGGGCGGGCTCGTCTTCGGCCTGGCGCTGTCGGTCGCCAGCACCGTCGTCCTGCTCCGAGCGCTGCAGGGCGCCGACCTGGTCGAGACGCGGCGCGGCCGCATCGCGGTGGGCTGGCTGATCGTCGAGGACCTGGTCATGGTGCTGGCGCTTGTGCTGCTCCCCGCCCTTGCCGGCGTCCTGAACGGCGCCAATGCCAGCGCCGGGGCGAGCGACCTCATCGCGCCGCTGCTGGGTACGCTGCTGAAGGTCGCGGGCTTCGTCGCGCTGATGCTGGTGGTCGGACGCCGGGTGATCCCCTGGGCGCTCCACTGGGTCGTCCACAGCGGATCGCGCGAGCTGTTCCGCCTCGCCGTGCTGGCGATCGCGCTGGGCGTCGCCTTCGGCGCGGCCGTGGCCTTCGACGTGTCCTTCGCGCTGGGCGCCTTCTTCGCCGGCATGATCCTGGGCGAGACGCCGCTCAGCCGCCGGGCGACCGAGGAGACGCTGCCGCTGCGCGATGCGTTCGCCGTGCTGTTCTTCGTGTCGGTGGGCATGCTGTTCAACCCGGCGGTGGTGGTGGAGCAGCCGCTGCCGCTGCTGGCGACCGTGCTGATCATCGTGCTGGGCAAGTCGATCGCCGCCTTCGCCATCGTGCGCGCCTTCGGCCATCCGACCGACACGGCGCTCACCATTTCGGGCAGCCTGGCGCAGATCGGCGAGTTCTCCTTCATCCTGGCGACGCTGGGCACGGGGCTGGGCGTGCTGCCGGCGGATGCCCGCGACCTGATCCTGGCCGGGGCGATCGTCTCGATCTTCCTCAATCCGCTGCTCTTCTCGCTGATCGTGCGCGACCAGAAGGCGGGGGAGGCAGAGGTCGCCCCCGAAAAGGCGCCGGAGAAGCCGCCCATCGGTCATGTGATCCAGGTTGGCTATGGCCGCGTCGGCAAGCTGATCGCGGCGCGCCTGGCGGAGAAGAAGGTGCATTTCGTCGTGATCGAAGGCGATCCCGACCGCGCCGCGGAGGCCGAGGAAGCCGGCCTGACCGTGGTGCGCGGCAACGCGCTGGAGGACCGCCACCTGCTCGCGGCGGGGATATGCGAGGCGCGCCACCTGCTGATCGCCGTGCCCGAGGGGTTCGAGGGCGGCGCCATCCACGAACATGCGCGGCACCTGAACCCCGACCTGATCGTCATCGCCCGCGCCCATTCGGATGCGGAGGTCGCGCATCTCGAAGGGCTGGGCGTACCCCATGTGGTGATGGGGGAACGCGAACTGGCGGGGCGGATGCTGACGCTGTGCGGGGTGGGGCAGAGCGAGTTGGCGAGGACGTGAAATGGGCGGTAGGACTTGTTCCCCCTCCCGCTTGCGGGAGGGGATGGGTGAACGTCTGTCCGGCTCAGCCGCGCGGCTTGCGGGGGCCGGGGCGTTTGGGGCCGCCCTTGAAGGGACGTGCGGCGTGGGGGCGGTGGCCGCGGGGCGCCTGGTCGCCATTGGGGCGGTCCCGTGCCGCGGCGGTGCTCGCGCGCTTCCTCGCGCGGAGTGCCCTCGATCGCCTCGATCGCGATCTGGGCGCCGTCATCCTGCGCCTGGCCGGTGCGGGCGACCGCGTCGGCGAAGCGCTTGGCGAGGGCTGCGGGTATCTCGAACAGGGTTTCGTTGGCGGCGATGCGGATCGCGCCGATGTCGCCCCGCGTCACATGGCCGCGGCGGCAGACCAGCGGCAGGATCCAGCGCGGATCGGCATTCTGGCGACGTCCCAGGTCCATGCGGAACCAGACGGTGTCCTCGAAGCCCGGGCGCGGCCCGTCGCGGCGCGGCGGAGCCTCGCTCGCGTCCAGCAACTCCTCGGGCGCGGGAAGGGACGCACGGGCGCTCTTCACCAGCATGGCGGCGATTTCCTTGGCGCTTTTCTCCGCCAGCAGTTCGGCGCCGAGCGCCCAGTCTGCTTCGTCGAGTTCCGCCTTTTCCATGAGGCTGGCGCGCAGGCGGGCATTGTCCTGCTCCAGGATTGCCTCGCGGCTGGGAGCCGAAACCCATTCGACCGGGATCTTGGCGCCGCGGAGCATCGATTCGACACGGCGGCGACGGGGATAGGGAACGATCAGCACCGCCGTGCCCTTCTTGCCTGCGCGACCGGTGCGACCGGAACGATGCTGCATCGTCTCCGCATCGCGGGGCAGCTCGACATGCACGACCAGGGTGAGCGAGGGCAGGTCGATGCCGCGCGCGGCGACGTCGGTCGCGACGCAGACCCGCGCCCGCTTGTCGCGCAGCGCCTGGAGCGCGTGGTTGCGCTCGTTCTGGCTATGCTCGCCCGACAGCGCCACGGCGGCGAAGCCCCGCTCGGTGAGGCTGGCGTGGAGGTGGCGGACATTGTCGCGCGTCGCGCAGAACAGGATCGCCGTTTCCGCCTCGTGGAAGCGCAGCAGGTTGACCACGGCATTTTCGATATCCGCGGGGGCGACGGTCATCGCCTGATAGCTGATGTCGCCATGGCCCCGCTCCTCCCCGACGGTGGAGATGCGCAGCGCGTCACGCTGGTAGCGCTTCGCCAGCGCGACGATCGGCTTGGGCATGGTGGCGGAAAAGAGCAGGGTGCGCCGGTTCTCCGGCGTCGCGTCGAGGATCTGCTCCAGATCCTCGCGGAAGCCCATGTCGAGCATCTCGTCGGCTTCGTCGAGAACGGCCGTGCGCAGCGCGGAGAGATCGAGCGCGCCGCGCTCCAGATGATCGCGCAGGCGGCCCGGCGTGCCGACGACGATATGCGCGCCGCCGTTCAGCGCCCGCCGTTCCCGGCTGGCGTCCATGCCGCCGACGCAGGTCGCGATCCGGGCGCGCGCGTCGCCATAGAGCCATTCCAGTTCCCGGCTGACCTGCAGCGCCAGCTCGCGCGTCGGCGCGATGACGAGCGCCAGCGGGGCGGCGGCATAGGGCAGCTGGCCATTGTCGCCCAGCAGCTCGCCCGCCATGGCGAGGCCGAAGGCAACGGTCTTGCCCGATCCGGTCTGCGCCGAGACGATGAGGTCGCGGCCGGCGGCCTCCCCCTGGGTGACCTCCGCCTGGACGGGGGTGAGGGTTTCATAGCCCTTGGCGACGAGCGCGCGGGCGAGGATGGACGGGAGGTGTTCGAAAGACATGTTCTTGTTTTCCATCGGTAAAAGCGACCCGCCATTCCCGACGGATACAATGCGACCGTTCATGCTTCCGAAGCGGAAGCCCGAAGGAAGGTCAGTCCTTCGGTTCCAAAATCCTCCCCTGCAAGGGGAAGGGGACCGATGCCTGAGGCAGCGGTGGAGGGGTGTCCCCCTATCGAGGGTGACACCCCTCCGTCAGGGCTATGCCCTGCCACCTCCCCTTTCGGGGGAGGATGAAATTTGAAAATAAGAAGGCCGCCTTCCCCCGCAAGGAGGAAGGCGGCCCCTTTATCTGGTATCCGCCAGCGATCAGGCCGTGGCGACTTCCGCCACGTCGACCTTCACGCCCGGGCCCATCGAGGACGACAGGGCGATCTTGCGGACATATTTGCCCTTTGCACCGGCCGGCTTCGCCTTGACGATCGCATCGACGAAGGCGTCGAAATTCTTGCGCAGGTCTTCCTGCGCGAAGCTCGCCTTGCCGAGGCCGGCGTGGATGATGCCCGCCTTTTCGACGCGGAACTCGATCTGGCCACCCTTGGCGGCCTTCACGGCTTCGGCGACATTCGGGGTCACGGTGCCCAGCTTCGGGTTCGGCATCAGGCCCTTGGGACCCAGCACCTTGCCGAGGCGGCCGACCAGGCCCATCATGTCCGGCGTCGCGATGACGCGCTGGAAGTCGATGTTGCCGGCCTGGATGCTTTCCAGCAGGTCTTCGGCGCCCACGACATCGGCACCGGCGTCGAGCGCCTGCTGAGCCTTGTCATTGCGGGCGAACACGGCGACGCGCACGGTCTTGCCGGTGCCGGCAGGCAGGGTCACGACGCCGCGGACCATCTGGTCGGCGTGGCGCGGATCGACGCCCAGGTTGATCGCGATCTCGACGCTCTCGTCGAACTTGGCGGTCGCGTGGGTCTTGATCAGGCCCAGCGCCTCGTCAACGCCGTGCAGCTTCTCGCGGTCGACCGCAGCGGCCAGGGCCTTCGCCTTCTTCGTCAGCTTTGCCATGGTCTCAGCCCTCCACCACTTCGAGGCCCATCGCGCGGGCGGAGCCTTCGATGATCTTCGCCGCAGCGTCGATGTCGTTGGCGTTGAGGTCGACCATCTTCGCCTGGGCGATCTCGACCAGCTGCGAGCGCTTGATCTTGCCAGCGATGACCTTGCCCGGCTCCTTCGAGCCCGACTTGAGGTTCATCGCCTTCTTGATCAGATAGGTTGCCGGCGGCTGCTTCGTGGTGAAGCTGAACGAACGGTCCGCATAGACGGTGATGATGGTGGGCAGCGGGGTGCCCTTTTCCACGCTGGCCGTCTGGGCGTTGAACGCCTTGCAGAATTCCATGATGTTGACGCCGCGCTGACCCAGTGCAGGACCGATCGGCGGGGCGGGCTTGGCGTCTCCAGCGGGCACCTGGAGCTTGATATAGCCCGTAATCTTCTTGGCCATCTTTACTCACTCTGTAGAAGGCGGTCCGAAGACCGCCCGGTTCAAGTTCAGCGGTCCTGACGGACGCCCGAAGACGTCCTCCCGCAAGATTCCCTGGTCGGGGAAGCGGCGCCCTATAACGGGCGCACGCCCGAAAGGAAAGGGCGTTTATGCGCCCTGCCCCCGTCCTCAGTTCATGGTCGCCTGGATATGCGCCACCATCTGGTCGACGACCGTGCCCCAGCCGTCGTGGAAACCCATATCCTCATGCGTCTTGCGCCCCTGCTCGTCGGCGTGGATGGCGTAGGCGGTGTAGCGCGTGCCGGTGGCGGTGGGCTGCAGGATCAGCGCGGCGGTGAAGAAGGGCTTGAGCGCCGGGCGGAATCCGGGGAGCAGCGCGTCGGTGAACACCAGCCGCTCGTTGGGGACGACGTCCAGATAGCAGCCGACATTGGGAAATTCCTCTCCCTCGGGAGAGCGCATCGTGGTGCTGAAGATGCCGCCGGGGCGCACGTCGATCTCGCAGGCGGAGACGCTCCACGGGGCGGGGCAGAACCAGTGCTTCAGGCTTTCCGGCGTGGTCCAGGCGTGCCAGACCAGTTCGACGGGCACCGAAATCTCGCGCTCGAGCACGAGGTCGAGGGCCTGGTCGATCGGGCCGAGGGGCGACGGATAGGTCATTCAGGCTTCTCCTTCTTCATCGACAACAGATAGGCGTCCAGCCGGTCGAGCCGGCCTTCCCACACCGAGCGCTGCCGGCTGAGCCAGTCTTCCGCGACGCGCAGGCGGTCGGGACTGAGTTCGTAGGTCCGGACACGGCCGACCTTGCGCGAGCGGACCAGCCCCGCCCCCTCCAGCGTCTTGAGATGATCCAGGAAGGAGGGAAGCGCCATGCGGTGATGCGCGGCCAGTTCGCTGACCGAGGCGGGCCGCGCGCCCAGCCGTTCGAGCACGGCGCGCCGGGTCGGATCGGCCAGCGCGCGGAAGACGCTGTCCATGGCGGAAGGCTGGGAGGCGGAAGGGTTGGGCATGCGACTCACGATCGACTTTCTGGATGACGGCGTAGCTCGCATGAACCAATAGTTAGGTCAATGCCTAACTATTGGTTCATGCCTGGGAGCGGAACGACGCGCAAACGAAAAGGGCCGCCGGCCCGGAGGCTGGCGACCCTTTTTCCGACCCCTTGCGGGCGGGGATTATTTGGACAGTTCGACCTGCTCGAAGTCCAGCTCGACCGGCGTGGCGCGGCCGAAGATCGACACCGACACCTTGACCCGGTTCTTTTCGAAATCCAGTTCCTCGACCACGCCGTTGAAGCTGGCGAAGGGGCCGTCCAGAACCTTGACGCTGTCGCCGATCTCGTAGTCGACATTGACCTTGTGCTTGGGCGCGGCCTCGGCTTCCTTGCGGGCGCCGAAATAGCGGGCGGCCTCGCTCTCGCTGATCGCCTGCGGCTTGCCGTTGGGGCCGAGGAAGCCGGTCACCTTCGCGGTGTTCTTGACGAGGTGGTAGATGTCGTCGTTCATCGCCAGCTTGGCGAGGACGTAGCCGGGCATGAACTTGCGTTCGACCTGCACCTTCTTGCCGCGCTTCACCTCGGTCACGGTCTCGGTGGGCACTTCCACCTGCTCGACCAGCTGGGAGAGGCCCATGCGTTCGGCTTCGGAGAGGATCGATTCCTTCACCTTGTTCTCGAAGCCCGAATAGGCGTGGATGATGTACCAGCGCGCCATCTTACCGTCTCAAACTCCCAAAAATTCGTGCGACGTCCGTCACGCCTGACCAGCCGCGAAGCCCAGCAGCCACTGGACGATCGCGCCGAAGAAGGTGTCGATGCCGAAGAAGAAGATGCCCAGCAGCGAGGTCATGATGACGACCATCACCGCGGTCATGATCGTTTCGCGGCCGGTCGGCCACACGATCTTCGACCCCTCGGTCCGCACCTGGTTGACGAATTCGCCGGGGGAAACCTTCGCCATCGCCTTGCCTCAAAATCTTCGAACAAACGCCAATTCGCGAAGCAATAGTCCGCCCTCCGGACCCCGCCGTGTCGGCGTCCCGGGGTGCGGCCGCTTGCTTCGCGACACATCCTCGCCCGCGCATCTACCCGCGAATCCCTGAAAATTCAAGGTTTCGCGTGGCAGGAGTGGAGGGACTCGAACCCCCGGCATTCGGTTTTGGAGACCGACGCTCTACCAGCTGAGCTACACTCCTGCACCTGGCCGGTGCCGGCGAAGGAGGGCGCTTTAGCGTGGGAGGGCAGGCAGGGCAAGCGATTATGCGCGCGTCGGGACAGCCTCCGCCACGCCCGTTTCGGCGCTGGTCTGCCGCTCCGCCTCCGCGTTGATCTGCGCGCCCAGCAGCACGACATAGGCCGAGACGTAGAGCCAGAGCTGGAGCACCACGACGGCCCCCAGCGATCCGTAGGTTTCGTTGTAATTGCCGAAGCGCGAGACGTAGAAGGACACGGCGAGGGTCGCCACCAGCCAGAACAAAGTCGCCGTCACCGACCCCACGGTCAGCCATTGCCATTGCGGTCGGCGCCGGTGCGGGCCGAAGCGGTAGATGAGACCGAAGATCGTGCTGGCGAGCAGGCCGGCGCAGATCCAGGTCGCCGCCTTGATCCCGAACAGGACGCCAGCCCCCCACCCCGCCAGCAGTTTCTGCAGCAGGCCGATGACGGTGGCGGTGACGACGCCCGACACCACGACCAGCACGGCGGAAAAGGTGATCCCCATCGACACGCGGTAGAAGGCGACGATCCCCCTCGCCTCCTTCGAGGCATAGACGATGTTGAGCGCCTCCATGATCGCCGAGGCCGCGCGCGTCGCGCCATAGACGGCCAGTCCCAGCGCCACGACGAGGCCGAGGCCGGTCGTCCCCTTGGCCGCCGACACGACGCCCAGCAGCTGGTCGTTGATGAGCGAGGCCGCGTCGGAGGGAACGACGGTGATGATGGCCGCCATGTGCCGCTGCACCAAAGCCGGGTCGCCGATCAGGCCGTAGGTCAGCACCACCGCTGCGAGCAGGGGCGCGATGCTGAGGAAGGCGTAATAGGCGACCCCAGCAGACAGCAGGCCGAGATGATTGGCCGACATGGCGGAATAGACCCGCTTCAATATCTCCCACCAGGCACGCAGCGGGATCTTCCACGGCGCGTCGACATGCACCTGCTGCATGATGCGGTCGGTCATCTAAGTCCCCTGCTGTTCCCCAAGGGAAGCGCGCGAGGGGGGAGGTGGTTCCCGAGGGGCGCGCCTCTCCGTATCCGGCGGCGCATCCAATGCTAGGAAGCGGCCATAAGCCTCCGCCCCGTCATCCCAGCGAAAGCTGGGATCTCCTTTCTTCTACCCCGCGCGATGAGAGAAAAGTGGGATCCCAGCTTTCGCTGGGATGACGGGGTAGGCGAAACCACCGGCCCTGCGACGGCTACAGGAACGCCCCGCCCTTCATGATCCGCCGCGCGCGGCCCTGCACGGGCACGCGGTCGAAGGGGGTGTTGCCGGCCTGCGCGGCCATCTTGCCCGAATCGACGATCCACGGAGTGTCGGGATCGATGAAGATCAGGTCCGCCGCGCTGCCGGGCGCGAAGCTGCCGGCGTTCACGCCCAGGATGCGTGCGGGATTGGCGCTGAGCAGGGCCATCAGCCGGTTCATGCCCACCAACCCGTCGCGTACCAGATTGAGCGAGAGCGCCAGCAGCGTCTCGGCACCCGCCATGCCGGGCGCGGCGTCGGCGAAGGGCAGGCGCTTGTCCTCCGGCCCGCGCGGGTCGTGGCCGGAGGTGATCACGTCCACCGTGCCGTCACGGACCGCTTCCAGGCACGCCTTGCGGTCGTCCTCGTCGCGCAGCGGCGGCGACAGGCGGGCGAAAGTGCGGAAATCGGTCACCGCCTGGTCGTTCAGGAACAGATAGGCCGGGCTGATGCCGCAGGTCACCTTCAGGCCTTCCGCCTTCGCGGCGCGGATCAGGTCGAAGCCCGCCCTGGTCGTGACCAGCCGGAAATGGATCGCTGCGCCCGTCTCGCGCGCCAGCATGATGTCGCGCGCGATCGCCATTGCCTCGGCGCAGGCGGGCGCGTGGGGCAGGCCGAGGCGGGTCGCGGTCTCGCCGCTGGTCGCCACCGCCTTGCCGGCGAGGCCGCCGTCCTCCGCATGGGTGATGACGGTAAGGCCTAGGCCGGACGCGTAGGAGAGCACCCGCGCCATCACGCCCGAATCCGCGATCCACTGGCGCCCGGTGCCCACGGCTTTGGCGCCGGCGGCCTGCATCATGCCGATCTCCGCCAGCTCGGCGCCCTTGAGGCCGCGCGTCGCCGCCGCGATCGGATGGACCCAGAAGTCGGGCTTGCCCGCCCGCGTCGCCTGCCGGATGAGGCCGACATCGTCGAGCGGCGAGGACTGGTCGGGCATCAGCGCGGCGCGCGTGATGCCGCCGAAATGGAAGGCGGGCTTGTCCGTCGCGAAGACGCCGAGGTCGACCAGGCCGGGCGCGACGATCAGGCCCTGCGCGTCGATCGTCTGCGCCCCTTCGGACACCGCGACGTCGCCGGTCGCGGCGATCCGGTCGCCCTCGATCAGGATGATGCCGGCGGCGAGCTGCGTGCCGGAGGGGTCGGCCAGCCGGCCGTTCACGATGGCGAGGGTGGCCGTCATGCCCAGCCCTCCACGCCCCGCGCGGCGCGGGTCAGGACGTCGAGGCAGGCCATGCGGATCGCGACGCCCATCTCCACCTGTTCGGTGATCGCGGAGCGATCGGGATGGTCGGCCACCGTGCTGGAGATTTCGACGCCCCGGTTCATCGGGCCGGGATGCATCACAAGCGCATCGGGCTTGGCGATCGCGAGCCGTTCGGGCGTCAGGCCATAGAGCCGGTGATATTCGCGGGCGGATGGGATGAAGGCCCCGTCCATCCGCTCGTTCTGCAGCCGCAGCATCATCACCACGTCGGCGCCCTCCAGCCCTTCGTCCATGCGGGTGAAGGGGGTCGCGCCCAGCATCTCCACCTGCGGCGGCATCAGCGTCGGCGGCGCGACCGCGCGGACCTGCGCGCCCAGCGCGGCGAGACACAGCATGTTGGAGCGCGCCACGCGGCTGTGCAGCACGTCACCGCAGATAGCGACCACCAGCCCTTCGAACCCGCCCTTGCGGCGGCGGATGGTGAGCGCGTCGAGCAACGCCTGGGTGGGATGCTGGTGCCAGCCGTCGCCCGCATTCAGCACCGGGCAGTCGACCTTGTCGGCGATCAGCGCGACCGCGCCGGAGCTGGCATGGCGGATGACGATGACGTCGGCGGACATGGCGTTGAGCGTCATCGCCGTGTCGATCAGCGTTTCGCCCTTCTTCACGCTGGAGGTCGCGGCCGCCATGTTGACGACGTCGGCGCCCAGCCGCTTGCCCGCGATTTCGAAGGACAGGAGCGTGCGCGTGCTGTTTTCGAAGAAGGCGTTGATCTGCGTCATGCCGGCCAGACGATCGTCATGCTTGCGCGCATGGCCGCGATTGGCACGCGCCCACTGCTCCGCCTCGTCCAGCAGGAAGCGGATTTCCCAGGGCTTGAGGTCGGCGATGGAAAGCAGGTGCCGGTGCGGAAACAGCGCTCGCCCGGACAGGTCGGACGAAGCAGGCGCGGCAGGCGTTTGAGGCATGCAAGCGCTTTAGGCGAGCGCGGCGGGGAGGGCAAGGCGCTGGCGGAAACTCCCTGCCCCGCCCCTCCGCTCTCTCTAGCGGAAGCGGTAGATGACCTTCAGGCCCATATGGTCCGACAGCGCCTTTTGCCCCTGTTCCGCGCGGAACATGACATCGCGCTTCGCCGCGACGAGTTGAACCGTGTCGGGCGCGGAGAAGAACTGCCAGTCATTGGCGTGGCGCAGCGGCACATTGGCGGCGATGGCGAGGTCGGCCGAGCAGCTGGCAGGATTGCGTTCGCACAGGGGCCGGTATTTGTCGCGGCCGAGCGCGCTCGCGATCTTCGCCCTCTTGTTGCGGATATAGCCCATCAGCAATTCCAGCCGCGCGGGCGAATGGCCCATGTTGAAGTCGCCGGCATAGATGCGGATCGTGCGCTTGCTCTCCGGCGCTTCGGTGAAGGCGGCCAGCGCATCGAGCTGGCGGGCGAAGGCGACCCGGCTGACGGACTCGGGCTGGCCCGAGGGGTTGCCGCTGTTGAGATGGGTCGCGACGACCTCCACCGGGGCGGGCGCGCCGGGGACGGCGATATGGGCCGACAATATCCCCTTGTTGGCGAGGCAGTCATAGCCCGCGCAGGCGTCCTTCGGGAACGGCGTGCGGCGCACCGCGCTCAGCCGGTAGTCGGACAGCAGGACGAGGCCCGACGAGAGCGCCGGGCCGAGGGTCTCGCCTTTCCAGAAGGAGCGCGCCGTCACATAGCCGCGCGTTTCGGGCTGCCGGTCCGCAGCACCGGGACCGTAGGCAGTATAGGCATAGCCCGCACGCTGCGCGATCCCTCTCGCCTCTTCGGTGAAGGCTTCCTGCAGCACCACGACCTGCGGCGCGGTGCCGGCGGCGCGCATCCGCGCCAGGCTGTCGCCGATCTTCGCCAGCGCCTGCGACCGGTCCATGGCGGCGGGCCAGGGCAGGCCGTTCACATTGTAGGTGAGCACCGACAGATAGCCGGCTGGCAGCACGCTCGGCCCGGGCATCACCCGCGGAGGCGGGCCGGTGTCGGAAATGGCGGGCGAAAAGCCCGTGAGCGCGGTGATCCCCAATGCCAGCAGCGCCAGATGCCTGCGGTACATGACGCGACCCTCCTCGACCGGAGCGATGACCCCTCGCCATCGTCCCCTCCCCGGCTGGCCGCGATTGTAACAGCGCCGCGGGTAAGCGTGGTGACAGAGCGGTTGAGGTTCCGTGACAGCATGGGGTGCGGAATGTGACGGCGCGTCTTGGGGGCGTAACATGATGAGGGGGGATGACGGGATGGGTGGGAAGCGGCCGTTACCCCGTTCGTCCTGAGTAGCCATTGAGCTTGTCGAAATGGCGTATCGAAGGACCGATGTAGTACGCCAACCCTTCGATACGGGCCTTCGACAGGCTCAGTCCCTACTCAGGGCGAACGGTTGCAGGAAATATCTCGTTCAGACCGCAAGCCGCAATCCAACCCTGCCCCCTCACCCCACGCTTGCGTTCCCATTCTGTTCCGTTAAGAATGCGCCCATGGCCAAGGCAAAGCGCAAATTCGTCTGTCAGCAGTGCGGCACGGTGGCGAGCCGGTGGCAGGGCCAGTGCGAGGATTGCGGCGAGTGGAACAGCATCGTCGAGGAAGCGGCCGAGACCGTCTTTTCCGCAAGGCATGACCTGCATACGGGCGGCCGGGCGATCGCGCTGGTAGGGCTGGACAGCAAGGTCGAGCTGCCGGCGCGCACATCGACCGGGATCGCCGAGTTCGACCGGGCGCTGGGCGGCGGGATCGTGCCGGGGTCGGCGACGCTGATCGGCGGCGATCCGGGCATCGGCAAGTCGACCCTGCTGCTCCAGGCGGCCGCGCGGATCGCGGCCGGCGGCCTATCCGTCGCCTATATCAGCGGCGAGGAAGCGGCCGACCAGGTGCGGCTGCGCGCGCAGCGGCTGGGGCTTGGCAATGCGCCGGTCCAACTGGCCAGCGCGACATCGGTCCGCGACATCCTGACCACGCTGGGCGAAGGCGCGCCGCCCGCCCTGCTGGTGATCGATTCGATCCAGACGATGCACAGCGACCTGATCGAGGGCGCGCCGGGCACGGTCAGCCAGGTGCGGGCCAGCGCGCAGGAATTGATCCGCTTCGCCAAGCAGCGCGGCACGGCGCTGGTCATGGTCGGGCACGTCACCAAGGACGGCAGCATCGCCGGCCCCCGCGTGCTGGAGCATATGGTCGACACCGTGCTGAGCTTCGAGGGCGAGCGCAGCCACCAGTACCGCATCCTGCGCGCGATCAAGAACCGCTTCGGCGGCACCGACGAGATCGGCGTGTTCGCCATGGTGTCCGAGGGGCTGGAGGAGGTCGCCAACCCGTCCGCCCTGTTCCTGACCCATCGCGACGAGACGGTGACGGGCGCCACGGTCTTCCCGGCGCTGGAAGGGACGCGGCCGGTGCTGGTCGAGATCCAGGCGCTGGTCGTGCGGCTGTCCAGCGGGGCGACGCCGCGCCGGGCGGTGGTCGGCTGGGACAGCGGGCGGCTGGCGATGATCCTCGCCGTGCTGGAGGCGCGCTGCGGGCTCAGCTTCTCGACCTGCGAGGTCTATCTGAACGTAGCGGGCGGATACCGCCTGTCGGACCCGGCTGCCGACCTGGCCGTCGCCGCCGCGCTGATCTCGGCGCTCGCGGAGCGGCCGGTGCCCGCCGACATCGTGCTGTTCGGCGAGATCGCGCTGTCGGGCGAGATCCGGCCGGTCGCCCATGCGCCGCTGCGGCTGCGCGAATCGGCCAAGCTCGGTTTCGACCGGGCCTTCGTTCCCGGCGCGGTGGCCGACGGGGTGAAGGGAATATCGGTCAGCGGTTTCCGCACCCTCGCCCAGCTTGTTGACCAGATGCTCGGGCGCGGATAGCCACGGGCGCGATGAACGCCATCGACATTCTCGTCCTGCTCGCGATCGGCGGCTGCGCCGTGCTCGGCCTGATGCGCGGCTTTGTGCAGGAAACATTGTCGCTGATCGCCTGGGTGCTGGCGATCTTCGCAATCCGCCTGTTCCACTCGTCTGTCGCGGAGTTGCTGACGGCATTCGTCGGCACCGAAAGCGGCGCGGCGATCCTGGCGCTGGTGCTGGTGTTCGGCGTCACCTTCGGCGCGGGCAAGCTGCTGGCCCATGCGATCGGCCGGCGCACGCGTCAGTCGGTGCTGGGGCCGGTCGACCGGGTGCTGGGCGCGGGCTTCGGCGCGGTCAAGGGACTGATCGGCGCGACCATCGTCTTCCTGGGATTCAGCCTGGTGTACGACACCTTCTACGGCAGCGGCGCGCGGCGACCCGACTGGCTGGCCGAGGCGCGCACCTTCCCCCTGCTCAATGCCAGCGGACAGGCGATCAGCGACTTCCTGGCGGAACAGCGGGCGAAGAAGCCGACGGACGGCAGCGCGCAATAGTCGCCCTTAATAATTGGACCTATCGCGGTAATGATCGGCGGTGTTGGCACCGGTCGCCTGATCTTCCTTCAGTTCCTCGCCATGCCAGACGTTGCGGGCGACGAAGAGTACCAGAATGATGGCGAGGAGGATGCCGATCACCCAGGCGGCGGCGCGGCCCGCGCGGCGCGGGCTCGGTTGATCGGGATCGGTCATGTTTTCCTCCATCCGAGGAGAATGCACGCCTCCATGCCGGGTTCCGACCCTAGCAAAGCAGGTTAGAGCCAGCCCTTTTTCCGATAGGCGTCGGCGGTCGTCCTCAGCCCCTCTTCGGTGGGCACGGCAGGCATCCAGAGCTGCCGAGGCACGTGGCGGCCGGTGGCCGCCACCCAGTCGGGGTGGCAGAAATAGCCCACCCGGTCGGGCGTCAGCCGCGCGCCCTTGCCGCGCACCAGGCCGTCGACGCGTGCGGCAACGCCCAAGAGCCAGGCCGGCGTCGCCCATGTGCGCACCGGCCGCCCCACCGCGCGGCCGATCGCCGCACCGAAATCCCGATGGTCCCAGCCGTTCGCAACGCCATCGTCGGCCTCATAGACCTGGGTGTGGCTCACCTCCCGATCCGCGGCCAGCACCAGCAGCAGGCGGGCAAGGTCGGCGACATGGATGACCGACAGCCGGCCACCGGGCGGCAGCATCATGACGCCGCGCCTGGCCATGCGGAACAGTTCCAGCATCTCCCGGTCGCCCGGGCCATAGACGGCAGGCGGGCGCACGATCGTCCAGTCGAGCCCGCTCGCCTTCACATGCCGTTCGGCCAGTTCCTTGGACCAGCCATAGTCCGACAGGCCCGGCTCGCGCGCCGCGAGCGAGGAGACATGGACGAGGCGCCGGACGCCGCGATGACGCATGGCGTCGATCACCGCGATGGTGCCGCGGGCGTTGCCCGCCTCAAAACCGTCGCGATCGGGCGCGTTCACGACGCCGGCGATATGGATGACCGCATCGGCATCGCGCACCAGCGTGTCGAGCGCGGCGGGATCCTCCAGCGATCCCGGCACCCATTTCAGGCGTGCGCGGGGCGGCTGGGCGCGGCGAGTCAGCGCGTGGATATGGTGGCCGGCCGCCAGGGCCTGCTCAAGGGTTTCGGCGCCGACGAATCCCGTCGCGCCGGTCATGGCGATCTTCATGGACATAAGGGTATCAGACCATCGCCATATGGTCGCGATGGACGAGGACGGAGCGGGGCAGATGGCCGAGCAGCGCGGCGATGTCGTCGCTGCGCTTGCCGGCAATGCGGGCCGCTTCCTCGCTGTCATATTCGATGAGGCCGCGCGCGATCACCCGGCCATCCTCCGCCAGTATGTCGACCACGTCGCCGCGCGCGAAAACACCTTCCACCCGGGCGACGCCTGCGGGCAGAAGGCTGTTGCCGCGCTCCAGTGCCTTTTCCGCGCCCGCATCGACGGTGATCCGCCCACGCACGGCGAGGCGCCCGGCGAGCCAGCCCTTGCGCGCGCGCTGCGCCGGGGCGGCGAGGAAGATGGAGCCCCTGCCCCCCTGTTCCCAATGGGAAAGCGGCGCGTTGATCTTGCCCGAGATGATGGCGAGATGCGCGCCGGCGCCGGTCGCGATCCGCGCCGCCTCTATCTTGGAGGTCATGCCGCCCGATCCCATGCCCGAAGCGGACCCCCCGTCCGCCATGGCGGCAATGCGCGCGTCGATGCGCTCGATCGTCTCTATCAGCATGGCGCCCGCATCGACATGCGGGTTGGCGGTGTAAAGACCGTCCACGTCGGACAGCAGCACAACCGCGTCGGCCCGTGCCGCCTGTCCGATGCGCGCCGCCAGCCGGTCATTGTCGCCGAAGCGGATCTCCGCCGTGGCGACGCTGTCATTTTCGTTCACCACGGGCACCACGCCGAGCTGCATCAGCCGCTCCAGCGTGGCCGAGGCGTTGAGATAGCGCCGCCGGTTCTCCAGATCGTCCAGCGTCACCAGCATCTGCGCGGCGGTGATGCCCCGTTCGTGCAGCAGCGCCGCCCAGCATTGCGACAGGGCGATCTGGCCGGTGGCGGCGGCCGCCTGCGCATCCTCCAGACTGCCGCGCCCGCCCTTGGGCAGCTTCAGCCGGCGGGCGCCGAGCGCGATCGCGCCGGAGGACACGATGATGACCTGCTGCCCTTCGGCACGGCGGGCGGCGACGTCGGCGACCAGCGTGCGCAGCCAGTCGAGCCGCACCTCCCCCGCCGGGTCGACCAGCAGGGCGGAGCCGATCTTGATGACCAGCCGGCGGATGACGGAGGGAGGGAAGCCGGGGAGGGACTGGGTCATGGCGAGCTAGGAGGACTTCCGTTCGGTTCGGGGGAGATGAGCCGTGGTCAGAGCGGCGACCATGGGCGCTCGTCCTCCACCTCACCCTCGTCCGCCACGTCCTCGCGATCCTGGTCGATGACCTCCAGCACGGCGTCGAGCAGCGCCGGCACGCCTTCGCCGGTGGCGCCGGAGATCAGGAAGACATCCTCCACCCCGGCCTCGTCGCGCAGCTGGGCGGCGATGTCCTCCATCAGCTCCGGACCCAGCAGGTCGCCCTTGTTGAGCGCGACGAGCTGCGGCTTCTCGTCCAGCCCCTCGCCATAGGCGGCGAGCTCGTCAGTCACGATGCGGAAGGCATCGACCGGGTCGTCGCTGGTCGCGTCGATCAGGTGGAGCAGGACGCGGCAGCGCTCGATATGCCCCAGGAAGCGGTCGCCGATGCCCGCCCCCTCGGCCGCGCCCTCGATCAGGCCGGGAATGTCGGCCACCACGAACTCGCGGTCGCGATGCTGCACCACGCCGAGCTGCGGCTTGGTGGTGGTGAAGGCATAGGCGCCCACCTTCGCCTTGGTATTGGTCACCTGGTTGATGAGGGTCGACTTGCCCGCATTGGGCATGCCGACCAGGCCGACATCGGCGAGCAGCTTGAGCCGCAACCACACCCACATCTCCTGGCCCGGCCAGCCCGTGCCGTGCTGGCGCGGGGCACGGTTGGTGCTGGTCTTGTAGGACATGTTGCCCCGGCCGCCATCGCCGCCGCGCAGGAAGACAAGGCGCTGCCCCACTTCGGTGAAGTCGGCCAGCAGTTCCTGGTCCTCATAATCGGGGATGCCGTTTTCATCCTCCGTCCCGGGAATGGGCTGGGGGTCGGACAGGATCTGCGTGCCCACGGGCACCTTGATCACCAGATCCTCGCCGCCCGCCCCGAAGCGGTTCTTGCCGGCGCCCGGCAGGCCGCGCTGCGCCTTGAAATGCTGGGTGTAGCGGAAGTCGATCAGCGTGTTGAGGCCAGCCACCGCCTCGAAGATGATGTCGCCGCCCTTTCCGCCATTGCCGCCGTCGGGGCCGCCATATTCGACATATTTCTCCCGCCGGAAGCTGACCGCGCCGGGTCCGCCCCAGCCGGACTTGATGAAAATCTTTGCTTGATCGAGAAAATGCATGGCGCGCCCATAGCGCCATCGTCGCAAAAATTAAACCTTTCCCCGCGCCGCCGCAGCGGCCTCCTGCGCCAGCGCGAAGACCAGGCTGCGGGTCGCGATCTCCCGCGCCTTCTCCCGCGGCAGGCCGAGCGCCGATGCCATCGGCCCGCCGACCTGCGAATCCCCGAGCGCCAGCAGCACCAGCATCAGGGTGTTTTCGCGGATCAAGGTCGCCAGATCGGGCGTCAGCGCGGTGGCCACCAGCTTGTCGACCAGCCGGTGGATCGCCTCCACCACGGGGTCGAGCGCATCCTCATTGCCCGAGGCGAGCATCCAGCTGGCGAGCGCGCCCGCCCCTTCCCGGTCGAAGGCGTCGAAGGTCATGTCGACGATCGTGCGCGGGTCGGTCTCCCCTCGCCGCGCCGCGTCCACCGCCTCCCCGATCGTCGTAGTGATGGTGTCGCCCAGATGCGCGGCCAGCGCCTTCTGCAGCCCCGCCGCCGATCCGAAATGGTGCAGCAGGTTGGCATGGGTGCGGCCGATACGTCCCGCCACCGCCTTCAGCGTCACCGCCTGCGGCCCTGCCTCGATCAGCAGCCCCCGCGCCGCTTCCAATGCGACGAGGCGGCTTTCGTCCGGGGTCAGACGGGTGCGTCTTATTGACATTAGTGTAAATAACTCTTTATTGACCATGATCTGCCTAGATCAGGGGAAAGGAGCCTGCAATGCCGACCCCGACGGACCTTGCCATCACGCCACGCGATCGCCGCTTCCAGCGCGAAGGGGCGCCGCGCCTGTGGGTCGGCGGCGATCCCTTCGCCACGGCCTTCTTCAACGCCCTGTCCGTCACCTTTCCCCGGGGGGAAGCCTTTTTCATCGACAGCGTCCGCGCGTTCCGCGACGGGGTGCCCGACCGGCTTGCCGGCGAGATCGCCGCCTTCATCAAGCAGGAGGTGGTGCACAGCCGCGAGCATGTGGCCTTCAACCGCCAGGTCACGGACCATGGCTATGACGTGACGCTGCTGGACGCGGACGTGACGAAAGTGCTCGACCTTGCGGCACAGCGCGCGCCGATCCTGAACCTGGCCGCAACCATGGCGCTGGAGCATTTCACCGCGATCCTCGCCCATGAGCTGCTGGCCGATCCCCGCCATCTGGCAGGTGCCGACGAGCATGTCGCATCGCTGTGGCGCTGGCATGCGGTGGAGGAGATCGAGCACAAGGGCGTCGCCTGCGACACCTGGCTGCACGCGACCCGGGACTGGAGCGCATGGCAGCGCTGGCGGGTGCGGTCGCTGATGATGCTGGTCGTGACCAAGCAGTTCCTGCACCACCGGACGCGCGGCATGATCGAACTGCTGCGGCAGGACGGGGTCACCGGGCTGCGCGCCTGGGGCGGGCTGCTGCGTCATGTGCTGCTGCGGCCGGGCATGGTGCGGCGGGTCGCGCTGCCCTGGGCCCGCTATTTCCTGCCCGGCTTTCACCCCTGGCAGGTGGACGACCGCGCACTGATCGCGGCCGAGGGGCCTTCCCACGCCCTGCCCGAAGGTGCGCCGTTACCGGCGGCTTGACCACAGCGCGCGCCGCGCCATAGCGTTTCGCATGACCGGCGCCCCGATCCTTCGCACCGACCGCCTCACGCTCCGCCCGCACCGGATCGACGATTTTCCGCAGTGCCGCGCGCTCTGGGCCGATCCCGACGTGGTCCGCCATATCGGCGGCACGCCCCAGGACGCGCAGGCGGTGTGGTTCCGGCTGCTGCGCTATGCCGGCATGTGGTCGCTGCTGGGCTATGGCATGTGGGTGGTCGAGGATCGCGCCACGGGCGGCCTCCTGGGGGAAGCGGGCCTGCTGAGCGCCGCGCGCGGCATCGCCGAGTTGGAGGGAGTCCCCGAGGCGGGATGGGTGCTGGCGCCGCCCGCCTGGGGCAAGGGGATCGCATCGGAAGCCGTGGGCGCGGTGCTGCGCTGGGCCGACGCGCATCTGGACGCTCCGTCGATCCGCTGCATCATCGAGCCAGGCAATGCCGCATCGGTTCGCGTCGCCGAGCGGCTGGGCTTCCAGGCGATGGGCGAGGCGAGGCTGGGCGAGGCGCCGATCCGGCTGTTCGACCGGACGCCCCTTCGCCCCTGAACGCCCCATCCGTCGAAAGGCTGGAAACCCGAAGGCGGCTGACGCATTGAAAGACGATGTCCTCCCATCGGATTCGCGTCGCCAGCTACAATATCCGCAAGGCCATCGGCACCGACCGCCGCCGCATGCCCGAAAGGGTGATCGACGTGCTGAACGAGATCGACGCCGACGTCGTGGCCCTGCAGGAGGCGGACCGGCGCTTCGGCGTGCGATCCGCCGCGATCCCGCCCTTCCTGCTCGACAGCCAGAGCGGATACAAGGCAGTGCCGCTGAACGTGCAGGCCGATTCCATGGGCTGGCACGGCAATGCGATCCTGGTGCGCAAGGAGGCGCAGGTCGCGGCTCATGACGTGCTGCACCTGCCCTGCCTGGAACCGCGCGGCGCGATCACGGCGGAAGTGACGCTGGCCCGCACGTCGCTCAGGGTCTTCGGCATGCATCTCGACCTGTCGGGCCTGTGGCGGCGCCGGCAGGCGGCGGCCGTGATCCATGCCGCCGCGCAGTGCGAGGCGATGCCCACCGTGCTGATGGGCGACCTCAACGAATGGAGCGCGGACCGGGGTTGCCTGGCCGACTTCGCCCGGCACTACAGCTTCGCGCCCTGCGGCCGCAGCTTCCACGCGCGGCGGCCGGTGGCGCGGCTGGACCGGATCATGCACTGCGGGCGCCTGAAGCTGCTGGACTGCGGCGTCCACGCCAGCGCGACGGCGCGCAAGGCGTCGGATCACCTGCCGATCTGGGCGGAGTTCGCGACGGGATAGGCGCCGCCCCTTCCGGCTCCACCCGAACAAAGAAAAGAAAGCGGATCCCGGTTTTCGCCGGGATGACGAGGAATGGCCGAAACCCCGCCATACCGACCTCGAACACGAAAAACCCGGCTCTCCGCAGAGAACCGGGTCATCCGTATCATCCCTGCCTCGGCAGGAAATCAGCTCAGCCGACGATCTCTTCCGGCTTGAAGAAATAGGCGATCTCGATCGCGGCGTTCTCGTCGCTGTCCGAGCCATGGACCGAATTGGCCTCGATCGATTCGGCATATTCCTTGCGGATCGTGCCCTCGTCGGCGTTCGCGGGGTTGGTGGCGCCCATGATGTCGCGGTTGCGCTTCACGGCCTCCTCGCCTTCCAGCACCTGCACGACCACCGGGCCGGAAATCATGAAGGCGACCAGGTCAGCGAAGAAGGGACGCTCCTTGTGCACCGCGTAGAAGCCTTCAGCCTGCTCGCGGGTCATGCGGATACGCTTGGACGCGACGACGCGCAGGCCCGCCTCCTCCAGCTTCTTGGTGACCGCGCCGGTCAGGTTGCGACGGGTCGCGTCGGGCTTGATGATCGAGAAGGTGCGAGTGACGGCCATGGCCCTCATGAACTCCGAATTGTTGGGGATAAGATGGCGCGCCCTTTAGACTGGCCAGTTCTGCACCGCAAGAGCCGTTAACCGTGCCGTGGCTCAGGGGCCTTGCACCCATTTGCGCCCTTCCTGCCGCCAGAAGCGGGGAGTGACGCCTTCCCGCTTCGCCAGCGCCCGCCAGCTCGCCCTAGCGCCCTCGATCGTCACGGCATCGAAGAAATAGAAGGCCCGCTCGAATCCCAGTGCCTCCTCGCGCCAGAGTCCGTCCACCAGGGCGATGTGCCGCGCCCCGTTCACCGCCGAGCAGTCGCGCGCCAGCAGCACGGGCTGCACCGCATCCCGCCCCTCTCCCGCGCGGCCATGCGCAAGGAAGCTTTCGGGCGGCCCGGCCCACAGCCCCGCGGAGATTCGCTCCAGCTGCTCCGGATCGTCGGCCACCACCAGCAGCCGTTCCCCCATCCCCAGGATGCGCGCCGCGATGGCGGGCAGCACCTGGTCGACCGGATCGCGGCTCAGCTGGTAGAAGTCGACCTGCATCAGACCTCGAACTTGTCGGCGATGAAGCGGTCGAGCAGCCGCACGCCATAGCCGGTCGCGCCCTTGTCCCACGTAGCGCCAGGCTTGTCCGCCCACACCATGCCGGCGATGTCGAGATGCGCCCATTTGACGCCGTCGTCGACGAAGCGCTTGATGAACTGCGCCGCGGTGATCGACCCGGCGAAGCGCGGCCCGATATTCTTCATGTCAGCGATCGGGCTGTCGATCAGCTTGTTGTAGGCGTCGGACAGCGGGAAGCGCCACAGCGGATCGCCCGCCGCCTTGCCCGCCGCGATCAGATCGTCCGCCAGTCCGTCGTCGTTGGAGAAGATCCCGGCATATTCATTGCCCAGCGAAACGATCATCGCGCCGGTCAGGGTCGCGAGGTCGACGATGATCTCCGGCGCGTAGGTCTTCTGCGCCCAGGTGATCGCATCGCACAGCACCAGCCGCCCTTCGGCGTCGGTGTTCAGCACCTCGATCGTCTGGCCGGACATCGACGTCACGATATCGCCGGGACGCTGGGCATTACCGTCGGGCATGTTCTCGACCAAACCGCAGATGCCGACGACCCGCGCCTTCGCCTTGCGCAGCGCCAGGGCCTTCATCGCGCCGGCGACCGCGCCCGCGCCGCCCATGTCCCACTTCATGTCCTCCATGCCGGGGCCGGGCTTCAGCGAAATGCCGCCGGTGTCGAAAGTCACGCCCTTGCCGACGAAGACCACGGGCTTGTCCTGCGCACCGCCGGTGCCGTCCCATTCCATCGCGATCAGGCGCGGCTCGCGCGCCGATCCCTGCGCGACGCCCAGCAGAGCACCCATTCCCAGCTCCGCCATCGCCGCCTTGTCCAGCACGGTGATCCGAATGCCCAGCTCCTCCAGCGGGCGGCAGCGCTCGACGAAGCTTTCGGGATAGAGGATGTTTGCCGGCTCGGACACCAGCTCGCGGGTGAACGCGACGCCCCCCGCCACCGCCGACTGCCGCTCCCAGAGGTCGGCGCCGTCCGCCGACACGATCGTGATCTTCGCTAGCGTCGGCTTCGCCTTTTCCGGCTGGCGCGTGCGATAGGTGTCGATCCGCCAGCCGCGCAGCAGAGCGCCCAGCGCCAGCCGGGCGGCATCCTCGCCGCTCGCGCCACCGGGGAATTCGACCGCGGCATGAGCGGCGCCGCTCGTCAGCAGCTTCGCTGTCAGTGCCGCGCCGGCGCGTTCGTAGTCGCTCTCGCCGCCGCTTCCCGTGCCGATCAGCAGCACGCGGACAACCTTTCCACCCTCCTCCACGAAGCTTTCGAAGCTCGTTCCCGCATCTCCCGCGAAGCGGTTCGCCGCGGCGCCGGCCGCCAGCGTAGCGGCCGCAGCCACCGGCAGCGCATCGACGCTGCCCTTGGGCAGGGCAAAGACCAGGGTGTCGGCATCGGGGCGGACCGGGTTGAACGCGATTTCCATCAAGGGGCCTTTTCTCTTCGGCTGGTGGGTGGTGATGCTAGGCAGATAGTGCGGCTTTCCCCGTCTGGCAAAGGCGTTCGACCGATTTCCACGCAGTGTCGCGCCGCGAAAGATTGCGGCGCGCCGCAAGCAATGCGATAGGCGGACCAAGAAAGCGCCCCCAAAGAGGCCCACCCCTTGCCGAAGACCTGTCTTTCCTTGCCCCTGAAATGCTTCCTGTTCGCGGGCGCAGCCAATCTGTACCTGGTCGCCGCCCACGCGCAGCAGGCGCCCGAACCTGTGCTGAACGAGCCGCAGATCACGGTCGCCCCGCCCGACGCACCGGTCCCGGACAATGACGACGAGATCGGCTTTGCCGCCGACAAGCTGGAATATGACAGCAATACGGAGATCGTGACCGCCAGCGGCAACGTCCAGCTGCTGCGCCAGGGCAACCGCCTGCGCGCCGACAATGTCGTGTGGAATCGCAACAACGGGAAGGTGGAGGCGCAGGGCAATGTGTCCGTCACCGATCCGGACGGCAACACGGCCTATGGCGACCGCTTCGACGTCACCGACACGCTGAAGGACGGTGCGGTCGACAACATGCTGCTGGTGCTCCAGTCCGGCGGCCGCCTTGCCTCGGTAAAGGGCGAGCGCGTCAACGGGGTCTATACGCTGCACCATGCCGCCTATACCGGCTGCGCGGTCGAGGATAGCGACGGTTGCCCGAAAGAGCCGACCTGGCAGATCAATGCGGTGAAGGTCATCTACGACCCCACGCGCGAGCGGGTCACCTATACCCGCGCGAATATCGAACTGTTCGGCCTGCCGCTGATCCCGCTGCCCGGCCTGTCGCATCCTGTGGGCGACAATGGCGGCAGCGGCCTGCTGATGCCCAACCTGCGCTACGACCGGGTCAACGGGTTCGAGGTCGCGCTGCCCTATTATTTCAAGCTTGCCCCCAATCGCGACCTCACCATCACGCCGCATGTCTATTCCGACACGCTGCCGATGCTGGAAACCAACTTCCGACACCTTCTGGACCGGGGCGCCTATCAGATCACCGGCTATGTCACGCACGGGCGCCGCGTCGGCATCGGCGAGACGTCGCCGGGCTCTACGCTGCCGGCCGAATCGCAGAAGGATTTCCGCGGCTATGTTGACGCCAGCGGCGGATTGCAGCTGACGCCGGAATGGAGCGTCAACGGGTCGGTCCGGGTGACGAGCGACCGCACCTTCCTGCGCCGCTACGACATCAGCCGCGACGATCGCCTCCGGTCCACCCTGGGCACGCAGCGGATCGGCGAGAACAGCTATTTCTCGCTTGCCGGCTGGGCGGTCCAGACCCTGCGGCAGGGCGATTCGCAGGGCCAGACGCCGATTGCGCTGCCCGTGATCGACTATCGCCTGCGCATGACCGATCCCCTGCTCGGCGGCCGCGTACAGTTTCAGGCGAACAGCCTCGCGATTACCCGCACCGCCGGGCAGGATACCCAACGCGCCTTCGCCGCGTTCGAATGGAACCTGCGCAAGCTGACGGGGCTGGGCCAGGAGGTGACCTTCACCACCTATCTGCGCGGAGATGTCTATCACAGCGGCGACAATGAACTGACCGACACGCTCAGCTATCGCGGGCAGCGCGGCTGGCAGGCGCGCGGCATCGCGGCGGCGGCGATCGACCTGCGCTGGCCCTTCATGGGCGAGGCGTTCGGCGGCGTCCAGCGCATCACGCCGCGCATCCAGATCGTGGGCGCGCCGAAGCTCGCCAACCTGTCGCTCCCCAATGAGGATGCGCGCGCGGTCGACCTGGAAGACAGCAACCTTTTCGCGCTCAACCGCTTTTCGGGCTACGACCGGTTCGAGGACAGTTCCCGCGTAACCTATGGCCTCGAATACAACCTCACGCTGTCCGACTTCTCGCTCGACAGCAATATCGGCCAGAGCTACCGGCTCGACACGCGGCCGAGCATCCTGCCCGAGGGGACCGGTCTAACCGGTCGTCTGTCCGACATCGTCGGCCGCACCACCATCCGCTACAAGGATTTCGTTGGCTTCACCCACCGTTTCCGGGTGGACAAGGACAGCCTGGCCGTCCGCCGCAACGAGATCGATGCGACCGTGGGGAGCCGCAAGACCTATGCAATGGTCGGCTATCTGCGCCTGAACCGC
Source organism: Sphingobium ummariense RL-3 (assembly GCF_000447205.1). Classification (GTDB taxonomy): domain Bacteria; phylum Pseudomonadota; class Alphaproteobacteria; order Sphingomonadales; family Sphingomonadaceae; genus Sphingobium; species Sphingobium ummariense. The sequence continues at coordinate 178,318 of NZ_AUWY01000120.1, read as the reverse complement.
GACGCCGGAGCCGGCCTGGAGGACCTGCAGGATCGCGAGGAGCTGCGGCTCGGCGGCCGTGTCCAGTTCGCCCGCTTCTGGTCCGTTTTCGGCTCGACCGTCATCGACCTGACCGACGCGCAGGAGGATCCGGTCTCCGTCTCGGACGGCTATGAACCAGTGCGCCACCGCCTGGGCGTCGCCTATGAGGACGACTGCCTGACGATCGGCCTCACCTGGCGTCGCGACTATCTGACCAACGGCGACGCGCGAAAGGGTAACAGCTTCCAGCTACGACTCGCTTTTCGCAATCTTGGCATATAAGGAACAGCGTCCCCTTCCGCCGCTCAGGGCCGGTTAAGGCGGATCGGCGCATCACCCGCCGGTTCGTATTGGAGAGTTTTGTCGACGATGCAGCCTGTCGTTTCCGTGTTCCCCTCGCTTGGCACGTCCGTCCGCCGGGGCCTGCGCACCGTGCTCCTTGCTTCACTGATCGCCGGAACGGCGCTGGACGGCGTGGCGGCGCAGACCGTGGACGACGACGGCGGCGTGCAGACGCAGCAGCTCAACCTGCCGGGTGATCTCACCATCTTCGGCAAGAGCGATCCCAACGTCCGCAAGGCGACCGCGATCGTGAACGGCCGCATCATCACCGGCACGGACGTCGACCAGCGCCTGGCCCTCATCATCACCGCAAATGGCGGCAAGGTGTCGGACGAGGAGAAGGAGCGGCTGCGCGTGCAGGTGCTGCGCAACCTGATCGATGAAACGCTCCAGATCCAGGAAGCCGCCGCCAACGACATCAAGATCGACCCGGCGGAAATCAACCAGAGCTATGAGCGCGTGGCGGCCAATTTCCGCCAGTCGCCCACCCAGTTCGACCAGTATTTGCGCACGCAGGGCAGCTCGCCCGCCAGCATCAAGCGCCAGATCGAAGGCGAGCTCGCCTGGAGCCGCCTGCTCCGCCGCAACATTCAGCCTTTCGTCAACGTGTCGGAAGAAGAGGTGAAGTCGGTGGTCGACCGCCTCAACGCGGCGAAGGGCAGCGACGAATATCGCATCGGCGAGATCTACCTATCGGCCACGCCGGAGAATATGGACCAGATCACCGCCAATGCGCGGAACATCATCGAACAGATCAAGCAGGGCGGCAGCTTCCAGGCCTATGCCCGGCAGTTCTCCGAGGCATCGACCGCTGCGGTCGGCGGCGACCTTGGCTGGGTCCGCCCCGCCCAGCTTCCGGAGGAACTGGCGCAGGCGGCCGCGGAGATGCAGGTCGGCCAGATCGCAGGGCCGATCCCGGTCGCGGGCGGCGTTTCGCTGATCTACGTCATGGACAAGCGCAAGGTGCTGACCGCCGATCCGCGCGATGCGCTGCTCAGCCTGAAGCAGCTTTCCGTCAATTTTCCGACCGGCACCACCAAGGAGCAGGCGAGCCAGAAGGCCGCCGCCTTCGCCGCCGCGATCAAGGAGATCAAGGGCTGCGGCCAGGCGAACGAGGTCGGCGGCCGCATCGGCGCGGATGTCGTCGACAACGACAATGTGAAGCTGCGCGACCTGCCGCCGCAGCTTCAGGACATCCTGCTCAACCTCCAGGTCGGCGAGGCGACCCCGCCCTTCGGCTCGATCACCGACGGCGTGCGCGTGCTCGTCGTGTGCGGCCGCGACCAGGCGCCCGACGCCAACGCCCCCAGTTCGGAACAGATCATGGCGCAGATGGAGGAGGAGCGGGTCAACAAGCGTGCGCGCATCTACCTGCGCGACCTGCGGCGCGATGCGGTCATCGATTATAACTGACGCCCCCCATTCCGTCCCCTTCGCGGTGACACTGGGCGATCCGGCTGGCATCGGGCCGGAGATCGTCGCGAAATCCTGGGTCATGCGCGAAGCGTGGGGACTACCCCCCTTCTTCGCGATCGGCGATCCCGCATCGCTGCGCGCCGTCTGGTCCGGACCGGTCGCCGTTATCGAAACCCCGACACAGGCCGCGGCCGCCTTCCCCCACGCCCTGCCCTGCCTGAAGGTCGCCGATGCGGGGGAGGTCGTGCCCGGCGTCCCCAGCACCGATGGCGCCCGCACCGCCTTCCAGGCGCTGGAGGTGGCGGTCGGCCTGGCCCGCGCCGGATCGGCGGCAGGCTTGGTCACGGCGCCCGTCGGCAAGGAACAGCTCTACGGCGTCGGCTTCACCCATCCCGGCCAGACCGAATTCGTCGCCGAACGCTGCGGCGTTTCCCCGCAAAACGCCGTGATGATGCTCGCCGGCCCCTCGCTCAAGGTCGTGCCGGTCACCATCCACATCCCGCTTGCGGAGGTGCCCGCTGCCCTCACCGTCGATCTGATCCGCGCCCGCGCGCTCACCACGGTGAAGGGGCTGCAGCGCAATTTCGGTATTGCCCGCCCCCGCCTCGTCGTCGCGGGGCTGAACCCCCATGCGGGCGAAGGCGGCGCGCTCGGCCGCGAGGAGATAGAGGTCATCCGTCCCGCCGTGGAGTCCCTGCGGGAAGAGGACATGGACATCGTCGGCCCGCTCGCCGCCGACACGTTGTTCCACGCGCGCGCGCGCCAGACCTATGACGCGGCGCTCTGCATGTACCACGATCAGGCGTTGATCCCGATCAAGACGCTGAACTTCGACGAGGGCGTCAACATCACGCTGGGCCTGCCGATCGTGCGCACGTCGCCCGACCATGGCACCGCCTTCGGCATCGCCGGCACGGACAGCGCCAATCCCGGCGCGATGGTGGCCGCGCTCAAGATGGCGGCCGAAGCCGCCCGATCCCGTCTCGCCTATGCCGGCTGAGGCAGATGTGATCAGGCCGCGCCAATCATGACCAGCCCCGTCCGCCCGTCTCTTCCCCCGCTCCGCGAGGTCATCGCCGCGCACGGCCTTCAGGCCAGCAAGGCGCTGGGCCAGAATTTCCTGCTGGACGAACAATTGCTGGACCGCATCGCGGCCATCCCCGGCGACCTTCGCGACAGGCCCGCCTTCGAGGTCGGCCCGGGTCCGGGCGGTCTCACCCGCGCGATCCTGCGCGCCGGGGCCCGTCTCGTCGCGGTCGAGCGCGACGAGCGCTGCCTTCCGGCGCTGGCCGAACTGGCAGAGGCGTTTCCCGGCCAGCTCCGTGTCCTGTCCGGCGACGCCATGCAGGTGGATGCGCGCACGGAGGCCGGCGAGGGCGCGCATATCATCGCCAATCTTCCCTATAATGTGGGTACGGCGCTGCTGATCGGCTGGCTCTCGGCCGACTGGAATCCGCTTCCCTGGTGGTCCAGCCTCACGCTGATGTTCCAGATGGAGGTGGCCGAACGCATCGTCGCCCGGCCCGGCGGCGACCATTATGGCCGCCTCGCCGTCCTCGCCCAATGGCGCGGCGACGCGCGCATCGCGATGAAGGTCCACCGCAGCGCCTTCACCCCGCCGCCCAAGGTCATGTCGGCGGTGGTCCACATCACGCCGAAGCCGGCACCCGAGGGCGTCGAACTCAAGCATCTCGAACGGCTCACCGCCGCAGCTTTCGGCCAGCGCCGCAAGATGCTCCGCCAGAGCCTCAAGGGCCTACCCGGCGCGCTCGACGCGCTGGAGACGGTGGGCATAGACCCCCAGCGCCGCGCGGAAACGGTCAGCGTCGAGGAATTCGTCGAAGTGGCGCGCGCGCTGGGAAGCCAGTCGGCATCGCGTTCCGGCGCGGGCGCCTAGTTCCCGTTTTTCTGCCGCTTGTCCCGCTCGTCCAGCACCTGGTTGATCGGGGTAGTGACATCCCACCGCTCCCGGTTCGCTCCCTCCCGCTCGAGCGGAAAAGTCACCAGCACGCGGGCATCGCCATAGCCCATCGCGTCCAGCGGCGCGCGCATCAGCTTCGAAAGCGCGGCGCGTCCATATTCGCGCGCCTGCGCCATGCGCTCGGGCGACCGGGCGGATGCGCCGACCCGCGCCTGCGCATGGGCGGAGGTGCGGCGACTCAGTTCCTCGCCCGCCTGCCGCGTCACGAACAGCCCGTTGGTGCGGACCAGCGTGCGACGGCTCTCGTCGATATTGGGCTTGCCCGGCTTCACATCGGGCGCGTTGACGATCAGGGTGCGTGTCTGCGCATTCCATTCCAGGTCGTCCGGACCAAGGGCGCCGACCTCGACGAAATAGTCGACGGAGAAAGGCATCTTCACGACCTGGTCGGACTTCAGCAGGCCGAAGCCCCTCACGTCCTGCGCCGTGCTCTGGATCGTGCCGCTCAGTTCGGAGACCTTGAGGCTGCTGGTGCCCGCGATCCTCTCGGCGATGACCTTCGTCACGGCCGATCCGTCTTCCTCGACCGCCACCACATAGTCGCGATTGTAGCGCTGCCAGCCGACCAGCATCGCCGCACCGACCGCAAGGATCAGGAGCGCGACCGCAATCGCGAGGCCATGCCGCTTCAACGCATCTGCCATCGCCCGTCTCCCAGCGGCCCGGCCATGCCGCGCTGATCCAGGTCGATCAGATGCGCCAGGACCGATCGCCCGGCGGCACCATGCAGGCGTGGGTCGATGCCCCGGTACATTTCCGACACCATGTCCGGAATCCCGCTGGCGCCGTTGCGCGTCAGGTAGCGGATGATCTGCCCCTCGCGCTGCTTGCGATGGCCCATCATGCCGCGCACCAGCCGCTGCGGATTGTCGACCGGCTCGCCATGGGCAGGATAGTAGATCGCGTCGTCGCGGTCGGCCAGCCGCTGCATCGACCGCATATAGGCGGTCATGTCGCCATCGGGCGGCGAAATGACACTGGTGGACCAGCCCATCACATGATCGCCGGTGAACAGGGCCTTTTCCTCCGGCAGGGCGAAGCACAGATGGTTGGATGTGTGGCCGGGCGTCGCCACCGCTTCCAGCGTCCATCCCTCTCCCGTCAGCCGCTCGCCGTCCGCGAGTACCCTGTCGGGCCGATAGGAGGCGTCGAACGCTGCATCTGCACGCGGTCCGTCGTCATCCAGCGTCAGCGGCGCACAGCCGATGATCGGAGCACCCGTCGCCTCGCCCAGCGGCTGCGCGGCGGGGCTGTGGTCGCGATGCGTGTGGGTGCAGAGGATCGCCACGACCTTGCGCCCGGCAATGGCGGATGTCAGCGCATCGAGATGGGCGGGTTCCGCCGGCCCGGGATCGATAACCGCCAAGTCATCGGTGCCGACCAGATAGCTCTGCGTCCCCGTATAGGTGAAGGGCGATGGATTGGGAGCCAGCACACGCCCCACCAGCGGGGACAGCGTCATCAGGATCCCGGTCGGCTGGTCGGCCGGATCGAAGGGAGCGTCCATAGGGGTCCATGTGCCCATTCGGGGAGGAAATTCAAGGGCGATTGGGGAGAGCACGCATTCCCAACCGCTGGCCGTTCCCCTAAAAGGGGGCCATGGCCGCTGACATCATCGAAAGCTGGCGCCGACATCTGGCGCTCGACCGACGACGGTCGACGCACACGGTGCGCGCTTATGTGGCGACGGCGGAGCGGCTGGCGGCCTTTCTGACAGAACATCGGGGCGAGGCAGTGAGCGCGGCGACACTGGCCACGCTTGGCCAGGCGGACCTGCGTGCTTTTCTCACTCACCGGCGGCTGGACGGGATCGGCAATGTCTCGGCCGCCCGGGAGCTATCGGCCGTGCGGGGCTTCCTGAAGTTCGTCGGCGGCGAGGATGGGCGGCTGCCGCAGTTGAAGGGCCCGCGGGTCAAGCGAGGCCTGCCTCGCCCTATCTCCCCCGACGAGGCGGTGGCGCTCGCCGGCGACATTGCCGAGACGGCGCGAGAGCCCTGGATCGGCGCGCGCGATTGGGCCGTGCTGCTGCTGCTCTATGGCGCCGGGCTGCGCATCGGCGAAGCGATGGGGCTGACCGGCGCGGTGCTCCCGCTGGGCGAGACGCTGCGCGTGACCGGAAAGCGCAACAAGACGCGCATCGTGCCGCTGCTGCCCCAGGTGCGCGACGCGATCGATCGTTATGTCGCACTCTGTCCCTTTCCCATGGGAAGGGAGGACGCTCTGTTCCGCGGCGCACGGGGCGGGCCGCTCTCCCCCGCGCTGGTCCGCCGCGCCGTCCAGGGCGCGCGTGGACGGCTCGGCCTGTCGGAGCGCACGACACCCCATGCGCTGCGCCACAGCTTCGCGACGCACCTGCTGGGGCGCGGCGCCGACCTGCGTTCGCTGCAGGAATTGCTCGGCCATGCCAGCCTGTCCTCGACCCAGGTCTATACCCAGGTGGACGCCGCGCATCTGCTGGACGTCTATCGGCACGCCCACCCCCGCGCCGGCGGCTGACCAGAGGCGGTTCCGCCACCCTTTCCGCGCCCGCTTCCATGATTCCCCTCGCCTTGGCGCGTCGAAAGGTGCATCCATCGCAGCGGGGAATTGGGGGCATGATCCAGTGACGGTGTGGCCGGCATGACGGGGAGCAGCATCGGCGATGACGCCGCGGACCGTCGCCGGTACCGGGCCTTCCTCAGCTACAGCCATGCCGATGAGCGTTTCGCCGCCCGCCTCCATCGCTGGCTCGAAACCTATCGCCTGCCTTCCCGCCTTGCCGGTTCACCTTCTCCGCGTGGCCCGGTACCGCGGCGGCTCGCGCCGATCTTTCGCGACCGGGCCGAGCTTCCCGCCGCCTCCAGCCTTGACCGGGAAGTCCGCCTGGCGCTGTCGCAGTCCGACGCGCTGCTCGTACTCTGCTCGCCCGCGGCCAAGGCATCGCGATGGGTCGATGCCGAAATCGCGCTGTTCCGGGAGCTTCATCCCGATCGTCCCGTCATCGCCGCGCTGATCCAGGGCGAGCCTGCCGATAGCTTCCCCCCGGCATTGCTGGCGCGCGACCCCGACGGCGTCGAGCAGGAGCCGATCGCTGCCGATTTCCATCCCGACCGGGACGGCGCGAAGCTCGCGCGGCTGAAGATCGTCGCCGGGCTGACCGGCGTCGCGCTGGACCAGATCATCCAGCGGGATGCGCAAAGACAGTTGCGGCGCGTGATCGGCGTCACGTTTTTGCTGGTCCTTCTTGCCCTATTCATGGCGCTGATGCTGGTCTTCGTGGCGCGTGCGCGGAGCGAGGCGGAAAAGCAGCGCCAGCAGGCCGAAGGACTGATCGAATTCATGCTCACCGACCTGCGGGAGAAACTGGAGGGGGTGGGCCGGCTCGACGTTCTTCAGACCGTGAACAAGCGGGCGCTGGGCTATTATGCGGAGCAGCCGGACCTGTCCGCCCTGCCCGCCGATTCGCTGGAGCGGCGCGCACGCATCCTGCAGGCAATGGGTGCGGACGATTTCAAGCGCGGCGACGCGGCCGGCGCCCTGGCGCAGTTCGCGGAGGCCTATCGCGTGACGGCTGCGCTGCGGGCCGCCGACCCCGACGATCCCAAGCGGCTGTTCGCCCATGCGCAAAGCGAGTTCTGGCTGGGCTATGTCGACTTCATGCGGAACCGGTATGACGCCGCGCTGCCGCGTTTCCGTTCCTATCAGTCGCTCGCGCAGCAACTCGTCAGGCAGGAGCCGGGCAACCGCGCCTATTGGCGGGAACTGGGCTATGCGCAGGGCAATATCTGCACCATCGCGGTGACCCGGAATGCGGGCGCGCAGGCGCTGAAGGACTGCAGCGCCGCGCTGGCGACCATGGAGCGCGTCCATCGCATGGCCCCCGGCGATCCTGACATCGCCGCCGACCTCGCCAACCGCCACGCGTGGATGGCCGACGCGCTGCGGCTGCAGGGCGAAGATGCCGCCGCTCTTCAGCAACGCAAGCGGCAGGGGGAAATCCTCCAGTCGCTGCTCAAGGACGACCCGAAGAATGCGGGCTATCTGCAGGACTGGATGCTTGCCCGCTATTCGATGTCGAAGCTTCTTCACGCGCTGGGCGAGACGCAGCGGGCGGAGATGCTGCGGGCGGAGGCACGGGAGGATGTGGACCGGCTGGTCGCATCCGATCCGGACAACAACGACTGGCGTGTCTGGCAGCGCAAGCTGACCAGGCCGCTGGCTAATCGAAGGGAGTGACCATGTCGACACTGAACTATCAGCATTGCGGGCTGGCCCCGCAGTTCCCGCTGGGCGTCGCGGATGACAAGCCGATCCGCTTCCACGTCACCCTGAAGGCTCAGAACGACCGGATCGTGCTGCGCTTCGAACAGCCCGACGTGCCCGGCCGCGACTACATCGCCATCAAGAAGGATTCCATCGTGGAAATCGTTCTGAAGGGCGACCAGCTCTATTTCTCCAAGGACATCGATGGCATCACGACCAAGCAGCCACTCGCTTCCTTTTACGGCGGGCTGGAATATGATGGCTATGACGAGAAGCTGGATCGCTACAAGATCGCCCGCTTCCGCGCACGCTTCAACAAGGGCGGCAAATATGGCACGCGGCACGCGTTCAACGTCAATGTCGACCTGCTGCAGCTTTCGCCCTCCGGCGAGCCGCAGTGGACCGCTCTGTCGATCGACCCGGACATCAAGAATCCGCCGCCCAAGGACGACTGAGCGAGCAATGGCGGCATGATCGTTTCGGGCTTGGCGCAGATTCGCGGGATCGCGCGTGCCGGGGATACCAACCGGGCCTGGCGCATGTTCAGCGGGTCGGGGCTACTGCTGTCCGACGATCCCGAAGCGCTGAGCCTCAAGGGCAGGCTGCTGAAGGATCGCGCGCTAAGCGGCGCGCCCGCCGAACGCAGTATACTGCTGGAGGAAGCGGAAGGCGCCTATCTCGAGGCTGCGAGAGGGCGGCGTGCCACCTATCCGCTCATCAACGCGGCGACCCTCGCCTTTCTGAACGATCGGCCCGACCAAGCCCGTCTGCTGGCGCGCCGGGTGTTGACGCTGCTCGACAGCGGCGATCATGAAGCCGAAACGCGCTACTGGCTCGCCGCCACCGCCGCCGAGGCGCATCTGCTGCTGGGTGACGAGGCAGCGAGCCGCGCCGCGCTGGAGCGGGCGATGGCCGTGGCGCCCGAGGCATGGGAGGATCATGCGGCGACGCTGCGTCAGCTCCGCCAGATCCTGACGCGGACCGGGCTGCCGCCGACCCTTTTCGACCATCTGCGCCCGCCCCCCAGCCTGTATTTCAGTGGCATCATCGGCCTGCCGGAGGACGAGGCGCAGGCGCGGCGACAGATCGGCGATGCGCTGGACGCGATCCGGCCGGGGGCGGTCTTCGGCGCCCTTGCGGCCGGCGCGGACATCCTGATCGCGGAACTGGCGGTCGAACGTGGGGTGGAACTGCACGTCGTCCTGCCGACAACTCCCGACGTTTTCCGTTCGCTTTCGGTCGGAGCGTTCGGCGGTCAATGGATGCAACGCTTCAACCGCCTGGTGGAACTGGCCGCGAGCGTCGAGGCCCCACATAGCGAGACCGACCTGTCGGATGCCGCAGTGGCCAAAGGGGCGGAGATCGCCATGGGCCTGGCCCTGCGCCGCGCCAAGGCCCTGGAGACGCAGGCCATGGCCCTGCATGTGGGCCGCGGGTCCGATGCTCCCAGCCCGTCGGAAAGCCGCTGGCGGGACCGGGGCATGCCGGTTCACACCGTAACCCTGGACCAGTCGGCTCCGCGGACCGGGCGACCGCTCCCGACCGCAGTCAGTCGGGCCATACTCGCATCGGTTGCACCATTTCCTGCCGTTACCGACTCCACTCCGCCAGTGCAGCAGTCGGCAAGCGGCGTTTTCCTGATAGCCCTCGACGACCTTGGGACGGCGATGCTCCTCGCCGACCGCTTCCTTCAGGCAGCGCCCGCCAGCGGGCTGGCGCTGGAATATCGCACCTCCGCTCCTGCCGACCGGATCGATGCGGACGACGGTATGGCTGTGCTGCTCGCCCGCGCCGCACCGGCCGGCAGCGTCTGCGCGCCCTGGCCCGAAGCGGCAGCGATGGAAATCCGTGCGCCGCAGTTCCGCTTCGAAATGGCGGGCGACGTCATGACCGCCTATGGCGAATATCCTGTGGGCCATTATTATCCGACGGGCGGGGCGGACTGATCCTCTACACGATCATGTCACGCAGCATGCGCGGCGCGTGGATGACCAGCCTGCCGTCCTCTCGTTCGACAATTCCCCGCCGGATCAGCACCGCCACCGCGCGCGACGCCGTTTCCCGCGTCGTGTTCGCGCTGAGGGCCAGGGTCGTGATTCGCGGCGCTGGCATGATATGATCGCGCCCGTCCGCCAGCGCGAGCAGTTCCGAATAGACCCGCCCCGCCGCGCTGTAGGTGGAGCGAGTCGCCATCCGGTCCAGCGCCCGGTCGAGCTGGCGCGCCAGCAGTCCCGCCATGCCGGCGCCGATCTGGGCATCGGTCGCCACCAGCGCGGCGAGCGTCTGCGCCTCGGCGCGCAGGAACTGGCTGTCGACCAGAGCCTCGATCTCGGCCCGATGCTCTGTGGGCGCGGGATAGGCGCCGAAGAATTCGCCCGGGCCATGGCGCGCCAGTTGCTGGCGCTGGCCGTCAACGCCGAAGGTCTGCACCACCACACAGCCGTCAATGACGATCCAGCAATGATGCGAGGGCTCCCCCTGATGCGCCAATATCTGTTTGGCGCTTACACGCTGGGGAATGAGGACGCGGCGAAGCGATTGCGCGGACGTCCGGTCACACCGGAAGACCGTCGCAATCGCTTCGATCTGTTCCTCGCTGTCCAAAATCCCCGGCTCCCCGACGGACATGATCGCCCCTCTCCTTCCGCATAGCCAGCCTGTGGCGGAAGAAACAGCTAGGGGAGCATGATTCTGCTGAAATATGTGATCTTGATCACAGGCAGAGCCGCAACAATTCCCCTAGAGCACTCCTGCGACCCGAAGGCACTCCGCAAGGAGTGACCTCTTCCTTAGCCCGGAGGTTTCGGCCTCCGGGCTATTTTTATACCCTATCGCGTGCCTGCGGATCACGGCAGCAATGGTCGCTTTGCGTGGGGAACGGATAGTCAGTTTTCATCCTCCCCTGGAAGGGGAGGTGGCAGGCGCGGCGCGTCTGACGGAGGGGTGTCCCCCTATCGAGAGGGGCGATCACCACTGCGTGGTCCCCCTTCCCCGACATCATGCTTGACCACCCGGTGCGCAGACGCCACCGATGCGGCATGACAAAAACTCTTCGGACCGTCGCGACTGCGCTCGCCCTCGCACCGCTTGCTCTCTCCGCCCCGCATCTCGCCGCCCAGAACGCCGGATCCGGGCCTACCGATACGATGATGAACGAGCAGGTGAAGGAATATGACTGGGTCCGTCCCCAGGCCGATTTCGTCCGCCGCACGGTGATGATCCCGATGCGCGACGGCAAGAAGCTCTTCACCGTCATCGTCTTCCGCAAGGGCACCAAGGACGCGCCGGTCCTGCTCAGTCGCACCCCCTACAATGCCGACAAGGCAACCAGCCGCAATCGCAGCCAGCGGATCGAGGAAATCCTGCCCGTGATGGACGCGGAGTTCGTCAATGACGGCTATATCCGCGTCTATCAGGACGTCCGGGGGCTCGACGGGTCGGAGGGCGACTATGTCATGAACCGCCCCCTGCGCGGCCCGCTGAACCCGACCAAGGTCGATCACGCCACCGACGCCTATGACACGATCGACTGGCTGGTGAAGAATGTGAAGGAGAGCAACGGGAAGGTCGGCATCACCGGCTCCTCCTATCTCGGCTTCACCTCGCTGATGGCGCTGGTCGATCCGCATCCGGCACTCAAGGCGGCCGTGCCGCAAAGCCCCATGGTTGACGGCTGGATGGGCGACGACTGGTTCCACAACGGCGCCTTCCGCACCTTCGGCTTCGACTATGATCTCGGCCAGACGGCGAAGAAGGGGGGCGGCTCGGTGCCCAAGGGCACCGGCGACGAATATACCGCCTATCTGGAGGCCGGATCGGCCGCGGACTATGCCCGGACCTACGGGCTGTTCGACCTTCCCGTGGTGCGCAAGCTGCTGGAGCATCCCAGCTATGACGCCTGGTGGCAGGGCCAGGCGGTCGACAAGCTGCTGGCCGAGCGCAAGCTGACCGTCCCTACCATGCTGGTCGTCGGCCAGTGGGACCAGGAGGACAGCTACGGTGCCCCGGCGGTCTACCAGGCGTTGGAAAAGCAGGACACGGCCAATGACATGGTCAGCCTGGTCATCGGCCCGTGGCGCCATTCCCAGGTCAATTACGAAGCGCGCGCGCTGGGACCACTGACCTGGGAGGGCGACACCGGCCTCCAGTTCCGCACGCGCTACATGAAGCCGTTTCTCGACTGTCACCTCAAGACCAATCCGCCCCAATGCGCCACGCCGCCGGTGCTGACCTATGCGACCGGCGAGGACCGCTGGGAGGTTTCGCAGCAATGGCCGGCGGGCAACTATACCCCGCTCTATCTGGGCGCCAATTTCGGCCTGTCCTGGACGAAGCCGGAGGCGGGCAGCGACAGCTATGTTTCGGACCCCGCGAAGCCCGTGCCGATGCTGCCTCGGCCGATCCACATGCAGGGTGAGGAATGGCGCACCTGGCTGGTGCACGACCAGCGCTTCGTCGACGGCCGTCCCGACGTGCTGAGCTACACGACCGGCGTGCTCGACAAGCCGGTGCACATCAAGGGCGCGCCCAAGGTCGACCTGCGAGCGGCGACCACCGGCCGCGACAGCGACTTCGTGGTCAAGCTGATCGACGTCTATCCGCAGGAGGATTCGGCCAATCCCACCATGGCGGGCTACCAGCTCGGCATCGGCATAGAAATCTTCCGCGGCCGCTACGTCCACGGCTTCTCCAGCCCCGCGCCGCTGGAGCCCGGCAAGACCTATGCCTTCCAGTGGTCGCTGCCCAATGTCGACCATGTGTTCCTGCCGGGCCACAAGATCATGGTCCAGGTGCAGTCGAGCCTGTTCCCGCTCTACGACCGCAATCCGCAAAGCTGGGTGCCCTCCATCATGGAGGCCAAGGCAGCGGATTATGTGAAGGCGACCGAGACGATCCACCGGGGCGGCGACGCCGCCAGCGCCGTCTGGCTGCCGGTCGCGCAGGACTGACCGCAGCCCTCGGGGAAGTCGCTCAGCTGCCCGGCCGCAGCGGCTTCATCGTGCGCAGTTCGGGGAAATCCTTGCTCAGCTCACGCGTGATCGGCTCTGCGGTGGGGATGATGAAAATCTCCAGGATCAGCGAGACCGTCGCCTCGCGCAGATGACCGCCATGGGCGTTGAAGTCCGGCCCGCCCAGGACGACATGCGGGTGCACGATCGGCTTGCCGTCGAGCGTGCCCAGATTGCCGCTCAGCGACAGCACCTCCATCGACGGCTCGAATACGGTGGTGCGGTAGCGCTTGGCGTTGAGGTCGTAATAGGCGACCTCCGCCTTCTCCACCGCCCCGATGCCGGAAATGAGAGCGCCGGGAATGCGCTCCTTCTCGATGATGGCATTGAGGCTGGCGACCACAGGCTGGCCGCGATGCAGCACCAGCAGGTAACCTGTCCCGTCCTTCCGATAGTCCAGGTCGGCGGCGGTGACGGCTGCCGCGGGGGCAGCCGGCGCCGGAGCGGGAGCGCCATTGGCGGCGGCGAGGAGGAGGAATGCGGGAAGGACGGCGATCATGCAGGGGCGCTCCGGTCTCTGTCGGTCGAGCGCCAACCTAGCGGCGGGGCGAGAAAGGACAATCCCGGTTGCCCGCATGCCCACGCGATGTGGCCTCAGATGATGTCTTCCTCCGACGCCTCGTTCTTCCGGGGCCTCCAGGTGAAAAGTCGCCAGAGATAGAGAACTGCCGCCCCGACGACGCAGGCGGTCGCGACCGGTCCGACATATTTGTCGATGTCGCGGAAATTCTGCCCCAGCACATAGCCGGCATAGGCCAGGATCAGGTTCCACACCAACGCGCCGCCACCGGTCCACAGCAGGAAGCGGACATGGCCCATGCGGAAAAGCCCGGCCGGCAGGGAGATCATCGTGCGGAATGCGGGCATGAAGCGGAAGACGAAGACGACCGCTTCGCCATATTTGCCGAACAGCCGGTCCAGCACCATGACGTCGTGCCATTCCAGCGTGGCCCAGCGGCCGTAGCGGTCGACCAGCGGCTTCAGACGCCGGAAACCCAATATGTGGCCGACGAGATACCAGAAATAGTTGCCGACCACGGTGCCGAGCGTGCCCGCCACCTGCAGCCAGACCATGTCCATCCGCCCCTGTCCCACGCGGATGCCGCCGATCCCCATGATCAGCTCCGACGGGATGGGCGGAAAGACATTCTCCAGCACCATCAGCAGGAAGATGCCCCAATATCCCCCCGCGTCGATCAGGCGGAGCACCCAGTCGGTCATCGCGTCGGGCCCAACTTTGCGCCGTCATTCCAGCGTAAGCTGGAATCCCTCTTCTTCCAGTGGATGGCAGGGGGATCCCAGCTTTCGCTGGGATGACGCAACATGCACATGGATGCTAGGCCGCGGCGCGCGCGGCCAGCCGGGCGTCGATCGCGTCCCAGATCATGCCGCCGGTGTCAGTGCCGTTGAAGGCGTCGATCGACACGATGCCGGTGGGCGACGTCACATTGATCTCCGTCAGCCATTCGCCGCCGATCACGTCGATGCCCACGAACAGCAACCCGCGGCGCCTCAGTTCCGGCCCCAGCGCCTCGCAGATCTCCAGCTCTCGCTCCGTCAGCTCGGTCTTGGCGGCCGATCCGCCGACCGCCAGGTTGGAGCGGATCTCGCCCTGTCCCGGGATGCGGTTGACCGCGCCCGCCACCTCTCCATCGACCAGCACGATGCGCTTGTCGCCCTGCGCGACACCGGGGATGAAGGCCTGGACCATGAAGGGCTCGACCCATGACGCCTTGAAGAGTTCCACCAGCGCGGACAGGTTCGCGCCCGACTGCCCGACGTGGAAGACCGCATTGCCGGCATTGCCGTAGAGCGGCTTCACCACGATCTCGCCATGCTGGGCGAGGAAGCTCTTCACCTCGTCGAGGTCGCGGGTGATCATCGTCGGCGGCATGAAGCGCGCATAATCGAGCACGAATAGCTTTTCCGGCGCGTTGCGGACGCTTGCCGGGTCGTTCACCACCAGCGTTTCGGCCTGCACCCGCTCCAGCAGATGGGTCGCGGTGATGTAGCTGAGGTCGAAGGGCGGGTCCTGCCGCATCAGCACCACATCGACGTCGCGGCCGAGATCGAGCATCTCCCAGTCGCCGAAGGCGAAATGGTCCCCCTCAACCTTCTGCACCTTGACCGGCCGCGCCTTCGCCAGCACCCGCCCTTCGCGATAGGTCAGGTCGGGCGCGAGATAGTGATAGAGCCGATGCCCCCGCGCCTGCGCCGCCAGCATGATGTGGAACGTCGAATCGCCGCCGATCTTGATGCCCTCCATGGGGTCCATCTGGACGGCGACGGTCAGGGGGTTGAGTTCAGTCATGCGCTACGCTTTCCTTCTTCCGTTCGCCCTGAGCCTGTCGAAGGGCCGCACTTCTCTTCAAGAAAAGGACTGGGCTTCGACAAGCTCAGCCCGAACGGTTGGAGGTGGCTCACCCCCCATGCCAGACGTTCGCCAGATGGCGTGGCGCGCGGCCCGGCGCAAGGAGGATGACGTCGATTCGCATGTCGTCGCCCGGCTTTGCGAGGTCGTGCCACAGGATTTCCGCCGCTGCCGCGACCCGGGCCAGCCGCCGCTCGTCGATCGCCAGCGCCAGCTCCGCGCCGCTCGCACGGGCCTTCACCTCGACGAAAGCGAGCATCGATCCACGCCTCGCGACCAGGTCGACCTCGCCCGCCGGCGTGCGCATCCGCCGCCCGACGATCTGCCAGCCCTTGAGGCGCAGCCACCAGCCGGCGATTCGCTCCGCCTGCCGCCCGCGCTTCTCGGCGGCCTGCTTATTCACCCTTGATCTCCATCGCACGGGCATAGAGCGCCCGGCGATCGAGCCCCAGCTTCTTCGCCACCTCGCCCGCCGCCTTGGATACGGGCAGGCGCTCCAGCGCCTCGCGCAGCGCCGCGTCGGCATCCTCGGCACTCGCGGGCGGCGCTTCTCCGGGCGGACCGACGATGACGACGATCTCGCCCTTGGGCGGCGCGTCGGCATAGCGGGCGGAAAGCGTTGTCAGCATGCCCGTCGCGGTCTCCTCGAACGCCTTGCTGATCTCACGGCTCACCGTCGCCTCCCGGTCGCCCAGATGCTCCGCCATTGCCGCCAGGCTTTCCGACAGGCGCGGCCCGCTTTCGTAGAAGACCAGCGTGGCGCGCAGCGCCGCCACCTCGTCCAGCGCATCGCCGCGCGCCTTGGCCTTGGCGGGCAGGAAGCCCATGAACAGGAAGCGATCGGTCGGAAGCCCGGAAAGCGTCAGCGCCGCGATCGCCGCGCTGGGACCGGGCAGCGTCGTCACCTTGCGCCCGGCCGCCCGCGCGTCGCGCACCAGCTTGTAGCCGGGGTCGGAGATCAGCGGCGTGCCCGCATCCGACAGCAGCGCCACCGATTCGGCCGCCATCCGCTCGACCAATCGCGCGCGGACGCCTTCTGCGCTGTGATCGTGATAGGGGATCATCGGCCGGTCGGACCCGGCGTGGCGCAGCAGCCGTGCGCTCACCCGTGTATCTTCCACGGCGACCACATCGGCAAGGCGCAGGACTTCGGCCGCGCGGGGCGTAAGGTCTCCGAGGTTGCCGATCGGCCCCGCAACGATGTAAAGCCCGGGTTCAAGCCCAGAAGCAGCAGTTTCCATAAGGATGCCAGATGACAGAGACGGATGCCCCCCGGCAAGCGGACTTGTTCGCTTCGATGAAACGCGCCGGGCGAATCCTCTTCGCCGCGACGGCCCTGCTGGTCGCCGCCTGCCAGTCGATCGTGCCCAAGGGGCCGGCGCCGACCCAGCCCACGGCCCCCACCCAGCCGAGCGGCCCCGACGTCAGCCAGGGCCTGCCCACCGACACCGAACGGCATCGCGTTGCGCTGCTGGTGCCCATGAGCGGCTCCAATGCCGGCGTGGGCCAGTCGATCGCCAACGCGACGACCCTCGCGCTGCTCGATACCAAGGCCGACAAGGTCCGCATCACCACCTATGACACCGCACAGGGCGCCGCTGCTGCCGCCAGCCGCGCAGTGGCAGACGGCAACAAGCTGATCCTCGGACCGTTGTTGGCGGAGGACGCACGCATCGTCGGGCCGATCGCCGCGCGCGCCAACGTACCGGTGCTCAGCTTCTCCAACGATGTCAGCATCGCCGGCAGCGGCGTCTATGTCATGGGATATAATCCCAACCAGTCGATCGAGCGGGTGGTGGAGTTCGCGCGCGGCAAGGGGCTGTCCAACTTCGCCGCGCTGGTGCCCAAGGGCGTCTATGGCGAACGGTCGGACACCTCGCTGCTGCGCGCGGTCGAGCAGGCGGGCGGCACGGTGGTGTCGCTCCAGACCTTCGACCGGACGCCCGCCTCGATCAATGCCGCGGTCAAGAAACTGCAGGCCTCTTCCAGCTATGACGCGCTGCTGATCGCCGACAGCGGCCGGGTGGCGATGCAGATCGCGCCGGTGGTACGCAAGAATGGCGGCGCGACCGCGCGCCTGCTGGGTACCGAGCTGTGGAATACCGACGCGTCGCTCGCCGCCAGCCCCGTGCTGCGCGGCGCCTGGTTCGCCAGCGTGTCGGACGGGCTCTATCGCCAGCTCGCCACCAAATATCGCGCACGCTTCGGCGGCGCGCCCTTCCGTCTGTCGGCTCTCGGCTATGACGCGGTGTTGCTGACCGTGCGGATCGCGCGCGACTGGAAACCGGGCACGGTCTTCCCAGCGGCACGGCTGCGCGATCCCGGCGGCTTCGCGGGCATCGACGGCGCCTTCCGCTTCGGCCGCAACGGCATAGCGGAGCGCGCGCTGGAGGTGAGCGAGGTAGGCGCGGGCACGTTCAACGTCGTCTCCCCCGCCCCGCGCAGCTTCGGCGAATAGCCCCCGCCTAGTTCTCCAGTCGACCGACCGGCAACACCAGCGGCCAGTCGCCTTCAAGATCGATCCGCGCGGCGATGCCATAGACCCGCGCGAGATTGTCGGCTGTGAGGACATCCCGCGGCGCCCCGTCGACGACCAGGCGCCCTTCCTCCATCAGCAGCAGCCGGTCGCACCAGCGCGCTGCCATGGCAAGGTCGTGCAGCACGGTGACGACCAGCGATCCCGCCTGCGCCTCCGCCTGCAGCAACGCCATCACGTCGATCTGATGCCCCGGATCGAGCGCGGCGAGCGGCTCATCCGCAATCAGTGCCGGCGCGCCGACGGCCAGCGCCCTTGCGAGAAGCACGCGCGCCCGCTCGCCACCCGACAGCTCGGTCGCGACCCGGTCCTTAAGCGACAGCACGTCGGCGCGCACCATGGCCGCTTCGATGGCCGCCTCATCCTCGCCACGCAGGCGGGACAGCGGCCCCAGATGCGGCAAGCGACCCAGCGCCACCAGCCGCTCGACCGCCAGCGGCCAGTGCAGCGTCTGGCCCTGCGGCAGATAGGCGATACGTCGGGCGATCTCGCGCCGGTCCATTCCTTCTTTCCCGTCGATCAGCACGCGCCCGGCATCGGCGCGGATCAGGCCCAGCATGGCGCGGATCAGACTGGACTTGCCCGCTCCATTGGGGCCGATGATGCCCACCAGCCGGCCGGGCTCCAGCGTCACGTCGACGCCCCGCACTGCGGCATGGCGGCCCAGCCGCACCTCCAGCCCTTCGGTCGCGATCGTTACCATAGCCGCCGTTCCCGCATCAGGTGAACCAGGAAGACCGGCACGCCCAGGATCGCAGTCAGCACGCCCAGCTTCA
The DNA here is from genome assembly GCF_000447205.1 of Sphingobium ummariense RL-3. Classification (GTDB taxonomy): domain Bacteria; phylum Pseudomonadota; class Alphaproteobacteria; order Sphingomonadales; family Sphingomonadaceae; genus Sphingobium; species Sphingobium ummariense. The sequence goes on along the minus strand of NZ_AUWY01000120.1, from coordinate 159,624 downwards.
ACTCGCTGCTCGTCGGGATCAGCCGCACGGCGATGTCGGCGAAGGTCAGCAGCGCCGCGCCGCCCAGCAGCGAGGGCAGCAGGATCGCCGAGGGAGAGCGGTCGGTCAGCGGCCGCACCAGATGCGGCACGATCAGCCCGACAAAGCCGATCGCCCCCGACACCGCCACCGCGCCGCCGACGCCGATGGCGACGCCCAGCATCAACCGCAACCGCGCGCCCCCCAGGTCGATCCCCAGCGCCTGCGCACCATCCTCTCCCAGGGTAAGCGCGTCGAGCGTGCGCCCGTCGGCAAGCAGCAGGGCCGCTCCCGCCGCCACGCAGGGCATCGCGACAAGGACATGCGCCATGCTGCGGTTTTCCAGACTGCCCATCAGCCAGGTCATGATCTCCATCGCCGCGAAGGGATTGGGGGACAGGTTGAGCGCCAGGCTGATCCCCGCACCCGCCAGGGTCGCGACGGCGATGCCCGCCAGGATCAGAGTCAGCGGGCTTTCCGCCGGACCGGCGAGCAGGAACAGCACCCCCAGCGCGACCAGCGCGGCCAGGATGGCGAGCAGCGGCAGGACCACCGGATGAAGCTGCGACAGGCCGAAATAAAGCGCCGCGACCGCCCCCAGCGCGGCCGCGTTGGAGGCGCCCAGCACCGAGGGCTCCGCGAGCGGATTGCGCAGATAGCCCTGAAGCGAAGCCCCTGCGAGGCCCAGCATCCCGCCCACGGCGATCCCCAGCACCATCCTTGGCAGGCGCAGGTCCAGCAGGATGGCCCGCGCGGTCTCGTCGCCATGGCCGGTCAGCACCGCGAGGATGCGGGCCGGCGACAAGGGAACGACGCCGAGTGCGAGCGAGCCGACCGCACCCAGAAGCAGTAGCGCGACGAGCATGGGGAGCAGCAGGGGATGGCGAACGGTCACGCTGTCCCTTCGCCTTCCGTTCTCTTCCCATGCAGGCTAAGGCCGGCACCATGCGCCGCCCGATCGCCGCCCTCGCCGCCCTGGCCCTCACCGCCGCAGCGCCCGCGCCGCCACGGCGGATCGTATCGCTCAACGTCTGCGCGGATCAGCTGGTGCTGGCGCTCGCCGATCCGGGGCAGATCGCCGCGCTCAGCGCCTATGCCCATGATCCCGAGCTTTCGGCGGCGGCGGACAAGGCCCGCGCCTTCCGATCGCTGCGCCGCCCGGCCGAGGAGGTGCTGGATATCCGCCCCGACCTGTTGGTCGGCTTTCCAGCGGGGGAAAACGCGGTCGTCGGTGCCCCGCCGGGCCGCTGGCGCACGCAGGGCGTCGCGAGCGCCGACAGCTATGCCATGATCCGCGGCCAGATCCGCGACGTCGCCCGCGCGGTCGGCCATCCCGCGCGCGGCGAGGCGCTGGTCGCGCGGATGGATCGCGATCTCGCCGCCCTGCCCCGCACCCGGCGCGGCGGGGTCGCCGCCTATTACCAGCGGCGCGGCTATATGACCGGCACGGGCACGCTGGTCGACGATCTGATGCGCCGGGCCGGCCTCACCAACCTCGCCGGCAAGCTCGGCAAGCCGGCGCTGGCGCAGGTTTCGCTGGAGGAAATGATCGCTGCGCGCCCTGACTGGCTGATGGTCGAAAGCGGCAGCGAGGCGGTGGTCGACCAGGGCACCGAGATGCTGCACCACCCCGTACTCGCCGGCATCCCGCGTATCCGGCTGCCGCAGGCGTGGACGGTCTGCGGCGGCCCCGCCTATGTGCAGGCCGCGCGCAGCATCGTCGCGCAGGCGAACCGCTGACCGGTCCGGCCCGTCAGAAGCGCACACGCACGCCGCCATAGGCCGATCGCCCATAGGTGCCATAGCCATAGGCGGTGGCGTAATTCGCATCGAACAGATTGTCGATCCGGCCGTACAGCTCCAGATGCTCGCCCAGCGGCAACGACGCCCTGACTCCGGCCAGCGCATAGCCGTCCAGCCGCCGCAGGTTTGCCGCATCGTCGAAGCTGTCCCCCACCATGGTCAGCGTTGCGCCGGTCGACAGGCCGAAGGACCAGGCATAGTCGGCCGACACGCTCACCGCATTGGCCGCCCGCCGCGCCAGCCGATTGCCGCGATCGGGCGACAGGTCGGACCGGTCGCGCGCGTCGACATAGCTGTAGGAACCGGTGACCGTCAGCGCCTCCACGGGCTTCAGCGTCACGGTCGCCTCCACCCCCTTGGCGCGGGTGCGGTCGAGATTGCCATAGACGAACGTGGCATTGTCGAAATTGATCTGGTTGCGCGTGTCGCGCCGGAACGCCGTCACGGACAGCACCGCCCGCCCATCGTCCAGGCTCTGGTCGATCCCGATGTCATAGCTCTTCGACCGCTCCGGTCGCAGCGCGCTGTTGCCGCTGAAACTGTCGTAGAGCTGGTAGAGCGACGGCGCCTTGAAGCCCTCGCCATAGCTCAGGCGCAGGTTGGTCGCACCACGGTTGGGCGTGTAGTTGGCGTTCGCGCCGAAGGTCGTGGCGCCCCCGAACTGGCTGTGGTCGTCATGACGCAGGCCGCCGGTCAGCGACAGGCCCTCGACCGGCTTGACGATGGCAAGGCCATAGACGCTGTCGATGTTCGCCCTCGCACTGCCCGTGTCGCCGAAGCCGAAAAAGTCATAATCCGGCCGCTCATGCTCATAGCCGAAAATCAGCTTCGCCTGCTCGACGGGCGTATAGACCCCCTCATATTCGAAGCGCAGGTTGGTGCCGGAATAGCCGTAATCCGGGTCGGTCCCGCGCACGAAATAATAGTCGCGGTCGTTCCGCAGCCAAGTCACCGCCGCCCGATTGGTCAGCTTGCCGTCGAGCAGGGCAAGATTGATCCCGGCATAGCCGACATATTGGTCGAGCTTGCTGACGTCCGCGCTGTCGGCCGGCGCGCCGAAGAAGCTGTCATAGTCAAGATCGGCATGAATATAATAGCCGCGCAGGTCGAGACTGAGCGTGTCGGTGAAGGCGAGCTTCAGCTTGGCGTTCGCCGCGACATTCTCATAGCCGTCCTTCTCGGTCGCGCCGAACGACCGCGCGGCCGACGATATGCCGTCCGTGTCGAAATAGGCGACGCCGACTCCGCCGGAAGCGATCCCGCTGCTGCCCGACACATCGGCTTTCGCGTTCAGCGTGTCGCTATAGCCGTAGTCGGCCGAGGCATTCGCCTCGAACCCTTCCGCCGGCGTGCCGGTCATCACGTTCACCACGCCCCCGATAGCCTGGCTGCCGTAAACCACGGAGTTGGAACCGCGCAGCACCTCGATCCGGCGGATATTGCCGGTCAGCAGGTGGCCGAAATCATAGCCGTCGCCGATGCCGCTCGGATCATTCACCTTGACCCCGTCGATCAACACCAGCGTCTGCGTCGTCTCCGCGCCGCGCAGCGACACCCCGGTCGCGCCGCCGACCGATCCGTTGCGGTTGAACCGCACGCCCGGCGTGGTGGCCAGCAGGTCGACGACATCCACGGCCTGCCGCGTTTCGATGGTCTGGGCGTCGATGACGGTGATCGCCTGCCCCACCTCGTCGCGCGGCTGCGCGATGCCCGACGCGGTGACGACGATGTCGTCCTCCTGCGCCAGCGCGGGCGCGGCGGCGATCAGCGCGACGAGCGATAGTCCGGTCTTCAGCATGTAAGTCTCTTCCCCCCGGCGCCACGCGACTGCGGCGGGGCACCGCCTGAGCGGCCGGCATGCGGGACCGACGGGACGCCACCGTCCGTTCCGCGCGCCGTGCGGCCCCATGCCGCTCGGTCGTCGCTCAGACGGAAAGACACCGTGCCCCGGCCATCCCCTGGACGCGTGGGCAAGAGCGACACGCTCCGGCAGGTCTCCTGGCTCGCGGGTCAGGGCACGATGCGCCAGCCTTCCCGGGCCTCGCCCAGTGGCCGGTCCTTGCGGACCACGGCACATCGCACTCACCGCTCACAGTTGCAGGGACAGCCGCGGAATGGGGCCTTGCAAGGCCCGCACCGCATTCCCGTTTTCAGCCCATAAAGGGCACCGGCGCGCTATGCGGTGGCCCATAGGGGAATGACGCGGCGTTGCCAAGCCGGATGCCAACGCTTGGGATCACCGCGCCGGAAGGCCGTGTCGTCCGTATCGGCTGGTCTTCGAATGTCATCCGCTATCCAGTCGCCGCCCCCGGGCTCGCCAGCACCGCATCACCCCGCGCCAGCACTACCAACGGCAAGCCGGCGACGGCGGCGCGCTCAACGGCAAGACTGGTGGGGGCGGAGATGGTGACCAGCAACGGACATCCACTCAGCACCGCCTTCTCGACCAGTTCGTAGGAACAGCGCGAGGACAGCAGCGCAAAGCCGCCGTCCCAATCCGCATCCGTCCGGCGCATGGAGCCCACCAGCTTGTCAAAGGCGTTGTGGCGCCCGACATCCTCCCGCACCAGCCGGATCGTACCCGTGGCATCGGCCCAGGCGGCGGCATGGGCAGCGCCGGTCGCGCGGTTGAGCGGCTGCTGCGCCTCCAGACCCGCTAGCGCGCGGAAGATCGCGACGCGGTCCGCGCAACTGCGTGCCTCGACCTGGGGCAGAGGGCGCAGCGCCTGCTCGAGATTCTCTATGCCGCAAAGCCCGCAGGAGGAATCGGTCGCCCGGTGCCGGACCCGCGCCAGCAGCCTTTCCGCCCGCCCGGCGGGCAGGGTCGCGCGCGCGACCAGCCCCTGCGGCGCGATATGGACATCGACATCGAAAGGCGCGTCCTGGGGCTCGACAAGCCGCTCGGACAGCGCAAAGCCTTGCACCAGCTCTTCGACATGCTGCGGCGTTGCCATCAGCACGGCATAGCCGACCCCGTCGAACTCGATGGCGACGGGCACCTCCTCCGCCAGCATGCGCCTGATCGGCGCCGCATCTCCATCGGGGGTCAGCTGGGTGAAGGGCCGCTCGCCCGCGGGATCGATCGCTTGTGTCGCCATCCGCCGGATATAGCCCGCCCCGGCGCGATGCCAATGCCCCCTCCCCGGCTGTTGCGGACCGCCGCTGCCCCCTTACTGACGGATGCAGCAACAAGGGAAAGCCGCATGTCCGATTCGCTCGCCATCTCCGCCGCCGATGTCGCCGATGCCGCCCGGCTGCTCGCCCCGGTGGCGGTGCGCACGCCGCTGGTGGAGAATGCCGCGCTGAACGAGCGCTGCGGACGGCACGTGCTGGTGAAATTCGAAGGCGCACAGCATTGCGGGTCATTCAAGTTTCGCGGTGCCTACAACCGGCTCGCCCGGCTGGATGCCCGCGAACGAGCGGCGGGCGTGGTCGCCTGGTCGTCCGGCAACCATGCCCAGGGCGTCGCCTTCGCGGCGCGGATGCTGGGCATTCCCGCGACGATCGTGATGCCGTCCGACGCGCCCGCCATCAAGACCGCGAACACCCGCGCGCTGGGTGCGGAGGTCGTGCCCTATGACCGCTTCACCCAGAGCCGCGAGGAAATCGCCACCGCATTGGCGCAGGCACGCGGAGCGACACTGGTACCTTCCTTCGACGACCCATATATCATAGCCGGCCAGGGCACGGCAGGGCTGGAGATCCTGGAACAGGCGCAAGCGGCCGGCGCGCGGGTGGGCCAGATCCTGGTCTGCTGCGGCGGAGGCGGCCTCGTCGCCGGCATCGCCACGGCGGCGAAGGCCGGGCAGCCGGATATCGACGTCTATGCGGTGGAACCCACCGCCTTCGACGACACCGCGCGGTCGCTGCGCAGCGGCGTGCGGGAAAGCGTGCCGTCGGATGCTCGATCGATCTGCGATGCGCTGCTGTCGCCGATGCCGGGCGCGCTTACCTTCCCGATCAACCGGGCGCTGCTGTCGGGTGGCCTCACCGTGACCGACGAACAGGTGAAGGAGGCGATGCGCTTCGCCTTCTCCGCGCTGAAGCTGGTGGTGGAGCCCGGCGGAGCGGTGGCGCTGGCGGCCGTGCTGGCGGGTCTAGCGCCAGAAACCGAGGGAGCGACGGTCGTGGTCGTGTCCGGTGCCAATGTCGATCCCGCCGCCTATGCCGCGATCCTGACCGGGGACGCGCGATGAGGCTGCTCGGCGCGGTGCTGGCAGGCGGGCGATCCAGCCGCTTCGGGAGCGACAAGGCGCGGGCGCTGATGGCGGACGGGCGCAGCCTGCTGGACCATGCCGTCGCCGCGCTGGCGCCGCATGTCGAAGCGGTGGCGGTGTGCGGGCGGGCGGTCGAGGGGCTGCTGTCCTTGGCCGACCGGCCGGCGCCCGATCTGGGGCCGCTCGGGGGGCTGGCAGCAGCGCTGCATCATGCGCGGGAACGAGGCTTCGACGCGGTGCTGACGACCGGCTGCGATATGCCGGTGTTTCCCGCCCGGCTCGCGGCGGCGCTGATCGACAACGCGCCGGCCGTGCTCCAGGGACAGCCGCTCGCCGGCTGCTGGCCCGTTGGCTTCTCTGACGCGCTGGACGCGCATCTCGCCGCGACGGAGGACCGGTCGATCCGCGCATGGGTCAGCCGGGCGGGTGCGCGCACCATCACCCTGCCCGACATGGTGCTACCCAATATCAACCGTCCCGCCGACCTTGAAACGCTGCAGCGGGACCGATCCTGACGGTCAGTGCGCGGCGGACGTGTCGACCTGACCGGGCGGCTTGGGGCGGGGAGACAGGATGACCAGGGTCGCGCTCGCCACCAGCACCAGGGCCGTGATCAGGAAGATATAGTTCAACCCGACGACGGCGGCCTGCTGGTTCACCAGATTGTCGATGGTCTGACGAATCTGTTCGGAGGAGAATCCGGCGCCGGACAACAGCGCCTGCGCCTGCTCGGGCTGGATCGCCCCCGCCAGTTCGCTGTGCGACACCCGTTGCGCGTCGCCCCAGCCGGTCAGCACCAGCGACGTCGCGACTGCCGACCCCATCGTCCGCAGGAAATTTTGGAGGCCCGCGGCGGATGCCGTTTCTTGCGGCTCGACCGCGCCCAGCGTCAGCGTCGTCATTGGAATGAAGAAGAAGGGCATGGCGAAACCCTGCAATATCTGCGGCAGGGCAAGCGTCCAGAAGTCGGCCGACGTGTTCCAGTGAGCGCGGAGCACCGACATGCAGGCCAGCCACAGGATGGCGCACGCCACCATCACCCGCGAATCGACCTTCCCCAGCAGCCGGGCGGCGATCGGGGAGGTGGTGAGCGCGGTCATCGCGGTAAAGGCGGTGACGATCCCGGCGTCCGTGGCGGTATAGCCCATGGATATCTGCAGCCATTGCGGGATGGCTACGATGCTGGCGAAGTAAGCGCCGAAACACAGCGAGAGCGCGAACACGCCGAACGAGAAGCCGGAATGGCGGAATACGCGCAGGTCGACGATCGGATGATCCTGCGTCGCTTCCCAGATCAGGAACACGCAGAAGCCGATCCCCGCGAAGACCGCGAGCATCACGATCAGCGGATCGCCGAACCAGTCATGGTCGCGCCCGATGTCCAGCATGATCTGAAGGGAGCCGATCCAGAAGATCAGCAGCGCCAGGCCGACCCGGTCGATGGGCTGCCTGCTGGTTTCGGTATCCACCGGCCGCAGCAGGGCAAAGGCCGCCAGGACGCAGACCACCGTGATCGGGACGTTGATGAAGAAAATCCAGTGCCAGCTCCAATTATCGCTGATGTAGCCGCCGACGATCGGTCCGATGGCGGGGCCCAGCAGCGTCGTCATCGCCCACATGCCCATCGCCCGCCCGCGTTGATCCGGCGGGAAGACGCGCAGCAGCAGGGTCTGGGACATCGGCATCAGCGGCCCGCCGCACAGCCCCTGGCCGATGCGGCATACCACGATCATGCCCAGCGTCGTGGACAGGCCGCAGAGCAGCGAGAAAAGCCCGAAGCCCGCCATGCCGAACGCGAACAGCCGAAGCGCACCGAAGCGCTGCGCCAGCCAGCCCGTCAGCGGCACGCAGATCGCCTCCGCCACGGCATAGGACGTGATCACCCATGTGCCCTGATCGGGCGAGATGCCCAGATTGCCGGCGATATGCGGCACCGACACATTGGCGATCGTCAGGTCTAGGACGACGATGAAGTTGGCGAGGGCCAGCGTCAGTCCGGCGAGCGTGCGCTGCCGGGGCGAAAGCCTCTCCCAGGACGGGATGTCTGCCACGGGAGGCCTCAATTACCCGAAAGGTCGATCTCGACCTCGGTCGACAGGCCCACGCGCAAGGGATGTTCCGCCAGTTCCCTGGGGTCGAGCGCGATCCGCACCGGCAGGCGCTGCACCACCTTGATCCAGTTGCCGGTCGCGTTCTGCGCCGGAATCAGCGACAGCGAGGAACCGGTGCCGCCGGAAAAGCCGACGACCTTGCCATGATACACCACGCCGCCGCCATAGATGTCCGCCACGACGGTGGCGGGCATGCCCACCTTCACGCGGCGAAGCTGGCGTTCCTTGAAGTTGGCGTCGACATAGACCTGCGACAGCGGAACGATGCTCATGATCGGCGAACCCTGGCCGACGCGCTGCCCCACCTGGACCTGGCGCCGGGTCACCACGCCGTCGATCGGTGCGCGGATGACGGTGCGGACCAGGCCCAGCCTCGCATTGTCGAGCCGCGCCTTGGCCGCCATCACCGCCGGGTCGGTATCCTCGGTCGATCCGCGCACCAGTGCATCATTGGCCTCCAGCTGCCCTTCAGCCGCGCCGCGCGTGGCCTGGGCCTGCGCCACCGCGGCTCGGGCAAGGTCGAGCGCCGCCTTGGCCGATGCAAAGGTGTTGCGCGCACTGGTCAGTTCCTCGCCCGACACGGCGCCATCGGGCGCCAGCGCCTCGCGACGCTGCAGGTCGATGCGCGCCTTCTCGTAATCGGCCTGGGCGGTGGCGAGCTGTGCGCGTGCCTGCGCGATGTCGGAACCCCGCGCCGTCACCTGCGCCGCGAGCGAGCTGCTGGTCGCCGAAGTCTGACGGAAGCGCCGCCGTGCCTCGGCCAGGTCCGCCTCCGCCTGGGCCACGGCGATGCGGGCATCGGTGGGGTCGAGACGCACGAGCACGTCGCCCCGCTTCACCGTCTGGGTGTCGCTGACCAGCACCTGCGTCACCTGGGCGGAAATCAGCGGCGTCACCTGCGCCATTTCGGCGTTCACATAGGCGTTGTCGGTGCTGACATGGTTGCGCCCGACCAGAAAGTACCAGGCGGCATAGATCAGACCGACGATCGCGATCGCGGCCGCCAGGCGCAGCAGCCAGGTCCGGCGCGTCGCCATGCGGCTGGCCTTCTCGTCGGTCTGGCCGGCATCGGCGGTGAATTCGGGGGCGGCATCAGCCATGGGGTTGATCCTTGGGCAAGGCGCCGGCGGCGAAGCCGCCGCCCAGCGCGCGAATGAGGGCAATGTCGGTGGAAAATGCGCTGGCTTCCAGATCCGCGACCGTCTGGCGCGTATCAAGCAGCTGGTTTTCCACGTTCAGGACATCGAGATAGGTGGAAAGGCCGCCTTCGTAGCGCTTGCGCGCTATGGCATAGGCATCCTCCGAAGCGGTGACCGCGGCGCGGGCGTCCACCAGCCGCTGGTCGATCATGCGGCGCGACGTGACGGCATCCGCCACCTCCTGATAGGCGCCGAGCACGGCCTTGTCATAGGTTGCCACCGCCTCGTCATATTGCGCGCGGGCGTTGCGATACTGCGCCTTGATCGCACCGCCGTGAAAGATTGGCAGGCTGATCGCAGGCCCGGCATTGCCGTATAGCGAGTCCTTTTCGAACAGGTTGTTCACGAAGGGAGTGGAGCTGCCGGAGATGCCTGCGCCGTTGAACAACGTCTCGTAGCCCAGCGACTGCACCCCCACCAGTGCGCTGAGGCGGATGGCCGGGAAGAAGTCCGCCCGCGCCACGTCGATACGCTTTGCGGCAGCCTCGGTGCGGGCCAGCGCAGCAGCGACATCAGGCCGGCGGACCACAAGATTTGTCGTGACATCGGCGGGCAGGCCCAGCGGGCGCAGCGCGCCGACCTGCGGCCGCGCGATAGACAGGCCCCGATCCGGGCCGGCGCCGATCAGCGCCGCGATCTGGTGCCGGCGCAGCGCAATCTGCTGGTCGATGGCCGACAGCTGTGCGCGGGCGGACGCCACGGTCGCATCGGACTGGCGCAGGTTGCCCCGGGTCTCCAGCCCGTTCTTCTGCCGATCCGACACCAGCTTCTGGCTGGACAGGCGGATGTCCAGCGCGCGCTGCCGGATGTCGCGCTCGTCGAACAGGCGGGCAAGGTCGGCATAGGCGTCGGCGATGCCGGTGGTCAGGACCAGCCGCGCCTGCCGCTGGTCGATCTCCGCGGCCCGCGCCTGCGACGTGGCGGCGGCCAGCGCGGCGCGGTTCCTGCCCCACAGGTCAAGATCGAAGCCGAAATCGAGCGCGATGTTGCCGGTGCCCAATATCCCCTTCGGCACGAACTCCTTGGGCATGCCCATATTGTAGCTTTGCTTGGTTCCCCCGGCCGAAGCGTTGAGATCGACCGTAGGCGCCAGCGCGGCGCCCGCCTGGCGCGCCGCGGCGGCCGCCTGACTGAACCGCGCAGCGGCGGCGGCCATGTCCGGCGCGTTGCGGATCCCCTCCTCCATCAGGGTGGAAAGCTGCGTATCGCCATAGACCGACCACCAGTCCTCGGCGGGCCAGTCGGTGGCATCTGCGGCCAGGCTCTGGCGCGATTCGACGGAGGCGGCCGTACGGGGTTCGGGGCGTGGCCCCAGATCAGGCACGGCGCAGCCCGACAGCAGCAGGGCGGCCACCATCATCAGCTTTCGTGCGGAAAAAGCGGTGCGACTCATGGAGATAGAAAACCGTACTATTTGGTATGGGAATGTGCCATGCCCCGCTCGCATGGCCTTGTCAACCAATTTAGCGTACTGTAGAGTACGATTTCAAATGACGTCCGACTGCCCCATCCTCAGCCGCCGCGAGGCGAAGCGCCGCGATCGGCGCGAAGCCATATTGGACGTGGCCGCCGGCTACTTCCTCGAACATGGCTATGCCGGCACCACCATGTCCGGGATCGCCGCGGCGCTCGGCGGATCGAAGGGCACGCTCTGGAGCTACTTCCCGTCGAAGGAGGAGCTGTTCTCGGCCGTACTGGACCAGGCGACGACCGCCTATCGCGCGCGGCTCTCCGAAATCCTCGACCCGTGCGGCGAACTGGTTCCTACTCTTCGTCGCGCGTGCATCAGCCTGATGGAGAAGCTCACCTCGCCCCAGGCGATCGCGCTGCACCGGCTGGTAATCTCCGAAGCAAGCCGCTTCCCGGAGATGGGCCGGATATTCTACAAGCATGCCCCGCGCCATACGCGCCAGTTGATCGCCACCTTCCTGAAAGGGGCGATGGATCGTGGCCAGCTACGCCGGGCGGACGCCGAGGAAGCGTCGCGTATCCTGACGGTGCTGTGCATGTCGGGCTGCCACCAGAAGCTTGTCTTCGGGCAGATCGATAAGGCGACGCCGGAAATGATCATGAAGGATGCCTCGGTGGCGCTGGACGTCTTCATGCGCGCTTACGGACCGGGAGGCGCCCCGGCTCCCGCCGGCCATGAGCCTGGAGGCGACGCGCAAAGGGCATAGCCCCTGCCCTTCACCGTCCGCGGCCTCGGCCAGTCGAAGCCACGGTCCAGCTCCGCCCGAAGGCGCGACATATTCGCGCGCCAGCACGGGCACCGGCGCGCCCGTGCGCTCCTCCCCGAAAACTGCACGCGCCCGTTCGCTTCTGAAGGCGGCGCGGCGTCGATGACCGTCGCCGTCATCCACACCCTCTCGGTCCGCGCAAGCACCAGGTGCCTCACGCTGCCGCTGCGCGTGGCGCGAAAGGGCCGCAGGTGGAGCGGATCGGCCGCCATCGCCCGGCATCTTTCTTCCAGCAACTCCGTCAGCCAGCCGATGTCCTGCAGAAACGGCCGGATCAGGCCGACCGCCTCCGCCCTTGCGACAGCGGCGCCCAAGCCTCCAGGGTCACGGACGGCTGATGACCGCGATCACGACGTCCATCAGGCCGATCTCCAGCGCGTCGCCCACGCCCAGCCCGAACAGGCCAGCCGTCTCGCCGAAATCCACGATGTCCTCGATCGAAAGCTGGGTGATGTCTTCCTGCATGTTGGTCTCCTCCATTGCATTGTCAGGAACAGGCTATGCAGCGGACAGGGCGGAACCCATTAAATCCGTTAATCGCTCGGCCGGGCATTAACCTTTTCTTTGCCATGCTTTTCTAGGGTCGCGGACGGCAGGAGGACCGCCCATGCAATTCTTCAAGCGCAACCGCGACACCGACGAGCAGGCCGCATTCCGCGCGCCGCAGCGGCGGCTGCGTGTCCTGATCGTCGATGAGGATCCGACCGCGCGCGCGGTGCTGGCGCGCCGCCTGTCGCATATGAATTACGATGTCGCGGTGGCGGAAAACGGCTTCGCGCCGCTGGCGCTGCTGGTGACACGGCCCGTCGACATCATCCTGATCGACCGGGGCCTAACCCTGCTCCCGCCGATCACGACGATGCAGAAGATCCGGGCCGCGGGTCTTGCAGGCAACGCCTGTTTCGTGATGATCGCGGGCCGGCTCGACAGCCAGTGGGCGGTCGAGGCGCTGGATGCCGGCGCCGACGACCATGTCCTGAAGCCGATCGACTTCGACCTGCTCGACGCGCGGCTGCGCCATGTCCATGCCCGTGCGGAAAAGCTGGGCGCGCTCAGTCGCCACAATGCCGAACTCGATGCGCGCATCGCCCGCCGCGCGGTGGAGTTGGGCGAGACCCGCGACGCGCTGGAGGCGCTGCAGGCGGACCGCGCGCGCCTGGTCTCCTCGATCCAGGCGCTGCATGATGAAATCGAACGGCTGAACGCCGCTCAGGGCTGAGCGTCAGACCGCTCCAGCCACAGCCAAAGCCCCTCGCCACTCTCTTCCGGCGGTGCCTCCGCGCTGATCCGCATCGCGTCCGCGCGCGCCCGGTCCAGGATCGCCGCCGACACCCCGGGCCAGTGATAGACCCGGTCCGCCTGCCCCAGCAGCCGCGCCGCGCGCAGCGTAAGGTCGTCGGGATCATCGGACAGAAGCCGGATGGTGACCAGCCCCGTCCCGACCGCAGCGTCCCCGCCCGCAAGCCAGCCCTCGACCGCCTCCGCCGCGCCCTCGCGCAACGGGTCGAGCAGCCCGCCTTCCGCCAAAGCGGCGTCGATTGCCCGCCGCCGTCCGGCCGCGTCGGGCCAGCGCGCGCGCATCGCCTGCCGCGCCCCCTTCAAAGCCAGCGCCAGCCTTCCCAATCCCTCGGGCAGCACAGCCTCGATCCGCTGCCGCAGAGCCTTGGCAAGGCCGGCGGAGGCGCCGCCCGTGCCGATGGCGACCAGCACCGGATTGCGATCCACGATCGCAGGCAGGGTGAAATCGCACAGGTCCGGCCGGTCGGTCGCGTTCACCAGCACGCCGCGCGCGCGCAGCCTGGCCACCGCTTCCTCGTCATCGACAACGATGGCGATCGCGGCCGGCGCCTCCTCGCCCACCACCTGCGCGCCCGCACGTTCCAGCAGCCGCCTCTTGGCGTCCGCCGCCTCGCCGTCGCCCACCAGGATCACGGGGCGCCCCGTCAACCGCAGGAAGACGGGCAGGCTGTGCATCAGTCCGCGACCCAGTCCGGAATGGAATCGCCCGCGATCAGCGCTTCGATCGGCGGCCGCGCGCGCACCACCGCCCACTTGTCGCCCGACACGAGTACCTCGGGCGTCAGCGCCCGGCTGTTGTAGGTGCTCGCCATGGTCGCGCCATAGGCCCCGGCGGTCATGAAGGCGACCAGGTCGTCGGCCTGCACCACATCCATGTCCCGGCCCATCGCGAAGGTGTCGCCGGTCTCGCACACCGGCCCCACGACATTGGCCTTTGCCTTGTCGCCCGCTGGCCGCACGGCGCGAATGTCGTGCCAGGCGTCGTAGAGGCTGGGACGCAGCAGGTCGTTCATCGCCGCATCGACGATGACGAACGGCGCCTGCGCGCCCTGCTTCACCCGCACCACGCGCGACAGCAGCGCGCCGGCATTGCCCACGATCACGCGCCCCGGCTCGAACATCAGGCGGACGTCCCAGCCCTGCGTCACGCGGGTCACCATCGCGCCATAGTCGGCAGGGCTTGGCGGCATCGGCTGCGCCGGATCATAGGGCACGCCCAGGCCACCGCCCAAGTCGGCGGTGCGGATCGCATGTCCCGCGCCACGCAGCGCCTCGATCAGCGCGCCGACCTTGACGAAGGCTGCCTCCAGCGGGGCGAGGTCGGTCAGCTGGCTGCCGATATGAACGGCCACCCCCTGCACGTCCAGGCCGGGCAGGTCGCGCGCGGCGGCATAGCTCTCCAACGCGCGGTCATAGGGGATGCCGAACTTGTTCTCGGACTTACCGGTGGAAATCTTGGCATGGGTGCCCGCGTCCACGTCCGGGTTGATGCGATAGGCGACCGGTGCGCGCCGACCCATGGACAACGCCACCTCCGACAGCATCTCTGCCTCCGGCTCGCTCTCCAGATTGAACTGGTAGATGCCCTTCTCCAGCGCGACGCGCATCTCCTCGGCGGTCTTGCCGACGCCGGAAAAGACGATGCGATCGGCCGGGATGCCCGCCGCAATGGCGCGCAGCAGCTCGCCACCCGACACCACGTCCGCGCCCAGGCCCAGCCTTCCCAGCGTGGCGAGCACCGCCGCATTCGGGTTGGCCTTGACCGCGAAGGCGATCAGCGGGTTCTCCAGCGCCGACAGCGCCTCGCGGAACACCCCTACATGGCGGCTCAGGGTCGCGGTCGAATAGACATAGACGGGCGTGCCCACCGCGGCGGCGATGGCCTCCATCGGCACCTGCTCCACATGCATGGCGCCGTCCACATAGTCGAAATGGTCCAACTGGCGGTCCTTAAGGGTTCTCGTCGGGGTTGCTGGGCGGCGGCAGGTCGAACGGATCGGCGTCGCGCTGGCGCGACTGGGTCAGCAGTTCCACATTGCGTTCCGGCCGCGCCTGGCTGGGCGCGGTGGTCAGGTCCTGCGCCGTGGGCGCGGTTGCGGCGCCGATCGGCACGGCCGGCAGCTTCTGGTCCTTCAGCGGCCGCAGCGGCTGGCGGCCACCGCAGGCCGCCACGCCCAGCAGCAGCGCGGCCAGCAGAGCGCCCTTGGCGATCGTTCGGGTCATCGGCTCATCTCCTCCCGCGCCTGCGCGATGCGGGCGCGAACCTGGTCCGGCGCGGTGCCGCCATGGCTCCTGCGGCTGGCGACCGACGCATCGACCGTCAGCACGGCATAGATGCGATCGTCGATGCGCGGGTCAATGGCCTTCAACGTCTCGATCGACAGTTCGGCGAGCGGCGTTCCCGCCGCCTCCGCCGCCGCCACGGCGCGCCCGGTGATGTGATGCGCCTCGCGGAACGGCACGTTCGCCTCGCGCACCAGCCAGTCCGCCAGGTCGGTGGCGGTCGCGAAGCCGCTCTCCGCCAGAGCGCGCATCCGGTCGGTGCGGAACGTCACGGTGCCGATCATGCCGGTCATCGCCGCGATGGAAAGGCCCAGCAGGTCATGCGCCTCGAACACCGGCGGCTTATCGTCCTGCATGTCCTTGGAATAGGCCAGTGGCAGCCCCTTCATCGTCACGCACAGCGCGGTCATGCAGCCCATGATGCGCCCGGCATGGCCCCGCACCAGCTCGGCCGCGTCGGGATTGCGCTTCTGCGGCATGATCGAGCTGCCGGTCGAATAGGCGTCGGGCAGCTTGACGAAGCCGAAGGGTTGGCTCGCCCAGATGATGAACTCCTCGGCCAGGCGCGACAGGTGCAGGCTGCACTGGGTGGCCGCCATCAGATAGTCGAGCGCGAAGTCGCGGTCCGACACGCTGTCCAGGCTGTTGTCGGTCGGCCGGTCGAAGCCCAGCGCCGCCGCCGTCGCGTGCCGGTCGATGGGAAACCCCGTCCCCGCCAGCGCCGCCGCGCCGAGCGGACATTCGTTCATCCGCGCCCGTGCGTCAGCGAAGCGGCTGCGATCGCGCCGGATCATCTCGAAATAGGCCATCAGGTGATGCCCCAGCGTCACCGGCTGCGCGGATTGCAGATGGGTGAAACCCGGCATCACCGCCCCGACATGTTCCTCCGCCCGCGCCAGCAGCGCCGCCTGCAGCGCTTCCAGCCCCGCTTGCACCTCGTCGATGGCATCGCGCACCCACAGGCGGAAATCGGTCGCCACCTGATCGTTGCGCGACCGCGCCGTGTGCAGCCGGCCGGCTGCCGGCCCGATCAGTTCGGCCAGGCGCGATTCCGTGACCATGTGGATGTCTTCCAGATCCATGTTCACCGGCACGCCGTCGGCCTCATATTCGGCTGCGATGCGGTTCAGTCCCTCGGTGATCGCCTGCGCGTCCTCGCCCTCGACGATGCCCTGTTTCGCCAGCATCGCGACATGCGCCTTGGACCCGGCGATGTCCTGCTTCCACAATCGCTTGTCGAAGGGGATCGAGGCATTTATCTCCCGCATGACCGAAGCCGGGCCGCCCGCGAAACGGCCGCCCCACATGCTGTTGGAGCTGGAAACCTTGCTCATGTCCTCGCGATCCGTAATGACACTGCTCCTGCTGGCGGGCCTCGCCGCGTGCGATAGGCAATCGCCGCCCAAGGAGCAAGCGGCGGCGAACGCCGCGGCTCAGGTTCCGCCGGGCAGCGAGGAGGTGCAGGGCGCCAGCGAAAGCGGCGGACAGAACGGCGGCGGCGCCTTCGCCTATTCGATCGACCGGTCGAAGGCCGGCACGCCCGCCCCGGACATCGCCTTCCAGGATCCCGACGGCGGCGACGCGAGCCTGAAGGACTTCGCGGGCAAGCCGGTGCTCGTCAATCTCTGGGCCACCTGGTGCGCGCCCTGCGTCGCCGAGATGCCGGAGCTCGACAAGGTCGCCGCCGAATACAGCGCGCGCGGCCTCGCCGTGCTGACCGTCTCCCAGGATATCCAGGGTCAGAAAGTCATCGCCCCCTTCTTCAAGCAGAGGAAGCTCGCCCATCTGAAGGGCTGGGTGGATCCGGAAAACCGTCTCGCCCAGCATTATGGCGCGGCGCAGCTGCCTACGACCGTCCTCTACGACGCACAGGGCAAGGAGATGCTTCGGATCGTCGGCGCGATGGACTGGAGCAGCAAGGAAGGCCAGGCCCTGCTCGAGGCCGCCGTGAAGAGCTGAATGGGATAAAGACGAGCGCCAGTAGAAAAACCGCCATGCCACATCACAAAAGATAATGAAAGCAATGCGATCACGGCCTGACAATCATCGTGATGCGTATTCGCCAAACCTTCCGGAAGTCACCGGACACAATTCACTTTTCTGTAAAATTTGTGCGCCGCAATAGCGGATTTCCGCACTTACCTCGTTAGCCCCCTTGTCAAAAAATGCAAAACAGGGGGCATGAATGACGAGATTTTCCGCACTTCGCCTATCACTCATCCTCGCATCGTCTTGGTCGGCCTGTGCAGCCGCACAAGAGCCGCAACAGGCGCCGCAGGCCGATGACGGCACCGCCATCATCGTCACCGGCACCCGTGCCGTGGGCATGTCAGCCGCCGAAAGCGCCGCGCCGATCCAGGTGCTGAGCGAAGAAGCCATCAGCCACGTCGGCCAGCCGAACCTCAACCAGGTGCTGACCCAGATAGTACCGAGCTTCACGGCGCAGACGCAGGGCACCGACATGTCCAGTTTCTCGCTGTCGGCCCGCCTGCGTGGCCTCAGCCCGAACCACACGCTGGTCCTGGTCAATGGCAAGCGCCGTCACGGCAACGGCATCCTCCAGGTGCTCGGCGCCTTCTCCGGTTCCGCCGCCCCCAGCATCGACCTGATTCCGCCGGACGCCATCTCGCGCGTCGAGGTTTTCCAGGAAGGTGCTGCGGCCGTCTACGGCACCGACGCCATCGCCGGCGTGATCAACTTCATCCTGAAGGATCAGACCGACGGCGGCACGTTCAAGGTCACCGGAGGGCAATATTATAACAGCCAGGGCGAACTCTTCTCGGCTTCGGGCAATGTCGGCTTCAAGCTGGGCGAGGATGGCTATTTCGACCTGACGCTGTTCCATCGGCGCCAGGACTACACCACGCTAGGCAAGGGCCAGGTCCAGGTCACGAAGCCCGACGGTACGCTTCAGCCCAACGCGCCGGCGCAATGGTCCAACCTTACCGGCGATGCGCTGGCCAATATCAATGGCGGCCAGCCCAAATCGAGGCTCAACGTCGCCTTCTACAATATGGGCTATGATTTCGGTGGCGTGGAACTGTACAGCTTCGGCGATTATGCCCGCCGCGAAGGCTGGGCCAAGCAGGGCTACCGCCATCCCAAGCGCATCTGCTACGAAACCGGCAACCTCGGCGGCAGCGTAACTCCTGCGGCCTACGATCCCTCGATCTGTTACAGCGATACCGGCGTGTGGGGCATGGTGCCGCTCCAGCATGTGATCGAAGATGAATACAGCTTCACCATCGGCGCAAAAGGCGAGTTCGGGAGCGACTGGAACTACGACCTCAGCGGCACCTATGGCTACCAGAAGAACGAGATCTGGACCGAAAGGTCAGCCCATCGCGAAGTCTGGCAGGAAAGCTATGCAGCAGCGCGCGCCGGCATCGGCGTACCCAACACGCCCGATAAGGCTTATGACGGCGGCTTCCGCTTGAGCCAGACGACGATCAACGCCGACATCCGCAGGGAATTCGACGTCGGCATGGCCGGGCCTCTAACCTTCGCCTTCGGCGGCGAATATCGCAAGGACATGTACGAGATCGTCGAGGGTGATTTCTACTCGACCTACAAGACGGGCGTGCAATCATTCCCCGGCTACAAGTCCACCGACGCCGGACGCTACACCCGCAATTCCAAGGCTGGCTACGTGAACTTCATCGCGGAGCCGGTCGATGGCTGGAGCGTTGACATCGCGGGCCGCTACGAGGACTATTCGGACTTCGGCGACACGCTGATCGGCAAGATCACGACACGCTACGACTTCAGCGATGCCTTTGCGATCCGCGGCACGGCCAGCACCGGCTTCCGCGCCCCGACGCTTGCCGAACAGAAATATTCGACGATCAACGTTGGCCCGACCAGCGCCGTTGCCCAGCTACCCGCCGGCACGCCGGCCGCGCAGCTGCTCGGCTTCGGTCCCCTGGGTCCGGAAAAGTCGAAGAACTTCTCGGGCGGCATCGTGCTGCGGCCGGTGCCGAAGCTCGCGATTACGGTCGATGCCTATCTCATCAAGATCAAGGACCGCATCACCGCGACCGCATCGCGCAATGCGGTCCAGGGTGGCGTGATCCAGCCCGGCGCGGCGGCGATTTTCGATGCACTGGCGGCGGCGGGCATCGTGCTCGACACCGCACTGCAGACCGTGGGCGTGCAGAGCTTCACCAACGGCATCGACACCCGGACGTGGGGCATCGACTTCTCCGCCAGCTACCCAGTCGCGCTCGATTTCGGCACGCTCAACCTGTCGCTCAACGCGAACTACAACAAGACCAAGATCACCAACAATCAGGTCGGCTATCCGCTGTTCAACGCGGCGTCGGAAAGCAATATCGAGGACTCGACGCCGGACTACAAAATCGTCGCGAGCGCCCTGTTCAAGAGCGGCCCGTTCTCGCTGAACCTGCGCGAAACCTATTATGGCAAGACCAGCATGCTGGTTCGGCCGGGCTTCACCGCGCGGGACAGCAGCGGGAACATCGTCGTTCCGCAGGGCGGCTTCCTCATTCCGGACGCCGCCGGCGGAGCGAACCAGCTCTACTTCAACGGCGTGGTCAAGGCAGCCCCGATCACCGACCTCGAGGCAAGCTACGACTTCACCGACGCCGTCACCTTCTCGGTGGGCGCGAACAACCTGTTCAACAAGAAGCCGGAGGTGCCCAAGCTGCTGACGGGCGTGACCGTGCCCGTCGGCCAGTCGCCCTATATCAACGGCTCTGGTGCCTATGACAGCCCCTATGGTCATGGCCCCTACAGCACGGCGGGCGGCTACTATTACGCTCGCATCGACTTCAAGTTCTGACGAGGTCACGAAGGGGGGCCGGTCCGCATGGGCCGGCCCTTTTTCCTTCAGCGGATAAGGATCGCGATATGAAGCACGCACTTGCCACCCTGTCCGTCCTGCTGGCGTTGTCTGCCACCCCCGCCCACGCGGCAGGCGTCGAGCACAGGCAGGCGCCTGGCGCGATGATCGCCAGCGCGGCCATCGTGCCGCCGGGCAGCACCTTCTACTATCTGTCGGGCGCCACCGCCTCGCCCGTCAGTCCGGCCGACACCGAAAGCCCCGACGCCTATGGCGATACGGAGACACAGACCTTCAGCATCCTCACCAAGATGAAGGCACAGCTCGCCGAGATGGGCCTCGGCATGGGCGACGTCATCAAGCTCACCGTTTTCCTGGTCGGTGATCCCAAAAACGGTGGCAAGATGGACCGGGACGGGCTGACCCGCGCCTACAAGAAATTTTTCGGCACCGCCGATCAGCCCAATCTGCCCACCCGCTCCGCCTTCCAGATCGCGGCGCTCGCGCGTCCGCAGCAACTGGTGGAGATCGAGGCGATCGCAGCCAAGGCGCCGTAGGAACCGGCGCCCCGCGGCAGGGGATCGGGGGCGAAACCCCTGCCGCGCAGTCTTCGCCCGTCCTGCAACAGGGTGGACCATGAACGACGTCACGCAACCCAGCCGCCGCCAGCTGCTGACCCTCATCGGCAGGATGGGGGGCGCCGCCGCCATGTACCAGGCGATGACCGCGCTCGGCCATGCCGCCGAAACCCAGTTCACCGGTCCGCCCGTCCTGTCGGGCGCAAAACCGGGTGCCTCGGTCGTAGTGCTGGGCGCGGGCCTCGCTGGGATGGTCGCTGCCTATGAGCTGGAGAAGGCCGGCTACAGCGTGAAGATCCTGGAATTCCAGGACCGGCCAGGCGGGCGCAATTATTCGTTGCGCGGCGGCGACAGCTTCACCGAAAGCGACGGCACGGTGCAGAAGGTGACATTCGCGCCCGGCAACTATGTCAATCCCGGTCCCTGGCGCATCCCGCACCATCATAAGTGCCTGCTGCATTATTGCCGCCAATTCGGCGTCGCGCTGGAACCGTTCATCCAGCTCAATCACAATGGCTTCATCCATTCGTCGGACGCCTTCGGCGGCAAGCCGATGCGCTATCGGGAAGTCGCCGTCGACTTCAAGGGCCACACGTCGGAACTTCTGGCCAAGGCGCTGGGCGCCGGTGCGCTGGACCAGAGCGTGACGGCGGAGGACAAGGAAAAGCTGCTGGAGGCGTTGCGGAACTGGGGCCTGCTCGACGCGAACATGGCCTATACCAGCAGCGTCCACGTGTCCTCGCAGCGCGGCTATGACCGGCCGCCCGGCGGCGGCATCAACGGCGCGCCCACGCCCTCGCAGATCGCCAAGCTGTCGGACGTGTTCTCGCCGCAAGTGTGGACGGCGATGTCCTTCTATTTCAACTATGTGATGCAGACGACGATGTTCCAGCCGGTGGGCGGCATGGACATGATCGGCAAGGCCTTCGCCAAGCATGTCGGCAAGTCCATCACCTATAATGCAAAGGTCACGAAGGTCGCCCAGAACGGCAAGGGCGTGACCGTCAGCTATCAGGACGTCCCCTCCGGCAAGGTGAACACGGTCAGCGCCGACTGGTGTGTGTGCACCATTCCGCTGTCGATCATCCGCCAGGTGGAGATGCAGGTCGGGCCGAAGCTCGCCGCCGCGATGAAGGCGGTGCCCTATGCCGGTCACATCAAGATGGGCCTGGAATTCAAGCGCCGCTTCTGGGAGGAGGACGATGCCATCTATGGCGGCCACAGCTTCACCGATCAGGCGATCGGCCAGCTGTCCTATCCCAATGATCGCTTCTTCTCCAACGGCCCCGCCGTGCTGCTGGGCGCCTTCACCAGCGGGGCGGGCGCCTTCCAGCTTGCCGGCATGACCCCGGCCGAGCGGATCGAGGCGGCGCTGAAGCAGGGCGAGGTCTTCCACCCGCAATATCGCAAGGAATATCTGAGCGGCGTGTCGGTCCCCTGGACCCGCGTGCCGTGGATCCTGGGCTGCACCTCGCGCTGGAGCGAGGAGAACCGCGCGGCGCATTACCAGAACCTCGTCGCCCTCGACGGCCGGGTCGTGCTGGCGGGCGAACATGCCAGCTATTATGGCGGTTGGATGGAAGGGTCGATGCTCTCGGGCCTCGACGCCATCGCCCAGATCCACAAGCGCGCGAGCGCGGCATGAGGCGTGGCCTCTTGCTCCTGCCGCCGCTCGCGATGCTGGCCTTGCCGTTCATCGCCTCGGCGCAGGACATGCCGGGCAGCATGCAGGCGAAGAACAACACGGCGGAAGGCGGAAAGATCTTCAAGGAGATCTGCGCCGCATGCCACCTGCCCGACGCCCGGGGCACAGGCGCCATTCCCGCGCTTGCCAAGGACGCCAATCTGGCCGATCCCGCCTATCCGATCGGCGTGCTTGCCAAGGGCAAGGGTGCGATGCCGCCGATGGACGACATCCTGACCCCGGCGCAAATGGCCGCCGTCATCACCTATGTCCGCACCAATTTCGGCAACGCCTATCCCCAGCCGGTGACCGAGGCCGACGTGAAGCGCCTCGGGAAGCCCTGACACCCAGTCCCAGCAGGAGCGTGCCATGACCGAAGTGCCGGAAAGCGCCATCCTCTCCCGCCGCATGCTGATGCGCGGCGCCCTCGCCGCCTCCGCACTCGCGGGCGCGGCCCCCGCCGTCGCGCAGCGAGGGCGCAAGGTCGCCCTGCCGGACGATCCCGCCGGCATGGTCGCCACCCTGACCGACGCCGTCTACATCAATTCCAACGAGAACCCGCTCGGCCCCTGCCCGGCCGCGCGGCAGGCGCTGGCTGGCCTCGAAAAGCTCTCCGGCCGCTACGGGATGGCGTTCGCCACCAAACTCGAAAGCCTGTTCGCGCGGCAGAATGGCCTTTCGCCCGACCAGGTGCAGGTCCATCCCGGCTCCTACATGCCGCTGCGCTCGGTCGCGCTCGCCTATTCGTCGAAGGACCGCCCGATCGCCTGGTTCGAACCCACCTTCGACAGCGGCTTCATCGGCAGGTCCGACCAGTGCGTGACTCGCGCCGTCACCCTACCGCTCGGCGGCGACTATGCGGTCGACGTGCGCAAGCTGCTCGCCGCCGCGCCGAACGCGGGCGTTTATTATCTCTGCAACCCCAACAACCCGACCGGCCTCGTCACCTCCCGCGCCGACATCGAATGGCTGCTCGCCCACAAGCCGGCCGGATCGGTGCTGCTGATCGACGAGGCCTATATCCAGTTCAGCGATGCGCAGAGCTGCCTCGACCTCGTGGCGAAGGGCGCGGACGTGCTCGTCGCGCGCACCTTCTCGAAGATCTACGGCCTTGCCGGCCTGCGCTGCGGGTTGATCGCCGCGCGCAAGGATCTGCTCGACGGCATGGCCGACTATGGCGTCAACATCACGCCGATGCCCGCCGTCGTCGCGGCCGAAGCAAGCCTGCTCGACAGCGATCTCGTCCCCCAGCGCAAGGCCTATAACAGGGCAGTGCGCGACGACCTCTTCGCCTGGCTGGATGCGAAGGGGATGCGCTACCTTCCCTCGCAGGCGAGCTTCGCGATGATCCATGTCGGCCGCCCGGGCGCAGACGTCACCGCCGCGCTGGCGAAGGAAGGCGTCTTCATCGGCGGCCCGCGCAAGCATATGGAGGACTGGGTCCGCGTCTCCTTCGGCACGCCGCAGGAAATGCAGGCTTTCAAGACCGCCTTCCTCAAGGTCCTGGCATGACGCTCAGCCGCCGCGAAGCGCTGGGCGCGGCGCTGGCCGTTCCGCTCGCGGCACAGGCGGCGCGCGCGACGCCCGCCGGCCTCCTTCCCGACAAGGCCAGCTTCGCCGCCTCGCCGGTGGCCTATTTCGACAACGCCGCCACCCATCCGGTCAGCCTGGGCGCCCGCGCCGCCGTCGATGCCTATCTCGCCGGCCGCACGCTCGATCCCGTGGCCGCCGCGCGCCCACCGGTCGACCGCACCGCCGTCATCGCCCGCTTCGCCCGGCTGGTAAATGCCGACCCGGACGAGATCACCTGGACTCAGAGCACCACCATGGGCGAACAGGCCGTGCTGCGCGTCATGGGCTTTCCCCACGCGGGCGGCCGGATCGTCACCGACACGCTCCATTTCTATGCCGCCTTCCCCATGTACATGGAAATGGCGAAGCAGGGCGTCGATGTCGCCTGGGTCCAGGCGCGCGACAACCGCATCGCGATGGAGGACATGGCCAAAGCGATCGTGCCCGGCACGAAGCTCGTCTGCCTGTCGCTGGTCTCTACCTATAACGGCTTCCGCCACGACCTGAAGGCGGTGTGTGATCTCGCGCATAAGGCCGGCGCGCTGGTCTATGCCGACATCATCCACGCCGCGGGTGCGATGCCGGTGGACCTGCATGGCAGCGGCGTCGATTTCGCTGCCGGCGCCAGCTACAAATGGCTGATGGGGGATTTCGGCCTCGGCTTTCTCTATGTCCGCCGCGACGTGGCGGACCGGCTGCCGCGCACCGAATATGGCTATTATGGCTTCGCCGCGCCCGGCGCGCCGCCCGGCATCGGCCTGTCGCCGCCCGAAACCCATGTCTATCCGCTCGATCCGCCCGGCCCCGGTCCCGTCAGCTACAGCAGCCGTCCCGGCGCCATCGGTCATTTCGCGACGGGCACCTATGCGCAATCGGTTATCGCCCAGCTCGACCATTCGCTCGGCTATATCGAACGGATCGGTCCGGCCGCGATCCAGGCCCATGCCCAGACGTTGATCGGCCAGTTCCGCGAAGGACTGGCGGCAAAGGGCTACGCCATCGTCACCCCATCGGACAGCGGCGCGCCGATCCTCAGCTGCGTCCTGCCCAGCGCGCAGCAGCGCCTTGCCGAACCGCTGGCGAAAGCGCAGGTCCGGATCGCGCTGCACGACCATCATTTCCGCATCTCGCCCTCCGTCTTCAACGATGCGAAGGATGTGGACCGCCTGCTCGCCGCGCTGCCGCGCGCCTGACCCACCAAGGAGAGACAATCCGATGAAGAAGACCCCGATCGCTGCCGCCGCCCTGCTGCTCGGCCTCGCCACCACGCCGGCCCACGCACAGCAGGCGATGCCCGCGAAGCTGCCCTTCTCCCCCTCCGTGCGCGTGGGCGACATGCTCTACATGTCGGGCCAGATCGGCCAGGTGCCGCAGGGCATGGACCCGCACAAGGAAGGCTTCGACGCCGCCGTCCGCGCCTCGATGGATTCGATCGGCAAGATCCTGAAGGACAACGGCCTCGACTTCGGCAACGTCGTCAAATGCACGGTGATGCTGGACGACATGACCGACTGGCCCCGCTTCAATGCGGTCTATGTCCCCTATTTCGACGGCAAGCGCCTGCCCGCCCGCAGCGCCTTCGGCGCCGATGGCCTCGCCATGGGCGCCCCGCTCGAAGTGGAATGCATCGCCGCGTTCAAGTGAACGACCCGAATTTCCCCCCTCCCGCTTGCGGGAGGGGCAGCGAGCCTTGCTGAGCCGAAGGCGAAGCTAGCCGCAGCGGGGTGGGCATTTCGCCCCTCGCCTCACAACGCCCGCGCTTCCCGCACCAGCAGCACCGGCGTCCCGTCCCGCACCGGATAGGCCAGCCCTGCCGCCTCCGATATCAATTCCTGCGCCGCCGCGTCATACCGCAGGGGTGTCCGCGTCACCGGGCACACCAGCTTCGCCATCAGCCAGGGATCGTCGACCGCCTTCATTGCAGCGTCGCCCCGCCATCCCGCTGCGCCCGGCCGGCGAACTGCATCAGCTGGATGATCCGCTCCGATCGCTCCGGCAGCGTGTCCGCCTCCAGCAGCGTCTGCTTGGCGGCGGGATCGAAGGGCGCGATCTGCGCGATGCCGTTCACCAGCGAGGCATCGTCCAGCCGCGACACCGCCGTCCAGTCGACCACATAGCCCAGCATGTCGGCAAAGCGCCGCGCTTCCTGCTCCAGCGCCGCGCGCTCGACAGCGGAAAGGATCTCCTCGTCGGGGTCGGGCGCCGCCTCGACATCCGCCTCGATCTGGCGGAAGGCGGTTGCGACGTCCAGCTCCCGCACCAGGCGGAAGCGCGCCAGCCCGCGCAGGACGATGTTGAACCGCCCGTCGTCCAACGCCTCGATATGGCCGATATGCCCCAGGCACCCCATGTCGTAGAGCGCTGGCGTCAGCCCACCCCCGCGCGGCTGGATCATGCCGATCCGCCGATCGCGCGCCATCGCGTCATGGATCAGGGCGCGGTAGCGCGGCTCGAAAATGTGCAGCGGCAGGTCCATGCCCGGCAGCAACAGCGCCCCGGACAGGGGAAAGATCGAGACTCGCGCCATCGTGCCCGCGTCAGGAAAACAGGATCTGCGACAGCCTGCGCCGCTGCGCCGCCACCCACGGATCTTCCAGCCCGACGGCCTCGAAGATCTTGAGCAGTTGCGCCCGCGCCGCGCCCTCGTTCCACGCCCGGTCACGCCGGACGATCTCCAGCAGCGCCTCGGCCGCGCCGTCACGGTCGCCATTGGCCATCAACCCGCCCGCCAGTTCGAAACGCGCCTCATGATCGTCGGGGTCGGCGGCCACGCGCGCCTGCACGCCCGACAGGTCGGCGACGGGCTTCGCGTCGCGCGCCAGCGCGATCGCCGCGCGCGCCTGGTCCACCTGCGCGCCCTTCGCGCTTTCGGCCGGCAGCGCGTTCAGCACCGCCTCCGCCTCATCCAGCCGCCCCAGTGCTGTCAGTGCCCGCGCCCGTCCGGCGGCAACTTCCGCATGGTCGGGCGCCATCTCCGCAATCTGCTCGAACACCGAAAGGGCGCGCTCGGTCTCGCCGCCTGCCAGCAGCTCCTCGCCCATGGCGATCAACGGTTCCAGCTCGGCCGCCTGGGCCTTCTCATCGGATTCGATCGGCAGCTGCGCCAGTATCTGGTCCAGATACTGCTTCAGCTGCCCTTCAGTCCGCGCCTGCGACAGGTCGGCGACCGGCTGGCCCTGGAACACGGCATAGACGGTCGGGATCGACTGCACGCGGAACTGGCTCGCGATGAAGCCATTCTCGTCGACATTGACCTTGACCAGCTTGACGCCCTTTGGCTCATATTCGGCGCATACCTTCTCGATCACCGGGGCAAGCTGCTTGCACGGCCCGCACCATTCGGCCCAGAAGTCCACGATCACCAGCTGCGTGCGCGAAGGCTCCACCACGTCACGGCGGAACGCCTCTACGGCCGCCTTCTCGGTGTCGCTCAATCCCAGGGTCGCCACGCTTTCATCTCCTGTCATGCTTGCGGGTTCGCCCGCCCATAGCCTGCCATATGGGGCGCGTCACCCCATAGGCGCAAGGGACAGCGCCAGCGCATGGGCGCCGCCCTCAGAGGAAATATTTGAGCCGTACATCCTGTTCCACGGCCGACGCGGCGATGGGGAAGCTCGCCGACCGAAAGCTCGGCGCGCCGAAGCGCAGCGCCGGATTGCGCGAGAAGCCCACGCCTTCACGCGGAATACCGACGAACGTGTCGAGCCGGCCGTTGCCATTCTCATCATGAATGATCGCTATCGCGTAATTGCCCGGGTCCACCAGCCCCAGCGCGACGTCGCCGCCCTTGGCGGGAACGGAAAAATGGCGCTTTTCCGGATCGTCCCGGCAATCGGGAAAATGATCCGGCCGGCGCGTGACGCAGATGAGCACCTGGCCCCGTTCCGACCGCAGGCCAAGCAGGTCGATGCTCAGCGGCTGCGGCAGGTCGGTCGGCGCGGCGCCGGTCAACGCCATCATCCCCGCCAGCAATGCCGCCCCGCCCGCCTTCATGCCTTCACCCCGTGAAAATCGCCCAGTCCCCGGTCGGTGCCGCACAACCGGTCCCAAAGCCTGAAATAGAGCCCGTAATTGCAGCGATAGAGGTCATGGTGCCGCTGGTGATGGCTGGCGGTGATGAGCCATCGGCCGATCGGTCCCCGCACCATCCAGCGGGGAAACATCTCCCACCCCATATGATTGCTGACGCCCATCACCGTCATGATCGTCAGCACCACGCCCAGCGCGCCGACATGGATCGGGATCAGGAACACCAGCGCCGGGATCACCACCGCCCCGGTCAGCGCCTCCCAGGGATGGAAGCTCATCGCCGCCCAGGCCGTGGGCGGACGGCTGGCATGGTGCACGGCATGGGCGATGCGGAACAGCCGGGGCCGGTGCATCCAGCGGTGCGTCCAGTAGAACCATGTGTCATGCGCGATCAGGTACAGCAGCACCGACAGCGGCAGGTACCAGAGCGGAAAAGCGTGAACGTCGGCATAGATGCGCGTCCATCCCCGCGCCTGCCACCCCCAGGCGACGATCCCCGCCGGCACGCCGTAGATCAGCGCGGAGGCGAGCGACCAGCCGATCTCCCGCCGGATCTGCGATCCCAGGCCCCGGTAGAGCCCCGGCTGACGAACTGCCGTCGCCAGCGCGAATCCCCCGCTCGCCAGCAGATAGCGCACCCCGACGATCAGGCTCATCGCAAGCGCGGAGAGGAGGATGGCGGCGAGCATGTCCTATATTAACTCAACGGGCTCCCGGCGTCCCTGCGAAAGCTGGGCGAAGGGAGAGAAAAGTCCCCCTACCCTATGTTCGCGGCCGCGCCTGGCGGTAACTGCCCAGCATCCGAACCCATTTGGTGTGGAACTCCAGCTCGGCGAGTGCACGATCGATAGCAGGATCACCCGGCATCCCCTCGATATCGCAATAGAATTCGGTCGCGGCGAAGCTTGCCCCGCGCTGGTAGCTTTCCAGCTTGGTCATGTTGACGCCATTGGTCGCAAAGCCGCCCATGGCCTTGTACAACGCAGCCGGGACGTTCTTCACCTCGAACAGGAACGTCGTCATCACCGGCCCGACGCCGGGCTGGGGCACCCTGGGCTCCTGCGCCAGCACCAGGAAGCGGGTCATGTTGTCGTCGCTGTCCTCGATATTCTCGGCGATCAGGCGCAGGCCATAGAGCTCCGCCGCCAGATAGGGCGCGATCGCGCCTTCTCCCGGCGTCCGCCGCTCGGCCACCAGCGCCGCCGCGCCCGCCGTGTCGGCATAGCTCACCGGTTGGATGCCGCGCTCGCGCAGATAATGGCGGCACTGGCCCAGCGCCTGCGGATGGCTGATCGCGCTCGTCACCGGCACCGTGTCGGCCGCCATCAGGCAATGGCGGATACGCAGGAAATATTCATCGACGATGCGCAGCCCCGATTCGGGCAGCAGGAAATGCATGTCGGCAACGCGCCCGTGCAGGCTGTTCTCGATCGGGATGATCGCGCGCGCCGCCAGGCCATTCCGCACCGCGTCAATCGCATCCTCGAAGGAAAAGCAGGGCAGCGGCACGCAGTCGGGCGCATAGCCCAGCGCCGCGAGATGCGAGTTCGCGCCCGGCGCGCCCTGATAGGCGACGGCACGGGCGGGATCGGTCGCGGCCTTTTCCGCCATTTCGGCGACCAGGGCGCGCGCGGGTGCGGGATAATTCTCCATGGCGAAAGGGCGCTTAGGCCGTTGCCCGCCCCCGTGCAAGCGCCGCCTCCGGGCCATGCTCCAAAAGCTTGCACCTTCGCGCTTGCGCCATTATGGCAGCGCGCTAGAGGGGGCGCGGAACACAAGCCGCCAGAACAGAAATTCAAGGGATAGCGAGCGAATGGGCGATCGTTTCAACACCGTTGCGGGCTGGGCGTTGTTCGCGGGTATCATTGCGCTGGGTGGCGCGATCGTCAGTTCCAAATATTTCCACGACGAGCGGCCCGAGAAGATGGGCTACGCGATCGAGGGCGTCGAAGCGGAGGGCGAAGGCGCCGCCAGCGGTCCCGGCCTCAACACCCTGCTCGCCAGCGCTGACGTCGCGGCGGGCGAAAAGGTCTTCGCCAAGTGCGCGGCCTGCCACACCGTCAATCAGGGCGGCGCGAACGGCATCGGCCCCAATCTCTACGGCACTGTCGGAGAGCCGATCGGCCAGGGCAAAGGCGGCTTCGCCTTCTCCGACGCGCTCAAGAGCAAGGGCGGCAACTGGACCTTCGAGAATCTCGACCACTGGCTGACCAGCCCCCGCGAGTTCGCCCCGGGCACCAAGATGACCTTCGCGGGCCTCGGCAACCCGGCCGATCGCGCGAACCTGATCGCCTGGCTCAACACCCAGGGCTCCAACCTGCCGCTGCCCGCCGCCGATGCGGCGCCCGCCGCGGCGGAGGGTGGCAATGCCGCGGACAATGCGGCCAACGCCGCCGCACCGGCGGAAAACGCTGCCAACGCAGCTGAATAATCCTTCGGGCAACACTGTCCGCATCGCGGATCTGACGGGCGCGGCGCTGGTTGCCGCGCTCGATTCTTTGGCGGCCCTGCGCATCGCCGTCTTCCGCGACTTCCCCTATCTCTATGATGGCGATCGCGCCTATGAGCGCGACTATCTCGGCGCCTATGCGCGCAGCCCCGGTGCCATCGTGGTCGGCGCCTATGACGGCGACCGGCTGGTGGGCGCAGCCACCGCCGCGCCCATGGCCGATCATGCCGAAGCCTTTGCCGAGCCATTGGCGGCGCAGGGCATCCCCATCGACCGGGTCTATTATTTCGGCGAATCCGTCCTGCTTCCCGGCTGGCGCGGCCGGGGGATCGGCCACGCCTTCCTCGACCGTCGCGAGGCGAAGGCGCGGGAACTGGGCTTCGACCTCGCCGCCTTCTGCGCCGTCATCCGTCCGCCCGACCACCCTGCCCGCCCCACCGACTATTCGCCGCTCGATCCCCTCTGGCGCAGGCACGGCTTCGCTCCGGTCGATGGCCTCGTTTGCCATTTCGCTTGGAAGGATGTGGGCGAGGAGGCGGAAAGCCACCACCCGATGCAGTTCTGGATGAAGCGGCTGGCGGAGTGAGAGACTCCTCCGTCAACCCACCGTCGTCATCCCAGCGAAAGCTGGGATGTGGAAAACTGCCGGCGGCGTTCCTACCGAACCCGCCGCTTCTGATCGAGTGCCAGCACCAGGTCGGCGCGCGCCGGCATCTCGCTCGATATGTGCCGCGTCAGCCGCTCATAATGGCTGATGAAGCGCGCAACCTCGGCATCGCTCATCACCCCGGCGCCGTTCCCGGCCTGGGCGCGCAGCGCATGTTCCTGCTCGGTCCGCCAGTGCAGCACCGTCTCGAATCCCGGCGCGGCCAGCAGCACCAGCCGGTCTACCCGCGCGAACAGCGCCTGATAAGGCCCGGCCAGAGCGTCATTGGCGAAGCGGCGCCACACGCCTTCCGGGTCATCCTCCCGTTCCAACACATTGACCGGCTCGGCCAGCGCCGCCTCTGTCTGCGGCCGAGCGCCCACGCACCAGCCCTCGAAGATCAGCACGCGCGTCCCCGCTTCCGCCCGATCCCACAGATTGGATGGCAGACGGTCATCCGCCGCCTTGTCGAACCGGGGCAGCGCTGCCGCCTCGCCCCGCGCCAGCGCGTCGATCGTCGCAAGGCCCAGCGCCACGTCATGCGTCCCCGGCACGCCGCGCGTGCGCAGCAGCGGGTGGACGTCGCGCGCCAGCGCCTCGCGCTCCCCCCGTGTCAGATAGAGGTCGTCGATCGACAGGATCGCGGATGGCACGCCGTCCCGAACCAGCCGGTCGCGCAACCCGGCGGCCAGCGTCGACTTGCCACTGCCCTGCGCCCCGCACAGCCCAAGGACCAGCAGCGCGTCCCGCCCCACCAGGGCATCGCGCACCAGCTTATCCACCCGGCCCAGGGCGCCGGCCGGCTCCGCCATGCTATTGCGCCGCCACCAGCAGCTTGTCGATCTTGCGTCCGTCCATATCGACGATCTCGAATCGCCATCCCTGGTCCTCGACATAGTCGCCCACTTCGGGCAGGCGGCGCAGCAGCCACAGCGCATGGCCCGCTACAGTCGCATAGTCGCGGTCCTCGGGCAGGTCGATGCCGATCCGGTCGGCCAGCTGGTCGACCGGCATCTGGCCGGATACCAGCAGGCTGCCGTCCTCGCGCTCGACCAGGTCCGGTTCCTCATAGGCATCGCGGTCGGACGCGAATTGCCCGGCGATGGCGGACAGCAGGTCGGCGGGGGTCACGATCCCCTCGAAATGGCCATATTCGTCATGGACCATCACCATCGGCACATCGGACCGGCGCAGCACTTCCAGCGCGTCCATCGCATCCACCTGGTCGGGGACGACCTCAGCCCGGCGCATCAGGACCTGCAGGTTCAGGGCCTCGCCCCGGAACAGCGCCGCCATGATGTCGCGCGCCTGGACGATCCCACAGATCTCCTCCACCGACCCGCGCCCGACCGGCAGGCGGGTGTGCGGCGTCTCGAGCAGCTTGGCGCGGATCACCGCCTCGTCGGCGCCAATGTCGATCCAGTCGACGTCCATGCGCTGCGTCATCACCTCCCGCACCGGTCGGTCAGCCAGGCGGACGACGCCCGAAATGATCGCCCGCTCACTTTCCTCGATCACGCCCGAACGGCTCGCCTCGGCGACGATCAGGTGCAGTTCCTCGGCGGTCACGTGGCTTTCCGATTCGCGCTTCAATCCCAGCAAGCGGAAGATCAGCGCGCTCGATCCGTCGAGCACCCACACGATCGGCGCGGTCAGCTTCGCCAGCCACAGCATCGGCGTCGCCACCAGCACCGCGATCGGCTCGGGCGCGCGCAGCGCGAACTGCTTGGGCACCAGCTCGCCAACGATCAGCGACGCATAGGTGGTCAGGCCGATCACCAGCGCGAAACCCAGATTTTCGGCACTGTTGGGCGACAGGCCCAACCCCTGCAGGCGTTCACCCACCGGCCCGCCCAGGCTCGCGCCGGAATAGGCGCCCGCCACGATGCCGATCAGCGTGATGCCGATCTGCACGGTGGACAGGAACTTGCCCGGATCGGCCGCCAGCGCCAGCGCGGTGCGGGCGCCGCTGCGCCCCGCTTTCTCCAGCGCCTGCAGGCGCGGCTTGCGGGCCGACACGATCGCCAGCTCCGACATCGCAAAGACGCCGTTCAGCGCGACCAGCGCCAGGATGATGAGCAGGTCGACCCAGGGAAAGGGCGAAAGCGATGCGGGGGGAGGTGTGGCCATGGTGGTCGCCGCCCTTATAACCGCGATTCTTTCAATTCCACAACCGCTGCATCATTTGCAGTTCAGTTCGCTTGTGGAACAAATCGTCGCCTCCGACAATTTGGGGACCATGTCCCGCACGGATAGACAAGGGAAACAGGAGCATGAAGATTTCTCACCGCATCATCGGCGCAGCAGGCCTGGCCGCCATGCTCGCCACCACGGCCTGCACCACCGACCCCAATACCGGCCAGCGCAGCATTTCGAAGGCGGCGATCGGAGGCATCGGCGGCGCGCTCGGCGGATATCTGCTGGGCGATCTGGTCGGCGGCCGCAACGACCGTACCGAAAAGATCCTAGGCGCGGGCATCGGCGCGATCGCTGGTGCCGGCATCGGTGCCTATATGGACGAGCAGGAGCGCAAGCTGCGCGCGGAAACCGCCGGTACCGGCGTGGACGTGATTCGCGACGGCGACAATCTGGTGCTGCGCATGCCCTCCGGCATCACCTTCGCCTATGACAAGGCGGACGTGCAGCCGCAGTTCCAGCCGACGCTGAACGACGTCGCCTCCGTGCTGGCGCAATATCCCAAGACCTATATCGACGTGTACGGCCATACCGACAGCGACGGCTCCGACGCCTACAACCAGACCCTTTCGGAACGTCGCGCCCAGTCCGTCGCCAATTATCTGGTCGGCCACGGCGTGCAGTCGGCCCGCATCGCCACCCGCGGCTTCGGCGAGACCCAGCCGATCGCATCCAACGCGACCGAGGAAGGAAAGGCCGCCAACCGCCGCGTCGAAATCAAGGTCGCGCCCGTGACCGAAGGCGACGTGCGCGGCTGATCAGCGCTCTCGGGCGCGGGTGGTGAGCGCCCGCGCCATCAACTCCAGTGCCGCCCGTTCCGCTGCCGGATCGGGCGGCAGCCTGCCGTCGAGCGCCAGCGTCGCCAAACCATGCACCAGTCCCCAGCAGGCAAGCGCCCCGGCTTCGGCCCTGTCAGGCGCCAGGTGCGCGACGCGCCGGGCCATCAACGCATAACCGCCCTTGCATTGATCGGGCGGCAGGGTCATCCCCGCCCCATCGGCGAACATCAGCCGGAACAGCGCGGGATGGGCACGGGCAAAGGCGATATAGGCTTCGCCCTGCGCCGCCAGCGCGGCAGCGGCGTCATCTTTCTCGTCCGCGGCGCGCGCGTTCGCTTCCATCATCGCGAAACCGCGTAGCGCGACCGCCGCCATCAGCGCGCTCTTGTCGTGGAAATGCCGATAGGGCGCCATGGCGGAGACGCCCGCCGCCCGCGCCACCGCGCGCAAGCTGACCTCCGCTTCCCCGCGTTCCAGCAGCGCCAGCGCGCAATCGACCAGCCGGTCGTGTAGCGGGGCTTCGGGCGGAATAGCGGCGTCTGTTCGGGGCATGTTTACACCGTAATCATCAGGCTCTATGTTTACAGTATAAACCGGAAGGAGCCAGTCGATGCAAGCCCGCCAGTTCCAGTCCCGCCAGTCCGTTGACCTTGCCGCCTATCCCCACCTCATCGTCGTCATGCTCGGCTTTCGCGTGTCGAGTTGGCGCGGCTTTCTGTCTCTGCTCGGCATCGGCAAGGGGCTGCGTGGCATTCAGGATGCGCCGCCGGACGGGCTGCTCGCTCATGAACAATGCCTGTTCGCGCTCAACCATGTCGGTATCCGCCAATATTGGCGCGATCTGGACAGCCTGGAGCGCTTCACCCGGTCTGCCCCGCATTCGCACTGGTGGCGCGACTTTGCAAAGCTCAGCAAGGGCGCCGGCTTCTGGCATGAAACCTATGCGCGATCGGGCGCGATGGAGGCGCTTTACACCAACATGCCAGGCCCGATCGGCTTCGGCCGCTTCGCCCCGCCGCTCGATCCGACCGGCCCGTTCCTGACAGCCCGCGCCCGGATGGAGCGGCGCGCTGCCGCCTAGAAGCTCGCCTTCAGCCCGTCGATCACGAACTGGGCGGCCAGCGCCGCGAGCAGGACGCCCAGGAGACGCGTGATGACCGCCTCGATCTTCGCGCCCAGAAGCGCCATGATCGGCCCGGCGGCGAGCAGCGAACCCAGCATCAGCGCCAGCGTCAGCACCACGGCGCCCAGCACTACGCCCCGTTCCGCAAGGCCGTCGGCACGCGACATCAGCAGCATGACCGTCGCGATGGAGCCCGGCCCCGCGATCATCGGCATCGCCATGGGAAAGACCGACACATCCTCGATCTCGGGCGTGTCCGCGATCTTCTGCGCCCGGTCCTCGCGCCGCTGGGTGCGCTTTTCGAACACCATGTCCATCGCGATGATGAACAGCATGATGCCGCCGGCGATGCGGAAGCTGTCGAGCTGGATGCCCAGCACGCCCAGCAGCTGCTTGCCCCAGAGCGCAAAGACCAGCAGGATCGCCGCCGCAATGCCCGTCGCGCGGATCGCCATGGCGCGCCGCTGCGCCTGGCTCGCGCCGGTGGTCAGGCTGGCGTAGATGGGCGCGCAGCCCGGCGGGTCGATGACGACGAACAGCGTCACGAAGGCAGAAAGGAAAAGCGCGATCACGGCGCCGCCACCCTGTCGTCGATCACGGTTTCATAGTCGCTGCCGGTCCACATCCGCACGGTGACGCGGCGGCTGTTGTCCGGTCCGACATCCGCTGTCCAGACCAGGCTCTCGTCCTTGGGCATCTCGGGCGCTGGCGCGCCCTTGGCCGGCCGGCGCTCCATCGGCGGCGGCGGCCCCTCGGGCCGTCCGCCGCGCTTGCAGGTCGCCACCTTTCCGCTCAGGAAATCCGGCGCCTCGCGCGGGCTGGCCAGCTGGTCGCCATGGTCCAGCACCCATTTCCACACGCCCTTCTTGCCGCGCCGCCAGATGGTCGTGAAATAGCCGACCGATCCGTCCGGCCGCTTCCAGTTGCCGGTGCTGGCGGCCAGATTGCCGTCGCAGGACACATAGACGACGGACGGGCTCCAGCTGACCGATGCGGGCGGATCGACCTGCTTCTTCAGCCAGTCGCGCGCCAGAACCTTCTGCGGCACGAACATCACGGCATCTTCGGCCGCCGTCTCGCGGAAGGCGGTCCACTGGCCCTTTTCCTGCGCCAGCCGGTTGAACGCGATTTCGGCGGCGATCACGGAACTGGGATCGGGCTGATAGCGCATCGGCGGCCTGGCCGAGAAGGACGGGGCCGCCGTCAGCGCGACGAGGCCCAGCGCCAGCAGCGCCGCGCGCGCCTTCACAGCCCCTCGGGCGCCGGCAGGCCGGCACGCGCATGGGCGGCAACCAGCGTGTTGCGCAGCAGCACCGCGATCGTCATCGGCCCGACGCCGCCGGGCACCGGAGTGATCGCGCGGACATGGGCCAGCGCCTCGGCCGTCGCGACATCGCCGACGATCCGGCCCTTGCCGTCCTCGGTATCGGTGACGCGGTTGATGCCGACGTCGATCACGGTCGCGCCGGGCTTGATCCATTCGCCCTTCACCATCTCCGCCCGGCCCACGGCGGCGACGACGATATCGGCGCGATGGACCACGCTGGCGATATCCCTCGTGCGGCTGTGCGCGATGGTGACGGTGCAGTTTTCGGCCAGCAGCAGCTGCGCCATCGGCTTGCCCACGATATTGGAGCGGCCGACCACCACGGCCTCCAGCCCGGAAAGGTCGCCCAGCTCGTCCTTCAGCAGCATGATGCAGCCCAGCGGCGTACAGGGCACCAGCGCGTCCTGCCCCGTCGCCAGCCGCCCGGCATTGACGACATGGAATCCGTCCACGTCCTTCGCCGGATCGATCGCGGCGATCACGGACGCCTCGTTGATGTGCGCGGGCAGCGGCAGCTGCACCAGGATGCCGTCCACCCGGTCATCGGCGTTCAGCTCCTCGATCAGGTCGAGCAGCTCCTCTTCCTCGATGTGCGCGGGGCGCCTGAACTCGAAGCTTTCCATGCCGGCCGCCACCGTCATCTTGCCTTTGTTGCGGACATAGACGGCGCTCGCCGGATCTTCGCCCACCAGCACGACGGCCAGGCCCGGCTTGCGCCCCTGCGACGCCGCGAAGGCGGCGACGCCCAGCGCGACCTTGTCGCGCAGCCCCGCCGCGAACGCCTTGCCGTCGATGATCTTGCCGATGGTCATGCAGCTTCTACCCGTTCCTCGATGATGGCGGAAAGTCGCGCCAGGGCATCCTCTTTTCCGCCGCCCGCGATCCGCAGCCTTTTTAGCCGGTTGGTGTCGCCCGATTCCAGCGAAATCGCCCCCTTGGGCCAATCCAGCCGGTCCGCCAGCAGCGCCGCCAGCGCCGCATTGGCTCTCCCCTTCTCCGGCACGGCGCGGACGCGGGCTGAAAGCCATTGCGCGCCCTTCTCGTCCGTCCAGCACCCGCCGATCTCCTCGCGCGCCGATCCGGGCGTCAGCCGGACCCGCAACAGCAGGTCGTCGCCCTCGGCGCTCCAGGCGGTCACCTGACTCCCAGGAAGAGCGGCGGCAGAATGGCCTGCCGGATGATCAATATCGCCAGCAGCACGACCATGGGCGACAGGTCGAGCGCGCCCAGGTCCGGCATCACCCGGCGGATCGGATTGTAGATCGGCGCCGTCATCCGATCTAGCGCCATCAGGATCTGGCGCACGAAATCGTTCGACAGGTTGATGACGTTGAAGGCGATCAGCCAGCTCAGGATCGCCTGGATGATGATGATCCACCACAGCACGTCCAGAAGGATGACGATGATCTGATAAAGCGCGTAGGCCACAGGGGACTCCGTTGATGCGTCGCGCCGCTCTAGCCGAGGGGGCGGGGCCGGGACAAGGGATGGCATGGCACTATTCTGCAATGCCCACCCTGCCGGGCGATCGCACCTCGCTCCGAACCTCCCGCGTTGAAATAAAAACGACATATAATCGTCTCCTGTTTGTAACAGAAACGACATAGTCGCTGCCCCGCAACGAAAGGGCGGGAATGCGCTACCTCACGATACGGACAGAATTGCTGGCAGCGACGATGCTCGCCCTGGTGCCGGGTACGGCGCAGGCGCAGAGCAATGCCGAATTGCAGGCGCAGATCGACGACCTCAAGGCACAGGTCCAGGCACTGACCGCCGCCCTCGCCGCCAGCCGCAGCGCGTCTGCGCCTGCCGCGGCAGCATCGGGCGCTGCACCGCAGTCCGCGCCCACGCCCCTTGCCGCCGCGCCGGCCCAGCCCGCACAGGCCACGCCGTCCGCGCCCACGTCGATCCTGACGACACCCCAGTCGCGCAAGCTGTCGCTGCGCGGCTATACCCAGATGCGCTACAACGCCTTCCTGTCGGGGGACGATACCGCACCCGCCGGCGTCTCGCGCCTGCGCTCGGTGCACGACAGTTCGATCAACGACCGCAGCGGCTTCTCCCTGCGCCGGGTCCGCCTCGCCTTCCAGGGCGACATATCCGACCGCGTCTCGCTCTATCTGCAATCGGACTTCGGTTCGGCCGTCACCAACCAGGCCGGCAGCGAGCGGCGCGAACATTTCGCTCAGCTGCGTGACGCCTATGCCGACATCTCCCTCGACAAGCGCAAGACGCTCCGCCTGCGCGCCGGCCAGTCCAAGGTGCCCTATGGCTGGGAGAATATGCAGTCCTCGTCCAATCGCCTGACGCTCGACCGCAGCGACGCGATCAACAGCGCGGTCCCGGGCGAGCGCGACCTTGGCCTTGTCGCCTATTACACGCCGCCTTCGGTCCAGAAGATCTGGGACGATCTCGGCCATGACGGACAGAAGCTGTTCGGCAATTACGGCGCCTTCGGCCTTGGCGTCTTCAACGGCCAGGGCATCAACCGCACCGAACAGAATAGCGGCCTGATGAAAGTCGCCTTCGCCACCTGGCCCTTCCGCCTCGACGGTCTGGGCGATGCGTTCGAAGGGCAGGTGCTGGAGGTCGGCGGGTCGGCCATGCTGAATGAGGTCCAGCCCGAAACGCGCAATGGATCGGTCAGCACCATCGCCTACAAGGACAATCGCGCCGGGCTGCACGCCATCCTCTATCCCCAGCCGATCGGCATCCAGGCCGAATGGAACTGGGGCAAGGGGCCGCAATTCGACGTCGCCACCCAGTCGATCCGCACCAAGCCGCTGTCGGGCGGCTATGTGCAGATGATGGTTCGCCTGCCCAGCGACGATTTCGGCGCCTTGATGCCCTATGCCCGCTGGCAGCATTATCGCGGCGGGTGGAAGGCATCGACCAACGCGCCGCGCCTGGAAACCGACGAGCTGGAACTGGGGTTGGAATGGCAGCCGTGGAAGGCGCTGGAACTGACCGTGGCCTATGCGCGGATGAAGCGGGCGGAGGCGGACGAACGCCGCACCGGCCGGGCGGAGGGCGACCTCATCCGCACCCAGCTCCAGTGGAACTACTGACCGGCGCTATTTGCGGACCAGCGTGCCCGCGCCACGATCGGTGAAGACTTCCAGCAGCATCGCGTGCGGCACCCGCCCGTCCAGGATGACGGCGGCGTCCACCCCGCTCTCGACCGCGCGGACGCAGGTTTCCAGCTTGGGGATCATGCCGCCGCTGATCGTGCCGTCCGATTCCAGCCCATGAATGGCGGCGGGGTCGAGATCGGTCAGCAACTGGCCCTGCTTGTCCAGCACCCCCGGCACGTCGGTCAGCAGGAAGAAGCGCGACGCCTTGAGCTCCGCCGCGATCGCGCCCGCCATGGTGTCGGCGTTGACGTTATAGGTGTGGCCGTCCGTGCCGATGCCCACCGGCGCCACGACGGGAATGATGCCGTCCTGCGCCAAGGTGTCGAGGATGCGCCGGTCGACAGAGACGGGATCGCCGACGAAGCCCAGGTCGACATTGCGCTCGATGCCCGAATTGGGATCGGCCTCCCGTTTGCCCAACACCTTTTCACACAGCACCAGGCCGCAATCCTTGCCCGAAATGCCGACTGCCCGGCCGCCCGCGGCGGAAATCCAGCCGACGATCTCCTTGTTGATCGAACCGGCCAGGACCATTTCGGCGACCTGCGCCGTCTCCGCGTCGGTGACGCGCAGGCCGCCGACGAACTTCGATTCGACGCCCAGCTTCTTCAGCATCGCGCCGATCTGCGGTCCACCGCCATGGACGACGACGACGTTGATACCGACCGCCTTCATCAGCACCACGTCCTCGGCGAAGTCGCGCGCCGCTTCCGGGTCGCCCATC
Source organism: Sphingobium ummariense RL-3 (assembly GCF_000447205.1). Taxonomy (GTDB): domain Bacteria; phylum Pseudomonadota; class Alphaproteobacteria; order Sphingomonadales; family Sphingomonadaceae; genus Sphingobium; species Sphingobium ummariense. The sequence continues at coordinate 119,415 of NZ_AUWY01000120.1, read as the reverse complement.
GCATGGCCGCCATATTTGACGACGAAGGTCTTGCCCGCGTAGCGCTGCATATAGGGCAGCGCCTCCACCAGGGTTTCGGCCTTGGCGAGGAGCGCGGGATCGGGGGCGTGCTTGCTGGTCATGCGCGCGCGCATAGGGCCATATGGGGGTTACGGCAAGTCATTGCCCTGCCCCCTAGCGCCTCCAAACCCGTTCGCCCTGAGTAGGGGCTGAGCTTGTCGAAGCGCCGTATCGGCCGCGCACGACAACGGATCGTCAGCGATCCAACCGCCGCCCCAGGGCCACCACTGCGGAGATCAACGGCGGCACCAGCACGATCGACAGCACGACCTTGGCGATCATCTGTCCGACCATCAGGTCCAGGATCGGCCGCTCGCCCAGGAAGGATATGGTGATGAACAGCACCGTGTCGACGATCTGGGACACGACGCTGGCGATCATGCCGCGCAGCCAGACCAGCTTGCCCTCGCCCCGCGACAGCTTCGAAAAGATGAAGACGTTGAGCGTCTGCGACGTGCCGTAGGAAATCAGCCCGGCGATCATCATCCGCGCGCCCTGCCCGACGACGATCGGAAACGCCTCGATCGCTGGCGGATACATGCCGGGGTCGTGCGGCAGAGCGATGACGATCTGGATCAGCGCCGCCGACACCAGCAGCGGCACGAAGCCCAGCCGCACCAGCCCGGTCGCGACCTTCTCCCCATGCAGCTCGGACACCGCACTCGACAGGATGACCAGCATCAGGAAGGCGAAGATGCCCGCCTCCACCGCCAGCGGCCCCAGCACCACCTGCTTCACCCCCAACACGCCCGCCATGCAGACCATGCCGCCATAGAGGATCGAAAAGACGAAGAGCGAGCGGGAAAGCGGCGCGGCGGCGGGAGTCGTCATCGCCGGGCCTTACCGGGATTTTCGGCGCGAAGGAAGATGGGGGCTGGGAAGAGGCCCACCCTCTTCCGTCATGCCAGCGAAAGCTGGCATCTCACTTCCTTCCAGTACATCCTCGCCGCCATGAGAGGCGGCTGGGTCTATATCATGACGAACCGTGCCTATGGCGTGCTCTACATCGGCGTCACGACCAGCCTGCCCCATCGCACCATGCAACATCGCGATGAGACGGGTTCGGAATTTTGCCGTCGCTACAATCTGATCAGGCTCGTCTATGCCGAACGGCATGAAACAATCATCGAAGCGATCGCGCGAGAAAAGGCAATGAAAGCCTGGAAACGGCAATGGAAGATCGAACTGATCGAAACCATCAATCCGCAATGGCAAGACCTGTTCGATACACTGCACCTGGAATGAAGGGCTGAAACGAAGAAAGAGAGATCCCAGCTTGCGCTGGGACGACGATGTTGAGGTGGCTCTACACCACCAGCCGATACTCCACCCCCATCGCCTGGGCGAGCTGGCGCAGCCGCCGTTCGACCGCTTCGCCCAGCAGCGCCCCGTCCCTGTGGCGCAGGGTGAGCGTCAGCAGGCCGCCCTCCAGCTCCAGCGCCGACATCACCAGCGGCCCCTCGACACCAGCCGACAGTCGCTGTCCCAGGCGGATCGCCAAGCCCCACAGCACGGCGCGGCGCAGCGCCTCGGGCGACGCCAGCCGTTCCAGCGCGGGCAGCGGCACCGCTCCGCCGCCGAAATTGCTGCACAGCGCCTGCGCCAGCATGGCCCGCTCGGGCGCGGTGATGCCCACCCAGTTGCTGTGCAGCGCGATCTCCACGCCGCGTTCCGCCCGGAAATCCGGATTGGCGCGCCAGCCCACATCGGCCAGCAGGCAGGCTGCGCGCCGGATTCGCCGCCAGCCGCTGCCGTCCTCCAGGAACAGCGGGGCGATCCAGCGCTCGATGACATCGCCATGGCCGGGAAAGCGGGCCTGCGCCTCGCCCTCCGCCTCGGCCGCCACCAGCAGCGGGTCCTGCTCCCGGATGTCCGGCGGCAGGTCCTCGAACAGCAGCCCCTCGCGCAGGCCATAGGCCGACACCACCAGCCGGCTCGACCGCAGCTGCCGCACCATGACCGACAGCAGCGCTGCCGCGTCGGGCAGCGTCGGCACGCGCGACCCGGTGATCGCCGGTATGTCCTTCAGCCGCGCCCGGCCGACATGCGACACGATGCGGGTCAACCGCTCCGCCCGGCTCGCCGGCATCTCATATTGGTGCACCACCGGCAGCGGAAAATGGGTGAGTTGCATGTCGAAGCGCGCCAGCGCCCGCCACGACCCGCCGACAAGGTAGAAGGGCAGGCCCGGCTTCACCGCCCATCCCGCCTTTTCCAGCATCCGGCCGACCTGCCGCTCCAGCGCCTTGGGCCCCTTCGCCCGGATCTGCGGCAGGCGCAGCACGCCCAGCGGCAGCGACACCGTCTCGTGCACGCCGCCGTCCCGGATGCGCGCCAGCTCCAGGCTGCCGCCGCCCAGGTCGCCGACCACGCCGTCCGCGCCCGGAATGCCCGACAGCACGCCATAGCCCGCGCCGATCGCCTCCTGCGAACCGGACAACAGGTCGACCTTCACGCCCATCGCCTCGGTGCGGGCGATGAAATCGGCCCCGTTGGCGGCATCGCGCACGGCCGCGGTGGCGACGCAGCGCACGTCCGCCACACCCATGTCGCCGCACAGATGGGCAAAGCGCGCCACTGCCTTCAGGCCGCGCTCCATCGGCTCGGCCTCTATCCGCCCCGTGCGCGCCAGCGATCCGCCCAATCCCGCCATCACCTTCTCGTTGAAGAGGATGAAGGGGATGCGGCGTGGCCCGTCATAGACGACCAGGCGGATGCTGTTCGACCCGATGTCGATGATCGCCATCCGCCCATGGTCGGCCTGCGACGTCGGCGCCATCGTTTCGGCGACGGCGCGCACCCGGCTGAGCATCGAGTTCATCGCGTCTCAGGCCCGGCCACGCAGCCGCAGCGTCGGCACCGCGCCGTTGTCGAGCGCAGCGCCGCGGCCCGACAGCGACGGATTGGTCATGAAATAGCGGTGCAGGTTGAACGGCTTGTCACCCGGATCGAGCCGCCGGTAATGGCCCTCGCTGTCCAGAACCCAGCTCTGCTCGGTGTCGATCAGGTTGGCCACCATCACCTGGTCCAGAATCTGGTCGTGCACCGTCGGATTCTCGACCGGCGCCAGGAACTCGACCCGCCGGTCGAAATTGCGGGGCATCCAGTCGGCCGAGCTGATGAAGACTCTCGCCCCGTTGTTGGGTAGCGCCTTGCCGTTGCCGAACGCGGTGATGCGGCTGTGCTCCAGGAAGCGCCCGACGACCGATTTCACGCGGATATTCTCCGACATGCCCGGCACCCCGGGCCTCAAACAGCAGATGCCGCGCACGATCAGGTCGATCTGCACGCCGGCATTGCTCGCGGCATAGAGCTTCTCGATGATGGCGGGGTCGACCAGCGAGTTCATCTTCGCCCAGATCGTGCCCGGCCGACCGGCGCGGGCATGCTCGATCTCCGCGTCGATATTGCGGCACAGCGTATCGCGCAGGTCGCGCGGCGATATCACCAGCTTCTCCAGGTGCCGCGGCTCCACATAGCCGGTGATATAGTTGAACAGCGCCGCCGCATCGCGGCCATAGGCCGGGTCGGCGGTGAAGAAGCTGAGGTCGGTATAGATGCGCGCCGTCACCGGATGATAATTGCCCGTGCCGAAATGGCAGTAGGTGCGGAACTGCTCGCCCTCGCGCCGGACGACCATCGACACCTTGGCATGGGTCTTCCAGTCGATGAAGCCATACACCACCTGCACGCCCGCGCGCTCCAGCGCGTCGGCCCACATCAGGTTCTGCTCCTCGTCGAATCGGGCCTTCAGCTCCACCACGGCGGTCACGGACTTGCCCGCCTCCGCCGCGTCGATCAGCGCGCGGATGATGGCCGACTGCTTGCCCGCGCGATACAGCGTCTGCTTGATCGCGACCACATCCGGGTCGGACGCGGCCTGCTTCAGGAAGGAAACGACGACGTCGAACGCCTCATAGGGGTGGTGGACGACAATGTCCTTGGCCCGGATCGCGGCGAAGCAGTCGCCGCCATATTCACGGATGCGCTCGGGGAAGCGGGGCGCATAGGGTTCGAACTTCAGGTCGGGCCGGTCCTCGTCAACCACGCCGGAAAGGTCGCCGATCCCGACGAAGCCCTCCACCTCGGCGACGATCGCGTCATGGCCCTGAAGCATGTCCTGCAGCATCTCCTCGACCGGTTCAGGGATGCGCGCCTCTATCTCCATGCGGATCACGCGCCCGCGCCGCCGCCGCTTGATGGCGCTGCGGAAATAGCGGACCAGATCCTCCGCCTCTTCCTCGATCTCGATGTCGCTGTCGCGGATGATGCGGAACACGCCGCTGTTGCGCACCCGGTATCCGGGGAAAAGATCGGCGGAAAAGCGCCGGATCACCGCCTCCAGCGCCATATAGCGCGCCGGATCGCCCGGCAGCCGCACGAATCGGGCCAGCGACGCCGGGATCATCACCAGTTCGCGGATCGACTCCTTGTCCGACAGCCGCTCCAGGTCGAACACGATCGACAGCCCCTGGTTGGGGATGAAGGGAAAGGGATGCGCCGGGTCGAGCGCCTGGGGGGTGAGGATCGGGAAAATCTGCGTCATGAAATGCTCGCGCAGCCAGGTCGCGCAGCCTTCCTCCAACGCGCTCGACGGGCCGATCACCTCGATCCCCACCTGCGCCAGTTCGCCGTGCAGCACGGCCCAGACCTTCTGCTGCGCCATCATCAGCCGCGCGCTTTCGTCCGCAATGGCGGCCAGTTGCTGCCCGGCGGTCAGCCCGTCGGCCGAACGCATGTCGACGTCCTGCAACTGCTGCCCCTTCAGGCCCGCCACCCGTACCGAAAAGAACTCGTCCAGGTTCGCGCCGGAAATCGACAGGAAACGCAGCCGCTCCAGCAGGGGATGAGCGCGGTTCATCGCTTCTTCCAGCACGCGCTGGTTGAACGCCAGCCAGGACAGCTCCCGGTTGAAATAGCGGTCGCTCGGCAGGGTCAGGCTGGCGGAGGGGTCTGCTTCGGCCACATGTCTCTCTGGGTCAGTGGGAAGGATCGGGCGGGAGTATAGGCAAAAGCCCGGCCTGTTGCAGGGCTTCTTTCGCCAATGCGACGGAAATCTTGCGACCGGATGACAGTGCGGCCCGGTCGAGCGCCCGCGTCGCCGCCGCGATCGCGCCATAGCTGCGTTCGATCCGGCGCAGCAGCCAGTCGGGCAGGTCGGCCGCGTAGCGCGCCCCGCCCTGCCCCAGCGCGCGCTCGATCAGCGCCCGGGCCAGCGCCTCGTCCGGCTCCGCCAGGGCGACATGCGGCACCGACGCCAGCCGGGACCGCAGGTCCGGCAGCGCCACCGGCCAATGCGTCGGCGGCGCTCGTCCGATCATCAGCAGCGGGCGATGCTGGGTCTGCGCCTCGTTCCATGCGTTGAACAGCAGCCGGTCGTCGCGCCCCTCCGCATCGTCGATGACGGTGCCGCCGCTCATCGCGACGAACTGCCGTCCCAGGGTGGAGCGGCCCGACAGCGGCGGCCCTGTCAGCACGCCGACCGACAGCGGCCAGTCGCGCCAGCCCTCCAGATGGGTCACCGCCATCCGGTTGGCCTCGCTCACCAGAAAGTCCCCGTCGCCCCCGCCGCCTGGCGAATCGAAGGGCAGGCTGATCTGGCCCGTCATGGGTTGGGGGCGGCCGCTCCCGCCGGGGCCGCCTGCGCCGCCCGCCGCGTGATGCGCAGCGTCGTGCCGTTCGCCGCCACGGTATAGCCGCGCGCCTGCAATCCGGCGCGCAGCATGTCCACCGTGCCCTCGAAATTCACCTGCATGACCGAGGTACCGCCCAGCGCCAGGCTGCGCGTCGCCGCGGACCGGACACCGGGGATCGCCCGCACCGCCGCCTCGCCGGCACTCACCGACGCGACGTCGGGGGTTTCGAACTGGATGGAGAAGCTCGTCGCCGTGCCGCCCGGCAGGGCGGAAACGTCGACCGCCTCGATCGGCAGTTCGACGGCATTCTCGATCGCCAGCGCGTCGGGATCGACCGGCTCCTCGATGATCAGCGACGGGTCGGGCCGCAGCCGGCCGTCGTTCAGCGCCCGGATATACAGCTCGTCGATGCGCCGCGCGCCCTCGTCCATCATCTGCGGCAGCGCCGCCTCGTTCGACGCCCGCAGCGAAAAGCTGCCGATCAGCATGTTGTCGGGGCCATAGCGCGCGGTGAAGGTGCCGGTCACCGGCCCGCCCGGCCATTGCCGTTCGATCCGCGCGATCGGAATCACCACGTCGGCGGCGCCATATTGGTCCAGCAGCACGCGCCACCACAGCCGCCCGCGCCGCCCGGTCTGTCCGGCGTTCAGCAGGATCGGGTCGGCGATGGAGCCGGCCACCCGCACATAGTCGATGGCGCTGTCGCCGGTGCGATAACGCGCCCAGGCCTTCTGCCATTCATTGACCCGCTCGTAGGATACGGCGGAGCCGCCGTCCCACAGCACCGGGATCACCAGCAGCGGGGGCGATCGCATGACATTGCCGGATACGCCCAGCAACTGCCCGGTCCGCGCGCGATCGAACATCACGCCCAGCGTCGCGACATAGCGGTTCGGCCCCGCCTGCTCCTGCTCGATCTCGATACCGGAAATCATCGCCTCCAGCTGCGAATCGGACAGGGATGGCACGCCGGATGCGCCATGGGTGCGGGTCCACAGCATCCGCCACGCCTGCCGCTGCGCCAGCCGCCAGCCGGCATGGCGCGCCGTATCGGCATCCTTGGCATAGACGTCCACCTTGACGCCCTGCACCTCGAAATCGCCGCCGCTCGCGATCGGCGGCACGCCGCGCTCTCCCTCCATCTGCGCCAGCAGCGCCGCGGCGGCGAGGCCCAGCAGGATCGCACCCGCGACCTGTACCGGGCGGGAAAGGGCGCGCAACAGGGTGATCGGCCGGACGGAAAGGCGGCGGAGGGGCAGGATGGAGTTCACGCGCGCCCTTTTGGCGGGAAACACCCCGCCTGCCAAGCGGGAAGGCACGTCATCAGGCGATCGTCCGTTCGCCCTGGGTAGGGACTGAGCGAAGTCGAAGGCCCGTATCGAAGGGTTTGCGCGCGACATCGGTCCTTCGATACGCTGCTTCGACAAGCTCAGCGGCACCTCAGGACGAACGGATGGGAGCCCCCCCGACCCTTCCCCTTTTCGGCACATTGCTCTAGGCGCATCCCCATGAGCGACACCGAATCCTACAGCTACGCCAAGGCTGGCGTCGACATCGCCGCCGGCAACGCGCTGGTCCGCGCCATCGCCCCGCTGGCGAAGGCCACCCGCCGCCCCGGCGCTGATGCGGAACTGGGCGGCTTTGGCGGTTTCTTCGACCTGAAGGCCGCCGGCTATGACGATCCGCTGCTCGTCGCCGCCAATGACGGCGTCGGCACCAAGCTCAAGCTTGCCATCGACCATGACCGCCATGACGGCGTCGGCATCGACCTGGTCGCGATGTGTGCCAACGACCTCATCGTCCAGGGAGCGGAGCCGCTCTTCTTCCTCGACTATTATGCCACCGGCCGGCTGGAAAGCGGCGTCGCGGAACGGGTCATCGCCGGCATCGCCGAAGGATGCCGCCAGGCCGGCTGCGCCCTCATTGGCGGGGAGACCGCCGAAATGCCGGGCATGTACGCCGATGGCGACTATGACCTCGCCGGCTTCTGCGTCGGCGCGGTGGAGCGCTCCAAGGCGCTGACCGGCAATCGCGTGAAGCCCGGCGACATATTGCTGGGCCTCGCCTCCTCGGGCGTCCACTCCAACGGCTATTCGCTGGTCCGCCGCCTCGCCGCCGACAAGGGCTGGAAGCTCGATCGCCCGGCCCTGTTCGACAATGAGGTGCTGCTGATCGACGCGCTGATGGCCCCGACGCGCATCTATGTGAAGAGCCTGCTGCCGCTGGTGCGTGCGGGCATGATCAACGCGCTCGCCCATATCACCGGCGGCGGCCTCCTCGAAAACATCCCGCGCGTCCTGCCGGACGGCGCCCACGCCGTCGTGAATGCCGACGCCTGGCCGCAACCGCGCCTGATGGCCTTCCTCCAGGCGCAGGGCCATATCGAGCCGGAAGAGATGGCGCGTACCTTCAACTGCGGCGTCGGCATGGTGCTGGCCGTGGACGAAGTCCATGTCGCAGCCGTCGCCAAGGCGCTGGAGGATGCGGGCGAAACCGTCTTCACCATCGGCAAGGTAGAGGACGGTGACAAGGGCTGCACGGTCAAGGGCAGCACCGAGACTTGGAGCGCAAAGGCCGACTGGTCGGCGACGCATCTGGGCTGATTATAAGAACCGTTCGTGCTGCGTAGGGACTGAGCGAAGTCGAAGGCCCGTATCGAAGCATCGCGCGGAACCTACCCTTCGATACTTGAGCGACTGCTGCAAGCAGTCAGTCGAAGGGCTCAGCGGCTACTCAGGGCGAAAGGAGGTTGTGATGACCAAAGCAAAAGTCGCCGTCCTGATTTCCGGCCGCGGGTCCAACATGGCCGCGCTGCTCTACGCCGCCAAGGCGGAAAGCTGCCCCTATGAAATCGTGCTGGTCGCCGCCAACGATCCCGATGCCCCCGGTCTCGCATTGGCCGCGGCGGAGGGGATCGCGACCTTCGGCCACAGCCACAAGGGCCTGAAGCGCGCCGAATTCGACGCGATCATCGACGCGGAACTGAGGAAAGCGGGCGCGCATTATGTCGCCCTCGCCGGCTATATGCGCCTGCTCTCGCCGGAATTTGTCGCCGGCTGGGAAAACCGGATGCTGAACATCCACCCCAGCCTGCTGCCGAAATATAAGGGCCTCGACACCCATCAGAAGGCGATCGACGCGGGCGACAGCCATGCCGGCTGCTCGGTCCATATCGTCACGGCGGAGCTGGACGACGGCCCTGTCCTCGGCCAGACGCCGGTAGCGATCCTGCCGGGCGACACCGCCGACACGCTCGCCGCGCGCATCCTCATCGCCGAGCACCAGCTCTACAGCCGCGTCCTCGCCGACTTCGTCACCCGCGAGCGCCAGCCCGCCTATATCCTCAACCAGGTGCGCGAACGCGCCCTCGCCCTGCCCCAGGCCGATGAGGTCACCTCGCATGGCATGCCCTGCTTCGGCATCGTCAAGGGCAAGAAATTCGCCTGGTTCACCCAGGACCATCATGGCGACGGCGTCGTCGCGCTGATCGTCAAGACCACCGCGCCCGAGGAGCAGGCAACCCTGATCGAGGCCGACCCCGAACGCTATTACCGCCCCGCCTATTTCGGCGACGGCTGGATCGGCATCCGGCTGGACCGGGGCGACACCGACTGGGATCATGTCACCGACCGCCTCCACCGCAGCTGGCGCACGGTCGCGCCGAAGAAGCTTCTCGGCCTGATGGACATCGCGGATCAGTTCTGAACCTGCCGAAACGCCGGCCTTGGCGGAAAACCGACTGGATCGGCCGCTTTTGGGTGGTTAGCCGCCATTACCCCCGTCATCCCGGGCTTGACCCGGGATCCCGCTTTCTTCCTCTACGCGCCGTTGGAAAGGAAGCGAGACCCCTTCCAAAATAGGATTTCCCCTGATCTACCCTCGGCAATGAACCAGCCCAATCCGCCCTGCACCCTGTCGCCTATGTGTCGCGTCGGTGGCGCGAACCTGTCGCGTCACTGTCGCTTCACTGTGGCGTCAGCGTGACCCAACTGTCGCGTCGGCGTGACTTTGCCGGTACTTTTGCCCCGTATCCGGCCCGAACAGCCCGACAACACTGTGAACTTCGAACTGGCGCGTCGCCGATCATGCCGGCAATGCAATGAGAGCCCTTCCTTTCGCCGCCTTCGATCCCCATAGAGATCAGCCATGACCGACAGCCCCGCCCCAGTCCCCGCTATCGAGATCACCGACCTCACCAAGGTCTATGCCGGCGGCAAGCGCGCGCTCGACGGCATCAACCTCACCATCCCCCGCGGGCAGATCTACGGCCTGCTCGGTCCCAACGGCGCGGGCAAGTCGACGACGATCAACATCCTCGCCGGGCTGGTCAACAAAACGTCGGGCACCGCGCGCATCTGGGGCTTCGACATCGACCAGAACCCGCGCAACGCGAAGAACTCGATCGGCATCGTGCCGCAGGAAATCGTCTTCGACCCCTTCTTCACCCCGTTCGAGACGCTGGAGAACCAGGCCGGCTATTATGCCGTGCCCAAGGAGCGCCGCCGCTCGATGGAATTGCTGCGCGCGGTGCATCTGGAGGACAAGGCGAACGCCTATGCCCGCACCCTGTCCGGCGGCATGAAGCGCCGCCTGCTGGTCGCCAAGGCGATGGTGCATTCCCCACCGATCCTGGTGCTGGACGAACCCACAGCCGGCGTCGACGTGCAGCTGCGCCAACAACTCTGGGCCTATGTCCGTGAACTCAACCACCAAGGCGTCACCATCGTCCTCACCACCCACTATCTGGAAGAGGCCGAGGAGCTGTGCGACCGCATCGGTATCATCAACCACGGCCGCGTCATCACCGACAAGCCCACCCGCGAGTTGATCGCCATGGCGCAGGAGAAGGTCGTGCAGGTCACCGTCGACCGCGACGTCGCCGTCCTCCCCGCCGATCCCAGCTTCGAGAAAGTCGAGCTGGCTGACGAGCGCACGCTTACCATCACCTATCTCAAGAACCGCGCCAATGCCGGCCAGGTGCTGAACGCCGTGCAGGCGAGCGGCCTCTCGATCGTCGACGTGGTGACCCGCGATCCGGACCTGGAGGACGTGTTCCTCAACCTGACGGCGGCGGCGTGACAAGCTGATCCTTCTGCACCGTTCGCCCTGAGCTTGTCGAAGGGCCTCCTTTTCTTCAAGACAGGGTGGGGCTTCGACAGGCTCAGCCCGAACGGATCAAGAAACCAGAACAAAAATGACCACCACCACCCACGACGTCGTCATCATCGGTTCCGGTGCCGCCGGCCTCACCGCCGCTATCAACCTGGCGCAAGACCGCAAGGTCGTGGTGCTGGCAAAGGGCGCACTCGACGGCGGCTCGACCAACTGGGCGCAGGGCGGCATCGCCGCGGTGCTGGACGCGGGCGACAGCTTCGAGGCACATGTCCACGACACCATGGTCGCCGGCGCCGGCCTCAACAATCGGGAAACCGTCGAGTTCGTCGTGTCCGAGGCCCCGGCGGCAATCGACCGGCTGGCGCAGCTCGGCGTTCCCTTCAACGGCGGCGAGGAATTCGGCGAGCGCTGGCACCTGACTCGCGAGGGCGGGCACAGCCATCGCCGCATCGTCCATGTCGACGACGCCACCGGCCAGGCGGTGCAGGTCGCATTGCTCAAGGCGGCACGCGCCAATCCCAACATCACGCTGCTGGAGGACATGGTCGCCATCGACCTCATCACCTCCCGCCATGGCGAGCGTTATTCGGGCGACGGCCATGTCTGGGGCGTCTACGCCTTCAACAAGCGGACCAACCATGTCGACGCGCTGCTGGGCAAGGCGACGATCCTGTGCACGGGCGGTGCTGGCCGCACCTATCTCTTCTCCACCGCGCCGCGCGGGGCGACCGGGGACGGCATCGCCATGGCCTGGCGCGCGGGCTGCCGCGTGTCGAACATGGAGATGAACCAGTTCCACCCGACCTGCCTCTACAATCTGGAGGTCAAGAATTTCCTCATCACCGAAGCGGTGCGCGGCGAGGGCGGCCACCTCAAGCTCCCCCCCGGCGTCCCCGGTGGCGGCGAGCGCTTCATGCCCCGCTTCGACCCGCGCGCCGAACTCGCGCCGCGCGACGTGGTGGCGCGCGCCATCGACCATGAGATCAAGCGGCTCGGCCTCGACTATGTCCATCTGGACATCAGTCACAAGGATCCCGAGTTCGTGAAGCACCACTTCCCGACCATCTATTCCCGGCTGCTCGACCTCGACATCGACATCACCAAGGAGCCGATTCCGGTGGTCCCGGCCCAGCACTACACCTGCGGCGGCGTCATCATCGACCTGGACGGCCGCACCGACCTGCCAGGCCTCTACGCCGCCGGGGAAGTCAGCGAGAGCGGCCTGCATGGCGCTAACCGCCTCGCCTCCAATTCGCTGCTCGAATGCTTCGTCTTCGGTGAGGCGGCGGCGAAGCACATCCGCGCCAACTGGAACGACCTCCCCGCCCCGCCGCCGATCCGGCCGTGGGATGAAAGCCGAGTCACCAACAGCGACGAGGAAGTCATCGTTCAGCACAACTGGAAGGAAATCCGCCGCTTCATGTGGGACTATGTCGGCATCGTCCGCACCACCAAGCGGCTGGAGCGCGCCCAGCATCGGGTCGCGCTGCTGGCGCAGGAAGTGGACGATTATTACGGCAATTTCCGCGTCACGCCGGACCTCATCGAGCTGCGCAACCTGCTGGAGGTGGCGCGCCTGGTCGTCCGGTCCGCCCTGCACCGCAAGGAAAGCCGGGGCCTGCACTATACGCTCGATTATCCCGACACCCTGCCGCAGGCGGTGGACACGGTGCTGGCGCCCTGAAAAAAATGGCGCGGCGCCAAGGAAGGCGTCCGCGCCGAGAGGGAGGGGTTGACACGCGGGAAGCGCATCGGGGCCTTCCTTCTCTCCCGCAACCGAACGCGCCGCATTGACCCCGATCAAATCGGCTCGAGAAATTTCCGCAGCGCGGCGTTGAAACGATCCCGCTGGTCCGCCATCACCAGATGCCCGCTCGGCCCCAGCGGCAACAGCGTCGCGCCCTTCTTGCCCGCATAGGCAGCGCGGAAGCGGCGGGTGATCTCCACCGCCTGGCCCTGGTCCGCGCCGACGGCATAGACCACCTCCAGCGGCACCGTCATCCGCGGCAGCTGCGGGCCCAGATCCGTATTGGCAAGGTCGCGCAACGCATTGGCGATGACGTCGGGATCGCTTCCCTGCGCGCCCGGCGTGCGCGCTACGATATCGGCCAGATAGCGCCGCCCGGCACTTGTCTGCGTGAAATACAGGCTGAGCTGGTCGGCAAGATAGCCCATGCCCCCCGCCGTGCCGCCCAGCATCGCCGCGCCGGCGGGCAACATGTCTACCACCATCACCCTGCCAACGCCGCCCTTCAGGCCCAATATCATCGCCAGCATGCCGCCCATAGAGTGCCCTACCACCGCCGGGAGCTTCAGCCCGGACAACGCCGCATAGCGCGCGATTTCGTCGGCCACCGGCTGGAGCAAAGGTCCGCTGCGGTTGATTCCGGGCGGCAGGCCGGCAAAGCCCCGGACCTGGATCAGGTGCAGGCGGCGGCCCGGCAGCGATCCGACGACACCGTTCCACACCCCGGGCCCGCTGGCGAGACCCGGGATCAACAGCACATCCTTTCCCTGCCCCCGCACCGTCACGGCAATGCGCTGGGACGCAAAGGCCGGCTCCGCAGCCACGGCTCCGGTGCTGTGCAGCACCAGCATCCCGGCGCCCGCTCCAAGCAGCCACTGCCGCCTGTCCATCATGATATCGTTCATACCATTCCCCTGCAGGACTGCGGCTTAACCCCTTCTGAGCGGCCACTTTCCTCCATTCAGACTCCTTACATCGCAAATGGGGAATCATTCGTCGCATGAATCTTGCCAGCGTCCCGGCAACAGGCCGTTACTATGCCCTCGGAGAGCGGGGAAATAGATGAGTTCTCATGATGCCCGGGGCGGTTCCGCACGCCTCGTCCTGTTGATCGCTGCACTGTCGGCCTGCGTCAGCGCGCCGCCGCCCCCTCGCGCGCAGGCTGCTGCAGCGCGGCCGGCGCAACGGGTCCAGCCCACGACCAATACATGGCCGATCAAGCCGGTCGCCAACCCGCCGCGCCCCTTTCAAGAAATCGACCAGCGCGAAACGCCTTCACCCGCGCTGGTCAGCGTGGTGCGGAACCTGGGGCAGAGCTTCAACGGTAAAGTCGGCATCGCCGTCCGGCGGATCGGCTCGGACTGGACCGTTGCCTGGAACGGCAACCAGCTTTTCCCGCAGCAGAGCGTGTCGAAGCTTTGGGTATCCATGGCCTTCCTCGACGCGGTGGACCGGGGCAAGTTGCGCCTTGCCGACACGACGACCATCACGAAGAAGGATCTGACTCTCTTTCACCAGCCGACTGCCGCGCTGGTCGGCAACACGGGTTGGACGACCACCTATGCCGACTTGATGAAGCGGGCGATGACGCAGAGCGACAACACTGCCAACGACACGCTGCTGCGCGCCGTGGGTGGCCCCGACGTGGTGCGCGGCTTCCTCGCACGGCGGCTTATCAAGGATATCCGCTTCGGACCGGGCGAACGGCTGCTCCAGGCGACCACCGCCGGACTCGACTGGCGGCAGGATTATTCGCTCGGCCGGAATTTCTACGCGGCCCGCGCGAAGCTGCCTATGGCAGTGCGGGTCAAGGCGCTGGACAATTATCTCGCCAATCCGCCGGACGGCGCGGCACCCAGCTCGATCGTTGCCGCGCTCGCGAAGCTCAAGGAGGGAGACATGCTTTCCGCCGGTTCCAGCCGGCTGCTCCTTTCCCTGATGGAAGAGGCCAAGACCGGGCCGCAGCGGATCAAGGGCGGCGTCCCGGCCGGATGGCATTATCTGCACAAGACCGGCACGGGGCAGGATCTGCCGCCGCGCTCGACCGGCTTCAACGATGTCGGCATCATGACCGCGCCGGACGGCACCAGCTATGCGGTCGCGGTGATGATCGGCAGCACCACCGAGCCGATCCCCGTGCGCTGGCAATTGATGCAGGCCGTCGCGAAGGCGGTCGCAGCGAACCACGAGAAGCGGTAGGCCTCGGCCCCTCCCCCTGGGGAGGGGCAGCACAGCAATTGAGCCAGGATTCGAGCCCGGCGCACTGGAGCCTGCGCGCCCAAGCCGCTATCTCCCTCTCCATGTCCCAGAATCATCTCTATCTGGTGGACGGCTCGGGCTACATCTTCCGCGCCTATCACCAGCTCCCGCCCCTCACCAATAAGCATGGCCAGCCCGTCGGCGCGGTCTATGGCTATACCACCATGCTCTGGAAGCTGGCGGAGGAGCTGGGCAAGGCGGAGGGGCCGACCCATCTTGCCGTCGTGCTCGACAAGGGCAGCCATACCTTCCGCAACGACATGTACGACCAGTACAAGGCGAACCGCCCGCCGCCGCCGGAGGATCTGGTTCCCCAGTTCCCTATGATCCGCGACGCGACTCGCGCCTTCTCCCTGCCCTGCATCGAGGAGGAAGGCTTTGAGGCGGACGATATCATCGCCAGCTATACCAAGGCTGCGGTTGCCCAGGGCTGGCATGTCACCATCGTCAGCTCCGACAAGGATCTGATGCAACTGATCCAGCCTGGCGTCGACATGTACGACACCATGAAGAACGAGCGGCGCGGGCCTGACTATGTCGTGGGCAAGTTCGGTGTCACTCCCGACAAGCTGGGCGATGTCCTCGCGCTCATGGGTGACAGTGTCGACAATGTGCCGGGCGTCCCCGGCATCGGCCCCAAGACCGCAGCCAAGCTCATCACCGACTATGGCAGCCTGGAAGCGGCGCTGGAAGCCGCGCCTTCGATGAAGAAATCGAAGATGCAGGAAAACCTGATCGCCCATGCCGACATGGCGCGCCTTTCGCGCCGGCTGGTAACGCTGCACGATGCCATGGATCTCCCGGAACCGCTGGAGGATTTCAGCCTCAAGGGCATTCCGACGGAGCCGCTCCAGGCCTTTCTGGAGCATCACGGCTTCCGTTCGCTGCTGACCCGCCTTGGTGCGCCCGCCGCCGCCGTGGCGGTCGCGACCGCCGCCGCGGCCATGACCGAGGCGACCCCGCCGCCCAAGCCACAGGTCGCGCCGGAGCCGCCGATCGACCGCAGCCTCTACGAGACGGTGGTGACGGAGGACGCGCTCGATCGCTGGATCGCTGCCGCCCATGCGGAGGGCGTGGTAGCGGTCGATACCGAAACCGACATGCTCGACTGCGTGTCCTGCGCGCTGGTGGGGATCAGCTTCGCGGTCGGGCCCAACGCCGCCTGCTACATTCCGGTGGGCCATGGCGGCAGGGACATGTTCGCCGAGCGGCCGGCGCAGCTTCCCAAGGAGCTGGTGCTGGCGAAGCTCAAGCCGCTGCTGGAGGACGACAGCGTCCTCAAGGTTGGCCAGAACCTCAAATACGACCTCACCGTCCTGCGTCGCCACGGGATCGATATCGCGCCCTATGACGACACCATCGTCATGAGCTTCGACCTGGACGCCGGGCAGAGCCTGGCTGGCCACGGCATGGACGAGGCGGCGAAGGTTCATCTCGACCATGTCTGCATCAGCTTCAAGGACGTGACAGGCACCGGCAAGAGCCAGATCAGCTTCGCCGAAGTCCCGCTCGACAAGGCCACCGAATATGCGGCCGAGGATGCGGACGTCACGCTGCGCCTGTGGAAGCTGTTCAAGAACCGCGTCGCGAACGAAGGCGCAACCCGTATCTACGAGTTGGTCGACCGCCCGCTCGTGTCGGTCATCGCCCGGATGGAGCATGAAGGCATCAAGGTGGACCGCGAAGCTCTCTCGCGCCTGTCGGCCGAATTCACCGCGGGCATCGCTGCGCTGGAGACGGAAATCCATGCGCTCGCTGGCCAGCCCTTCGCGATCGGATCGACCCAGCAGCTGGGCGCGATCCTGTTCGACAAGCTGGGCTATAAGGGCGGCCGGAAGGGCAAGTCGGGCGCTTACTCTACTGACGTCAATATGCTGGAGCAGTTGAAGGCACAGGGCGCGGAGATCGCGGGCAAGGTGCTCGATTGGCGCCAGCTTTCGAAGCTCAAGTCCACCTATACCGACGCGCTACAGGCGCAGATCAACAAGGATTCGGGGCGCGTCCATACCAGCTATTCGCTGTCCGGGGCACAGACCGGGCGCCTGTCCTCGACCGACCCCAATCTCCAGAACATCCCGATCCGCACCGAAGTCGGCCGCCAGATCCGCCACGCCTTCGTCGCAGAGCCGGGCAACGTCATCCTGGCCGCGGACTATAGCCAGATCGAGCTGCGGCTCGCCGCCCACATGGCCGACGTTCCGGCGCTGAAGGAAGCGTTCGCCAACGGCGAGGACATTCACGCAGCGACCGCCCAGCAGCTCTTCGGCGAGGTCAACCGCGACACGCGCGGCCGCGCCAAGACGATCAACTTTGCCATTCTCTACGGCATTTCCCGTTGGGGGCTCGCCGCCCGGCTGGAGATCGGCGCCGACGAGGCGCAGGACATGATCAGCCGTTACTATGAGCGCTTCCCCGGCATCAGTCTCTATATCACCGAAACGATCGAGAAGGCGCGCTCACGCGGCTATACGGAGACACTGTTCGGCCGGAAGACCTGGTTCCCGCGCATCAAGGCGCCGGTCCAGCACGAGCGCCAGGGCGCCGAGCGCGCGGCGATCAACGCACCGATCCAGGGCACCAGCGCCGACATCATCAAGCGCGCAATGGCCCGGATGGGCCCAGCGCTGGAGCGCGAGGGGCTGGAGAATGTGAAGATGCTGCTCCAGGTCCATGACGAACTGGTGTTCGAGCTTCCCGAGGCCGATGTGGACGCCGCCAGCACGGTCATCCGCCATGTGATGGAAAGCGCCGCCGAGCCGCTGGTCAAGCTGAGCGTGCCGTTGGGCGTGGAGATCGGGTTTGGCGCGAGTTGGGGGGCAGCGCACTGATACGAGCATATCGCCCAAGAAAATGGGCAGGCCGCACTCGCTCCACGGAAAAGGCCGGTCCCTTTAGAGTCTGTCCTGATGAAGCTGAATCGATTGGGGATTCTCAAGGCGGTTGGATTGTGATTCAAGCTGCTGGCTGGGCAGGAGGCCAGCAGGGATGGCACGAGCCTATTCTGACGATCTTCGGGAACGGGTGGCGGTGGCGGTTTTGTCAGGCCGATCAAGCCGCGAGGTTGCAGCGACTTTTGGGGTAAGCGTGGCGAGCGCGGTGAAGTGGTCGCAGCGGTTGCGCGATACCGGCAGTGCCGGTTCCCGGCCGATGGGCGGTCACAAGCGGCGGGTTCTGGCGGGCGAGCAGCAATGGATGCTGCTGCGGCTTGAGGAATGCCCGCATCTGACGGTTCGGGGGCTTGCAGTGGAACTGGCCGAGCGCGGTTACCAGGTCAGCCCGAACACGGTGTGGTCGTTGCTGCGCAAGGCCGGTCACAGCTTCAAAAAAAAGCCTGTTCGCCAGCGAGCAGGATCGCCCGAAGGTGGCGCGGCGGCGGACGCAGTGGAAGAAGTATCAGGGTCGGCTTGATCCCCGCAAGCTGGTCTTCATCGACGAGACCTGGGTCAAGACCAACATGACCCCGCTCAGGGGCTGGTCAAAACGCGGCAGCAAGCTCGTCGCCAAGGCCCCGTTCGGCAAGTGGAAGACGCTGACCTTCGTGGCGGCGCTGCGTTGTGACCGGATCGACGCACCATGCGTGCTCGACGGCCCGATCAATGGCCAACTCTTCACCGCTTACGTCGAGCAGTTCCTCGTGCCGACCCTGTCGCCCGGCGACATCGTGATCATGGACAATCTGGGCAACCACAAGGGTCAAGCCGTGCGAAAGGCGATCCGGGCGGCAGGTGCCAAGCTCCTGTTCCTGCCGCCCTACAGCCCCGACCTCAATCCGATCGAGCAGGTCTTTGCCAAGCTCAAGCTGCTCCTGCGCAAGGCCGCCGAACGAACCGTCGAGGCAACGTGGCAACGCATCGGCCAACTGCTCGACGCCTTCCCGCCCCATGAGTGCGCAAACTACCTCAGGAACAGCGGCTATGCTTCAATATAAACAGGACAGACTCTAGACCGGCCTTCCTTCAATCGAACAGTTCTTCCAGGAAGCTCTTCTTCCGTTTCCTGTGATAGTGCCCGTCGTCACGATAGTCCCGGTCCGGCCGATAGCTCGCCGAGGGCGGGGGCGGCGCCTGTCCCGCCGACCGCTCGATGATCTTGTCGAGCTCGCCCCGGTCAAGCCAAACGCCGCGACATTGCGGGCAATAGTCGATCTCGACCCCCTGCCGGTCCGTCATCTGGAGACCCACATGACAGACGGGGCAGAGCATCGCCGATACCGCAGCCTGATCGCGCATCCGGGTTACTCCCGCTCGCCGGTCAGGCTGAGCAGCATCTGGAACAGGTTGACGAAGTTCAGGTACAGCGACAGCGCGCCCATCACCTGCATCTTCTCCGCCACTTCATGGCCGGCATAGGCAAAATATTCCGACTTGATGCGCTGCACATCCCAGGCGGTGAGGCCGGTGAAGATCACCACGCCCAGGATCGAGATCACCATCGCCATCGCCGAAGAGCCGATGAAGAGGTTGATGAGGCTCGCCACCAGGATGCCGATCAGGCCCATGATTAGGAAGCTGCCGACCTTCGTCAGGTCGCGCTTCGTCGTATAGCCCCACAGCGCCATCGCAAGGAACATGACGGCCGCCGAGAAGAAGGCCTGCGCGATGCTGCCGCCGGTGAACACCAGGAAGATGCTCGCCAGCGATACGCCCATCACGGCAGAGAAGGCCCAGAAAGCCATACGCGCGCCGGCGGTCGTCATCTTCTCGATGCGGAAGCTGAAGAAAAACACGAAGGCCAGCGGCGCGAAGATCGCGACCCACTTGAGCGGCGTGCCGAAGATCGCGGCGGCCAGCACCGGCGTATTGCCAATGAAGGCAGCGACCAAGCCGGTGATGACCAGGCCGATGCCCATGTTGCGGAAAACGCCCAGCATATGCGCGCGCAGCCCGGCGTCGGTATCGACCGTCCGGCTCGCACCATAGCCCGGCATGCGTACGGGATTGTTCACGTCAAAACTCCATCCAACAAAGCGTGGATCGAGTGGCCCGGCGCGGTCTTCGGAGGATCATAGGGGGGCGTGATCCCCCGAACCTGCACCGAGCACACTCGATGCGGTCCGACATCGCGGCGGATTTGCATCCACCGCCAGAGGGGCCCGGCCCGCATCGGCAATATCGTGAAGGGAACGCCGTCGCGCAAGGGATGGGACCGTTGGAAATCTTTTGTTACAAAGCGCTGCGCCATCGGCACAACAGCGGCGAAGGACTGTTGACCACTGCCCCGTCTCGCCGCATGGCTCGGGCCATGTCCGAAGACCAGCACAACGCCGCCCCGCTGCGCCTGTTCAACAGCCTGACCCGCACGGTCGAGCCCTTCGTGCCGATCGAAGCCGGCCATGCCCGCGTCTACAGCTGCGGACCGACGGTCTATAACTATGCCCATCTAGGCAACCTGCGTGCCTATGTCTTCACCGACACGCTCCGCCGCACCCTGCTGTGGAAGGGGCTGGACGTCACCCACATCATCAACATCACCGATGTCGGCCACCTGACGTCGGACGCGGATGCAGGCGACGACAAGATGGAGGCTGCGGCCCGCGCGCAGGCCAGGTCCATCTGGGACATTGCTGCCCATTATACCGACGCGTTCAAGCGGAACATCGCCGATCTCAACATCATCGCGCCCAGCGAGTGGACGGTCGCCACGGACTATGTGCCGCAGATGATTGCTTTTGCGGAGAAGATCGCACCCGCCCATTGCTACGAGCTGGAAAGCGGCCTCTATTTCGACAGCGGCAGCGTGCCCGATTATGGCGCGCTGGCCGGAGGCCGGGACGATGCGGCCCATGGCCGGATCGATCCTGTGGCCGGCAAGCGCAACCCCAGCGACTTCGCCATCTGGCGTAAATCGCCTCCCGGCGAGCAGCGGCAGATGGAATGGGACAGCCCCTGGGGCAAGGGCGCGCCGGGCTGGCACCTCGAATGCTCGGTGATGAGCGAGGCGCGCCTAGGCCATCCGTTCGACATCCACACCGGCGGCATCGACCATCGCGAAATCCACCATCCCAACGAGATCGCCCAGAACCAGGCCTTCCATGCCGTCTGCTGCGGCGTGCCCGATGCGGCGACGGCGGGCTTCACGGGCGCGCGCTGGTGGATGCACAATAATTTCCTGGTCGACAGGCAGGGGAAAATGTCGAAGTCCAAGGGCGGCTTCACCACCCTGTTCTCGCTGATCGACGCCGGCGTGCACCCCCTTGCCTACCGCCTGCTGTGCCTGGGGGCCCATTATCGGAGCGAGCTGGAATTCAGCGCCGAAAGCGTCGGCGCGGCCCTTACCCGCCTCAAGCGCCTGGTCATGGGCGTGGAGAACCTAAAGGCGCGAGCGGAGGGGATCACCTGGCAATCGCCCCGGCTCGACTATCTCCGGGCGAACCTGCACCCGAAGCTGGTGCCGCTGCTGGAGCAGTTCGACGCCGCGATCAGCGACGACCTGATGACTCCGCGCGCCTTGCCGCTGCTGGAGGAGACGATCGGGCTGAAGAAAGTGCCGGCGGATGAGAAGCTCTGCCTGCTGGCCGCCTTCGACCGGGCGCTGGGTCTCAACCTGCTGAATCTGACCCGGGCCGAGCTGCGGCTGCAACCCAAGGATGCGCAGATCACGCCCGAAGAGATCGAAACTGAACTCGATCGGCGCCAGACGGCACGGGCGGACAAGGATTTCGCGCTGTCCGATGAGATCCGCGACACCCTCATCGCGCGCGGTGTGGAGGTGATGGACGGCGACCCGCTACGCTGGGACTGGCGCCTCGCTCTGGGCTGATCGGCGGGGCTCAGGCATAGCAGCCAGGGCCAACGCGCTTTAAGGTCACGAGCGAGGGACGCGGCGGTTCGGCGGTTCGCACCGGCCGATCGCGCAGCACCGCCAGTGGCTCGACGCCCTGCTCGAGCAGCAGGCCGCATTGCTCGCCGCGCAACCAGATGATCGAACCGCACACCTCCAGCCCGTCCGTGATCAGCACGATTCGCGTACCGACCGGGGGCAGAAGGGCACCCACCAGCATGGCGCCGTAGATGGAGATGTTGCGTATCCGCACGGGCTGGCTCACGCTATCCCACACCAGCCGTCCTTCAAGATCCGCCAGGTAGCGGCGTTCCTTGCGTCGCTCCTGCATCAACTCAGTTCTCGTCAATCCCATGGCACTCTCCAAGTGCCCCCTGGGTAAGGACTTTCCTCCTATTGGCTTACCACCCCGATAATCTCCAAGGTTAAGCGGGAAGATAGGATAAAACCGCGGTTTTCTGCGCCCATCCGTGTCGTCTCAGCGCCGGACCGGCATGGACAGGCTGCCATGATCGCTGCACATTCCGCCGCGATCCCAAATGGTTTGGGCGGGAAATCCTTCATCATGTCTGCGCTTCTGCTTGCGTTGCTGGCTGTCGTTGCTGGTCAGCCCCAGCCTGCTGAGCCTTCCTCGGGAGGACGCGCCGTCATGTTCGAAACCGGCGCCACCCTGCTTGCCAAGTGCCGCAACAAGGCGCCCGAATATGCTCTGGCCTGCACCGCCTATGTCGTGGGAGTCGTGGACGGCATCCGCAAGGACGTATTCATCGGCCGCGCCCGCCCCGTCTGCTGGCCCGACAGTATGTCCGCTGTCGAAGCGCGCCGTCTGACCGTCGCCTATCTCGAACGCTGGCCCGACCAGCGATCGGCGCCTGCCTCCGTGCTGGTCAGCGTTGCGCTGAACGAGCGCTGGCCCTGCCAGAAATAGCCGCGTCCGATCAGACTGATCGGACAAATCCTTGCGTGTTCAGGGGCCTTGACCGCTATAAACTTGCCTTGATCGTCGCATCGGCGTAGGTGCGGCGCCTATTTTTATCTGTGAAGGAGACTCGACGTGGCGGCGAAGTGGACGCCGGAAAGCTGGCGCAGCCATAAGGGCATCCAGATGCCCTTCTATCGGGACGCGGAAGCGCTCGCCTCGGTCGAAAGCCAGCTCAGCCAGTTTCCGCCGCTCGTCTTTGCGGGCGAGGCTCGGCACCTGAAGGCCGACCTTGCGAAGGTCTCGGCCGGCGAAGCCTTCCTGCTTCAGGGCGGAGACTGCGCCGAAAGCTTCGCCGAGTTCCACCCGAACAACATTCGCGACACCTTCCGCGTACTGCTCCAGATGGCGGTAGTGCTGACCTTCGCGTCGAAGCTGCCGGTCGTGAAGGTCGGTCGCATGGCAGGCCAGTTCGCCAAGCCCCGCTCGGCCGACACCGAGACGATCGGCGGCGTCGAGCTGCCCAGCTATCGCGGCGACAATGTCAACGACATCGCCTTCACGGCCGAGGCCCGCGAGCCGGATCCGTCGCGGATGGTCCGCGCCTACAACCAGTCGGCCGCGACCTTGAACCTGCTGCGCGCCTTTTCGACCGGCGGCTATGCGTCGCTCGACCGGGTGCATGGCTGGATGCTCGATTTCATGGGCCGCTCGCCCTGGGCCGCCAAGTTCGAGGCAATGGCCGACCAGATCGGCCAGGCGCTCGACTTCATGCGGGCCTGCGGTCTGGACGCCGATACCGTGCCGCAACTCGGGGGCACCAGCTTCTACACCAGTCACGAAGCGCTGCTGCTGCCCTTCGAGCAGGCGCTGACCCGGCAGGATTCGCTGACCGGCGACTGGTACGATACGTCGGCGCACATGCTCTGGATCGGGGACCGGACCCGGTTCGAGGGAAGTGCCCATGTCGAATATCTGCGCGGCATCGGCAATCCGATCGGTATGAAGTGCGGGCCTAGCCTGGAGCCGGATGCGCTCATCCGCCTGCTCGACGTGCTGAACCCGTCGCGCGAGGCCGGGCGCATTACGCTCATCACCCGCTATGGCCACGACAAGATCGAGGCAGGCCTACCGAAGCTTGTCCGCGCCGTGCTGCGCGAAGGGCATCCGGTGGTGTGGTCCTGCGACCCGATGCACGGCAATGTCATCAAGGCGGCGAACGGCTACAAGACCCGCCCCTTCGATCGCATCCTGGCCGAAGTGCGCGGCTTCTTCGCCGTTCACCGGGCCGAGGGCAGCTTCGGCGGCGGCATCCATGCGGAAATGACCGGGCAGAACGTCACCGAATGCACCGGTGGCGCCGTGGCGATCACCGACGAAGGCCTGGCGGACCGCTATCACACCCACTGCGATCCGCGCCTTAACGCGGCGCAGAGCCTGGAACTCGCTTTCCTCCTCGCCGAGATGCTGAACGAGGAACTGAAGGAACGCCGCGCGGCGGCGTAGAAGCGTTCGCTTACTTTCTCCGCCCGTTCGGGCTGAGCTTGTCGAAGCCTTCTTCTCTTCTTCAGAGGAAGAAAGGTCCTTCGACAAGCTCGGGACGAATGGACCAATTTAGGACGCAGGCCTTACCGCCCCCGGATGAATGAGCGGATATCACTGCTCAGCTTCGCCAGATCCTCGGGCCGCACGTACATCATGTGGCCCGCATCATAATAATGGAACTGGATGCGCGCCGGGTCGAAGCCCGGCCGGTTCATCGCATATTCCGCGCCGAAGAAGGGCGTGGCGAAATCATACCAGCCCTGCCCGACGAAAACGCGCAGCCCGCTATTCTCCCGCATCGCGCGGCTGAGATAGGGGGCGACGTTCACATAGACCTCGCCGTCGCGGCCGCCCTGCCCCTGGAGCTTCCAGTCCCAGCCGCGCACCCCGCCGATGGTCACATAGTCGCGTTCCATCTTCAGCTTCAGGTCATCGCGCAGGTAGCTGTTGATCGCTGCCGTATAGGCGCCGTCGATGGCATAGAAGCTGGGGTCGTTGTCGGGCTCCTCGCCCGCCCGGTCATAATCGACGCCGGTATAGCGGGTGTCGAGCCGGCCGATGGTAAGCCCCCGGTCGCGCAGCAACTCCTTGTAGAAACGCCCCGGCGTCACGCGCAGGTTGGCGTTATCCA
Source organism: Sphingobium ummariense RL-3 (assembly GCF_000447205.1). Lineage (GTDB taxonomy): Bacteria > Pseudomonadota > Alphaproteobacteria > Sphingomonadales > Sphingomonadaceae > Sphingobium > Sphingobium ummariense. The sequence goes on along the minus strand of NZ_AUWY01000120.1, from coordinate 94,723 downwards.
CGAACTGTTCGGAAAGGCCCGTCAGCCGCGCCAGCTCCGCCCGAACCCGCGCCCGCTCCTCGCCGGCCAGCGCGTTGCCCTTCAGCAGCGCGGCGGCATAGGGGCCGATCGCGAAATCGCGCGCCTGCTGGGCGATCTCCGCCGGCGTCGCGGGCGGGTTGGCGATCTTGTGGTGATACAAGGCAGTCGTCGCCATCGAAGGCAGGTTCAGCACATAGGGCATTTCGTTGCCCTGCACTTCCGCGGGCGCGGCGAAGTCGAGGATCGTCGAGATGAGGATGATGCCGTTGACGGCGACGTCGTTGTAGCTGGACTCCAACTCGTTGATGAGCGCGACGGAGCGCGTCGTGCCATAGCTTTCGCCGCCGATATATTTGGGCGAATTCCAGCGGCCGTTCTCGTTCAGCCAGATGCGGATGAATTCCGCGATCGACTTGGCGTCGGCCGACACGCCCCAATAATCCTTGGGATCCTTCTTGCCGAGCGCATGGGCGAAGCCAGTGCCGACCGGATCTATGAAGACGATGTCGGTGACGTCCAGCAGCGATTCGGGGTTGTCGACGATCGGATAGGGCGGCGCGCCATCGTCCTTCGCATCGGGCAGCACCACCCGCTTGGGACCGAAGGCACCCATGTGCAGCCACAGTGACCCCGATCCGGGCCCGCCATTGTAGAGGAAGGTGATCGGCCGCGTCTTCGGATCGCCGCCGTCCTTCACATAGCTGGTCGCAAAGATCGCGGCGAGCGGCTTGCCGTCCTTGTCCTTGAGATAGGTTTCGCCGGTTGTGGCGGTGTAGCTGACCGCCTGTCCACCGAACATGCCCTTGTGCTTCGTCACCGACACAACGGGCGGGGGCACGTCCTTTTCGGGCGCACTTTCGGCCGCGTCGGACTTCTTTTCGTCGGCGGCGAGCACGGGTTGGACGGCGAAGGCCAGCGCGACGGCGGCCGGGCAGAGCGGAAAGCGCATGGAAGGACCCCTTGTTTGCGAAGAGGTTAGCGAAGCCAGGGAAAATGGGAAAGGGGCTGCAACCGAGAGATGTCGAGCCGCGGTAAAGCAAATGTCAGGGCTTTGGGGATACACCCGCCCGATGCACGGCGCGGCACCCCCAGGACAGAGCAAGGCGGAGAGCGAGGCGGTCACTTGTTATCGCTCCGACATCGATGGCCTGCGGGCGCTCGCGATCCTGCCGGTGCTCCTATTTCATGCACATATTCCTGGTTTTTCAGGTGGTTATGTCGGCGTCGACATCTTCTTCGTCATTTCCGGCTATCTGATCACCGGCATCATCGCGCGGGAAGTGGACGGCGGGACTTTTTCGCTGGTCCGGTTCTACGAGCGGCGCTTCCGCCGGATCATCCCTGCGCTCAGCCTCATGATCCTGGCGGTGCTGGCGGCTGCCGCCTGGCTCTATCTTCCCGGCGACTTGGAGGGCGTGCCGCGATCCGCGCTGGCAGCGACGCTCTTCGCCGCCAATCTCTGGTTCTTCACCGACACCGGCTATTTCGCGGGCGGCGCCGACGTGAAGCCGCTGCTGCACACATGGTCGCTGGGTGTCGAAGAACAATTCTATATCGGCCTGCCCATCCTGCTGCTGCTCCTTGCCCGCTTCGCACCCCGTCGGCGCAGCATCGTCATCGGGATCGTCGCCCTGCTCTCCCTCGGCCTGGCGATCGCGTTCCAGCGCGACACCAGCGGCTTCACCTTCTATCTCCTTCCCGCCCGCGCCTGGGAGTTGCTGGCGGGATCGCTGCTGGCGCTCGGCGCGGTGCCAATGCCGCGCAACCGCGCTCTGCGGGAAGCGATCGCCTGGGCCGGTCTTATGGCCGTCTCGCTGGCCGTCTTCTGCTACGACCGCGACACGGTCTTTCCCGGCATCGCCGCCATGGCGCCGGTGCTGGGAGCCGCCGCCCTGCTGCATTGTGCGCCCGGCACCACCGCCGGGCGCGTGCTGACGCTGCCGCCGCTCACCGCCACCGGCCTGCTCTCCTACTCGCTCTATCTCTGGCACTGGCCGCTGATCGTCTTCACAGAATATGCGACCGACGCCCCCTTGTCCGGCTGGACGCGGCTGGCGGTGATCGCGGCGGCCTTCCTCGCCGCCTTCCTGTCCTGGCGCTATGTCGAGCGACCTTTCCGCGATCACCGCCGTTTCTCCTCCCGCGCTATTTTCCGTTTCACGGCGGCGGCAATGGCGCTGCTGTGCCTCCTCTCGACTGCACTGATGGCGGCGGGCGGCTGGCCGCAGCGTTTCCCGCCCCACGCGCTGCGCCTCGCCGAAAGCCGCGCCGATATCAGCCCGGAGCGCGGCCGCTGCCACGACACATTCGCGCGGAGCGCCGCGCCCTGCATCCTCGGAGCGCCGGTGAAGCCCGACGCTATGCTCTGGGGCGACAGCCATGGCGTAGAACTCGCCTATGCCCTGTCGCTGCGCGCAGCGGCCGGGGGCCGTTCCCTGGTCGAACGCACGACCTCCAGCTGCCCGCCGGTGCTGGGTTATGACCCGCCCAAGGATCCCCGCTGCGCCCGCGCCAACCGCGCCGCCTTCGACGCGATACGGGCCGATCCGGGCATCCGGCAGGTCTATCTCGTAGCCTTCTGGGCCAATGGCCAGTTCGACGATCCCGCCTTCGTCGCTGCGCTGGACCGCACGATCGGCGCGATCCGCGCACAGGGACGGGAAGTCGTGCTGATCGGCCCGGTCCCGCCGCAACCCTTCGACGTGCCGCGACGGCTGGCGCATCTGGCCCTTTCGGGCGATCCGGGACGGGCGACAGGCGCAGCGCGTTCAGCGATCGAAGGGCGCACGGTTCATCTGCGTGCCCTGTTCGCCCGGCTGCGTCGCAACGGCGTGCAGGTCGTCGAGCCGATGGCCGCACTGTGCACCGATGGGCATTGCGCCCTGATGCGGGACGGACGGCCGCTTTATTTCGATTCGCATCACCTGAGCGTCGCCGGTGCTCGGCTGGTGGTGAATCAGTCGCGCCTGCGTTGAGGCGGCCTTACTCCGCCGCCTGGGCGTAGCCCGTGCGCGGCAGTTCGTTCGCCAGCGCCTGGACGATGCCGGCCACCAGCACACGCGTCCGCGCCAGCCCCGGCCCCGGCTGGTCGAGCGCGGCATCGAGGTACAGCGCGCGGTCGATCTCCAGCTGCACGGCATGCATGTCCCTTTCGGGCCGGCCGTGCCGTTCGATGAGGTGATCGCCGGCATAGGGATGATTCTGCGCCGCGAGCACTCCATGCCCCGCCGCGACGTCCGCCGCCAGCGCCAGCAGGCGCGGCGAAGCCGACCGGCCGAATCGGTCGCCAAGGACCAGCCCCGGCGCCCGCTGCCCCGCGCCGGGCGGCGGCAGGGGCGGCATCGAGTGCAGGTCGATCAGGATCGCATGGCCGTGCACTTGCCGCGCCGCCGTCATCAGCCGCGCGACGGCGGCATGATAGGGGCGATGGAGCCCTTCGACACGCCGCTGCACCTCGTCCCACGGGATGGGGCCGCGCCAGAGTTCGGGCGCCCCCACGATGCGGCGGGGAAGAAGACCAAGGCCGCCGCGCAGCTTCTGGCTGCTCTGCAATGCGATCGCGTGCGGCACACCGGTCACCATCGCAGGGTCGATCTCCCGCTCATGCCGGTTGAGGTCGATGCAGGCGCGTGGCGCACGCGCGACGAGGACGGAAAAGCCCGCGGCGATCAGCGGGTGGACCAGCAGGTCGGACCAGCGATCCTCCAGCCGCCGCAACATTTCGGGCCGGACGCGTGCCTGTGCCAGCAGCGCCGGATCGTAGAGGCGGCCGGCATGGGGAACCGACAGGATGATCGGCATGTCGGGAATGTCGGGGCCAAAGCGGTCATAGGCCAGCATGCGCTCGGCAGGCTCGGCCGGAGCGGCGTGGTCGATGTCCGGCGCTATGCTCATCGGCTCCAAAAATGGTTACCCGGCTGGATAATATTAAACGCTTGTCGCATATATCACGGCTTCGCGCCACCCGCGTGGGACGGCGGAATGCAAGGGCACTGGGGAGTGGCCCGTTCGGGGATGAGTTGGGATGGTTCGGATCCTTCTGGCGGAAGATGACGAGAGCATGCGCGCCTATCTGGCGCGCGCGCTGGAACGGTCGGGCTATGAGGTGATCGCCGTGGCCACCGGCACGCAGGCGCTGCCGCACATCGAATCCGACCGCTTCGACCTGCTGCTGACCGATATCGTCATGCCGGAGATGGACGGAATCGAACTTGCCCAGCATGCCGCGTCGGTCGCGCCGGACATGCGGGTCATGTTTATCACTGGCTTTGCCGCCGTGACGCTGCGCGCAGGCAAGGCCGTGCCGCAGGCGAAGGTGCTTTCCAAGCCCTTCCACCTGCGCGACCTGGTGCTGGAGGTCGAACGCATGTTCGGCAGCGAGAGCGTGACCGGCCTCAGCTGAAGCCGGGTCAGTCGGGGATCACTTCCTCCGTATCCGGGGTGGGTTCCAGCGGCAGGCCCGCCATCGCCGCGTTGAACCGCTCGCGATCCAGCCCCTTTTCCCAGACCGACACCACGACCGTCGCCACGGCGTTGCCGATGAAGTTGGTGAGGCTGCGGCATTCGCTCATGAAGCGATCGACCCCCAGGATCAGCGTCATGCCCGCGACCGGCACCGACGGTACGATCGAGAGCGTGGCCGCCAGGGTGATGAAGCCCGCTCCCGTTACGCCCGCCGCGCCCTTGCTGGAGATCATCGCGACCAGCAGCAGCAGGATCTGCTCCTCCAGGCCGAGGTGGACGTTGGTCGCCTGCGCGATGAACAGCGCCGCCAGTGTCATGTAGATGTTCGTGCCGTCGAGATTGAAGCTGTATCCGGTGGGGACGACCAGGCCGACCACCGACTTGCGGCACCCCGCCCGCTCCATCTTCTCGATCAGGCTGGGCAGCGCGGCTTCGGACGAGGACGTGCCGAGCACCAGCAGCAGTTCCGCCTTCAGATAGCGGATGAGGTGCAGGATGTTGAAGCCGACGAGGCGCGCCACGGCGCCGAGTACCAGGACGACGAACAGGATCGACGTCAGGTAGAAGGTCGCCACCAGCCCCGCCAGATTGGCCAGCGTCCCGACGCCATATTCGCCGATGGTGAACGCCATCGCCCCGAAGGCGCCGATCGGCGCCGCCTTCATCAGGAAGGCGACGAGCTTGAAGACCGCATGGCTGGCCGATTCAAGCACTGTCATCAGGGGCTGCGCCTTCTCCCCGATCATGGTGAGCGCGATGCCGAACAGGATCGCGACGAACAGCACCTGCAGGATATTGCCGTCCGCCACGGCCGACACGAGGGTGGAAGGGATCACGCTGAGCAGGAAGCCGGTGAGCGTACGCTCGTGCGCCTGGTGCGCATATTCCGCCACCTTGCCGCCATCCAGCGTGGCGGGGTCGATGTTGAGGCCGTGCCCGGGCTGCACGACATTGGCGACGATCAGGCCGACGACCAGCGCAAGGGTGGAGAAGGTCAGGAAATAGGCGAAGGCCTTGGCCGCGACCCGGCCGATCGCGCCCAGTTCCTTCATCCCCGCGATACCGGTGACGATGGTGAGGAAGATGACCGGCGCGATGATCATCTTGACCAGCTTGATGAAGGCTTCACCGAGCGGCTTGAGCTGCACTCCGGCCGAGGGGAAGAAGTGGCCGATCAGCACGCCCAGCGCGATCGCCACGAGAACCTGGACATAGAGCTGGCGATAAAGGGGCAGGCGCTGCGCCGTCTGAACTGGCGACGTGGTCGATGGCATCATGAGTGTGGCGTCCCCCTGTTTGCACCGCAACATATGGCCTCCATCGACCCTGTCCAGCCGATAAGGCACAAGCCCGCAAATTCCCGCTTGCGCAAGCAACAGGCCAACGCTATTGGCCCAACTCCCGTGGGCGTGTAGCTCAGTGGTAGAGCACTGTGTTGACATCGCAGGGGTCGCAAGTTCAATCCTTGCCACGCCCACCATTACAAAGCCCGCCAGTCTCCGGACCGGCGGGCTTTCTCTTTTGCACCAGAGAAGGTCGTGGGTTCCGGCTATTCCTCGGTGAACTCGTCGGGCGTGCTGCGCGCCCTTTCTGCCAGTTCCAGTTCCGCGGCCAGCAACAGCCCGTCCGCGGCGGTAAAGCCCGAAGCCTCGTCGATGGTGCTCACCGGATCGTAGCGATCCAGAAAGGCCTGAAAGCGGCCCAAGGCAGCGGCGATGTCGTCGGGCATGGGAATTCTCCTGCAATCGAGCCCCGGCTGGTGTTTTCGAATCGGAAGGCTTGGGGCCCAGATCACCCTGCGCTATCAGCGGCGGGATCAACATAGGAACCATGCATGGCAGAATGCGAAATCGTCGCGGGCCGCCGCCTGCTGTTCGTCATGGCGCTGGAAGCGGAATATGGCACGCATCTGCGACGCCGTTTCACGCCGCTGATGACCGGGGTGGGGCCGGTCGAGGCCGCGATGGTGGCCGGTATCGCGCTCGCAGAACTGAAGCGCGGGGATGCGCTGCCCGATCTCGTCATCTGCCTGGGCTCCGCCGGATCGCGCCAATGTACGCTGGGCGAGGTCTATCAGGTGTCGAGCGTCTCGTGGCGCGACATGGACGCCTCGCTGCTGGGCTTCGCCAAAGGGGTGACGCCATTCCTGGATCATCCCGTCGACCTGCCGCTGGAAACGCCGCTCCCGCTGCCCACCGCGCGCCTGTCGACCGGCGCGAACATCGTGGGTGGGGATGCCTATGCGGCGATCGACGCGGACATGGTGGACATGGAAAGCTTCGCCGTCGCGCGCGCCTGCCAGCGGTTCGGCGTGCCGATGATGGGCCTGCGCGGGATTTCGGACGGTCCGGGCGAACTCACCGGCATAGCGGACTGGACGCAATTGCTCGCGCTGCTGGACGAAAGGCTGGCGGCGGCGGTGGACATGCTGCCGGATGCGCTGGCATCGCAAGCTCTTTCGCAGGCGATGGCGGGACAGGGCTAACTTCCCCCGCTGTCACGCAATGATCCACGGATGGCGCGTTCAAGCGCAAAAAAGGGGCCGCCGGGCAGGCGACCCCTTTTCTATTCTTTCATCCCGGCGGGAGGATGAGGAACGATCAGTCCGCCTTCGCCTGAAGGTTGACGGCCGCATATTTGCCGCGGCGGTCGACTTCCAGCTCGAAGTCGAGGCGATCACCCTCGTTGAGGGCGGACATGCCCGCCCGCTCCACGGCGCTGATGTGGACGAAAGCGTCCGGCTGGCCATCGTCGCGCTGAATGAAGCCGAAGCCCTTCATCGCGTTGAAGAACTTAACCGTGCCGCTGGCACGCTCACCGGTCAGCTGGCGCTGCGGGCCGCGATCGCCGCCGCCGAAGCCGCCGGCGCCACCAGGAGCACGGGGCTCGCGCGGAGCGCGGTCGGTGACGGGAAGCGGCTCGCCCTCGATCTTGAGGTCGGTCGCCGAGACCTTGCCGCCGCGATCGACGAGCGTGAAGCCGAGCGGCTGGCCCTCGGCAAGGCCGGTGAGGCCAGCCTGCTCGACCGCACTGATGTGGACGAACACGTCCTCGCCGCCATCGTCACGGACGATGAAGCCGAAGCCCTTCTGTCCGTTGAAGAATTTGACGACGCCCTTGCCTTCGCCGACGACCTGCGCGGGCATGCCGCGACCACCGCCGCCGCCGCCGCCAAAGCCACCGCCGCCGCTGCGGAAGCCGCCGCCGCCGCCGCCGAAACCACTGCCACGGTCGCCGCCGCCGAAGCCGCCGCGATCACCGCCGCCGAAACCACCACGGTCGCCGCCGCCAAAGCCGCCGCGATCACCGAAGCCACCTCGATCGAACCCGCCGCCGAAGCCGCCACGACTACCTTCGTAGAAACTGTCCTCGCCGAAACCGTCGCGCTTGTCCTTGCCGCGCCCGCCGCGGCGCCCTCTGTCAAAACTCATGCCCTGTTAGTCACTTTCGCTTCGCCCCAAGACAAATCGGACAAACATGTCGGGCGAATGACATGCAGAATCCACCGCAAAGACGCGGTTTGGGAATCACTATATCAAGTTTTCAGGGCAGCGCGAATGATTTTAGCCCGATTGCCGCCACATTCCTGAACGGCCTGTTTTCGGGGCGAGCGGGCGAAAAGCGCCGATTGCGGCAGGACCGCTTTCGCCATAAGGGGGTAGGATGACCGTACACTTTCATGAAGAGGATCTGCCCGAGGGCGTGCTCGCCCCCGGCCCCGTCGCCATCGACACCGAGACGATGGGCCTCATCACACCGCGCGACCGGCTGTGCGTCGTCCAGATCAGCGACGGCAAGGGCGACGAGCACCTCGTCCGCTTCAACCCCGGCAGCGACTATGCCGCGCCCAACCTGAAGGCGGTGCTGGCCGACCCGGCGCGCCTGAAACTCTACCATTTCGGCCGCTTCGACATCGCCGCGCTGCGCCATTATCTGGGCGTGGTGGCCGCGCCCTGCTATTGCACCAAGATCGCCTCGCGCCTGGTGCGGACCTATACCGACCGCCACGGCCTGAAGGAGCTGGTGCGCGAACTGCTGGGGCAGGAGCTCAGCAAGCAGCAGCAGAGCAGCGACTGGGGCGGCCCGGTGCTGTCGGACGCGCAGAAGGATTATGCCGCGTCCGACGTGCGCTACCTGCACCTGCTGAAGGCGGAGCTGGACAAACGGCTGATCCGCGAAGGGCGAATGGAACTGGCGCAGGCCTGTTTCGATTTCCTGCCGCATCGCGCGGAGCTGGATCTGGCAGGCTGGCCGGAGATCGATATCTTCGCGCATATGTGAGGGGGAACGGATGTCCGTCCAGGCCGAACAGCAACGCCACGCGCGCCGGCATTGGGCGCGGCCGGGCGGCAGCCACGACCGGCTGGTGCGCCTGCTCAAGAACTGGCTGCCCGTCGCGATCGGCGTGCTGGCGGCGCTGCTGGCGACCGCGCCCTTCACCGGGCGGGACAAGGTGAGTTTCGTCCTGGACAAGAACAAGGTCGAGGTGGCGAAGGAGCGCATGCGCGTGACCGAGGCGCTGTATCGCGGCGAGGACAGCAAGGGCCAGCCCTTCTCGCTGCGGGCCGGATCGGCCGTGCAGAAGAGCTCGCGCGAGCCGATCGTCGACCTCAATGACATGTCGGCGCGAATCCTGCTGCCCGAAGGGCCGGCGGTGCTGACGGCGCAGACCGGCCGCTACGACATGGATACCGAGCGGGTCGCGATCATCGGACCGGTCCAGTTCCAGGCAGCCAACGGATATCGGCTCACCACGCGCGACGTCGGCGTCGACCTCAAGACGCGGCGGATGCGCAGCGCAGGGCGAGTGGACGGGCGGATCCCGATCGGAACCTTCAGCGGGGATCACCTGGAAGCGGACATGACCGCGCGGACGGTGACGCTCAATGGCAGGGCGCGCTTGCGTATCGAACAAAATGGCCTCAAAGGGCGGAACTGATGAGACGGCCTCTCTTTCTCCTTTCGCTGGGCGCCCTCTGCGGCGCCGGTGCGCTGTTCGGCGGCGCGAGCGCGCAGGTCCTGAGGAATCATGACAGCAATGCGCCGGTCAACTTCTCCGCCGATCGAATCGAGGTGCAGGACCGTGCGGATCGCGTGGTCGTGTCCGGCAATGTCGAAGTGACGCAGGCCGGAATGACGCTGACCGCGGCGCGCATGACGGTTGCCTACCGCCAGCAGCCAAACGGCGGAAGCAGCGGCAGTTCAGGCACAAGCGGTGTGGAGATCGACCGGATCGACGCGTCGGGCAATGTCGTGGTAACGAAGGGCAATGAAGTCGCACGGGGCAATGTCGCGATCTACGACCTCAACAGCCGGCTGATTACGATGCTCGGCAATGTATCGCTGACCCAGGGCGCCAACCGGCTGACCGGCGGACGGCTGGTGATCGATCTTGCCAGCGGTCGCTCCACGGTCGACGGCCGCTCTTCCGGCGCGCCCGGCGTCGCGGGCAGCGCCGGCGGGCGGGTTTCCGGCACCTTCACCGTGCCGCAGCGCCAGACGAACTAGACTCGATCGAGCTCTGATCGAAGCAGATCGAGTTCATAGCGCGTTTCCTTCGGTTTGAACCTTGCCGTTCACCGGCGAAGGACGGGGCTCGGTCCCGCGCTCTGAACTGGACCCCGGTCTTCGCCGGGGAACGATTCATCCGAGTGGAACAGGCCCTAAGGCCGCACGTCCCAGCGAACGAGGTGAGCCGGGCCTTCAGGCGCGATTTCCAGTTCGCCGAAGGCGCCGGTGCGCAGCTTCAGCGTGGCGGGCGCGAGGCCGAGAGCCAGAAGCGCGAAGCGAGCCGCGCCGTTGCTGGTGACGAGCAGGTCAGCCCCCTCCCCTCCTTCCGCGAAGAAGGCGCGCCAGGCAGTCAGGCGCGCGTCCGAGTCCACGATCCAGTGCTTCGGGGCGATCCCCTGCTCGTCCCAGGCGGCGAGAGCATCCGCGCCGACGCGGGCGACGACCTCCGTCTCGGGCAAGCCCTCGTCCGGTCCATGGTCGATCTCGCCCAGCCAGGACAGGGCGCCCTCAGGCGCTTGGCCGATCGCGGCACCGATGCGCGCAGCGGTCTGGCGGGTGCGGAGCAGCGGGCCGGAGAAGAGGCGGACGACGGGAAACGCCTGCGCAGCGAACCAGGCACCCAGCGCATCGGCCTGGACCTCGCCGCTTTCCACGAGCGGGATGTCGGTGCGGGCACCGATGCGGCGCGGGCTTTCACCCGGCGCGAAGGTGTTGCCATGGCGGATGACGAAGATGCGGCGAGTCACGGCAGAGGCGGCGTAGGATCACCGTGGAGAGCGATCAGCGCCTCCACGCGCGTGATGTCCGCCTCCGTATCGATGCCGGAACTGTCGAACAGCGGCGGGTCGATGGGAACGGTAGTGACCGGAATGCCCAGCTCCAGCAGGCGGAGCTGTTCCAGCCCCTCCAGCCTTTCCAGCGCGGTGGGCGGCGTCGCCTCGAACCGCTCCAGCGCGGCGCGCGCATAGCCGTAAAGGCCGACATGGCGCCATACAGGCGAGAGCGGTTGCGCCTCCCGCCGCTTCGCTTCGTCGCGAATCGCAGGGATGATCGCCTTGGAGAACCAGAGCGCACGGCCGTCCTCCGCCCGAGCGCAGGTCGTGCCGCTGAACGGCGATCGGACCTTGTGGTCGCGCAGCGCATCCAGCGCCGACCAGCTGAGGGCGATGACGGGCGTCGCCACCTGCGCCCCTGTCCGCAGCGCCGTGATGACGGCCCCCAGCGCGCCGTCCGGCTGGAAGGGCGAATCGCCCTGAAGATTGACGACCAGATCGGGTAGTTCCGCCTGTACCTGCGCCGCAGCAAGCGCGCGGCCTGACCCGGTGCTGATGGCGCTGTCGGTCATAACGGCCTGGCACCCCACCTCTTCGGCATGGTCGGCAATTTCCCTGTCGTCCGTGGCGACGACCAGGCGGACATCCGCTAACCCATGCGTGGCCGCGCGCGCCATGGCGATGGTCCGGTGCAGCAGGGTGCGCCCTGCGATCAGGCGGAGCGGCTTGCGCGGCAAGCGGGTCGATCCGGCCCGCGCGGGGATGACGACGAGTAGGCTCAGGCGACCCCGGCGTGCAGCAGCTCATGCATGTGGATCGCGCCGATCAGGCGATCCTTTTCGCAGACGAAGAGCAGGGTGATATTCTTTTCATGCATGATGCGCAGCGCATCGGATGCGAGCTCATCCGGCCCGATGGATAGCGGGGTGACCGTCATGAAACGGCCGACCGGATCGGTGAGGTTCTGCTTGCCTGTGACGGTGCGCCGCAGATCCCCATCGGTAAAGGCGCCGATCAGCCGCCCCGCGCGGTCGACGATCGCCGTGCCGCCCAGCCGCGCCCGCGTCATCTCGATAGTGGCGTCGAGCAGCGAGGCATCTTCCGGCACCGTGGGCACGTCGCCATTGGTGACCATGAGTTCGCGTACCTTGACGAGCTGCGCGCCCAGCCGGCCATTGGGATGGAATTTGTGGAAGTCGTCGGCAGAAAAACCGCGCATTTCCATGAGCGAAACCGCGAGCGCGTCACCGAACGCCATCTGCACCGTCGTCGACGTGGTGGGCGTCAGTGCGTTGGGGCAGGCCTCCCGCACCTCCGGCATGTCGATGCAGATGTCCGCCGCGAGCGCAACGGTACTGTCCGGTCGGGCAGTCATGGCGAGCAGCGGAATGGAGAAGCGCTTGCAATATTGGATGATCGGACCGAGTTCCGTCGACTCACCCGAATGGGAAAGCATCAGCACCACATCGTCCGGCGTGACCATGCCAAGGTCGCCATGGCCCGCATCGGCGGGATGAAGAAAGATCGCGGGCGTGCCGGTGGACGTCAGGGTCGCGGTCATCTTGCGCGCGACGATACCGCTCTTGCCTATGCCGGTGACGATCACCCGGCCGCGGACATTCATGATGACGCCGACGAGGCGGAGGAAAGTCGCTGCAAAATCCCGCCTGGAGAAGCGGGCTTCCAAGGCTCCCAACCCTTCGGCTGCCGTCGAAAGGCTCTGGCAGGCCATTTCAACAATGCGCCCCCCGGAACCGAATGGCACAATCTTCGATGCTGTCGACACGCGTTTGCCCTTTTTTCCGCACATCGACCAAGGTCGCAACCATGGACGATGGACGGCCGAGGATCCGCCGCTGTTCGGCGTTTCACCCTGTTCCCTTGTTCCGCGACCGAGCCAGTTTCCCTACCAGCCGGCAACTGTCTACGCCGTTTCAGGCACTTATGGCAATCTATTTTGCAGATGCGAAGGGCGTTCCAGCAAAAAATCCGCTTAATTTACAGCAAGGTCACTAGGCGAAACGAGCCTTGATAGCGATCAGTCGAGGAACTTTTTCAACGGTGGAGCGTGCAATGGCGGTTTTCTAGGCGCTGTGATAGGCGCGATACCAGGATACGAATCGCGGAACGCCCTGTTCGATTCCCATGGTGGGGGCGAAGCCGATATCATCCGCGATCGCCCCGATGTCGGCGAATGTGGCATGCACGTCTCCCGGCTGCATCGGCTGGAAATCCACTTCTGCCTTCCGGCCGCAGGCGTCCTCAAGGACGGCAATCAGGTGCATCAGCTCTTCGGGTCGGTTGTTGCCGATATTGTAGAGCCGATGAGGCGCACGGCTGCCGCCCGCCTTGGGAGAGCCATCGTCGGGCGGCGGGCTTGCGAGGCAACCCAATATGCCGCTGACGATATCGTCGATATAGGTGAAGTCGCGTTGCATGCGGCCATGGTTGAATACCGGGATCGGCTCTCCGCGCAGAATCTTCGACGTGAAGATCCACATGGCCATGTCGGGCCGGCCCCAAGGACCGTAGACGGTGAAGAAGCGCAGGCCCGTCATGGGGATGCGGAAAAGATGGGCGTAGGTCTCGCTCATCAGCTCGTCGGCACGCTTGGTCGCAGCGTAGAGCGAAACCGGATGGTCGGCGCGATCCTCGACCCGGAAGGGCAGACTGTCATTGCCGCCATAGACCGAGGAGGAAGAGGCATAGACCAGATGGCGCACCCGCCGCTCCCGCGCCAGTTCCAGCATGTTGACATGGCCGGCGAGGTTCGAACGCACATAGGCATGCGGATTGATCAGGGAGTAGCGCACGCCGGCCTGTGCCCCCAGGTGCACGATCGATTCGATCGTCTGGTCGGCCAGTGCGGCCTGAAGCGCGCCCATGTCGGCAAAATCGAGCTCCAGGAAGGTGAAGAGCTTGCCATGCCTTTCCGACAGCGCGGCGATACGGTCGCGCTTCAGCGAAACGGCATAATAGTCGTTCATATTATCGATGCCGACGACGGCGCTCCCGGCGGCCAGCAGGCGGTCGGCGACATGCATGCCGATGAAGCCGGCGGCGCCCGTCACCAGGATGGTCATCGGGCGGTGTTCCCGCAACGACCGGTCGATAGTCCCATGTTCCTTTCCCCCTGATGCGCCTGCATGCCTTCCTGTCGGCCAAGGCCGAGGGGCGTGTAAAGCCCTTTCGATGGGAAGCCTTGCCGTGATCGGCCTTCCCTGCCGGTCGAACTTAGGCTTTCCCTAATCTTTGGCGGCTAAGGCGGAGCGATGGACATGGCATCGCACCCCCTGCCCCCGGCCGCGCGACCCTTTGGCCCTGCGCAGCGCGCCCGCTGGGCGGGGCTGGCGCAGGATGCCGCCGAATCCAACGCTTTCTATGCCCCCGACATGCTGGGCGCGGCGCTCGACCATCTGGAAAGCGGGTCCGTCAAACTGGTGGAGGCGCTGAAGGGCGAGGTGCTGATCGGGCTGCTGCCGGTCGCCGTCACGCCGCGCCATGGCCGGCTGCCGATCGCCTGCACCGCCAACTGGATGCATGACCATTGCTTCTTCGGCGCACCGATCCTGCGAAAGGGGCAGGAGATGGAAGCGTGGCGGAGCTTTCTGGAACAGCTCGACGCGGCTCCCTGGGCGCCCTCCTTCCTCCATCTGCAGGGACTGGACGCAGCGGGGGCCAATGCCGCCGCGATCGAGGCGCTGTGTGTCGCCGATCGGCGCGGCTGGCGCGAGATTCACCGTTATGACCGCGCGATGCTGCGGTCCACGCTCGCTGCAGACGCCTATTGGGAAACCCATGTGCGCGCCAAGAAGCGCAAGGAGCTGCGGCGTCTTCAGAAACGGCTGGCGGAGTTGGGGACGGTCGAAACGCGGCAGCTTGCTGCGCGCACCGAGCTGCCGCGCTGGTGTGCGGATTTCCTGGCGCTGGAGGCATCGGGATGGAAGGGGCAGGAAGGAAGCGCGCTCGCCTGTCGCCCATCCCATGCTGCCTTCTTCCGCGCGGCCTGCGCCGCCGCCTTCGACGGGGGGCGGCTGCATTTCCTGCGTATCGACCTGGACGGGCGTGCCATCGCCATGCTCGCCAACTTCCGCCATGGCGAAGGCGCCTTCTCCTTCAAGATCGCCTTCGACGAGGAGCTTGGCCGTTTCTCGCCCGGCGTGCTGATCGAGATCGCCAACCTCCACGCGGTGCAGGGTGATCCGGCCATTGCCTGGATGGACAGCTGCGCCGCCGCCGACCATCCGATGATCGACAGCCTGTGGGCAGAACGTCGCAGCATCGTGCAATATCGCATCGCCCTGCGCGGCACCGGCATGCGACGGGTGCGGCGCTCCGCCGCCTTCGCGATCGCCAACGGGGTCGAGCGCATCGCCAGCTTCGTGAAAGGACAGAGATGAACGCCCATAGCCCCATTGCGCCGGCACCGGCGCAGCCGCTCTTCCCGGAGGACGCGCGCGCGGCCTTCGCCGCCGCCTATCCCGACCGGCCGGTAAAGCTGAGCCACAGGCTGATGGATCATCCGCTGCTGAGCCTCGACGCGCTCGCCGCGCTGGCGGAGCGCATGCCCGCCGACCGGGTCGAGTATAATCTGGGCAGGATGCCGTTGGGCGTCCGGCCGGAGGACACCCCGGAAAACGGGCTGACGCTGGGCGAGACGATCCGCACGATCGAAACCAACGGCAGCTGGGCGGTGCTGAAGAATGTCGAGGCCGATCCCGCCTATGCCGCGCTGCTGGATTCGGCGCTGGATGAGATCGCGCCGATCGTGGCGCGCAGCACCGGACCGATGCTGCATCGGGAAGCGTTCATCTTCCTGACCTCGCCGGGCAGCATCACGCCTTTCCACATGGACCCGGAGCACAATATCCTGCTGCAGATCAGGGGCAGCAAGACCATGACGGTCTTCCCCGCCCGCGACGAGGAAATGGTGCCCGCGCAGAAGAGCGAGGATTTCCACGGCGGCGGGCATCGCAACCTGGAATGGAAGGACAGCTTCCGCGCGCGCGGCATAGCCGTGCCGCTGGCGCCTGGGGACGCGATCCACATGCCGGTCAAGGCGCCACATTTCGTCGAGAACGGCCCCGCCGTCTCGGTCAGCCTGTCCGTCACCTGGCGGTCCGAGCGCAGCGTGGCGGAGGGCGAACTGCACAGTTTCAACGCGCTTCTTCGGCGGCGTGGCCTGCCGGTGGGCAGGGTCAGCGATAGGCCCGAGGAGCAGGGCCTGCGCCGCTTCGTCTATCGCGTCATGCGGAAGCTGGGCGCCTGAACAGGCGGCGCAGCAGCGCTTCCGCCTCCAGACGCGGCGAGAAGCGTTCGATAGCCCACCATTCCAGGCTCTCCTCGCGGGTAGCGAGGCTCTGCTTGTAGCGGTCCTTGCCTGCGAGGAGAGAATATAGGGCGAAGCCGCGCCCGGCATAGTCGGCGACGGCGGCGGCGTGGCAGAGCAGGCCCGGCTTGTCCTTGGCCGAGCGCGGGGCCGCGAAGGCGGACTGATAGTTGAGCGCCGCTTCCCGGTGGAGGAAGTTCAGCAGCAGGCCGACCGTGCCGCCCGCATCGGTAAAGCGGAGAAGATCAACCTCTCCGGTCGGTACGCCTCGTGCCGCGATTGCGGCGACGAAGCGGCGGAATCCCTCATCTTCCCAGGCATTATCTTGGTGGCGCCCGCTGTTGAGGGCGCGCATTTCCTCCAGCCAGGGCAGGATGTCATCCGACGTAGCGCGATGGATTGCGGGAAGGCCGCCACCATGGTCCTTCATCGCACGGCGGATCTGGCTGCGCGTGTTGGCGCTCAGCAAGGCGAGATAATCGCCGTCCGCCGCGCGTACCGCTTCGAGGTCGACCTGATAGACCGGCGACACGTCGCGGCGGACCTTGCGCCGGGCGGCCAGCTTCAGCAGCGCGGAACCCGGCGCGATGCCGGAAAGACGAAGCACGCGCCAGTCGCGGCGGGTGGCGGCGGCGGCCAGTGCCGCGCGCGTGGCCTCCCCTTCCTGGCCCGCCGCAGCGAGCAGGCCGTTATATTCGATGAAAGGCCGGTCGGAGACGGGATCGCCGCTCTGGTTAAGGCTGAGCGTGGCCGCCGGGCCGAGCAGGCGCGGCACCATTCTGTGACCCATCAGCGCCAGTGCGATGTCCTGTCCTTGCCTGTCCGTCACCGCCAGCAGGGTTACGTCCGGGCGATAGCTTTCCAGCCAGGAGGCCGTCCATGTCCAGCCGAGAAAGAAGGAGGCGTCGGCCCGTGCCTCCAGCGCCTGCCAGCGGTGGCCCAGCGCCGCGATGTCGGCAAGGCGGGAAAAGTGCGCGACGAGAGCCATCGCCTCCCTTGTGGCAGAGGCGCCAAGAGGGTCAAGCCGCTTGGTCGCTGTCAGGCGATAAGGCGGCGTCGCGGGTCGACCGTGCCGTCCCGCCTGACCCCGGCCCGCGTCAGGTCGGCGCGCATGTGGCCGGTCACAAAGCGGAACCACATCAGGAAATCAGCGCCAAGAGACCAGAGCGGATAGCGGAACGTAGCCGGACGGTTGCGTTCCACCGCATAGTGGCCGACCCAGGCGAAGCCATAGCCCGCCACCGGCAGGGTCGCGGCAAGCCACCAACGCCCGGTCAAGGGCATGGCGCCCAACAATCCCATGACAAGGCTTGTCCCGGCATAATGGAGCGCCCGCGTGGCGGGTCGCGCATGTTCCTGCAGATAGAAGGGCCAGAATTCCCGGAAGCGAGTGAATTGCGCCACTATTCTCTCCTATTTTTTCCGGAGCTTAGTGTAAAAGGACGTGGAGCATAAGGGGGTATGGCGGGGAGATCAGGGCCCGTCGGTCAAGCCGCCCGTCGATCGGGGGCGAACAGGAAATAATCATAAGCCGCCCGCGCCGCCTCCGCCATGATGCGGTCGCGCATCGCATGGCCCTCATGATCCTTCATGACGAAGACGGAAATGGCGAATATCCGGCCATCGGGCAGCGAGACGATGCCGACATCATTGCCCAGGCCGTTGAGCGAGCCCGTCTTGTGCGCGAGCCGCGTGCCGGGCGGCAGCATCGCCGGCAGCCGCCCCTGGCCCGTGCGGCAACGCTCCATGATGGCGAGCAGCGCAGCGGTGCTGGCGGGCTTGAGCGCCTTGCCCAGCTGGATCGCGCTCAACAACTGGTTCATGGCGCGCGGCGTGGCCGTGTCGCGGGGATCCTGCGCAAAGGTCATGTTGGGCAGGTCGCGCGCATCGCGTTCCCGCAGGGATGCGTCCGCCTCCATCGCCGCCTCGACATTCTGGTGGAAGCTGCCGGATCCGGGAGCGATGCCCATGGCGCGGTAGAGCAGGCCGGCCGTGTTGCTGTCGACCCGCAGGCCCTTCACCCCGATCCCGTGCACCCAGGCATTCACCGCCTGCGGCCCGCCCGCCCGCGCCACGAGCACGTCGGTCGCATTGTTGTCGCTGCGCGTCAGCATCAATTCGAGGAAATTGTGGACCGAAAGCGCCGCGCCCGGATGCGGCAGCAGGTCCGCCACACCACCTTCGCTGACCAGCGCCGGATCGAGCGGCAGCATGGTGTCGAGCGTCATCTGGCCCGCGTCGATCAGCGAGAAGATCCTGCCCGCCACAGCGACCTTGTAGGTGCTGGCCATGGGAAAAAGTGTGTCGCCGTTGACCGCCAGCTCCTCGCCCGAGGAAAGATCCCGAACGGCGATGCCCACCGTGCCATCGGACAGCTTCGTGAAGCGTTCCAATTCAGCGATCAGGCGATGCTGCGCGCCCTGCTGTACCGGATTGACCGGCGGGCCGAAAGCATCGGCAGCCGGCAGAGGCGCAAGGAACAGGCCGAAAGCGGCGGCAAGGCCGAAAAAGGTTCGCAGCGGCAGCATCGCCCTTCTCTTCCCGATCTGCCGAACGGTGGCAAGCGCGTTTAAGGCGATCGGGCGCTTGGTTCGGTAAATGGCAGCTGATGGCCCAGAGCGAGACATTCCCTGCAACCGTTCGCCCTGAGTAGGGACTGAGCTTGTCGAAGGCCCGTATCGAAGGGGCAGCGCACGACATCGGTCCTTCGATACGCCATTTCGACAAGCTCAATGGCTACTCAGGACGAACGGAGGTTATGGCCGTCCCCCACCCAGGCCAGCCATTCTCACTCCCCTTCCGGTTGACAGACCACCGCCCGCCCGTTCATGTCCCGATCTCATGAACGACATGGTCAAGCTGCATGAGAGCTGGCGCACGCCCCTGGCAGCCGAGTTCGAAAGCGCGCGGATGCAGGCGCTCAAGCAGTTCCTGCTGGGTGAAAAGGCGGCGGGCAAGCGCATCTTTCCCAAAGGCAGCGAATATTTCCGCGCGCTGGACCTGACACCGCTCGATAGGGTGAAGGTCGTGATCCTGGGGCAGGACCCCTATCATGGCGAGGGGCAGGCGCACGGCCTGTGCTTCAGCGTGAGGCCGGGGGTGCGGACGCCCCCGTCGCTGGTCAACATCTACAAGGAGTTGCAGGCCGACCTTGGCGTCTCACCTCCGCGCCACGGCTTCCTGGAGCATTGGGCGCGGCAGGGCGTGCTGCTGCTGAACAGCGTGCTGACAGTGGAAATGGGCCGCGCCGCATCGCACCAAGGGCGGGGTTGGGAACAGTTTACCGACGCCGTGGTGCAGCTGGTGAACCGGCAGGCCGAACCAGTGGTGTTCCTGCTGTGGGGTTCGCATGCGCAGCGCAAGGCCGGATTCGTCGACCAGAGCCGCCATCTGGTGCTCAAGGCGGCCCACCCTTCCCCCCTGTCGGCGCATAACGGGTTCCTGGGATGCCGTCACTTTTCCCAGGCCAATGCCTTTCTGGAAGCGAAGGGGCGCGGCGCGATAGACTGGGCGCTCCCGGCCGATCCGATGGCGGCACCCGCGACCCCTTGAGAGGAAAGTGGCGGGCGAAACGCTGCTCAGTTCTTCCGCTGCTGCATGCGGTCGCGCATCTCGGCGCGGCTCTCGTCAAATTCCGCGCGGGTGACACGGCCGTCGCCATTCGCATCGGCCAGCTCGAACATGGTGGGCGGCGAGGCGGCCAGTTCCTGGCGTGAGATGGCACCGTCACCATTGCTGTCGGCCCGGCCCAGCATCTGCGTCAGCCGGTCCATCGCCTGCGGGCGGAAGCGCGCGAGACGCGGGAAATCGGCCGGGCTGACGACCCCGTCCTTGTTGCGGTCCATCTCTCCGAAATTGCGGTCGCGATAGGCAAGGAACTCATCGCGCGTGACGATGCCGTCGCGGTTGGTGTCGGCCTTGTCGAACCAAGGTTCACGGCCCTTGCCGAGTTGTGCGGCGGCGGGGACGGCCGGCAGGAGGGCGAGCAGGAACGAGGTGAGAAGAAGTGATCGTTTCATGGCAATATCCTGAGGGAAGAGAGAATGGCGGGCCCGGCCGGGAGGGGGCTGAGGAGGAGCTGCCGCCCGGACCCGCCACGCACCGTCAGTTGCGGCTGCGGGTCACCGTGCGGGTGCCGGTCGAACCGTCCGGACGGGTGCGGGTGACGGAGCCGGTATAGCTGCCGTCGCCATTGTTGACGACGCTGGTGGAGCGCCCGAAGGTCGTGCCGTTATTGGTGGTGTGGGTGGCGCCGCCCTGATAGCTGCCATTGCCCCAGCTGCCGTTGCGATCGGACACCATGCCGCGCCCATTGTTGAACTGGGTGTTGCGATGGGCCGATACCGCGCCGGGCTGGCGCGAGATGCTCCGGGCGTGGCGATAGCCGTGGCCGCCCGATCCCTGGACGGAGACATAGCGGCCACGGGTCCGGGCGTCAGCCTGGGGCGCGGCGGCGGTGGCGATGGTGCCGGCAAGGACGAGGCCCAGCGTGGCGGCGGTCAGGAACTTGGTCATGGGGGTCATCTCCTCTTGTCGTGAGCGATGCAGTCCTTTTGCCGTCCGATAGTAAGCCGGGTGCGACGCATCGGGATCATTGAGTGACAAAATGTAACGGCGGCTTCCGGGTTGCCGCCCGCAATGGCATGGTTCGCCTCATGGAACCCGATGCACGTCCGCAGATCGCGCTGGTCGAGGACGACGATGAAATCCGCGAGCTGGTCGTCTCGCTGCTGGAGCGGGAGGGCATGGCCGCCCATCCCTGCCGCACCGCGGCCGAATTCGACGCGCTGGTCGCCGAGCGGCCGGTGGACATGGCGCTGGTCGATATCATGCTGCCGGGCGAGGACGGGCTGTCGCTCTGCCGGCGGGTGCGGGCGATGGGCAACCTGCCGCTGATGATCGTGTCGGCGCGGAGCGACGATGTAGACCGGATCGTGGGGCTGGAGATCGGCGCGGACGATTATCTGCCCAAGCCGTTCAATCCGCGCGAACTGACGGCGCGGATCAAGGCTCTGCTGCGCCGCGCGCGCGGCGCTGACACCACCATCCTGCCGCCCGGCGAGCATCGCTACGCCTTTGAAGGCTGGCTGTGGGATGCCGACGCCAGGCGGCTGGCAGCGCCGGACGGGCAGACGGTGGAGCTCACCGGGGGCGAGCATGACCTGCTGCTGTGCCTTGTCCAGCGGCCGCAGCGCGTGCTGTCCCGCGATCAGTTGCTGGACTGGACGCGCGGGCGCGAAGCCATGCCCTTCGACCGGACGATCGACGTGCAACTGGGTCGGTTGCGGCGCAAGCTTGCGGCGCACCCCGGGGGCGAGGCGCTGATCAAGACGGTGCGGGGCGGCGGTTATGTCTTCGTCGCGCCGGTGCGGCGGGCATGACCGGCACGCTGACCTTCCGCATCGGCGCGATCCTGCTGGGCGGTTTCCTGCTGCTGCAGCTGGCATTGCTGGTGGCGCTGATGCTGCCGGGCCCGGCGAGCGACAATGGCAGCCATGGCTTGCCCCCTCCCCCGGCCTTCGCGGAGATGATCGACGCGGTTGAGCGCGCCGGGCCGGCAGGCGCGGACAGGCTGGTGCGCAGCTATGACGGGTCGTTGTTCACGGTCGAGATCCGGGCCACCCCGCCAGCCGAATTTCGCGAGGTGCCCGACAGCATGGCCGCGCTGGCGCGGGCCTATCGCAACGCGGTGTCGGACCATAATATCGTGGTCGATGGCGGGCCGGGGCGGCGGCGCAGGCTGCTCGCAAACAGCGTGCGGCCGATGCGCTTCATGGTGCCGATCCGGCTGACCGTCTGGCTGCGCGACGGTCGGGTGCTGGTGCTGACCGGGCGGCCCTCCACGGCGCTGCGCCATTATCTGCTGCGACGATCGATGCTGGCCTTTGGCGGGGGCCTGGTGCTGCTGCTCGTGCTGGGCCTGGCGCTGCGCCAGACGACCCGGCCGTTGCGACGGCTGACGCGCCATGTCCATGCGCTGGGCGAATATCTGAACGCGCCCGATGCGCCGGTCGAGGGCAGCCGGGAGGTGCGCGCGCTAGGCACCGCGTTCAACGCCATGAAGGGCAGGATCACCCGGCTGGTGGAGGAGCGCACCTTCATCCTGGCGGGCATCGCCCATGACATGCGCACCTATCTGACCCGGCTGCAGTTGCGGGCCGACTTCATCGTGGATCCGGACCAGCGGCGACGCGCGATGACCGACCTGGAGCAGATGGGCACGCTGCTGGACGACAGCCTCCTCTTCGCCAGCGCCGGGCGCCGCCCCCTGTCGATCGAACGGCTGGACCTGTCGCGGCTGACCCGCGACCTGGCGGAAGGACATATCGACGCGGAACGGATCACGCTCGATCTGCCCGAGGGTGTCGAGGTCGAGGGCGAGGAAGCGGCGTTGCGCCGCGTCTTCGGCAATCTGGCCGATAACGGCCTGCGCCATGGCGAGCGGCTGCACATATCGGCGATGCCGGAGGGGGACCATATAGCCTGGATATTCGAGGATGACGGCCCCGGAGTGCCAGACGGGCAGATGGCGGCGCTGGGACAGGCCTTTGCCCGGGGCGACACCTCCCGCGATCGGCGCACGGGGGGCGCCGGGCTGGGCCTCGCCATCGTGCAGGCGCTGACGGAAGCGATGGGAGGCAAGGTGCGTTACGGCGGCGCCACCACCGGGGGGCTGCGCGTTACCATCCTGCTGCCCGCTTCGCCCCAGAATCATTGAGGCCCGGTCCTGCCGAGACAGTCCGGGCCTCATTCCCTCTCCAAAGCGTAAGGCGATCAGCCGTCGTAGTCACCGCCGATATTCTGGTTGCGCGGCGGCGCTGCGGCGGTGAGGCGCAAGGCCTCCGCCGACTGGGCGATCGAGCCAATTTCATCAGGGGTATCGTCGTCGTCGATCTGCACCTTCTGCAGCGATCCGACGAGCGAATCATGCAGGTCGTCGGGCAGGATTGTCTCTTCGGCGATCTCACGTAGGGCAACGACGGGATTTTTGTCACGATCGCGGTCGACCGTCAGCTCGGCGCCGCCGGAAATCTCGCGGGCACGCTGTGCCGCGAGGAGGACGAGATCAAAGCGGTTGGTAACCTTGTCGACGCAATCTTCGACAGTAACGCGGGCCAACAGGGCCTCCTGGGCAAATAGGACTTGGACTGGCGCACTAGCAAGGGCTGCGGCAGGAGTCAACGGAAAGCCCCGAAAGACGGTAGCCATTCCGACCAAAGGAGGGCATGGAGAGACATGGCGAGCGAAGCCCGCACCCAGGCGCCCCGAGAGCCGGCCGCCATCGAGGTTACCCTGGCGGGCAACCGGCTGACCGTGATCGAGACCGGGCCGGAGTTGCGCGCGGCCCTGATCGCGCTGATCGACGGTGCGCGAAAAAGCCTGAAGTTCTATTATTACATCTTTGCCGGTGACGAGAGCGCGCGCCTTGTCCTCGAACGGCTGACGGCAGCGCAGGCGCGCGGTGTGGCGGTGACGCTGATGATCGATGCCTTTGGATCGGCCCGTACCCCGGACGCCTTCTTCAATCCGCTGGTGCAGGCGGGAGCCCGCTTCGCCCGGTTCGGAACGCGCCGGTCCACCCGCTACCTGATCCGCAACCACCAGAAGATGGCGATCGCCGACGACACGCGGCTGCTGATCGGCGGCTTCAATGTCGAGGACGCCTATTTCGGCCCGCCGCCCGCAAATTGCTGGAACGACCTGGGCCTGCTGGTGGAAGGCTCACAGGTCGAGGCCATGACCCGCTGGTATGCGCAATTGTGGCGCTGGACATCGACCCGGGGCCAGCGCTTCCGGACTTTGCGGGCGATGGTGCGGCGCTGGCATCCGGTCAGCCGTCACGATCCCGATTCTCCCTTTCGCTGGCTGATCGGCGGGCCGACCCGGCGCCTCAGCCCCTGGGCGCAGGTGGTGAAGAACGACCTGGAGCGGGGCCGGCGCGTGGACATGGTCGCGGCCTATTTCTCGCCGGGGCGCGGGATGCTGAAGCGCATCGCCCTGGCGGCCCGGCAATCGGGCGCACGCATCATCCTGGCGTCGAAGTCCGACAATTTCGCCACGGTGGAAGCAGCGCGGCTGCTCTATGGCCCGCTGCTGAAGCGCGGGGTTGAGATATTCGAATATCAGCTATGCATGCTGCACATGAAGCTGGTGGTGATCGATAACGCCGTCTTTATCGGATCCGCCAATTTCGACATGCGCAGCCTGTTCCTGAACCTTGAAATCATGCTGCGGATAGAGGATGCGGGCTTTGCCGATGCAATGCGCGGACTGATCGACCGCAGGGCGGCGGACAGCACGCCCGTCTCGCTGGAATCCCATCGGGCGCGGCGCACGTTCCTGACGCTGGCGAAGCAATGGATCAGCTATCTGCTGGTCGGTGTACTGGATTACACGGTGACGCGGCGACTAAACTTCCGGGACCCGAATGTGGATTGAGCAACCGATATCATCCCGCCTTTCTCCGGGATGATATCGGTCGGCGTTGGTAATCACTGCCTGCCGGACGCTCAGCGCGCCGGGCCCACCAGCCGGACATCTCCGACCGGATAGCCCTTCTCGGCCATTTCCTTCGCATAGTCGCCGCGGGCATCCGCGAGTTCCGCGCGATATTCCTCCCAGGCGTCACGATTATCTTCAGCGTCGCTGGCGCCGCGCAAATCCTTCTTCAACTCCTTGCGCGCCTCGGCAAGGTCCGTCTCGTAGTCGAACCAGGCGTTGTTCTCCACCCCGGCAATGGGAGCGCGATAGACCAGCTGGTCCTCCACCCGAGCCAGTTGTTCCTCATAGCTGACGGCACCCTCGGGGTGAGGCTGCGCCAGCGCAGGCATCGATGTCAGGCCCAGGATAGCGAGGGCCGGGACAAGCATATTGCGGTGCATGAGCTCTCCTCTTTTGCTGTCTCACACACAAGCCCAACGCCTGAGCCCCCCACCCTTTCGCCTGAACGGCTGTGCAGAATGGACGGAGAGAGACGGGGCGGCGGCGAACCGAGCCGGAAGGAGGAGTCAGAAGGAGGCAGAATATCGCGAAATTGCCGAAAAACCGGGGCCATCGGCCCCGGCCTGCTCTGTCACATCTTCAGCGCGTTGCGGAACATCACGTAAGCGATGATGATCAGATAGATGCCGAACACCCGCTTCAGCAGATGCGCGGGCAGGCTGTGCGCAGCCGCAACGCCGAGCGGCGCGGTAAGGATCGACATGGACGCGATTGCCAAGGTCGCGGGCACGTTCACATAGCCGAGCGAGCCCCAGGGCAGGCCGGTTTCCTTGAGCCCGATCAGCGCGAAGCCGATGGCACTGGGGATGGCGATCAGCGTGCCGACGCCCGACGCGGTAGCGATGGCACGGTGAATCGAGCGGCCGCACAGGGTCATCACCATGATGGCGATCGTGCCACCGCCGATGCCAAGCAGCGCGGAGAAGGTACCAAGGCCGCCGGCGATGCCCACGCGCGCGATACCCGAAGGCATTTCCTCGCTGATCACCTTGCCGCCGATCTTGGGCAGCAGGAAGTTCAGCGACATCAGAAACACTCCCACCGCGAAGATCATCGTCAGTACGCGGCCGTCGACATGGCCCGCCAGCAACACGCCCACGCCATCGCCCACGATGATCCAGGGCGCCCAGGTCTTCAGAATCTCGAATTCCACCGCCCCACGCTTCGCATGCGCGAGCAGCGAGCGGATAGAGGTGACTATGATCGTCGCGGCTGACGTGCCGATCGCGACGTGGGCGATCGCGTCATGGGTTCCGCCCAGCAGCGGCAGGACGACAAACAGCGCGGGTACGACGACGAATCCGCCGCCAATGCCGAAAATGCCCGCCGCGAAACCGGCGAAGAGGCCCGCCGCCAGCATCGCGATCAGAGGAACGAGCCAGGTCACCACATCGCCCTGCATCAGCGTGCCCCCCCGTTCTTTCCGGACCAGACGGACATGCTGCTGCCTTCGCCTTCGCGGGTCAAGGCGGCGAATGTTTTGCGATCGACCATGACGTGAAACGTGCCTCTCTTCGGCGGAAATACAAGCCGGAAACATCGCGATACAATGTCCCCGGCTGGCAAGACGAACGAGGCAGGCGAACCCGCATATGTTTTGAAAGGGCTTTTTAGCTCCCCGCCTCAGCCGAGCGCTTCCTCCGCCGGCGTCCAGGGCAGGTCGAGATCGCGGGCGACGGCTTCATAGGTGACCTTGCCGTCCCACACGTTGAGCCCGGCGCGCAAGTGCGGATCGCGGCGAAGCGCCTCGCGCCAGCCCCGGTCCGCAATGCGCAGCGCGTGCGGCAGGGTGACGTTGTTGAGGGCATAGGTGCTGGTCCGCGCGACCGCGCCCGGCATGTTGGCGACGCAATAATGGACGATCCCGTCAACGACATAGGTAGGATCGGCATGGGTCGTGGCGTGGCTGGTCTCGAAACATCCGCCCTGGTCGATCGCGACGTCGACCAGCACCGCGCCCTTCTTCATCGTCTTGAGCATGTCCGCGCTCACCAGCTTGGGCGCTGCGGCGCCCGGTATGAGCACCGCACCAATCACCAGATCCGCATCCGCCACGCATTCGGCCAGGTTCGCGCGATTGGAGAAGCGGGTCTTCGCCCGCGCCTCGAAATACATGCCGAGCCGTTCGAGCACCTCCGGATTGCGGTCCAGAATGGTGACGTCGGCGCCCAGGCCTGCCGCCATCTGCGCCGCGTTGAAGCCGACCACGCCACCGCCGATCACCGCGACCTTCGCCGGCAGCACGCCCGGCACCCCGCCCAGCAGCACGCCGCGCCCGCCATGCGCCTTTTCGAGCGCGGTGGCCCCTGCCTGGATCGCCATGCGCCCGGCGACCTGGCTCATCGGCTTCAGCAGCGGCAGACCGCCCGCCGCATCCGTCACCGTTTCATAGGCGATGCACACCGCGCCCGACGCGATCAGGTCGCGGGTCTGGCCCGGATCGGGGGCAAGGTGAAGATAGGTGTAGAGGATCTGGCCGGGGCGCAGCATGGCGCGCTCCGTCGGCTGAGGTTCCTTCACCTTCACCACCATCTCCGCTGTCGCAAAGACCTCCTCCGCGGTGGCAACGATCTGCGCCCCCGCCTTCTCGTAGAGTGCATCATGGGCGCCGATGCCCTCGCCCGCGCCGGTCTCGACGAGGACGGTATGGCCATGCGCGGTCAGTTCATGCACGCTCTCCGGCGTCAGGCCGACGCGATATTCGTGGTTCTTGATCTCCTTGACGGTGCCGACGATCATTGCGCTCTCCATGTTCCAGGCGGCGCGCCGCCGGGCACGCCATATATGGCGCGAGCATATCGCGGAATCAGCGGTGCAGGTTCCCCAATTTCTGCTTGCGCCTTGCCCATGGCGGAATGCTATCCCGAACAACTGTCATTTTAAGGGATCATCTTGCATGGATCGCTTCGATATTGCGCTGTTGGAAGCACTGCAGACCGACTCGCAACGGTCCATGGCGGAACTGGGAGAACAGGTCGGCCTCTCCTCCTCCGCCTGCCACCGACGCATCAGGGCCCTGGAGGAGTCGGGTCATGTCGAAGGCTATTCGGCGCGGCTCAATCCGGCAGTGCTCGGCCTGGCCTTGCAGGCCTTTGTCGAGATCTCGCTCACCAGCCAGAGCCGCGAGGCGATGGAACGCTTCGAACAGGCGGTCGCAGACTTTCCGGAAATACTGGAATGCCATTTGATGGCAGGACAGGCCGACTATCTGCTGCGGGTGGCGGCCACCGATCTGAAGGGATTCGATGCGATCCATCGCGACTGCCTGGCAAGGCTGCCGGGGGTGTCGGCAATCCGCACCAGCTTCGCCATCCGCTGCATCCGGGACTGGCGCGGCTACCGGTTGCGCGGGATCAGCGCGCCGGCCTGACCGGGACCGGCACGTTGCACAGGTCCACGCCGCCGGCGGGACGGATGTAGAAATCGTCCTTCCGGTTGGCACGCAGCCGCAGATAGTCCGCGAAGCTGGACGAGGTCACGTCCATCACTTCAAAGGCCGGGCGCTCGGCAGGCGGCAGGTCGCTGGCGAGGCGGGCGGAAAGGATCGGCACCTTGTGCTCCTGCGCTGTGTAGAAGCCGATTTCCCCCGTACCGCGCGGCAGGCCGGCGAGGCTGGCCATGCCCTCGATCACCCGGCCGACCACGGCGATGTTTCGGTCAAGCTGGCGCGGGGCATGGCCGATGACGGCATAGAGCTCGGCCCCGGTTCCTGCATCGGGTGCGTTGTTCCGCCCCACTCCCACAAAGCTGTAGCAATGGGGCAGCCAGGCCGCCTGCCCGTCCATCGCGACCGGCCAGCCGTCGACGAAGCCGGTGGCGGGCGCGTAGGAATCAGGATAGGGCAGTCGAACGAGGCCGGAGCGAAATTCGTCGAGCGGGCGGGCATAGTCAGGCTTGAGGTCCGTGGGCATGCCGGGCGGCAGCGGCTTCCTCTCGGTCACGTCGCCCCATTGCACGACATAATTGTCCTGCACCCGGTTGATGCTGGTGCCGTCCCACCAGCCGGCCTTCGCCAGCGTGCGGATATTGGCGACATGCCCCGGATCGAAGCGCGGCGCGAGCTGGATCACGATCCGACGCTTGCCTTCAATCGTCATGACGAGCAGCTCGTCGGCGGGGATCGCGCGCCATGCTGCCGCGGGCGCCCGCGATACGGCATCGGCCGGCGTGGCCGGCGGATCGGCCGCCGGCGCTGCGGTGACGAGAACGGAGGCGAGCAGCGCTGCGGCGAAGCGAGAGGTCATCGGGCGATCAAACAGGGCATGCGCAGGAATGTAAAGCATCCCCTTGCGTGGTGCCCCGCCGCACGATAGGGAGCCGCCTTCCAGTGCATGCGGAGCGGTGGCCGAGTGGTCGAAGGCGCTCGCCTGGAAAGTGAGTATACGTCAAAAGCGTATCGAGGGTTCGAATCCCTCCCGCTCCGCCACGGACCATTCCACAGAGGTCCGCAAAAGACCACTGGTCTCAACTTTTTCTCCTGAAAACCGACGCTTAACAGACCTGTTCGGCCTCGGCATCCATGCCCACCCAGCGAATCGGAGGGGCGAAAACGAGGTACGCGCGGTCGAAAAACGAGGTACTTTTTGGAGACCGAACCATGCTGACTGCGCTGTCAAAGCAATCGACGTTGTGGTAACGATACGCATGAGCAAGCACCCTGCCAGCCCATTCCGGTATTTCAACTCGTCGCCCGAGGTGATCCGCCTAGGGCGGATCGACATTTAGGATTCCCAAGCGAGAGGCTGTCTGATTCATGGGGTTCCGTGTTATGGCACGGAGCGGGTGATGGGCATCAAGCGATACGAGTTGAGCGATGGGCAGTGGCAGCGGATCGAGCCGTTGCTGCCTGGCAAGGCGGGGGATCGTGGCCGGACGGGATCGGATAACCGATTGTTCGTGAACGGTTGTTTGTGGGTGCTACGGTCGGGCGCCCACTGGTGCGATCTTCCGGAACGCTATGGCAAGTGGAAGACGGTGCACAGGCGGTTCAGCCGCTGGTGCCATGCCGGGGTATGGGAGCGAGTGTTTGCCTCGCTGGTGGCCGACCGCGACAATCAGTATCTGATGCTCGATAGCACCATCGTTCGTGCCCACCAGCAGGCGGCGAGCGGGAAAGGGGGGCCTGCGACCAGGCGCTGGGGCGTTCCCGAGGCGGGCTGACCACCAAGATCCACATGCTCGCCGACACGTTCGGCCGGCCGCTGCGCTTTATCGTCACCGCCGGCCAGGTCGGCGACATTACCACTGCACCGGCCTTGCTCAACGGCCTGCAGGCCGAGGCCGTGCTTGCCGATAAAGCCTACGACAGCAATGCCTTACGCGCACTGA
This sequence comes from Sphingobium ummariense RL-3, assembly GCF_000447205.1. Lineage (GTDB taxonomy): Bacteria > Pseudomonadota > Alphaproteobacteria > Sphingomonadales > Sphingomonadaceae > Sphingobium > Sphingobium ummariense. Next base: position 64,795 of record NZ_AUWY01000120.1, on the reverse strand, counting down.
TCGCCGATATGGACGCCATCGCGGTGATCCCGTCGAACCGCTGCCGCAAGGCCGTAATCCCCCACGATGTCGCCATCTACAAGCATCGCAACCAGATCGAGCGATGCTTCAACAGGCTCAAGCACTACCGCCGCTTCGCCACCCGATATGAACGCCGAACCATCCACTTCACCGGCTTCATACACCTCGCCGCCGCCATGATCTGGCTACAATAAATGTCGATCCGCTCTAGTGGTGCTGATGTATGTCCGGTACCCGCTGTCGCTGCGGAACGTAGAGGGTCTGTTTTTTCGAGCGCGGTATCGACATATGTCATGAGACGGTGCGGCTCTGGTGGAACAGGTTCGATCCGCTTTTCGCCAGCAACGTTCGCCGACAGCGGATCAGCCGGATGAGAGGCTTTCGCCACTGGCGCTGGCACCTGGATGAAATGTACGTCAAGATCAACGGCGAGATGGTCTACCTCTGGCGCGCTGTCGATCAGGAAGGCGAGATTCTGGAGAGCTACGTCACCAGAACGCGCGACAAGAAGGCGACGCTTGCCTTTATGAAGAAGGCGCTCAAGCGCCATGGCTCGCCCGAGGCGATCACCACGGATGGCCTGCGCTCCTACAGCGCGGCCATGAATGAGCTAGGGAACCGCGACAAGCAGGAGGTCAGACGCCGGGCCAACAACAGGGTGGAGAACAGCCACCTCCCTTTCCGACGACGAGAGCGGGCGATGCTCCGCTTCAGGCAGATGAAGGCTCTACAAAAGTTCGCCTCTGTTCATGCCAATCTCCACAACCACTTCTCACTGGAACGCCATCGCGGAGTGGCGGTCGGTCGCGAGCTAGGCCCCTGCCCTTCCCAACCCCGTGCATCCAGTGGCGACGAGTCCGCGTTAGACTGGCCGAAACCGCATCGAGATCGTGGCCTTGCTGGTCTCGCGCTCACATATGCACGGCGCAGGATCGCGCCCATCACGTTGGCGGCCCTGGCCCGATGAGATGCGCTTGCCGGCAACGGGGTAGATACTCCCCTCCTCCCGCGCGGCGGCGGAAGACAGCAGGATGGATTGCAGGTCAGACAGCTTGGTCATGGATGGTGCTCCTTTGTGGAGCGGCGCCAGTGCCGCTCCCACCACCAGATCCGCCCGCGCCCGCCGCGGTTTTGCGCGTATGAGAGAACCGTCATGCTCCCCAAGATGTTTCTGCCGCGGGAGCACGCTTTCCAGGCCTAATATTCCAATCGTTTCAAACAGCTACAGCTTGAGGAGTCGCATTCCTTCCTCGCCGACACGCTCCGAACGGGGATCTCTCACTTCTCTCCCGCGATCTCGGTCCAATCCCCATTCGTCCGGCGGATCAGATAGGCGCGGATCGCTTCCGCATCCGCCTGGGTCAACAGGTCGCCAAAGCTCGCCATGCCTGTCTCGCGCCGCTTGCCGCGCAGGACTATGTCGTAAAATTCGGCGCGGGTCGCGGGCGTCATCCGCCGCAAATCCTTGACCCCGCCCCGTGCCCGTTCGCCATGGCAGGTGGCGCAATGCTGTGCATAGAGTCCTTCGCCATGCGCGATCACCTCGGCGCTTGCGCCGGTTTCGGCCGGGCGCTCCAGCGACGGCCCGGCATCTTCCAGCGCGGGCAAGGTGGCATCGCCCCCCAGCTTGAAGACGAGCAGGCGCGGCTTCGACAAGGGGAAACCCAGCGACTTGGCGCTGGTCGAATGGCTCAGCCCTCCGCCCCAACCGGCATTCACCGCGATATATTGGATGCCCTTCACGTTATAGCTGATCGGCGCTGCGATGGGCACTTGCTGGACCGGCATCTCCCAGAGCTTTTTACCGTTGTCCGCGCGATAGGCGGCAAAAGTGCCGCCAACGGTGCCCTGAAAGACAAGATTGCCCCCGGTCGCCAATATGCCGCCGCTGCCGCGCATCGGATAGGGCACGCGCCAGCGTTCCTGTTGCGCCACCGGGTCCCAGGCGGTCAGCCACGCCTTGTTGTTCGCCGCCGCATAATCCGCCGCCGCCTTGCGCGACAGTTCATAGCCGGTGGTCGAAATGCCGAGCTGGCTCATATTGCCCAGCGTCTGCTTGAAATCGGGATTGAGCGAGTAAGCGGCATACATTTCCGTGACCGGGAAATAGGCAAGGCCGGTCTGGGGGCTGAACGCCATCGGGTTCCAATTATGCCCGCCGCCCGGCCCCGGCGTCAGCATCACCGGCACGACGCCATAGCGCGCCTCCGGATTGACGATGGCCTGGCCGGTTGCCGGGTCGATCCCTTTGGCCCAGTTCATCGCAACATAGGGCTTGGCGGAGATGAGCTTGCCGGTCGCGCGATCCAGTACGTAGAAAAAGCCGTTCTTGGGCGCCTGCATCAGCACCTTGCGTGGCTTGCCCCCGATGCTGAGGTCGGCCAGGATCATCGACTGGGTGGCGGTATAGTCCCACTGCTCGCCTGGCGTGGTCTGGTAATGCCACACATAATCCCCGCTGTCGGCCTTCAGCGCCACGATGGAGGAGAGGAACAGATTGTCGCCGCCGTCCGGACTGCGATAGGCCTGCGGCCACGGGCCACCATTGCCAACGCCCAGATAGACGAGATCAAGTTCCGGGTCGTAGACGATCGAGTCCCAGACGGTGCCGCCCCCGCCGCGTTTCCACCATTCGCCGGTCCATGTCCTGGCCGCCATGTCGAGTATGGGATTTTCCTGCGGCTTTGCGGGATCGCCGGGCACCGTGTAGAAACGCCACAGCTTCCTGCCCGTCTCCGCATCATAGGCGGTGACATAGCCGCGCGCCGCCCCCTCCGCGCCCGCATTGCCGATAAGCACCTTGCCGTCGAACACGCGCGGCGCGCCGGTGATGGTATAGGGCCAGACCGGCTCCAGCGTGTCGACGCTCCACACCGGCTTGCCGGTCTTCCCATTGACCGCGATCAACCGACCGTCGAGCGTGGCGAGGATGATCTTGCCCTTCCACGCGGCCAGCCCGCGCGTCACGATGTCGCAGCAGGCCAGCCGACCCTTGTCGCGATCCACCTGCGGATCGTAGCGCCACAATTGCCGCCCGGTCGTCGCGTCATAGGCGGTGGTGACGTTCCACGGCTCAATATTGTAGAGGATGCCGTCGATCATCAGCGGCGAAGCCTCCACCCCGCGATCCACGGGCAAGTCGGCATACCAGGCAAGGCCGAGCCTGCTGACGGTATCGGCATTGATCTGGGACAGGGGGCTGAAGCGCTGCTCGCCATAGGTGCGGCCCGGCGCCATCCATTCGCCGGCATTCCTGTCCGCCGCGACCAGCCGCGCATGATCGACGGCCTGGCCAAAGCCCTGCGCCGCCATCGCCCCACAGCCCAGCGCGAGCGCCATCCGCCAGATAGTCGATGCCATGCCCTACTCCCCTTCCCCGCCGATATGGACCCGGCCGTTGCCGGTCGCCAGCCGCCGATGCAGCGCCATCAAATCCCGCCGGTTGCTGACGCCCAGCTTGCCATAGGCGCGTCGGCGATAGGTCACGACGGTCGCAGGCGAAATATGCTTCATCCGTGCGATCCCTTCCTGCGTCTCGCCCAGGATCATGCCCGCGACCACCTCCGCCTCCCGCGCGCTCAGGCCGCAGTCTAGCGCACACAGCCGCCCCGCCAGCCCCGCTTCATCCACCAGCGGCGTGGCCGCGCACAGATGCTGCCGCAATGCCGCGAGCAACAGCCTCGCATGCACATCCAGACGCTCGACATCCGCCGCCGCAAAGGGCGCACGTTCCGCCGTGCGATAGCCATTGATCATCAGGCTGGATCGACCCGGCGACAGGATCGACACCCGCTCGATTACCTTCGCCCTGTCATAACAGGCCGCGCGATAGGCCGGGTCCGCAATGTCGGCGGCACGGCGGCGCACCACCACCGGCGCCCCGGCGGGCACCTTGGCCAGCAACGCCATCTGCCGGTCGGAACGCCAATAAGCCTGTGCATAGTCATGCGACGCCCGCAGGGTGAAGCCTGGAACATCGGGCAGGTCGCCACAGGCGAAAATCAGCTCGATATGATCGCCCCCCTCCCGCAGGAAGGCGGAGCAAAGATCGACGCCCGCCAACAGTCGCAGCGCATCGAGCAGGCGATGCGGAAAGGACGGCATCCCGATCGCCGCCACCAGGTCGCCCAGCGCCTGCACGACCTCGCCCGCAGGCACATCGGGCGTGGCGGCAAGCGGGCTCATCCCTCCAACAGCCCTTTCCGCCGGCTCCATCCCGTCACCGCAACGATGCAGCGCGCGAGCAGCTCGGGCTGGCCGAGATAATAATGCGTCGCGCCCTCGAGGCGGACATATTCCTTGTCCGGCGTGGCCAGCGCCTCGAAGATCGCGGGATTGTGCGTCGAAGGAACCGCCTCGTCCGCGGTGTTCTCGATGAGCAGGATCGGCGTGCGGTGGATCTTCGCGGCGTTGAGGGGGCCTTTCGCGTTCGATTTGTCATAGCTCCACTGGCTGAGCCAGGATCGCAAAGTGGTGAAGCGGGCGAGGCCTACCGGCCCCACGTTCACGGCGCGCGGATCGCCCATATAGGACCAGCCCGGCCGCCGGTCGGAAGGATCGACGGCAGGATCGAACCAGCGCACGTCGCACATGGTACGGTGGACGACGAAGGCACGTTCCTGCTCCGGCCCGCCGGCCGCCTTCAACCGCGCCAGCATGTCCTCAGCCCAGGCGGTGATCCTGCGGTTGCGGGCGACCTGCGCCGCGCGAAAGCGGGCCACGAATGCGGGGCTGTAGGGCGGCTGGCTGGGACAATCGGGCGAGTAGATGTCGAGTTCCGGATCCCGGTTATCGGGGTCGAGTTCGTCGATGACGGAGGGATCGAGCCATTCGGTCAGCGTCTCCGCGCGCGAGAGATGCGCGGCGATGAAGATCACCCCGTCGGCCGGCTGGAGTCCCGCCCCGACCAAGTCGACCGGGTCACCCGCCGGCGTGTGGGTGATGCTGGGCGTCTCCGCCTGCGCCTGGTAGAAGAGCGACAGCGACCCGCCGCCCGACCAGCCGAGCAGCACCACCTTTTCATAGCCGAGCACGGTACGCGCATGGGCGATCCACTTGCCCAGGTCGATCGCGACCTTCTCCTGGATCAGCGCGCTGTCGTTGCGCGGGTAGCGGCTGGCCGCGCACAGCACGTCGAGCCCCGCATCGGCGAGCGCGACGGGCATCGGGAGCAGATGCAGCACCGATGTCGGATGCATGAAGACATAGACCGTGCGCGAACGGGAATCGGGGCTGCGCATCAGCTGCCCTTCCAGGTTCACATGTCCCGAATTGCCGGCAAAGCCGTAGGTTTCGGTGAAGTTCGGATTGTCCGGGAAGGACAGGATCAGTGGCGTGCGGGTCCATTCGGCCTTGGCGGGTGCGGAAATCATGGGCGATCCTGAAGGGAAGGTCATGCGACGGAAGCCATGGAAGCGCGGGTGGCGTCATATTCGAACAGCCATTCGTAGCGGTCGACCACCTTGTCGGCCGCCCATTGCTCGTCGACATAGATCTGCGCGCCCTTGGGGTCGGCCAGCGTCGGGTTGTGGAACCGCTCTGTGTTCGCGATCGCGCCCTCGACGGCGCGCGTGGTCCGCGGGATGCGCAGCTTCTGATAGCGGTCCAGCGCCTCCTCGACGGTATCGAATTCGTCGAACGCCCGGCCGAGAATGCAGGCATCCTCCAGGGCCATCACCGCGCCCTGCGCCAGGAAGGGCAGCGAGGGATGGCAGGCGTCGCCCAGCAGCGCCACGCGGCCACGCACCCATTCCTGCATCGGCGGACGAGCGATCAGCGCCCATTTGAAAGGCTGCGGGATCGCCTCGATATAGGCGTGCACATCCGCGTGCCAGCCCGGATAGTCGTCATGATATTCCTGGTTGGTGCCGGCCGAAGTCCAGGATTCGGTCTTCCAGTCCTGCCGCTCGATCACGCTGGTAAAATTGATGAGCTCGCCACGGCGGATCGGATAGTGGATGACGTGGCCGCCCGGCCCGATCCAGTTGGTCCCGATCGGCCGCGTCAGCCGATCCGGCAGCAACTCGGCCGGGATCACCCCTCGCCAGGCGACGATGCCGGTGAACCGGGCGGGCCCCGATCCGAACAGGATCTCTCGCATCTTCGAATGCACGCCATCGGCACCGATCACCACGTCGAAGCTGGCCGGCGGCTTGTCGTGGAACGACAGCTGGACGGTTCCGCCGGTCTGGTCGACCCCGACGAACCGGTGGTCGAGCCGGATCGCACCGGGCGAGGCCGCCTCGACGGCCCTGACCAGTATCTGGTGCAGGTCGTTGCGATGGATGGTGATATAGGGAAAGCCGTAGCGCGCCTGGGATTCGACGCCCAGGTCGAACAGCTTCCATGTGTCGCCCGTGTTCCACAGGCGTATTTCCTTGCCCGCCGGCTCGAAGCAGACCTTGCGGATCTCTTCCTCCAGCCCCAGGCCGAACAGCACGCGCACACCGTTGGGGCTGATCTGCAGCCCTGCGCCGACTTCCTGCAGCTGGCTCGCCTGCTCGAAGATCGTGACGTCATACCCCCTGCGCAGCAGCGCCAGCGCAGCCGTCAAGCCGCCGATGCCCCCGCCTACGATTCCAATCCCCGGGTCGTTTCTCAAAGCCTTCCCCTCCTCCTGTGCGCGATGTCGCCATGACGAACGACATTCGTCACGATCGGCGAGCGCGAGAGATATTGCCTGTCCATCCGCTGTCTGCCGTTCCTGTCCCGTTGCCCCGTCCGGCTCAGATCGCGATCGCGACCGCCTTGGTCTCGGTATAGGCCTCGATCCCCTCGCGGCCGTTCTCCCGGCCCCAGCCGGACTGCTTGAAGCCGCCGAACGGCAGCGCGGGATCGAGCCCGCCGCCGTTCACGCGCACCGTGCCGGCCTTGATCCGGCGCGCCAGTCGATGGGCGGCGGAAAGATCGTTGGTCCACAGCACCGCGCCCAGCCCATAGTCCGTGTCGTTCGCCTCCGCGGCGATGCGGTCGAGGTCCGCGTCGCCGAACGGCATGGCGCACAGCACCGGCCCGAAAATCTCCTCGCGCCGCACCGCCATCTCCGCGCTGGTGCCGGTCAGGACAGAGGGAGCGACGAAATATCCGCCGTCGTCCACAGCACGGCTGCCCGCCTGCAATGCGGCCCCCGCCTCGATCCCCTGGCGGACATAGCCGCGGACCCGATCGCGCTGCGCGGCGGAGATGACCGGCCCCATCTGCGTGTCCGCGTCTAAGCCCGAACCCAGCTTCATGGCGTCGGCGATATGCGCGACGCCCTCCACGACCTCGTCGAACAGCCGGTCGTGCACGAACAGGCGCGATCCGGCGTTGCAGACCTGTCCGGCATTGGTGAAGATGGAGCGCGCTGCGCCCTGGATCGCCCTCGCAGGATCGGCGTCAGGCAGCACGATCACCGGCGTCTTTCCGCCTAGTTCCAGCGTCACGCGCTTGAAATTGCCCGCCGCGGCGCGAAGGATCAGGCGGCCCACCTCCGTCGATCCGGTGAAGGTCACCTTGTCCACCCCCGGATGCGCGGTCAGCGCCGCGCCGGCGCCTTCGCCGAAGCCCGTGAGCAGATTGAAGATACCATCCGGAAAGCCGACCTCCGCGACGAGATGGGCGAGGCGCAGCGCCGTGAGGGGCGTTTCCTCCGCCGGCTTCAGGATCACGGCGCACCCCGCCGCGATCGCGGGTGCGACCTTGGCGACCGCCATAGCCAGCGGCGCGTTCCAGGGAACGATCTGCGCCACCACCCCTACCGGCTCGCGCAGCGTATAGGCGTGCCAGTCCCCCATGCCGGACAGCGCGATCGTCTCGCCATTGAGCTTGGTCGCCCAGCCGGCATTGTAGCGCAGCGTCTCGATTGCATGCGGAATATGGAAGTAACGCGCGTCCCCGCGCGGCATGCCGTTGTCGAGCGTCTCGAGCGCGGCGAATTCATCGGCGTTCGCCTCCAGCGCATCGGCCAGGCGGTTGAGCAGGCGCGCGCGCGCAGCCGGCTTCATGTCGCGCCAGTCGGAGCAGTCCATCGCCCCGCGGGCTGCCCGCACGGCAGCATCGACATCGGCCTCCCGCGCCTCGGCCACCTGGGCGAGGCGCGCCATGGTGGCGGGATCGTGGGTATCGAACGAGCGGCCTTCGACCGGTTCCACCCATCGGCCGCCGATGAAGAGCGCGTGCTTCTGCGCGGCAAACGCCCGGGCCCGGTCCAGCGAAGGCACCTGCTGCCCATCCAAGATTGCCGTGCTCGCCATCTTCCGTCCCTCTCCGTCCTCTGCCCTGGCGTCGTTCAACCACGCCGAACGACATGCATCATAACCAACGGCATTATATCTTGTCGAATGCTATTTGCTATGTCAGAACGAAATCCATCAACGGGATGGAACGAAAATGACGGAAATCGGGGAGAGACGGGCCGGATCGGCCGTGCAGTCGGGGCGTGCCTGAAATGGAAGCGGAGTTCGACTATGTGATCGTCGGGGCCGGCTCTGCCGGCTGCGTTCTCGCCCATCGGCTCAGCGAAAGCGGCCGTGATTCGGTCCTGTTGCTGGAGGCCGGCGGGAGGGACGACAGCTGGCTGTTCCGCATGCCGCTGGGCTTCATGATGGCTGCCGCCAACCCGGCCTATGATTGGGGCTATGCTAGTGAACAGGACGCGAAGCTCGCGGGCCGCTCGCTTCCCGTGCCGCGCGGGCGCGTGCTGGGCGGATGCTCCTCGGTCAACGGCATGATCTACATGCGGGGCCATGCGCGGGACTATGACGAATGGCGGCAACGGGGCGCGGTGGGATGGAGCCATGCCGATGTCCTCCCCTATTTCCGGCGCATGGAATCGAGCTGGCGGGGGGCCGGCCCCTGGCATGGCGACGCCGGCCCGCTGGCCGTGACGCCGGTCCGGGGCGATCATCTGCTGACCGAGCCGATCCGGCGCTCCACCCTCGCCGCAGGCTTCGAGGAAAGCGACGATCTGAGCGGGACGCGGCAGGAGGGCTTCTCCCCCTGCGAGGTCACGGTCGACCGACGGGGCCGCCGCGCCAGCACCGCCGCCGCCTATCTGCACCCCGCGCTGAAGCGGTCCAACCTGACGCTGCTTTCCAACGCGCAGGCGACGCGCGTCACGGTCGAGCAGGGCCGCGCCACAGGCGTGGACTATCTGCGCGACGGGCGGATCGCCCACGTCCGCGCGCGCAAGGAGGTCGTGCTGAGCGGCGGCGCCTATAATTCGCCCCAGCTGCTGATGCTGTCCGGCATCGGCCCCGCGGCGGAGCTCGCGCATCACGGCATTCCGCTGGTGGTGGACGCGCCAGGCGTGGGACGCGATCTGTCCGAGCATCCGCTTGTTTATATGAGCTTCGCCGCGCGCGAGCCGACGACATTCCTGCGCGCGCTGCGCGTCGACCGGGCGGCGCTGTCGGTGCTGCGCTGGGCGGCGACGGGCAAGGGCGCTTTCGCCAGCCAGATCACCAGCGGCGTCGTGATGCTGCGCAACCGTCCCGAGCTGGAACGCCCCGACGTCCAGCTCGTCTTCCTGCCCGTCCGGCTCGACGCGAAGCTCTGGCATCCGTTCGGGCCGCGCCAGTCGCACGTCCTTTCCGTGATGGTCATGCAGCTCCATCCCGAAAGCCGGGGGACCGTGACGCTGCGCTCCGCCGATCCCCTGGACAAGCCGCGCATCGACCTCAATCTGCTTTCCACGCCGGCCGACTTCGCCGACATCCGGGAAGGCATCTCGGCCGTGCGCCGGATATTCGCCCAGCCGCCCCTTCGCGACATGGTGGATGCCGAGATCGCACCCGGCAGGGGCACGGACCTCGACGATTTCATCCGCCATAACCTCAAGATCACGCAACACCCCGCCGGCACCTGCCGGATGGGCGGGGACGCGGCGGCGGTGGTCGACAGCGACCTGCGCGTCCGGGGCGTTGCGGGCCTGCGGGTCGTCGACGCATCGGTCATGCCGACCATCCCCGGCGCGAACATCAATGCGGCGGTCATCATGATCGCCGAGCGCGCATCGGACCTGATCCGCGGACTCCCGCCATTGGCCAAGGCCGACTGACGCGCGAAGGACGCGAGTCCCACGCCGGGGGCGCGCCCGCCCGGCGTGGTGGCCTCTCGCGGCGGATCGCCGGGCTGACGGCTCAGCCCTGTTCCGCCTCCCGCTTCTTCACGATATCGAACAGCATGCGCGAAGCCGTCACCGAGGCCGGCCACGAGGCATAGAAGGCAAGGTGCAGCAGCGCTTCCCCCAGTTCCTCGACCGTCAGCCCGTTCTTGAGCGCCAGGCCCAGATGCGCCTCGAGCTGCTGGTGCCGGTTGGCGGTCATCAGCGCCGCCACGGTGAGGAGGGAGCGGTCGCGCCTGGACAGGCCCTCGCGCTCCCATACCTCGCCGTAGAGCACCCTGTCCGTCATCTCGACGAAGGCGGGAACCACGCTGGCAAGTTCGTCGCCACTGGCTGCGCTTGGTCGCTTCACTGGCTTACTCCTCGTCGCGGCGGTAGGTGCCGTGACCGGGCTTGTAGGTCTTCTCGTCGAGGAACTGCTTCATGCCCTTCTCGCGGCCCTTCTCGCGATCGACGAAGGTGGTCTGGTCGCCCTTCGCCGTCAGATATTCGGCGGCCAGCTCCCAGTCCATCTCGCGCGCATATTTATAAGCCATGCGCGCCTGGCGCAGCGTCGTCGGGTTCTTTTCCAGCAGCACCTTCGCCAGTGTGCGGGTACGCTCCTTCAGCGCAGCCCCCGGAACCGCCTCATTGACCAGCCCCAGCTCCTTGGCCCGGCGGCCGTCGAACTTCTCGCCGGTCATGACATAGTACATCGCCTCGCGATCGCCCATCAGGGTCGAGATCGCCTTGGAGACGACACCGCCCGGGATGATGCCCCAGTTGATCTCCGACAGGCCGAAGGTCGCGTCCTCGTCCGTGATCGCGAGGTCGCAGCAGATCAGGGGGGTGAAGGCGCCGCCGAAGCACCAGCCGTTCACCATGGCGATGGTTGGCTTGGCGTAGAACATCAGCGTGCGCCACTGCCAGGCGCGCGTTTCGCGATAGGCACGGTGCCGCTCGACATCGCTGACCGCATCGGATGCGCGGAAAAAGCCCTGAAGGTCCATGCCGGCGGAAAAGGCGTCCCCCTTGCCCGTCAGGACGATGACGCCCGCGCGGTCATCCACCTCCAGCGCGTCGAGCACCTGATTCATCTCGCGCGCCAGCTCGATGCTCATCGCATTGCGCTTTTCCGGACGGTTGAGGTGCACCCAGGCGATGCCGTCCTCGAATTCCACCAGCACATTGTTTCCACCGGGCACAGGCTTGTTCTCGGTCGCTTCCATCGTCGTTTCCATGTCTTGCCTCTCGATTATGCGTCGGTGACGATCAGCGCGTCGAGCGCGACTGCGCCCTCGCCTTCCGCCAGCACCATCAGCGGGTTGATGTCGATTTCCTGAATTCCAAGGCCGGCACGCATCGCCGCGCCGACCTTCACCACGACATCGGCCACGGCATCGATGTCGCGGGGAGGACGGCCGCGGAACGCGCCCAGCAGCTTCGCGCCGCGCAGGGACAGGATGCGCTGTACCGCCCGCGCATGGGAAATGTCCGCCGGCAGCAGTTCGGCGGCGTCCAGCGCCTCGATCAGCACGCCGCCAAGGCCGACCATCACGGACGGACCCCACTCGGGATGATGACGAGCACCCACCACCAGCTCCAGCCCGGGCACGGACATCCGCTCCACGAGCACACCGTCAATTGGGGCGCCGTCGAGATTGGCTAGCAGCCTGTCCCAGGCTTCGCGAAGCGCCGTCTCGCCCCCGATGTTCAGCAACACGCCGCCGACGTCGCTCTTGTGACTCAACGCGGCCGCCTGCGCCTTGAGCACCACGGGAAAGCCGATGTCCGTCGCAATGCGAACCCCTTCATCCGCCGTCGTCGCGAGGGTGCCTTCGGGCACGCGCACGCCGATGCTCCGCAGGAACGCCTTGCCAAGATATTCGGGCTTCACGCCTCCCTCGTCCCAGCCGGTCAGGCCAGCGGCGGGTGGCGTGCGATCGCGCGCGCCCTCCAGTGCGGCGGCATAGCGCCGCACCGCGCCAAAGGCGCGCATGGCTCTTTCGGGCGAGCGGAACAGCGGCGTCTCGCTGTCCCGCATCGCCGCGACGAAATCGGGATCGAGCGGAGAGACGTCGCCGGTGATCGCGACGACCACCGGCTTCGCTGATCCCAGCGCCTCCGGGATGATCGCCTCCGCCTTCGCCCGCTGCTGCATCGGCCCGCCGCCAGCCATGGGGAGCAGCACGCCGCTCACCGCCGGGTCCGCCAGCATCGCCGCGGTCGCCAGGCCGAAGATATCGGCCTTGGCAAAGCCCGTCGTGCCGACGTCGAGCGGATTGTCGATCTCCATGCCTTCGGGCAGCAGGGCAGCCAGCCGCTCTAGAGTCTCCTTCGACACGTTGGCGATCGGCAGGCCGATGTCCTCGGCGAAATCGAAGGCGGTGCCGCGCAGCGCGCCCGAATTGGTAATGACGCCCAGATCGCCGGGAACCGGCTTTGGAAAGCGATGGAGGATCGCTACGGCATCGAACAGCTCATCCATCGTGTCGACCATCACCACGGCTTCATTCTCGACCGTGACGCGCATCAGGGCATAGTCGCCGACCATCGCCCCGGTGTGGGACTGGGCAGCCTCCTGCCCCCGCTTGCTGCGGCCGGGGTGCAGCATCACCACCGGTACCCCGGCTGCGCGCGCGCGGCAGACCGCCGCCAGGAACGCCGCCGGCTCGCGCACCTGCTCGCAATAGAGCGCGATGGCATTGGCCGTTCCGTCCTCGACGATGAAATCGATCATGTCGCTGGCGCGCACCACAGCCTCGTTGCCGGTCGCCGCCTGGAGCCTCACCGATATGCCGCGGCCCTGCATCGCCGCCCGGATGCTGGAGGCCATGGCGCCGCTCTGCGCCACCACCGCCACGCTGCGACGCGTGCCCAGCGGCTGCGGATGCGCCGGCTCGAACGTCAGCGCCATGCCGTCGCCATAGTTCACATAGCCCATGCAGTTAGGCCCCATCAGCGCCATGCCCGCCTCGCGGCAGATCGCCGCGATGCGATCCTGCTCACGCCGTCCCTGCGCGCCGCCCTCCGCAAAGCCGGAGGCGAAGATGATCGCCCCGCCCACGCCGCGCCTTGCCGCTGCCTCGACCGCCGGCAGGATCGCGGCGCGCGGTACGTTCAGCACCAGCGCGTCCACCCCCTCCGGCAGATCGTCCACGGAACGGACACATCGCAGCCCGTTGATCTCATCGCGGGTCGGGCTGATCAGATGGATATCGCCGGAAAAGCCGAAGCGCTCGCAATTGGCGAGGATCACGCCGCCCATGGTGGCCGGATCGGGCGACGCCCCGGCAATCGCTACGGATCGCGGCCGCAGCAGCCGCGCCAGGCTCGTGCGGGGCTCTGCTTCCGCCTTTTGCCGGTCCGCCACCACATCGCTCCCGTCGGGCGATTCAATGCCTTCGGACAATCCGCTCCTCCCCGCTTCGATATCAGCTTGACTGTTATCATGGACCGGATCGCAGAAACGTCCAATGCCTATTTTGCAGGCGTATCATAAGATCGCGGCATGGGTCTCCAAACCGCCCATCCGATACTTCCCGGTTATCGGGGGCTTTCCGATAAGGAATTAGACGCGTGTGCGTCCCCGGTTCTACATATATATAAGCCAGGGTGATGACCGACTCGCCGACGACACGGCAAGCGACAGAAAATGAGGAGAGCCGATGTACGGGCGCAACGATCTAAGGGCCAGCCTCGCCCCGCAGCCCAGGGCGCCCGCGCCGACCGGCTTCAAGAAGGCAAGCTATGCACGCTTCTATGACGAAGCGCCGCAGGAACGGTCGGAGCTTGCGGACAGCTGGTACGCCCGCGGCCAGACGATGATCGTGGGCTATAGCGAAGCGAAGGCCGGTGCCGTGTTCGAACGCATCGGCCAGCCCGACGAATATGCGATCATCCTTCCCGACGATGGTGTGGAGATCGAGATCGGCATCGCCGAGGGCAGCATGGTAGCGGAAGGCAAAAGCGTCGCCTTCGTGCCGGCCGGCGACAGCAGTGTGAAGGTGCTCAAGGGCGGGCGCATCCTGCGCCTGTTCACCGCCCGTGCCGAAGACTTGGCGCAGAAGTGCTGCAACGCGGCCGATTACGCCACGGATGATCCCAACGTCCCGCCGCTGGAGGCATGGCCCGATCCGGTCGGAGGCCGCAGGGTCCGCGTCTATCCGGGCGATGTCGCACCACAGCAGGGCCGGTTCGGCCGCATCTATCGCGGCTCCACGATCATGGTGAACTTCGGCGACGGCCGTGTCGGCCCCCGCGCGCCCGACAACCTGTCTCCCCACCATCATGATGATTTCGAGCAATATTCGATCGCGCTCGACGGCGACTATATCCACCATCTGCGCTGGCCGTGGATCAGCGATTCCACGCAATGGATAGCGGACGATCACGAGCGGTGCGCCGCGCCATCGGTTGCGGTCATTCCGCCACCCGCCACGCACACCTCACAAGGGATCGCGCCCGGTCTCAACCGCCTGCTCGACGCTTTCTGCCCGCCCCGCCTCGACTTCTCGCTGAAGCCCGGCTGGGTGCTCAACGCCGATGACTATCCCATGCCAAGCCCCAAGGAAGGTGCAGAATGAGCGACCGCATCACCGAACTGCTGAAAGGCGCGATCGACCTGCACTGCCATAGCGGCCCGTCGGTCATGCCGCGCCGGCTCAACCATGTGGAGGCGATCAGGGAAGGCGAAGCGGCGGGGCTGCGCGCGATCCTGTTCAAGGACCATTATTATTCGGTCACCCCCGTCGCGGCCCTGCTCGACGAGATCATGCCGGGCAAGGTCAGGCTGCTGACCGGGGTCCCGTGCAACAACACGACCGGCGGCCTCAATCCCTATGCGGTCGAACATGGCTTCAAGCTCGGCGCACGCCTCGTCTGGATGCCGACCTTCTCGGCGGCGAACCATATCCGCCATTCGCATCGCAAGCAGTTCCTGCCGACCAAGGAGAAGATGCTTGAGCCGACGATGCTCACCGTCATCGACGATCGCGGACGGCTCAAGGAGGAGGTGCTGCCGATCCTCGACCTGATCGCGGAATATGACGCGATCCTTTCGGCCGGCCATCTGCACATCAGCGAGATCTGGCCGCTGTTCATCGAGGCGAAGGCGCGCGGGATCACCCGCCTGCTCGTCAATCACCCCACCTTCCTGATCGGCTGCACGCCCCCGGACATGGCGGAGCTTGCGAAGATGGGCGCCTATCTGGAGCACAGCTGCTGCATGTGGGCGGGGGTGCAGGGAAAGAATTATTCGCACGACAGCCTCCGGATGTGCATCCAGGCGGGCGGCGTGCCCCATACGATCATCGGATCGGACCTTGGCCAGGTCGGCAATCCGACGCCGGTCGAAGGGCTGCGCTACGTCATTCAGATGCTGATCGACCTGGGCTATGATGATGCCGATATCCGGGCGATGATCGGCGGCAACGCTGCGAAGCTGATCGGCATGGAAGAAGCCGATGCCGCCGCCGAACCCCTTGCCCAGACAGTGACGGCATGAACCCCATGACGCATGAATTCCGCCTCCTGATCGATGGCGCGCTGGTGCCCGGCGCCTCCCGCTTCGATGTCGTCAACCCGGCCACCGGCCAGGCGTTCGCCCAGTGCCCCAAGGCCGACGCCGCCATGCTCGACGACGCCGTCGCCGCGGCGAAGCGGGCCTTCCCCGCTTGGGCGGCGACACCGATCGACGCGCGCGCGGCGCTCGTCGATCGTATCGCCACGGCGCTGGAAGAGCGGACGGCAGAGTTCGCTGCACTGCTGACGAGAGAGCAGGGCAAGCCGCTGGACCAGGCGACGAAGGAAGTGCGAGGGTCCGCCTTCGTCCTGCGTGCCTTCTCTCAGATGCGGATCGAGCCGCGCGTGCTGCGGGAGGAAGGCGACTCCCGGGTGATCGAGCATCGCATGCCGCTGGGCGTGATCGCCGCCATCACGCCATGGAACTTCCCGCTTATCCTGCTGGTCAACAAGGTCGCACCGGCACTGGTGGCGGGCAACACGATGGTCTGCAAGCCGGCGCCCACGACCCCGCTCACCACCTGCCTTTTCGGCGAATTGTGCCAGCAGATCCTGCCCGCCGGCGTCGTCAACATCCTGTGCGATGAGAATGAGCTTGGCCCGTCGCTGACGACGCATCCCGACATCGCGAAGATCGCCTTCACAGGATCGACCGCGACTGGCAAGCGGGTGATGGCGGCGGCGGCCGGCGATCTCAAGCGCGTGACGCTGGAACTCGGCGGCAACGACGCCGCGATCGTGCTGGACGATGTCGACGCGACGCAGGTCGCCGCCAAGGTATTCGAAGGGGCGATGCGCAATGCAGGACAGATCTGCGTCGCTATCAAGCGCGCCTATGTGCCCCAAACGCTGTACGATGAATTCTGCGACGAGTTGGCGCGCCTGGCGCGCGAGGCCGTAGTGGACGATGGCGCCAACCAGGGCGCGCAGATCGGCCCGATCCAGAACCGCCAGCAATATGAGAAGGTCGCCGCGCTCATCGAGGAGAGCAGGGCATGGGGCACGGTGATCGCCGGCGGCGCACCGCTCGACCGGCCGGGTTATTTCATTCCGCCGACCATCGTGCGCGACATCGGCGACGACGCGCCGCTGGTGCGGGACGAGCAGTTCGGCCCGGTGCTCCCGGTGCTCAAATATGATGATCTCGACACGCTGATCGGTCGCGTGAACGGTACCGAGTTCGGCCTGGGCGGGACGGTCTGGAGCAACGACCTGTCGCGCGCCACCGAGGTCGCGAGTCAGGTGACGACCGGCACCGTGTGGATCAACCAGCTCATGTCGATCGATCCTCGCATCCCTTTCCGCGGGCTCAAGCAATCCGGCATGGGCACCGAAATGGGACAGGAGGGGCTGGAGGAATATACCCAGGCGCAGGTCATCCACGCCGTGCCGCTGGGCACGGCCTGACGACCGCTAGAAGAAGTAGAAGCGCAAGGCGGCATCCGACATCTGCCGCCTGATGCGCGCGTCGGGAACGATGCGGTAGAGGGTATCGAGCGTCTGCGCATAGGTGACGCGATCCTCCACCCCCACGAACGGCGCGTCGCTGCCCCAGAACAGCCGGTCCGGCCCCGCTTCCGCCAGCAACCTCTGGGCGTAGGTCTGGAGCCGTTCCGCCGGGAGACGGAAGCCCGCCGAGATCTTCACCCAGGTTCGCCCCAGCGCGACCGAGCGCAGCAGCGCCCCGAACCCCGGCCCTTCCATCTCGCCCTCGCCGCGAAGAAGGCCGAAATGGTCGACGACCACCGGGACGCTTGCATCGGCGAGTGCCGGCAGCATCTGCGACAATTGCTCGCCGCCGAGATTGAGTTCGAGATGCATCCCGGCATCGGCCAAGCGGGTGACGAAACGCCGGAAGCGATAGCCGCCCAGGTCGGGTAGCGTCGCGCTCAGGGGTATCTGGAAGCGCACGCCGCAGACCCCCTGCCCCCTCAAGACCGCAAGTTCGGCCGGGGCCGTGTCCTGGTCCAGCATCACCGTGGCGCGCAGCCGCCTGTGGCGGGCCAGGGCCGCCAGCGTATAGTCATTATACTCGCCGAACAGGCTGGCGGCGGTGACCACGCCGAAGGCTATGCCGTGCGCATCGAGATCGGCCAGATAGGCCTCGACCGGATAGTCGTAATCCGGCCTGGTCCAGGCGGTGTCGGTGAACGGCATCGCCCGGGTGAAGACATGCGCATGCGCGTCGATCGCGGGCGGTTCGGGTCGTTCGGTCACGGGCTATCGGCCTGCGAACAACCGGGCCCCGTTCGCATGAAGGACCTGATCGCGCTCGCCCTCGTCGAGCAGGCCCGTCGCCTTGATCGCCTCATGCACCATCTCGACATAGGAATTCTTGGTGTTGCCGTAGTCGGAGCCCCACATGACTCGGCCTGCCCCGTAGCTGTCGACCAACAGTCGCACAAACCCCGCCGGATCGATCCCGGCCTCGGCGAAGCGGTTGAAGTTGATCTGCGTGAACTTGAAATGGATATTGGGCACGTCGGCGAGAGCGCGATGCTCAGGCCCGATCGTCCCTGCCACGCCATTCTCGATCCCCGGCCAGCCGCAATGGTCCAGCGCGATCACGGTGTCGGGATAGCGCCGCGCGAGCGCCACGATCCTTCCCAGCGCGGCTTCGGACGGCACGCCCGGCGCATACATGAGCACCATGTGAAGGCCAAGGTCAGCCGCCACGTCCCAGGTCGCCAGCGCGGCCGGGGAATCGAGCCAGGGATACTCGCCCTCGGCATCGGGATAGCCGAACAGGCGCAGTCCGCTGACATTGTGTCCCTGCGCGGTGAGCCGCAGCTTTTCGGGCGTGGCCGGGTCCGCGGCAGCGAGAATCAGGACCGCAGACGTCCGGTCACGATGCGCGTCCGCCACATCGACCGTATAGCTGTTGTCGGTCTTGTACACCGTATTGTACTGGACCGCCGCGCCGCCGGTGACGCCGCTCACGTCCCAGAGCGCGAACACGCGCTCGGCGGTCGCGGGATCCCGTTCCAGCCGCGCCAACAGCGCGTCCCGCCCCTCCCGGGCGCCGGTCAGGTCGACCGGATAGCGGTCTATGTCGTTAGTGAAGAAATGGGCGTGAGCATCGAACAATTTAACGCGCGGGTTCGGCATCGAATTCTCCTAAAGGCATCCGGCCGGACCGGAGCGGGGTGTTGCCTGCCGCGCGGCAGGCGAGATACATGGTGACGACCGGGATCACCGCGATCGCCGAGAAAACGAAATAGGTATCCATCCGGCTCAGGCCCGCGCTCAGCAGGACCCCCCCTATGGCCGGCCCGATGATCGCCCCCACCCGGCCGAAGCCGACGATGAAGCCGACGCCGGCATTCTGGATGCTCTGCGGGTACATCACCACCGAAACCAGGAAGAGGCCGGTATAGGCGCCGACGACGAAGAAGGTCGTGATCCCCGCCATCGCCAGCAGGGCGATCGGCACCGGCGGCTGGACGCCGAAGATCACGAGCGTGATGGCCCCCGCGCCGAAGAAGATGGTCGTCAGCCGCCCTTCGCCCACGCGCCGGCTCCATGCCCCCATGGCGAGATGCCCCAGCGTCCCGCAGGCCCCGGTGATGATGCCGCTGGCCGCCGCCAGGGTCGGGCTGAGCCCTGCATTGGCGAGGATCGTCGGTTTCCAGTTCAGCAGGAAATAGCCGACGATCGCGTAGGTCGCCGACGCAATCCACACCAGGATCGTCTGGGTCCGCATTTCCGGCGACAACATCACGCGCAGCGCAGCGCCGCGATCCTTCGATCGGTCAGGCCGGGGCGGCATGGCGGCAAGCTCCGCGATCTCCATCCTGCGATTCAAGCGGTTGAGCCGGTCAAGATCGCCCGGCGCCTGTCGCCGCACCAGGAATTCGCGCGACTCCCCCAGCAAAAAGAGGCTGAGCATGAAGGTCAGCACGTTGAGCGCCCCGGCCGCCAGGAAGATCAACCTCCATCCCGACGTCTGCAGCGCATAGGCCGCGATGCCGCTTCCCAGCATCATCCCCATGGTGAAGCCGATATGGAGGACGGCCAGCGACATGTTGCGCGCCTTCTCGCTCGCATGTTCGGCGACCGTGGTGTTGAGGCACACCACCAGCGTGCCGAGCCCGATGCCGGTAATGGTGCGCAGGATGAAGAGCTGCCATATGTTCGCCGCGACGCCGCTGGCCAGCAGCGCGACGGCCAATGTCCCGAGCGCCCCCAGCATGACCGGCCGCCGTCCGATCCTGTCCGCCATGGGACCGATCACGAAAGCGCCGATTACCAGGCCCCCCGCCGCAGCGCTGAACATCGCGCCCAGCAGGGCGGGATCGACGTGCCATTCGCGCGTGAGCACGGGGGCCGCGACGGCCAGGGACACCACATCAAACCCGTCCGCGATGTTGATGAGGCAGCACAGCGCGACGACCGCATATTGATAGACGCTCATCTTCGCCGGCAAACCCAGCGTTCCTCCCGGATTCACAGCCGCTGCCACCATCGCTCTCCTTGTTCGAAGGGGCAGCGTTCGCTTGGTCACCGCCCTCTGGATTCGCATGCTTATTTCTAATGACGTTCAGCAATATATGATTTTCTTCTTGCCGCCTAGACCATATGTGCGACAAAAGAGCGTCCGAAACCGGTGAGGAGAACGGGCGATGTCCGTCAGATTCATTCTTTCCGCATGGCTGGCCGCGTTCCCCCTCGCGGCGATTCCATGCGCCGCGCAAACCGCGCGCCCTGCGCTCGACTATGGGAGTGCAGCCGCCATCCGGGACAGCTGCCTCGCCTGGGCGAGGCAACGCGGCATGAAGGTCACGATCGTCGTGCTGGAACCGCACGGCATGGCCGTGACGCTGGCGCATATGGACGGGGTATCGACCGCCGGGGGCGAGATCGCGCAATGGAAGGCGGTCTCGGCTGCCAAGTTCGGCCGCGCGACGGCGGACATCGCCGCCATGAACCCTCCCGCCGGAATGCCGTCCGTCGCCGCTCTGCAGGGAGGTGTGCCGATTTATACGGCGGAAGGGGCCTTGCTGGGCGGCGTGGGCGTGTCGGGCGGAAAGCCCGCGGAGGATGCCGCCTGTGCCACGGCGGGGGTCGAGGCGGCGGGCCTCAAGGCGGCCCGCCCCGCCCCCACGGCTCAATAGGCGTCGATTTCCTTCAGTGCCTCGGCCGCCAGGCCCCAGCTTTCGACCCCGCCGGCGACCCCGATATACAATGTCGTCTGCAACAGCACTTCGCGAATATCCTCCTTGGTCGCGCCGTTCTGCACGGCGCATTTGACGAGCCGCTTGAGCGGCGTGTGCCGGTTGAGCGCCGCGCAGATCGCCATCGTGATCAGGCTCCGTTCGCGCAAGGTCAGGCCCGGCCGGGTCCAGGTCTCCCCGAAACAGGCGGCGGTGACATAATTTTCCAGCGGCTCGTGGAAATCGTCGGCGGCATCGAGGCGCTCGATGCTCCCCGCCCCGAACAGCTGCTTGCGCATCTCCCGACCGGCCTGGAATGCGGGGTCCTCTTTCTTCAGCGCCATCATTCTATCCTTGTCGTCTCAACTGTTGGTGAAAGGCGGTTGCCAGCCAGCGCATCTCGTCCCGCGCGGGGCCGGAAAAGCGGACGGCACGCAGAAAACCGTGGCACATGCCGGGCGCCACCCGCTCCACGACCGGAACGCCGGCCGATCGCAGGGCCGCGGCATATTCCCGTCCCTCCTGGGCCATGGGATCATGTTCTGCCCCCAGCAGCACCGTCGGCGGAAGGCCCGACAGGTCCGGGATGCGCAGCGGCGCGTCGGTGGCGGCCCCGTCCTTCGCCTCGCAGGAGCGATAGGTCGCGATGATTGATTCGATCACTGGCCGGGCAAGCGCGGGATCCCGCGCCCGGGAATAGGCCTCCCGCGCCGGATCGAGATCGTAGACGCCATAGCACAGGATCTGGCAGGCGAGCGCCGGACCATCGCGGGCCAACATGGCCAGGTGCGTGGCAAGGAAGGCGCCCGCGCTGTCGCCGGCCACGGCCAGGCGCCGGGGATCGATCCCCAGAAGCCCCGCCATCCGGCGAACCCAGCGCAGCACCTCCAGGCATTGGGCCAGCGTGGCACGCGGTGTCGATTCGGGCAGCCGGGCATAATGGACGCTGATGACGCTCGCGCCCGTCGCCTCCGCCAGCGCCGTGGCCAGGCAATCATAGCTTTCTATGCTCCCGATGGTGAAGCCGCCGCCGTGGAAATAGAGGATCGCAGCCCGCGCGCCCCCCCCTTCCGGCCGATAGATCCGCACCGGAATCTCCATCCCGACGCTCACGACATAGCTGTCGGAGACGACCATTCCCGCCGGCCGGGGATAGGCCAGTTTTCGCGCGTCCCGATCGGCGATCAGCCGCGCCGCTTCCAGCGACGCTGCAGCCTCCGGCGGTCGCCGCACCGCGGCGAGATAATCAGCGAGGCCGTCGGCCAGTGCAGGAGCCTCCGGGTCGGTCCCGCCATTGCCCGGATGCGGGGCATTTGCCACGCTGCACATACTCCCCTGTCGAGACCGCCCATGCATCTGCTATGAAAGCTTGGCTTATGAAGATTTGGCTGCCATGTTGAACGTCGTTTGTAAATAGCAACTGAAAAGGGAGAGGTGCGCGGTGTTCCATTCGGCAGTGAAGCGGAAGCTCGATGCGGGGGAGACGGTGTTCGGCAGCTTCCTCAAGGTGGATGCGCCTTCGATCGCCGAGCTGTACGGGCTGGCCGGGTTCGATTTCCTCATCGTCGATGCCGAACATGGTTGCTTCACCCATGGCCAGATCGAGAACCTGATCCGCACCTGCGAAAGAATGGGCATGAGCAGCGTCATCCGCACGCCCGATGCGCAGGAAGCCAATATCCTGCATGTGCTCGACAGCGGTGCGAGCGGGATCCAGGTTCCCTCGCTCAAGAGTGCGGCGGAGGTGCGCGAGGTGATCAACAAGGCGAAATACTGGCCGGTGGGGGAGCGCGGATCGGCCAGGGCATGCCGCGCCGCCGGCTACGGCACGGTCCCAGACTATGAGACTCGCGCCAATGCGGAAACGCTGGTGGCGGTGCATATCGAGAACAAGGAAATGGTGGAGGAAGTGGAGACGCTGTGCGCGATCGATGCGCTCGACGTGCTGTTCATCGGCCCGGGCGATCTCAGCCAGTCGCTCGGCCATCCTGGCAATGCGGGGCATCCGGACGTCGTCGCGGCGATCGACCGGGTGATCGAGGTCGCGGCCGGGCGCAAGCATATCGGCACGGTCGTCGGCAACGCCGCTCAGCTGGAGGCCTATGTTGCACGCGGTGTCCGCTATATCGCCTGGCTGTCAGACCTGGGCATGATCCGCGGCGCGTTGAATGCGGCTGCAGCGCATTTCGTGCCCTACCGACAGACGGGAGAAAGCCTGTGAAGCGTCCTTCGGGCGGCCGCGGCCGCGAACTGGCAAGCGTCGCACCGCTGCTCGACGAACTGACCCAGGACATCCTCTACGACAAGGTGTGGGAGCGCTCGGAGCTTTCGCCGCGCGACCGCAGCCTGATCACCATCACCTGTCTGGTCGCCCTCGATCGCGATCAGGCGCAGGGCCATATGGAGCTGGGGCTGGAAAACGGCCTGACCGTGGAGGAACTGGGCGAAGCGATCGCGCACATCGCCTTCTACGCCGGCTGGCCGGTCGCGGTGAGCGCCGCGCGCAAGCTCAAGACGCTGGTGGATGCGCAGGCGCAAGACGGATAGGCGTCGCCTATCCCCGGCCGAGGAACGGGATCTTGTTCTGCACCACCAGTGCTTCGTAGAAGTTCAGATGGTCGGGCAGGTCGGCCATGTGGACGATCACGCCCGCCGCATCCTCGGGCCGGGCGACCAGGTCATCGGGCAGGCTGCTGATCCCGCCGCCCAGCTCCGTCGCGACGATGCCGGGATGGAATATCGACACGGCGATATTATCCGCGCGGCAATCGATCGCCAGCGCGCGGGTCAGGCCGTCCAGTCCCCATTTGCTTGCCGTATAGGCGGGGCTTTCCTTGCGCGGCACCCGGGCGGAGATCGATCCGACATTGATGATCCGGCCATGGCCCCGCGCCCGCATCAGCGGGATCGCCGCCCGCGCGCAGAGGAAGGCGGATGTCAGGTTGGTGTCGATTACCCTGTGCCACAGCGCAAGGCTGGCGTTCTCGGCGGGCGTGCTGTCGGCGATGCCGGCGTTGTTGACCAGCACGTCCACGCCGCCGAAACGCTCGACCGTCCGGGCAAAGAGGGCGGCCACCGCGTCCTCGTCCGTGACGTCGGTTGTCACGGCCAACGCCTCGCCGCCCATCGATTCGAGTCGCGCCACCAGCGATTCCAGCCGTTCGGCCCGGCGCGCTGCGAGCACGACCTTCGCGCCCGTTTCGACGAAGGCGATCGCGCAGGCTGCGCCGATACCGGAACTCGCGCCCGTGATCACGACCACCCGACTGCGCAAGATGCTCATCCCGCGGCTTTTTCGGCCTGGCCCGAAACCAGCGCGAGCGGATCGTCGGCGACCACCGCCAGCCCGCCACCGCGATCCGACCGCGTATTCTCGAACGTCCCGGCTTCCTTCTTGCGCAGGCCATAGGACCGCACCGGCTCGACATCCTCGATCGCGACCGGCGCCATATAGTTCTTCCGCGCCAGCGCCGCCTCGATATAGGGCGCCAGTTCGGCCTGCTTCCTGGCCAGCCGCTCCTCCTCGCCTTGCTTCAGCCGCGGCATCGCGGTCGTGGCGAACAGCTCCAGCGACTGCCGGATATGGTCGTGATTGGCCGGCCCGGTCTGCTGCACGAAGATGATCTGGTCGACGCCGACATCCGCATAGGCCTTGCAATGCGCATAGACCTGCTCGGGCGTGCCGATGCCGCCATTGCCATGATTGTCCTCGATCCCCGCCTCGGCCCTCTTGAATCCTTCCCACACCGTCGAATGACCGGGCACATGGCGCCCGAAGGAGGCATAGAAGCCCAGCGAATAGCCGAAATATTTGAAACCCTCGGTGCCGCGGGCAATTGCTTCGGCCTCATCCTCGTGCACCGACAGCGCGGTGACGATCGCGAAATTGGCGTTCACGGCATGGCCGATGGGGACGCATTCCTCCGACCGGATGATGTCGTAATATTCCTCGACCCATTTGCCCGCCTGCTCGGGGGCGGCGAAACCGAAGACCAGCGCCCCCATCCCGTTGCGGGCGGCATGGAGGATGGTGTCGCGCCGCGAGCAGGCGACCCACAGCGGCGGATGCGGCGCCTGGAGCGGCTTGGGCACGATGTTACGCGCCGGCATCGAGAAATGGTCGCCCGCAAAGCCCGGATAGGGGGTCATGGCGAGCATGTTGGCGCACTGCTCGGTCGCCTCCCGCCACATGTCCTTCTTCTGGTCGGGATCGACGCCGAACCCTTCCAGCTCCACAGCGGTGCCGCTTTCCCCGGTCCCCCATTCGACGCGGCCGTTCGACAGCAGGTCCAGCGTGGCGATGCGCTCCGCGACGCGCGCGGGATGGTTGATCTTCGGCGGCATCACGCAGATTCCGTGCCCCAGCCGCATCCGCTTCGTGCGCTGGCTGAGCGCGCCCAGGAACACCTCTGGCGCGGAGCTGTGCGAATATTCCTCGAGGAAATGATGCTCGACCAGCCACGCATAGTCGTAGCCCAGGCGGTCCGCGAGCTCGAGCTCGTCGAGCGCATTGTGAAAGATCTGGCGATCCTTCTCCGCCGTGAACGGCGCCGGCGACTGATGCTCGTAGAACAAGCCGAACTGCATGGCGATATCCTCCGCTATCCTCTCCCGCCCGGCTCTTGCGACCGTGCGAGATATCAAATGACAGCTTAGCTTATAACAGTCCAACTGACATATGGGAAGAGAGAAACAGCCAGGCTGATATCAGAGCGCCGCCGCCCGCACATATCCGCCGTCCAGATATATCAGCGGGTCGACGTCGCCCGCGATCTCGACCTGCTCGACGGCGCCGATCACGACCGCGTGCGTGCCATAGTCCAGATGCGTCTCGTACCGGCAGAAGAAGCTGGCCTGGGCGTCGCGCAGGAAAGGCGTGCCGGACGGTCCCGCCCCCCATTCACCCTCGCGAAAACGGTCCTCGCCCTTCAGCTTCCCGCTGCAGGCGTGCGACACGTCAAGCTGGTCGCGATGGAGGATGTTGACGCAAAAATGCGCACGCCCCGTCAAAGGGCCGTGCAGGCTGGCATTCCTGTTCACGCAGACGAGCAGCGACGGCGGCTCCATGCTGAGCTCGCTGACGGCCGTCGCGGTCATCGCCCAGCGGCGCTCCTCATGCCATGCGGTGATGACCACCACGGCTTTCCCCAGCCGGCGCAGCCCCTGCTTCAGTTGCTCCGCCACGCCCAGGGGCGCTGCGACGGCGCTTGCTGGCTCACTCATCTCCACTCAATCCTTCCCTGCCGATGATGCGCAGCCCGTAGCCCTCGATGCCCGACAGCCGCGCTTCGCTGTCGGTCATCAGCACGATGTCCCTGACGCCGAGGTCGAGCAGGATCTGCGCGCCCATGCCATAATCGCGAATGCGCTGGTCGCGGGTCGGGACGGCGCCGTTGCTGCGCCGGTCGGAGATCGCGCTGGCCGAAGGGTCGCGGATGAACACGATGACGCCAGCGCCCTCATGCAGTCCGATCCGGGTCAGCGCGCGCTGGACATATTCGCGCCGATCGTGCGGAGGACCCAGCATGTCCGACACGAAATCGAGCCGGTGCATCCGCACCAGCGTCGGCTGGTCCGGGGCAATGCGCCCTCGCGACAGCGCGACATGCTCGACATTGTCGACCAGGCTGCGGAACACCGACAGCCGGAATCCGGTGCCGTAGACCGTCTCGAACGCTTCCTCGTGCACGCGGGTGACGCAGCGCTCCGTCCGGCGGCGATAGCTGATCAGGTCGGCGATCGTGCCGATGGGCAGGCCATGCTCGCGGGAAAAGCGGACCAGGTCCGGCAGCCGGGCCATGGTGCCGTCGTCGTTCATCACCTCGCAGATCACGCCCGCCGGCATCAGCCCGGCAAGGGACGACACATCCACCGCGGCCTCCGTATGCCCCGCTCGCACGAGCACGCCACCCGGGCGCGCCACCAGTGGAAAGACATGGCCCGGCGAGACGATGTCGTCGCATCCGCGGGTCGGGTCGATCGCCACCGAGACGGTATGCGCGCGGTCATGCGCGGAGATGCCCGTGGTGATGCCCTCCCGCGCCTCGATCGACACGGTGAAGGCGGTGCGCAACCCCGACCGGTTCTCCGCCACCATTGGCGGCAGGCGTAATTCCCGCGCGCGATCCTGAGTCATCGCCAGGCAGATCAGGCCCCGCGCATGGCGGGCCATGAAGTTGATCCGGGCCGGCGTCGCGAACTGGGCGGGGATGATGACGTCGCCCTCATTCTCCCGATCCTCGGCATCGACCAGGATATAGGCGCCGCCGTTGCGCGCCGTCTCGATGATCTCCTCGATGGGGGCGATGTCCCGCGTGTAGCCATGCCCTGCGCTTTCAATAGGCATCGGCCGCCTGCAGCGCTTCGCGCGCGTGGCGCCAGCTGTCCGTTCCGGCGGGCAGTCCGACATAGAGCGTCGCATGGAGCAGGATCTCCCGGATCTCCTCCTTGGTCACGCCATTGGCCAGGGCGCCGTTGATATGGTTGCGGAGCTGGTCGGGCCGCGACTGGCCGACCAGGATGGCGATCGTCAGCATGGATCGCGTCTTGCGGTCCAGGCCCGGCCGGCTCCACACGTCCCCGAAGCACAGGCGCGTCACCAGGTCCTGCAGCGGTTCGCTGAAATCGTCGGCATGGTCCAGGCTCGCCACTCCGGGTTCGCCGAACATGTCGAACCGCATGGCGCGGCCGCGTTCATAGCTCTCGTCCTTCTTCATGCTCACCAGCCCTCGACAAGAGCGCGCACCGCCTCGGCCGCGCTTTCCAGCTCCCCGCGCGCGGCCGGCGACACGCCGACGGCGCGCAGGAAGCCATGGATCATGCCAGGCGCCACTCGAAAGGTGGTCACGACACCCGCCGCCGCCAGCCGCTCTGCCAGTTCCTGCGCTTCACCGCACAGCGGATCATGTTCGGCGGCGACCAGATGGGTCGGGGGCAATACCGCGAGATCGTCGCGATCGACCGGCGAGGGATAGCGCGAAAGGCCACCGCGATCCCGGAACAGCGCGATATAGTGCCCGATCTTCTCCCCGGTCAGCAGCGGATCGCGGCTGGCGGCATAGGCCGGCCGCTCCGGGTCCATGGCGAAGGCGCCGTAGAAAAGCAGCTGGAAGGCGGGCAACCCGACTCCCGCATCGCGCATATTCGCGCTGCAGGCCAGAGCGAGCAGCGCGCCGGCGCTGTCGCCGGCGATCCCGGCGCGCGCGGGATCAATACCCAGCACGCCGGCCTGGCGCAGCATCCATGCGAAGGCCCGATCGCAATCGTCCTGCGCGGCGGCATAGTCCGCCTCGGGCAGCCGGCGATAGTGGACGCTGACGACCACCGCGCCGGTCGCTTCGGCCAGCGCCGCGCAGGCGATGTCGAAGCTCTCGACGCTCCCCATCGCGAAGCCGCCGCCGTGGAAATAGCATATTGCCGGCCGCGGCGCATCGCCGCCCGGATCGAAGACACGCACGGGAATCTCCCGACCGGGCGCGGCGACATAGCTGTCGAACCGTTGCACATCGGGCGCATATCCCTGTGCGAAGCGCCGCGCCGTCAGGTCGCCGACAAGGCGCATCCCCTCCCTGTCCGCGGCGGGCGGCTGTGCCAGGAACAACTCCACATAGCGGGCCATGCCCTCGCCCAGCACCGGCGGGCAATCCACGGGATCAGCCCACGGCCTCATAGCGCACCTCGAGATTATGCTCCGGCAGCTCCGCGAGCCGCGGCGCGACTTCGCGGGCCACCAGCGTCAGGTTGTCGGCGGTTTCCGCATGATCGAGCTCGCCCGCCTGCCCCATCATCAGCAGGTTGCCGAACCCGCCGGTTTCGCCATGGAACCGGGCGAGCTGCGAATAGACCTCGTCGGGCGTGCCGACGAAGAACAGCCCCGCATCCATATATTGCTCGATCGACCCGTCGACCGGCAGCGGCTCGCCGTTGCGCATCCGCGGCCGCATCGCGGCCGGGCCGGCCTGCAGCATCCGGACATTGGCCTCCACCGCGTTGAAGCCCCACGGATTGCGGAACTGGGGATCGAGCCTCGCCGCCGTGGTGAAATAGCTCTTCATCCGCTCGGCGCGGCGGAATGCGGTGGCAGTATCATCCGCACACGCCACCAGCGCGAGATAGGCAAGCTTGTCCTGCGAGGGCTGGCGCCCATGCGCCTCGGCATAGGCCTCGCGATAGCCCGCGAAGACCGAGCGGGCCACGGCGCCCGACAGGAAGGTCGCGCAATGATAGTCGCGGCGGCCATATTCGCGCGCGCTCGATGCGCTGGATGCCGTGCCCCAGATGGGCGGATGCGGCTGCTGGATGGGACGCGGCCACAGGCTGACGGTGCGATAGTGGAAATGCTCGCCTTCCCAGGAAAAGTTGTCGCCCTGGTTGGTCAGCGCCGCCAGGATCAGGTCATGGGCCTCCCAGAAGCGGTCCATGAAGCCGGTCGGCTGGCGATTGGACATGAACAGCTCATAGGCCGCGCCCTTGACCAGCCCGACCTCGAGCCGCCCGCCCGACAGGCAGTCGACCATGGCGATCTCCTCCGCCACGCGCAGCGGGTTGGACCGGTTCGCCAGCGGGACGCCCAGCGCCAGCAGGCGCGCCTTGCGCGTCTGCCGCGCGAGGATGGCGAGCGTCGTCATGCAGGATGTCGACATGCAGGTGGCGGCCGCATGGTGCTCGTTCACCATGATGTTCAGCCCCAGCTCGTCGGCCAGCAGATATTCGTCGAGATACCGGTTGAGCAGCTGCCCGGCCTCGACCGGATCGCAGAGATGCTGCGGCAGCGTCACCCGCATCGACCCGGGCGCCTGGAAGGCGGGATGATAGGCCTGCTCGCTGAATTGCCAGATCTTCATATCATTCTCCAGACAGGCGTCAGCAGCCGACGAAGGCGGCCAGGCGCGAAGCGAAGGCGGCCGGCTGGTCGGCATGGAGGCGGTGTCCCGCCCCGGCGATGCTCTCGACCTCCGCCTGCGGCAGCGCGGCCCGCCATGCTTCGCGATAGGCGGAGCTGACGATCGCGTCCTCCTCGCCCCACAGGACCAGCGCGGGGGCCGCGATGCGGTGAAGCCGGTCGGGCAGCTTGGGATTCGACATATAGGGCGTCCACCCATAGAGGCTCGCGGCCTCGTCGTTGCGCATCAGTCGGCGGATTCGGTCTTCGGGCATCTTCGTGAGCGCCGCCATGTCACTGCCCGGCAATGGTGCGCCCCGCTGCATCCGCGCGCCCAGCGCCTGGCGGGACAGCATGAAGATATCGGCCACATACTGCTCGCGCCGGTCGGCGGTCGGAAGGCCGAGCGGCGAGGCCAGCACGATCCCCGACGCGCGCGCGGGCTCCTTGGTCAGCGTCTCCGCCGCCACCCATCCGCCGAAGGACGTCCCCACGACCAAGGGTCGATCGAGCGAGAGGAGGTCCATCAGGTCCAGATAGAAATAGCCGAGATCGTCGACCCGGTTGAGACGCGCCGGC
This sequence comes from Sphingobium ummariense RL-3, assembly GCF_000447205.1. GTDB lineage: Bacteria > Pseudomonadota > Alphaproteobacteria > Sphingomonadales > Sphingomonadaceae > Sphingobium > Sphingobium ummariense. Next base: position 34,554 of record NZ_AUWY01000120.1, on the reverse strand, counting down.
CGGGCGGAAGCGCCGAAGCCGGGATGCGAGGGCGCGAAGACGGTGAACGACCCGGCCAATTCGCGCAACGCCGCTGCCGACCCTTCCAGGCCATCCAGCCCATGCAGGAACAGCAGCGGCGCACCCTGCCCCGCCGTGAACATTTCCACTTCCGTTCCAAGCAGATCGACAACGGACAGCTTGCCAAAATCCAATTCGTCCAGGCCTGCTGTGCCCATCGCTCTCCACTCACGCTTAGTTGGCTTTGATGGAAACTGTTTCAGGCGGACTGATAGGTCCAATTCTTTGTTCTTGAGCATTCGATGCCCCACAAGTATGGATCGGCGATGGAGCTGAGGCATCTGCGCTATTTCCGGGCGATCGGGCGAGAGGAACATTTCGGGCGGGCGGCGCTCGCGCTGCGCGTCGCGCAGCCGGCGCTCACGCGCCAGATCCGGGATCTGGAAGCCGAGCTGGGCGTGGAACTGTTCGAACGGCTTCCCCGCGGCGTCCGCCTGTCAAGCGCGGGCCGCGCGTTCCTGGAAGAGGTCGAGGATATCCTGAAACAGGTAGACCGCGCGGTGGACCGGGCGCGCGGCATGGGCAGCGGGCATCTCGGCACGATCCGGGTCGGGCTGAGCGAGATCATCGCCGCCTATGACTACATATCCTACGGCCTTTTCCACTTCCGGGAGAATGAGCCGTCGGTCGTGCTCGACCTGCGCTCCATGGGATCGCTTCACCAGGTGGCCGCGATCAAGGAAGGGACGCTTGACGTCGGCCTGGTCTATGACGCGCATATCGACGATCGCGACCGGGACGTTCTGGAACGCGCGCCGATCGGTACGGGAGAAACGCTGCTCGCGGTCCATCAAAGCCATGCCTTCGCGCAGCGGGACAGCGTGACGATGGCAGAAATTGCCGGAGAGTCCGTGCTGGGGCCTGCCCGGGCCACCGCTCCGGGCTATTATGACCGGATGATGGCGGCCTGCATCCGCACAGGCAATGCCCCGCATTTCACGCAGGAATGCACCACCCATTCCATCCTGTTCAGCCTCGTTGCGGTCGGCATGGGGGTGGGGATCGTCACCACGGCGGGCACGCGCGCGCCCAACCCCAATATCCGGCTCATCCCGATCTCCGACCTGGACCTGCAATTCCATGTGATGCTGGTCTGGCGCGCCCGCGACCGCTCCGTTGCGCTGCGCCGCTTCGTCGACATGATGATGCAGCAGGCGCAGACGCGCTGAACCCCGGATCCCGCCGCGTCATCCCGCCGGGATGACAATGCCGTGCGGGCAATGCTGCTATCCTGCGGGCGAAAGGAGAGCATCATGACCGATCCGAGGCCGCTTAACGGCTTGTACCATTTCGCCTATCCCTGCCGCGATGCGGAGGAGACCCGCCATTTCTACGAGGATATCCTGGGCCTGCCGCTGGTGAACTGCATGCTGTCCGAACGGGTGCCGAGCACCGGCGAGGAGCAGCCCTATGTGCACTTCTTCTTCCAGCTCGGCGACGGTTCCTACATCGCCTTCTTCGACCTGGGCGGCGACGAGAAGCCCGCGCCCTCGCCCAACACACCCGACTGGGTCCAGCATTTCGCGATGGAAACCAATTCGGTGGAGGATGTCGAAGCCATGCGCCAGCGGCTCGCCGACCATGGGGTGCAAAGCACGCCGCTGGTCAATCACGGCTTCGTCCGTTCGATCTATTTCTTCGATCCCAATGGCTTGCGGCTGGAAATCGCGGCACGCACGGAGGCGCCCGGCTTCCTGGAGCAGGCCGCGGGCGAGGCCCATGACACGCTGGAGACCTGGAACCGGCGCAAGCGCACCTGACGACACCGCCCCGATCCGTCGCGCCGCAGCAACTGCCGCGTGGACAGGGCGCCCCCCGCTTGGCAGGAAGGAACGGAGACAAGTCAAACCTTTTGGGGAGCCGAATGGCAGATACCGAGCAATCCCGCAGGCGGGTCCAGTCGATCGAGGTCGGGTTTCGCGTCCTGCGTGTGCTGCGCATGGCGGAGGGGCCACTGCCGCTGCGCGAGATCGCGGCCCGTGCGGGGATGCCGCCGAGCAAGGTGCATCTCTATCTGGTCAGCTTCGTGCGCGAGGACATGGCCTATCAGGATGCCCAGAACGGCCATTATGGCCTTGGCTCCTTCGCGATCCAGCTCGGCCTGGCCGCGATCCGCCAGCTCGACGTGGTCGCGCTCGCGTCGGATTCCCTGACCGAGCTGTGCGACAAGACGGATTGCGCCATCTACCTGTCCGTCTGGGGCGACCGAGGCCCCTGCATCGTCGCGAAGGCGGACGGCGCGCTGCAGGGCGCCTTCTCGGTCCGGCTCGGCTATATCCTGCCGGTGACGACCACCGCCACCGGCCTCGTCTTCCTGGCGCACCTGCCCGAATATGAAACCATGCGCGCGCGCGCCGCGCAGGACGCCTATGACGCGGCCCGCAATGCACGCACGCCGTCTGAGGAGGAGATTGCGGAAGCCGTCGGGAAGGTCCGCACCCTCGGCTATGCCTCCACAATCGGGATGCTCAACCGCAACTTCGCGGGCATCGCCGCCCCCATTTTCGACTACAGCAACAAGCTGGCCGCGACGCTGACGATCCTTGGCCCCAGCGAATATATGAGCCGGGCGAAGCACAAGGAGTTCGTTCGCCTGATGCTCGACGCCGCCCAGAACGTGTCGCAACGAATGGGCGCTCTCACGACGTCGAAGCCCTGAGCGGACCGCGCTCGTCCGGGCCGTTACGGTATAAAGGCTGAACGGCGTGGACGAATTTCAGTAGAATGGCGGCATGGGCGGGCTCGCAATTTCCATCCTCCCTGTAAGGGGAGGTGGCAGGCGCGGAGCGCCTGACGGAGGGGTGTCCCGCTATCGGGAGGGTTACACCCCTCCACCACTTCATGGTCCCCTTCGGCAGAGTCACGTGCCTCTGCCGAACCTTACAGGGGAGGATGCTGTGGCCGCCCTTGGCCGCCCGCCCGGCTTTTCCGCGGTCCCTAAAGCCGCTGGACGCCGACCCGACGATATTCGGGTGTCAGTTCCTCGATTTCATCGCCTTCCGCCTTGTCGTCGCCTGCTCCGCTCAGTGACTCCAGCAGGCGGAGCAGATAGCCGCGAAGGTCCGCCTGCTCGTCGGCGGAAAGCGGCTTCAGCAGCTCCTGCTCGAGCGCGCGAGTATCCTTCTGCAACTGCTTGAGGCTCGATGCCCCCAGCTCGGTCAGGCGGACTTCCAGCAAGCGCCTGTTCGTGTCGCTCACCCGGCGTTCGATCAGCCCCTTGGCCTCGAGCAGGGCGATCTGCTTGATCATGGTCTGCGGCTTGACGTCATACAGCCGCGCCAGATCCGCGGAGGTCATGTCCGGCCGCGTCGAAAGAGTGGTGAGGATGCGGAACTGCACCGCCGTCACGTCCAGCGGGTTGAGCACGGATTCCAGCCGGACATAGGCCTTGTACTGGACCTGCTTGACCAGGTGGAGGATCGAATGCGCGCTGTTGCCGGCTGAAGGGCGACTTGATTTCCCCATAAGACCCAAATGTCCGATCCGTTCCCGCCTGGCGACGGCGGCATGTTGACAGGCTGCCGCGCAGCGCGCGTCACGAAATGTTCCTATAGACGATCAGTTGATACTAAGCCAAGCTGACAAATAAATCGACTTGCCTGTTTGCATATGTCAAACAGCATATGATATAAGCGATTCACGTGCCAGCGCCCCCTGTCATTGCGGGCCAGCGCAGCGAGGGGAGGAAGAGGATGGCAACGACCAGCCGGCCTATCGACGTAGACAGCTTTCTCGACGGGCTGAAATTCAACCATTTCCATTTTACCATCCTGATCCTCTGCACGATCCTGGCGGCGATCGACGGCTATGAGCTGTATATCGTCGGTTGGGTGCTGCCCGACCTCGCCCATGACTTCGGCGTGCCGCGCACCGCCATCACATCGGCAATGGTCGCCCAGCAGATCGGCATGCTGGCGGGCGCCTTCGTCATCCCCCCGCTTGCCGACCGGATCGGCCGGCCGCGGCTGCTGCTCTTCTGCTACGCCGGCATGGCGCTCAGCGCCTTCGCGATCCTGTTCACCACCGCGCTGACGCCTTTCGCCATCTGCCGCTTCATCGCCGGCTTCTGCGGCACCTCCATGATCCCGATCCTGGTGTCCCTGGTCTCGGAGACGGCGCCGCAGCGCATGCGCTCGACCGTCAGCACCATCACCGTCAGCGGCACGATGATCGGTGCGCTGCTCGGCGCGCTGATGCAGGGCTTCATCCTCGAGCCGTTCGGCTGGCGCGGCGGCTTCTGGATCGCGGTGGCGATGCCGGCGCTGATGCTGCCGCTGATCTATTTCCTGCTGCCGGAATCGCTGCGCTCGCTCGCCGCGCGCGACCCCGGCGATCCCCAGATCCAGTCGCTCGCGCGCCGGATGGACCCCGGCCGGGAAGAGCCGGTGACGCTGGTCGCGCCGCCCCGGCCGGAACGCGCCGCGAGCGCGGTCCTGTTCACCGACGTCCTCGGCCCGGGCCAGCGGCTCAAGACCTTCCTGATGTGGGCGATCACCATATCCAGCTTCGTTTTCATTACCGCAGGGGTATGGAAGACCACGATCTTCAAGGACGTCGTCGGCCTGCCCTGGTCGCAGGTGGCGCTCATCAACGGGGTGAACACCGTCGCCGGCTTCATCGGCATGGTGTCGATCGGCTTCTTCATCGACCGGTTCGGCTTCAAGCGCGTGATGGTATCAACCTTTCTACTGGCCGCCTTGTTCTCCGTGTTGATCGGCGTGCTGGCGCCCACCATCGGCATGTTCGTCGCCGTCGCGTTCATGGCGATGTTCCAGCATGGCGGCCAGGCAAGCATCGCCGCGCTCGCCGCGTCGCTCTATCCGCCGCGCAGCCGCGCCACGGGCGTCGGCTGGGCCTATGGCGCCGCGCGCGTCGCGTCGATCTTCGCCCCGCTGTTCGGCGCCTTCGTGCTGGGCGAGGGCTTCGGCCCCATCATGATCTTCGCGCTGCTCGGCGTGCCGCTGGCGTCGGCGGGCATCTTCACCTTCCTGCTGATGAGCCTCAAGGGCGCGCCGAAGCCGGTGCGCGCCGGTCATGGCCATTGAGGAAGGGGCGGTCCCAGCCGAGGCTCCCGCCGTCGACGCGCATGCCCATGTCTTCACGCGCGCGATGCCTTTCGCAGCGGAGGCGCATTCGCGACCGGACTATGACTATGGCGTCGAGGCCTGGCTCGCCGATCTCGACCGCCATGGCATTTCCCATGGGGTGATCGCCGCCGCGAGCCTCTTCGACGACGGGAACGCCTATACGCTTTCGGCGCTCGCATCGCATCCCGGGCGCCTGCGCGCCACGGTGATCGTGCCGCCCGAGACGGATGCTACCACGCTCGCCGAGATGGCCGACGCGGGCGTCGTCGGCGTCCGGCTCGCATGGCGGCGCGTGGAGGATCTGCCGGATATCGCGCGCGAACCCTATCGCGGCTTCCTGCGCCGCATCGCCGATCGCGGCCTGCATGTGGAGCTGCTGAGCCGGAGCGCCAGCCTGCCCCGCCTTCTCCCGGCACTTGACGCTTCGGGTGTGCGGATCGTGGTCGACCATTTCGGGGTGCCCTCGCGCGATCCGGAGGAGCGTGGCGCCGGCACCGACGCGCTCTGCCGCGCCATCGACGGCGGCCGGACCTGGGTCAAGCTGTCTGCCGGTTTCCGCATGCCCTTCGCCATCGCGGCGGAGGTCGCCGCCCGGCTGCTCGCCCATGCCGGCCCGGAAAGGCTGCTCTGGGGCAGCGACGCGCCCTTCGTGAACCATGAAGGCGATATCCGCTTCGCCGACACGCTGGACCTTTACCGCCGCCTCGTCCCCCATCCGGCCGTCCGCGCCGCGATCGACCGCGCGGCGCTGTTGCTGTTCTTCAATCAGGAAAGCGAATGATGATCCGCCCAACGACCAACCGCGAACGCGCGATCGCCGCCGCCGAGCTCGAGCAGGGGCTGGCGGATTTCTGGCATGATGTCGACACCAATTGGGGCCGCAACGCGGGCAGCTATTACGCGCCGGACGCGGTCTACAGCTCCGGCAAGCTGCATCTGGAAGGACGGGAGGCGATCCAGGGCTTCTACAGCTGGCGCGAGGCGCGGGGCGAACGGGTCGCGGTGCACGCCTTCAGCAACTTCCGCGCCGAATTTGATGGGGACGGCGGTGCGACCGCCAGCTGGTACATGTTGCTCTGGGCGGCCGACGGCGCCGCTCCGCAGGAAAGCACGGCGCCCGCGAGGATCAGCCGGGCGACCGAGACCTTCCGCTGGGACGAGGACGAGCAGCGCTGGCTCTGCACGCGGCGGGAACTCGTCAACCTGTTCCGCGGCGGCGCCCAGCTCAACTTCTCCTGATAAAAAAGGGGGCGCCCACCGGGCGCCCCCTCCCCCTTTCCGACCCGGTTCGCGATCAGAATTTGAACCGCGCGCCGATGACGAAGCTCCGTCCCACCTTGTCGTAATATTGGCCGTTGGTGGGGAAGTTCAGGATCGTATAGGGAACCGGCGGCGGATCCTTGTCCAGCAGGTTGTTCACCGCCCAGAACAGCTCATACTGCTTTTCGTCCCCAACGAAGATCTTCCCGAACAGGTTGAAATAGGTGACCGCCGGCACGCGATTGTCGTTGATCGTGTTGGTGGGCGCGGTGTTGTAGGTCACGTCCTGCTTGCCGGCGCTGATGAAAATCGTCTGCAACGTCAGTTCCCACGCCCTGTTACCGATCGTCTGCGACAGGTTGCCACGGAAGGTGGGGATCGACCCCAGGTTGGACCAGCCGTTCTCCCCGGCGCGATCGACGGGCGCGGCGCCGGTGCCGGAATCCACCAGCGCGCTGAAGATGTAGGTACCGCTCGCCGACACCCCATAGCGCCCGCCATCACCCAGGAAGCCGACGGAGGTCGAATAGTTCAGCGTCATGTCCACGCCTTCCTGCTCGAACGCGCCGACGTTAAGCGATCCCGCATTCAGCCCGGTGTGAATCCGGTCGTTGGGGTCCGCCGTGCTGGTGTCGGGTCCATAGGTGAACAGACTGCAGAAATAGCTGTCGCCCGCGCCACACAGATTGGCGATGTTCACCGTGGACAGGTTGGTGATCGCGTCCTTGATCTTGATATTATAATAATCGACCGACAGTCCCAGCCCGCGCAGCGCACCGGTGCCGCGATAGGCGAAGCCCGCCGTCAGCGTGTCGGCGAATTCGGGACCGACGTCGGGATTGCCCATGCTGGTGTTCTGCGGGATGTTGGCGTTCTTGGTCACCCCGTCGACGAGCAGCGTCACATTGTTGCGGACATTGCTGCCGGGACTGTACAGTTCGTTGATCGCGGGGGCTCGAATATCGCGGGACCGCGCGACACGGACGTTCAGTCCCCGGATCGGTTCCCAGGTCGCGCCGACCTTCCACGCCGTCTGGCCTCCGACCGTGGAATAGTCCGCATAGCGGAAAGCGCCGTTGACATCGAGCGTGTAGAGGCCGGGCGTATCCTTCGCCAGCGGCACCGTCACCTCGACATAGGCCTCCTTGACGTTGAAGTCGCCGCTATAGGGCACGGCATTGCCTGCGGTCAGGAAGCCGTTGCTCGAGCCGACCGGGTCGGCCGTCAGCTTGGAGGTCTCGCGGCGATACTCGCCACCGAGCGCCACGGCGACCGGCCCTGCCCAGGTATCCACCGGCTCGCCGATCACGTTGAAGGCGGCGGTGACCTGGTCATATTTCACCTTCGACCATGCTTCGCCCTGCACATAGTCGCGCGCCGCCTCGCTGAAATTATTCTCGCCGAACAGGTTCAGCGGCTGGCACCCGGCTGCCGCGGGATTGTTCTGCAGCACCGCGCGGCAGACGATCTGCCCGGTCGCGGGATTCACCACGGCGTCGATCGCGAAGCCGAGGTTCGCATTGACCGGGTTGTTGTAGGTCACCGAGGAATAGTTGTTCACGCCGTAGGAGGCATGGGCGTCCCATTTCCAGCCGGCGCCGAGCTTTCCTTCCAGGCCGACGGTGGCATGGGGCGTCTCGTTGACGACCTCATAGTCGTTCTTGCCCATGTCATAGGCGATGCGGCTGATGTTGAAGGACTGCACGTTCGCGGGCAGCAGCGCGCGCACCGAGGCGGGAATGAAGGCGTTGTCGCGCTGGATCGTCTGGCTCGCCAGGCGGATCGCGATACCGTCGAGGAAGCCGACCGAGCGCGAATAGCCGCCCTCGATATAACCCGTCACCGAGTCCGAGAAGTCGTAATAGATGCTGCCATAGGTGGTGAAGCGACGGACGTCGGGCACCTGCGCCACGCGCTTGATTATCGATTCGCCCTCGCCGCCGATCATCACCTGCCCGCCGAATATCGACCCCTTCTGAAACGGGCGGATCGAGCCATCCTGGTTGAAGGTCATGTTGGTGAGGCCGGGAATGTTGCTGATGATCACGCCGCCCGCGCCCAGGCTGTTGTGCACGTTGGGCGAGAGGATCAGCGCGGGCTGGCCGAAGCCCGGCGTGCCGGGGACGGTGCGCTGCGCATTGCTGACGATCATCCATTCCTCGCGCCCCCAGTCGCGGCTATAGATGTCGCCCATGCCGTTGTTGTTCGAATAGTCGGCGCTGATGACGATGTTGCCCCGGTCGTCGTCGAAGCTGGTGCCTGCGATAAAGCCGATGCGCTGGGTCGAGGAATCGCCCCGCTGGGAGATGCCGGTCTGGGCTGTGACCTCCAACCCCTTATACTTCTTCTTCATGATGATGTTGACGACGCCCGACACGGCGTCCGAGCCGTAGAGGGCGGATGCGCCACCCGTCACCACGTCGACACGCTCGATCATGTTGGTCGGGAAGAGGTTCAGGTCTGTGGTCGTGGGCACGCCGAGGTTGCTGGCAGGCGCGAAGGGCACGACGCGCGACTGGTTGACCAGCACCAGCGTGCGCTGGCCGCCCAGCGCGCGCAGATCCGCCGTCGCCTGGGCAGGGCTGGAGGTGTTGGTCGCATTGGCGCCGGGGGAACGCGTCGCCTTGAACGCAGGGTTCTGGTTCAGGACTTCCATCACCGTGGTCGCCGCCTGCCGCTCGATCACCTCGACGCCGACGACCTGCGTCGGGGTCGGCGCCTGAAGACCGTTCTGCGCGGTGCGCGACGCGGTGACGATGATGTCGGCAGCGGTGCCCGCTTCGGCAGAAGACTGATCGGGCTGCGGCGCTGCATCCTGTGCAAAAGCGGACCCGCCCACGAAGGCGGCCGTCGCCAGCGCTGTCGTGACCATCAGCCGGCGAAACGGTGTCGCGGAACTCCGATTCTCAAACTTTGCCATCTCGGCCTCCCCTATCCCAGAAGTTGTGGGTCCGGCCTGTCGCCTTCGACCCTCTGCTTTCTTCTCGCGTCCGCCTCGCGGCATGGATCGGCCCGCTCGCGCCGATTTTCCCGCTGACGAATCTCATTCTAAATTACCGAACGTCGATTGCTTATGACAAATCAGCTAAGCTGACAACCAAAAATGGCACAATTCTGAACGTCGTTTGTTTTTAGCAACTCCTGGCGGCGTTCACGGTCGCAAGGCCTCCTCGTAGACGCTGGCATCGATGAGCTGGGCCAGCGTAGCGCGGGAGCGTGGCGGGCGCTTGTCCTGCGCCGCCAGCCATTCTTCCTCGGCGACCAACACATCGAGCAGATCGGGGGCGAGCCGTGCCGGAAAGGCCAGGGTCGGCCAAGCGCGCAAGACCTCATCGGAGGAAAGCCCGGATGTCTCGGCCACCAGCGCCTGCGCCGGGGCCGGATCACGGCGGGTCCTTTCCGCAGACGCCCTCACAGCCCGGATAAAAGCGACGATGCCCTTCCGTTTCTGGGGATCGGCCAGAGTCGCCGCGGTCGTGTTAAGGTTGAAAAGTTCACGGTAAACGCCCTCCCCCGCAAATTCGATCGAGTCATCCCCGATCGCATGCACCGCGTTGCCGGCATGCGGCTCCCAGATCGCGACGGCATCCACCTCCCGCCGCGCGAGCGCGCCTGCCATGTTTTCGATCGGAGAAATCCGTACCGGCTCGATATCGGCAAAGCTCAGCCCTGCCTGCGCCAGCATCCGGGCCAGGAAATATCCAGCGGACGTCGTGGCGAGCGTGGCGACGCGCTTGCCCTTGAGGTCGGCAAGATCGGCAATGCCCGCCGAACGCCGCGCGACGATGCGGTAGCGCCCCTCCGTCACCGTCAGGATGATGCGGATATCCGGACGAGACACCGAATAGCGCAATGCCTGCGTTTCGGCATGGGTCGCAAGGTCGACGCTCTCCCCAACGCCCTGCCCGGATGGCCCCGGCGCGGCAAGGTCGCCGATGCCGCCATTCTTCACGGTCGCGCCGGGCCCATAGTGATCGCGCGCCGCCAGCAGCACGGGGGCAATCTCCAGGGTTGCCGTGCTGCCGCGAATGGCCAGCGGCGGCAGGCCCGATTCCGTACCCATGGTGCTGCATCCGGTCAGCAGCGCCCATGACAAGCCCGCAACGGCGCGCATTCGCCCACCCCGCATCCCTCTCTCCCTTATATCAGCCAGGTTGATATCATATTTCTCGCCATCGCCGCCACAACAATATAAGCGTAGGTGACATACACATATGTCACCGGCGCCGCGCCGGCATAGGAGAAGGCTATTGTCCCAGGCACAGGCGTCGAACCCCGACCTGGAAGCGCTGGCAGCGATCCTGGGCCCGGAGCTGGCGCATTTCGCGCCGCTGATCCCGCAGGCCATGGCGCAGGAATTGCTGCGCGACGACCGAGGCTTCATCGCGCGCCATCAGCTGGGCGAGGCGCTGCTGGCGCGCTTGCGTCCGGAGATGCGGCACTGGACGACGCCCGATGTGCTGCGCACCCTCGATCCCCAGAGCCCATTCGCGCGGAACCGGATGCAGGCGGTGGCCGGCGCGCTGGCGCCGGTCGCATGCCGGGCATTTCCCGGTTTCTGCTATTACCCCTATGTACCCTTCGGCCATGTCGCCGAGGGACGAAGCGAAGCGCCGCTGATTGTCGCCGTGCACGGATCGAACCGCAATCCGAAGGACTTGCGCGACGCTTACGCCACGTTCGCCGAGCGCCTCGGCTGCTTCGTGCTGGCGCCGCTTTTCCCGCTCGATCTCACCACGCGGGTGCCGGACGAGGAATATAAGCAGCTCATCGGCGACAGGGTCCGGTACGACCGGCTGCTCTGGGCGATGGTGGAGGAACTGGCCGCCATCACGACAACGCGCTTCAGCCGGATCCTGCTGTTCGGTTTCTCGGGAGGGGCGCAGTTCGCGCAGCGGCTGCTCCATGTCGACCCCGGCCGGCTCGACGGGGTGGCACTGGGGGCGCCGACCTACGTCACCCTGCCCGACCGTGACCGTGCCTGGTGGAGCGGCATCGGCGATTTCGAGCGCCTGTTCGGCAAGCCGCTCGATTTCGAGGCGATGCGCAGCGTGCCGATCCAGCTCCTGTGCGGCAGTGCCGACGAGCTTGATTGCGATATCTATGACGCGGAAGAGATGGGTCTCGATGCTGCGGCCTATGCCGGCTATGGCCGCAACAGGCAGCAGCGCATCGCCGTCCTGGCGCGGGCATGGGCTCGGATGGGAATTCCGACCGAGCAGGTCCGCATCGAAGGCGCGGGCCACGCCTTTCTTCCCCTGCTGGAAGCGTCGAAGCCGTTTTTCGAGCGCATCCTTCTGGGAGCGGGTGTTCCCTGGTCCCTGACGGCGCACGCACCTCCATCATTTTCCTTTCCCGGTCATTCGGAGCCAATCCGATGCCTTCAGGATATCGGATGGCGGTGGATAAAGAATTGGAATGTTCGTCATAAACAAACAAAATATGACATATACAAAATTGACATTGGAGGGGAGTGATGGCGAGCATGGCGGAGCAGCAGCAACGCGTCTTGCGAAGAGCGGGTGCCGGACCTGTCCCACGCCGCCTGCGCCTCCTCGACGCCCCCCTCCCTCTGGCCACATCGCTCGCCATGCTTTCCGGCGTGCCGATGCTCGCCATCCCGATTTCAGCCGCCGCGCAGGACATCGCCGCTCCGCAAGCCTCGGCCATCGAGGCCGCGCCCGCGGAGAACCAGGAGATCACCGTTACAGGCACGCGCATCAGCGGCTTTACCGCGCCGACACCCGTGACCACGCTGGGCGCGGCCGACCTCGAAGCCAAGGCCGTCAGCACCGTCGCCGATCTGCTTGACGACGTGCCGCAACTCCGCATCAACCAGAATATCGGCCGGTCGAGCGAACCGATCGGCGCGTCCAATGCGGACCTGCGCGGGCTCGGCACGCAGCGTACTCTGGTGCTGATCGACGGGCGGCGCGTCGCCTTCACCGACCCGGCCGGCACGATCGACACCAATATCATACCGGTCGCGCTGATCAGCAATGTCGAGATCGTCACTGGCGGCGCGTCCGCCGCCTATGGCTCGGATGCAGTGGCAGGCGTCGTCAACTTCATGCTCAACAAGAATCTGAAGGGCCTGAAGCTCGACGTCTCCTATGGCCAGACCATCTATGACGACTTTCACCGGCCATCCGTCAGCGCCGCCTATGGCACCAGCCTGATGGACAGCCGGCTGCATCTGACCGTCGCCGGGGATTATCTGCGCAACAGCGGCCAGACATCCCAGGCGGAGCGCCCCTGGGGCGACGACCAGACCGCGCTGCTGACCAATCCCGCCTATACGCCCACCAATGGCCAGCCGCGCCTGATCATCTCCGACAATGCCCGCTTTACCCAGATGACCGCGGGGGGCGTCATCACCCGCACCAACCTCAATCCCAACGCCAGCGGCACGGCACTGGCACAGCGCCTGGGGTTCGCGCCCGGCACCGGCGTGCAGTTCGACAGCAACGGCAACCCCGTCCCCTTCACCTACGGCACCAATATCGGTGGCACCTTCATGACCGGGGGCGACGGCGCGCAGGTCACCGACGGTGGCAACATCATGCCCGAAATCGAACGGTTCACCGGCTATGGCGGGTTGCGCTTCGACATCAGCGACAATGTCACCTTCTTCACCGACTTCCTCTATTCGCGCGTGGACACGCTGTCGGACCTGACGCCGAATCCGGACAATGGGGGCCTCACGATCCGCGCCGACAATGCCTTCCTCGCGGCGTCGATGCGCAACGCGATGACGGCCGCGGGCATCACCAGCTTCTCTCTCGGGCGCATGAACTATGACGATGGCGACTCGCTGTTCGAGAGCAGGACGCAGGCCCGCCGCCTGACCTTCGGACTGGAGGGCAAGTTCGGCACGGGCTGGACCTGGAGCCTGTCCGGCCAGATCAGCCGCAATGACTATGAGCAGTTGAGCCACAACAACCGGATCAACAACCGCTGGACGCTGGGACTGGACAGCGTGATCAATCCGGCCACCGGCCAGCCCATTTGCCGCGCGCTGCTGACCAACCCCAGCCCCACCGCCGCGCAGGATCCCTTCGGCGACATCCGTAACTGCGTGCCGATCAACCCGTTCGGGGCGGGATCGGTCAGCGATCAGGCGCTCGCCTATTATCGCGGCACGTCGTTCACGCGCTCGCGCCAGAAGCAGGACGTGTTCGCCGCCAATCTTTCGGGCAGCCCCTTTTCGACATGGGCAGGCGACGTGAAGCTCGCCGTCGGTGCGGAGTATCGCCGCGAGGCGACATCCCTGCGGGCCGACGCGGATTCGGCGGCACGCCGCTGGCGTTCGGTCAACTCGCAGCCCTTCTCCGGCGAATTCGACGTCAAGGAAGCCTATGCCGAGATCGTGGTGCCCCTGGCGCGCAACGTCCCCTTCGCCGAGAATCTCGATGTCAACGGCGCGTTCCGCTACACCGACTATGAACTGAGCGGCGGCGTCGAGACATGGAAGGTCGGCGCCAACTATGCGCCGGCTGCCGATGTGCGCTTTCGCGCGACGCTTTCGCGCGACATCCGCGCACCCAACAACTGGGAACTGTTCTCGCGGGGCAACCAGGTGATCAATGCGATCATCGATCCGCGCACCAACACATCCCGCCAGACGGTGCAGATCACCAGCGGCAATCCGGAGCTCAGGCCCGAAAAGGCCGACACCTTCACGGCGGGGGTGGTGTTTCAGCCCAGCTTCCTGCCGGGCTTCCGCGCCTCGGTCGATTATTATCGCATCAAGATCAAGGGAGCGATCGCCACGGTCGCACCGCAGAGCATCGTCGATTTCTGCGAGCAGGGAAGGACGGAATTTTGCAGCGGCGTCATCCGCGACCCGGTCACGCAGATCATCACGCAGGTCAACGTGATCCCGTTCAACGCGGACTCGCTGAAGACGAGCGGCGTCGATGTCGAACTGCAATATCGCTTTCCGTTGCTGGGCGGCGACCTCAACCTGCGCGCCCTTGCAAACCATGTGTCCGAACTGTCGACCACGTCGAACGGCGTGACCAACGACTATGTCGGCCTGGCCGGCATCTCGCCGCCGCCCCAGGGCATCCCGGAATGGCGCGTCAACCTCGACGCCAATTATGCGATCGACAAGTTCAAGCTCGGAGCGACCTACCGCTATATCGACGGCGGCAAGTTCGACACGCGGTTCAACACGACAGTGCTCGACATTGCCGACAACACAGTGAAGGGCCGCGGCTATGTCGACCTGTCGGCATCCTATGAGCTGACATCGGCGATCGAGCTGTACGGTCGCGCGGAAAACCTTTTCAACGTTCGTCCGCCGATCACCCCGAACGGCATCACCCAGCCGACCATCGCCAATTCCCAATTCTTCGACCGGCGCGGCACATTCCTCGTCATCGGTGGCCGCCTGCGTCTCTGATCGGGACAAGCTGTGGTGAGCACGCTTTTCGAGGGCGCGGCTGGAACGGTCATGGCTGAAGCGGGCGCGGCGTCCGCGAAGACGAGCGACACATCTTCACCAATGAAGCCGTTCACCTGCGATCCGGGCGCTGGTGCCTGAGATTGAATTGCTCTCGCCAATGCAGGACGGGAAAGCGACTTGTCTGCTCCCGGGATTTCCAAATTCGAAGCTGAATGGAGGCAGAGGGACGGCCGCGGCGACGGCAGCTGCCGCCACATCTCGCACAA
Organism: Sphingobium ummariense RL-3; assembly: GCF_000447205.1. Taxonomy (GTDB): domain Bacteria; phylum Pseudomonadota; class Alphaproteobacteria; order Sphingomonadales; family Sphingomonadaceae; genus Sphingobium; species Sphingobium ummariense. The sequence goes on along the minus strand of NZ_AUWY01000120.1, from coordinate 19,471 downwards.
GCCTATTTGACGTAGCGCCCCCAGGCTTGGACAAGATATCAAGGCTAGGCGGATTAGCGCTTCTTCGGTCCCACATCATCTCTTGGCTTACTGCCTTTAGTCCGCTGCGCTGCCGCTCCTGCACCAGCCAGCACAGGACCACAGGCCGCGGCCTTGGCGTCACCGATATCCACAAACGCAAGCACCGCGGCAGGGGGGCTGGCCAGCAGGGCCAGACCGAGCCCAGCGCCAGATCGCCCCAAAAGTTCAGGGCTGATGACGTTCAGCGACGGCGCGCCGAAATGGCCGCCAATGCCGACCGGCGATTGCCCGGAGAACAGGCTGAACTTCTTGCCATCGGCCCGCACTCCAATGTCCAGTGCCTCCGTTTTGAAGCTGAAACCGCCTCGCCCGGCAATTACATTCTTGCGGGTATCGATCAATATGGGGTCTGTACTGGCCAAGCCGTCGCGAACGGTGAAGGCGACGAGTCCGCAATTGATCTGTACCGGCTCCTTCAGCCGCCCCTGAAACATTTTATAGGCAAAGGTGCCGAGGTCCAGTTCAGAGAGCTGTACATTGCGTGTCCAGAAACTGCCTTGAGGAATGATGAAGGCTATGCGCCCCGTTGCGCTTGCCAGACTGTCATGGATGGTGTCGCCGCGCCCTGCCAACTTTATCCGCCCATGGATCGTGCCGGAGGTTCCTGCTTCGGCAACTCCATATCCGGCCAGCAGCTTTGCAAGGGGCGTAGGAGCCAGGCGAATGTCGTAGCTGTCGGCAGCCGGGCGCTGCCGTGCATCCAATATGATGTCTGCCGCGACCTTTCCTCGGGCCATGACAAACGTGAGAGGCGACAGGGCAAGGCGTCCCTTGTCGAGCGCAAGGCTGAGATCGATGTCGGAGACGGGCACGTTGCGTGATCGTACGACGCCGATCTTCCATTTCAGCGCTGCATCGAAAGCCCGCATGGTGTTCACCGGGAGGGCTGCATCCGGCAGAATGCGGTTGGGCGCGGCACCGGTTGCTGCTGCTGCCGCCGCGGCGCCCTTCGCTTCGATGATGTCCGGATTATACCCGATGAAGGGTGCAGCATCGATGATGTCGAGACGCCGGGTGGTCAATTCGGATTCCAGCCGGATCCGGTCTCCATGGGTGATGGTCAGCTTGCCCGTGAGATCGCTATTGCCGAATGTGCCGCTCAGGTCCGTGAAACGATAAACATCGCCGTCCTTCACAAGCTGGCCCTTGAGACGGTAGGTTCGCGTTTGGGGAATGGCGACGCCGATGATCGCCAGCAGGTCGGACAAATCCCGGCCGCTGGCCTGCGTCTGCAACGGCACATTTTCTATATCTGCGACGGAAGGGAGGTTGCCTTTCACATCGATGACATTGGTTCCTGCCCATGCACGCAAACTCAACCGGTTGCGGCCGCGATTGGCCGTCTCATCGGGCGAATGGAGCTGAGCTGTCATGCGAAAGGGCGTGTCGCGGATGCGTCCTGTGCCCTTGACGCCCACGGCCTTGCCAATGCGGGCATCGACTGAATTGATCGTGTCGAACGCAAGGTCGGCAAGCAGCCTCATGCGCGGATCGAAATAGCGCAGTCGCGTGCCGGCGACGCTGGCCCTGTCGATCCGGGGGAAGGTAAGCGGCTTGCCCCCATTGCCGTTGCCAAAGGTCCAGCTGTTGGCGTCATGGGCGCGATTCCATTCAAGATCGATCGCCGCATCATTCAGCACCAACGAATAAAACCGCCGCTTTCCGAACAGCAGGGAGAATGGGGCGATCCGGGCATCAACCTCTCGCGCAGTGAAGAGGAAAGGTCTTTCAGCCCATGCAGGATTGGCAAGTGTCAGCCCCTGGGCGTGAAATTGGATGCTGAACGGTGCGAAATAGAGCTGGAAGTCACCTTTAACAGCTGTGTGCCGTTGCGTAAGTGCTGTCACTGTCCGTTCAAAGGGACCTTTGAGAAATCGGCCTTTGGTGATGAAAAGGATGAGCCAGACAGCAAAAATCGCGATCAGGATAGCGACACCGAACTTGGCCAGCGGATGGAGCCGGCGCCATGTCGGGGTGACATGGAAGCGTCTCTGATCAGGTGAGAGATGGGGCAGCGCGTTTTCCATCAGGCGTGAACGGCGAAGATAGGTAAATGTTGCCGCGGAACTTGCATGCAGAGCGGCGGACCGGACTTCGGAAGAGAGATTCCGTTGCTGAGAATCCGATGGCAATGGCCGGGGCCGATCTGTACCCGTAACTATGCCGCTCCGCGCTTCGCGTTCTTGCTCGTTCTACTCTTGCTCTTTTTCAATTTGGTTCAGCACGTCTATCGGGTCGACATGCTGTTCGACCGGTTGCAGTTCCGACGGGTCCAGATCCAGCTTGCGCGCGATCGCATCCGCCATGCGGGCCAGGCGCGTGATCTCATGCTCGGTCAGCAGATTGATGTGCAGGTCGAGGTCTGCGCGCCGATCCGCCTCGCGGGCCATGCGGTTCTGGCTGATCAGCACGAAGGTCGACAGGAAGATGGCTTCCACGGACGCCTCGGTCGCCAGCAGAACCAGCGAGGGGTCGAAGGGACGGATGCCAGGGATGCCCACCCGATTCGCCACCACCCAGCTGCCGTAGACAGCGAGGTGAAGGCAGACGAACGTCATGCTGCCGGTAAAGCCGGTGACGGCATCGGCGATCCTGTCCGGCAGGCGATCGCGGGCATGCTCCCGTCCGCGGCGCGCCCGCAGGGCCTGGATGTTCGCGCTCAATCGTTGGTGAAGAGCGCTATCGTCCGGCATAGATGCGATCAAGGACCCGTGCGACCTCAAGCAGCTCCGTGGAGGCTGGATCGAAGCCCCGTCCTTCCGCCAGCCGCCTTGCCCAATCGATCGCGGCGCGACCGCCCCAGTCGTCCGGTGGCAGGGAAAGCGGCACGCACTGCGTGCCTTGCATATGTTCACCCATGAAATCGTAGAAGGATCCGCCGATATTGCGCAGGCGCGCGCCGCCCTGCGTGCCGTAGAAGGCGGCGGAAATGACGGCATCCTGCCCGGCATGCAGCCCCCAGGAGCAGGCGAGCCGGACGGTCGCTCCATCGGCCAGGCGGAGCGTCGCGAAGGCGTGATCCTCGCAAGCGCCCCCGGGCTCGCAAAGGGGTTTACCGCCCTGCTTCAGGTCGCTTTCGACAAGGGTCACAGCGGGAAAACCAAGTGTCCACAGCGCCAGGTCGACCAGGTGGATGCCAAGGTCCATGACGCATCCACCGCCGGACTCGAGCGGGTCGTAGAACCAGGGCTTGTCGGGGCCATAGGCATTGTGAAACTGCAGGTCGATACTGTGGACTCGTCCCAGGGCCTGCTCTCGAACAAGTCCGCGGATCGCCTTCATCGCCGCGGTGAAGCGGTAGGACATATCGACGCCGAGCAGGCGGTCGTTGATCCGTGCGGCCTCGATCACGTCCTCCACTTCTGCGGCATTTCGACCCAGTGGCTTCTGGCAGAAGACGGCGACCCCGGCGCAGAGCGCCTTGATCGCCTGCGCGGCATGCAGTGCGCTGGGCGTTGCGATAACGATGCCGTCCAGGTCCATCGCCAGCAGTTCGTCCAGATCGTCGGCCACGGCGGCGTCCGCCGCCACGGCCTGTGCCGCCGCCAGGCTGACCGGATCCCGATCGGAAAGCGCCGCAACCTCCACGCCTGCCTGCCCGGCGAGCGCCGCCATGCGGTGCCTGCCGATCCAGCCGGTCCCGAGGAAGCCGAGGCGGAGCGGCTTTGGCTGCGTCAGGAGCGTGAGAGGGGTGGCAGAGGGCATCACGGACATATCAGCGCCTTCATGAAGCCATCCGGACGATCGCGGGTCGCGTCGAGCGCGTCGCCCAATCGTTCGAGCGGATAGCGATGGGTGTAGAGACGGGAGGGATCGATGATCCCGCGCGCAACGGCGTCCACCGCATCCCGCATCCCCTGCACATAAGTTGCGGGATCGCGCTCATGGGCGTTGACGACGTCGATGCCGCGCCAGTTCCACAGCTGCATGTTGACCTGCCGTGGTCCGTCCTGATGATAGCCGGCGACGATCAGCCGCCCGCGTTCGGCCGTGAGTTCGCCGGCAAGGTCCAGCGGCCACTGCTTGCCGACCGCCTCGATCACCCGCTCGCAGAAGCAGCCTTCGGTCAGGGCGGCGACCTGCTGGATGATGGCATGATGGTCGTTCATCGCGATCGTCTCGGCCGCTCCGAACTGCCTTGCGATCGACAGGGCGAAAGGGCGGCGGGCGATGGCGACCACGCGCGCGCCCGCGTTCGAAGCCAGGCGGACGAGCAATGCGCCCAGAAATCCGATGCCGACGATCGCGACCGTCTGCCCGGCCTCTATTCCCGATCGCCGGAAGATGTTCATCGCGCAGCCCAGCGGCTCACCGGGGAAGGGCTGTCCCGCCAGGCTCTCGGGCAGGGGTACGATGGCGTCCGCCGCTACCAGATCCTGCTCGGCATAGGCATTGTAGGACAGCGCGGCGACCCGGTCGCCCGCCCTCAGCCCGCCGACGCCCGGCCCGACCGCGTCGATGACTCCCCAGCCCTCATGGCCGAGCGCCCCGGCCTCGGTCGGGAAGCGCATCCACTCCGGCCCCGCCCATGGGGTCAGGTTGGACGCGCAGACGCCGCATCCCTCGAGCTTGATCCGCACCTGCCCGGCCTTCGGCGCCGGCAGCGGCACATGCTCTATCTCAACCCGCCCGGGCCCGGTGACGACGGCAGCCCGCATCGCCGGGCCGGTCATGCACAGACCTCGCGCAGCTTCGTGGCGGGCCGCTCTGCGAGAAAGGCCTCCATCGCCGCATGGGCCGCATCGTCGGTCATCTGCTCGGGCGGATGCTTGCACAGCCAGGCCGAGGCGGGGATGATCGCGCCGCCGATGCCGCGGTCGAGCGCCAACCGGGCGCAACGGATCATGTCGATCGCCACTCCCGCCGAATTGGGGCTGTCCTCGACCGACAGGCGCAGTTCCAGGTTCATCGGCACGTCGCCGAACAGCCTGCCTTCCATGCGGACGAAGCAGACCTTGTTGTCGTTCTGCCAGGGCACATAGTCGGACGGACCGATATGGATATTTTCATCCTCCAGCCGGGTCTTCGCCACTGCCTGCACGGCTTCGGTCTTGGAAATCTTCTTGGACTTCAGCCTCGAACGGTTGGACATGTTGAGGAAGTCGGTGTTGCCGCCGGTGTTGAGCTGATAGGTCCGGTCGAGCGACACGCCGCGCCGCGCGAAGAGATCGGTCAGCACGCGGTGGACGATGGTCGCGCCCATCTGCGCCTTGATGTCGTCGCCGATCAGCGGCACGCCTGCCGCGGCGAAGCGCGCCGCCCAGGCGGGATCGCTGGCGATGAAGACGGGGATGGCGTTGACGAAGGCGACGCCTGCCTCCAGAGCGCAACCGGCATAGAACTCCGTCGCGCGTTCCGATCCCACCGGCAGGTAATTGATCAGAACGTCCGCCCGGCTCTCGCGCAGCCGGGTGATCACGTCCTGCCGGCGTGGCTCTGCGCCATCGGCGGGAAGGAAGGTGCGGTGCTCCGCGGCGTCGGCCATATGGTCGGCCACGCCGTCGAATATCGCGCCCATCTCGACCGTGACGCCGCTCGCCGGCACTTCCGCGCAGAAGCGCTGCGTGCAATTGGGCGGGGCGAAGATCGCTTCGGCAACATCGCGCCCCACCTTGCGGGCGTCGATGTCCCAGGCGGCGGCGATCTCTATGTCGTCGGGGCGGTAGCCGCCCAGATCCCAGTGCATGAGGCCGCTCGCGTCATTGCGGCCCGCATAGTACGCGAGCCCCTGCACCAGCGAACTGGCGCAATTGCCGACGCCTGCGATGGCGAGGCGGATCGGCCCTTTGGTCGTGGCAGCCATGCTTTCCTCCTTGTTCAGCCGATGGCGCGCGATGTCTGCGGCACCGCAGGCGCGTAGCGTTCGATGGCCCAGCCGCAGAAATCGGCGAAGCCCTGCGGGTCCAGCGGCGCGCTGCTATGATGCGGCGCCAGCCCCAGATGCTCGGGCGTGAAGCAGAAGGTGAGCGTGACGTCGAACGGCTCCAGCGCGGCCATCATCCGGTCGAACCACTCTGTGGCGCCGGGGCGGAAGCTGTCCGCCCAACTCAGCCCCGTCCTCAGGTGCCGGACGCCCAGCCGTCGCATCGTCTGTACCGTGTCGTCGAGCCGGGGATCCTCGAAATGGAACCATTGCATCAGCCCCATGCGGTCGGCGATCGTGGCGTAATCGGCCAGCGCCGGCTTGGGCGTGCCGTCCTCACGGATCAGGCCCATGTAAAAATGGCGATAATAGCTCGACCCTTCCGCCTCGCGATGGCGGGTGGTCGCGCCCCAGGCCCGTGGAAGGTCATGGAGCGAGTACCAGAATATCCGTGGCACCCGGCCGATCAGCAGTTCCGCCGTGCGACGCAGACCGAAGACCTGCACCTCCTCGGCGCCAAAGGAGCCGACCCCGACCTCCGTCACCCAGACCGGCTTGTCGGGCACGACCGCTTCGATCTCCGCGATCTTGTCGGGCCAGGCGTGAATCGGCCACAGGTTCCAGTCGAGCGGAAAGCCATGCACCGCGACCACATCCACCGAGTCCAGCGCGCCAAGTTCCCCCATGCGCAACGTCCAGGCAGGATCGATCGGCGACATGCCGCCCAGCACCCGGGTTACGGTGGGGTTCGCGGCCTCGATCGCCGCGCCCGCCCGCACCACCATATCGGCATAGCGTATCCATTCCGGATCAAGCTCCGGATCCCAGTGCGACTTGTTGTTGGGTTCGTTCCAGATCATCGCGGCTTCGATCATTCCGCTTGCTCCTCTGTTTCGCTGTTCGGGTGCGGCGCTGCGGCGGGATAAACCGCGGCAGCGCCCCAACCGGCATAGGGCACGGGCGCCGCGCGGCAGAGATAGACCTCCGCCTCCGGCCGGTTCTCGATGGAAAAGCCGGCGGCGCGCAGCATCGCTTCCGTCGCGGCATGGTTGGGGATCCACCAGTTGGTCCAGTCGCCGGCATAGGCGCGCTCGACGAAATGCAGGCGCGGATAGCCCGGATCGTCAAAGATGGGCGGCAGCTCGGTCGTGCCCTCGATATGGAACGGATGGTCGTCGGGCACCGCGGCCACCGCCTCGCTGCCGCGCTGCATCGTCTGGAACAGCAGCCAGTCGCTCGCGACATGCTCACGGATCAGGTCGAGCGCGAGCAGCGGATGGCGCAGATGATAGAGCACGCCCATGAAGATCACGAAGTCGAAGCGCTGCCCCAGACGAGCGACGTCGTAGACCGATAGCTGTTCGAAGCGGATGTCGGTGAAACCCAGCGTATCTGCCGCCAGCCTCGCCTGCGCCAGATAGCGGGCGTCGCTGTCGATGCCGACGACCTGCGCCGCGCCGCGCCGCTTCATCTCGATCGAATAGAAGCCGGCGTTGCATCCGATATCGAGCACCGTCTTTCCCGTCAGGTTCTGCGGCAGCGCATGGGCGAAGCGCGCGAACTTGAACGCGGGATAATCGCCCAGGAAATGGTCAGGCGCGGTATGAATCCCCATCAGGTCGATATTGTGGAACCAGGGCGCCAGCTCGGTGATGCGGGTCTGGAGGTCGGCCTCCACGCTCTTGCGAGCCGCCTGCACCGGGCTCATGCGAAGGCTCGGTTGATATAGGACAGGCGCGCCGCGCCCGGAAATAGTTCCAGACGCGTGACCGAAGCCGGATCGACGTCGAAACGGTGGATATGATCCAGGTCGACGCCCAGATAATGGCACACGACCCCGCGGATCACATCCCCATGCGTCACGCACAGGGCCGTTCCCTCGTCGGCGCCCGCCTTGCCTTCCAGATGGGCCACGGTTCGTTCGACGGCAGCCGCCATGCCTTCCCCGCGCGGCGGTACGGCGGTCGCGCGGGCGCTGTTCCAGGCATCCCATAGCGGATCGTCCGCCAGCTCCGAGAAGGTCCGGCCGGTCCATTCGCCGAAATCGATTTCATCCAATGCCGCCACCGCCTTCACCTCCAGTCCGATCTGCCCGCCGATGATCGAAGCGGTCTGCTGCGTGCGCAGGCACGGGCTTGCCTCGATCCTTCCGATCATGTCCTGCTGAAGATGGCGGGCCAGGCGCAGCGCCTCGCGCTCTCCGTTCCGGTTCAGCGGCGTGGACGACCGGCCGCTCAGCACGCGCCCCAGATCATCATGCGCTGCGTGGCGAACCAACAGGATGGTCGTCACGACCGGCTGTCCAGCATCTTCAACATAGATGCCCGCCAACAACAGGCTTCCACCGCTTGTTCCGAAGCACAAGGGTTTAATCGATGCCATGGATACATGTATCAGGACACGATAACCTGGATCATTTATTATCTGCTCCTGCCGGAACATGAAGAAGATGCTTTTGGTTCGACCGCCCTGTTGCTCATCGGCGGGAGTAGAATTGCATGGAACATGTCCTGGTGACTGGGGGAGCCGGCTTCATAGGCCGCTTCGTCTGCGATGAGCTTCTGCGACGCGGCAAGAAAGTGCGCGTTCTCGACAGCCTGATCGAACAGGTGCACGGGCCCGGCGAGCGCCCGACCAGCTTTCATGGCGACGTCGAACTGATCCGTGCGGACATCCGCAACGGCGCCGCGGTCGAAAAGGCGCTGGCCGGCATCGATGCCGTCATCCACCTCGCCGCCGAGGTCGGGGTGGGCCAGTCGATGTACGAGGTGGAGCGCTACACCTCCGTCAACGAAGTGGGGACCGCGGTCCTGTTCGAGAAGCTGCTGGAGCGGCCCGTGCGGCGCGTCGTCACCGCGTCCTCGATGAGCATCTATGGCGAGGGCCTCTATGAGGACGCCGATGGCAGGCTGCTGCAGGAGGTCGCCCGATCAGGCATAGGCGATGGCCTGCGCCAATGGGATCCGACCGACGAGCAGGGCCGGCCGCTCCGTCCGCTCCCGACGCCCGAGTGGAAGCGTCCGAACCTCGCTTCCATCTATGCGCTCGGCAAATATGCCCAGGAACGCGCGACTCATATCATGACCGCGCCCTACGGCATGGAAGGCGTCGCGCTGCGCCTCTTCAACGTCTATGGGCCGGGGCAGGCGCTGTCCAACCCCTATACCGGCGTGCTCGCCATCTTCGCGTCCCGCCTGCTGAACGGTCAGCGACCGATGATCTTCGAGGATGGCGACCAGCGCCGCGATTTCGTCCATGTTCGCGATGTCGCGCGCGCCTTCGCCGATGCGCTGGACATTCCGGCGGCAGCGGGCGGCACTTTCAACATCGGCTCTGGCCACGATCGTTCCGTGAGGGAAGTGGCAACGGCGCTGGCGGCGGCGATGGGCCGCGACGACCTGAAGCCGGAGATCGTCGGCCGCGCTCGCATTGGCGATATCCGGCACTGCTTCTGTGACACGGCTCAGGCGGAAAGGGCGCTTGGCTTCACGGCGCGGGAGGACTTTTCCTCCCGCCTGGCCGAACTGGCCGAATGGGTCGCCTCCCAGACCGCGGAGGACCGTGTCGACGAGGCACGGGCGGAGCTGGAGAGCCGGGGGCTGGTCGCATGACGGCACCGGACAGCGACCGCCCGGTCCTGATCACCGGAGGCGCGGGCTTCATCGGCGCCAACCTTGCCGACCGGCTGGCTGCGGAAGGGCATCGCGTGATCGTCTATGATTCCCTCGCCCGGCCGGGGGTTGAGGATAATCTGTTCTGGCTCACCCGGCGCCACCCGGAAGCGGTGCAGCCCGTCATAGCGGCGCTCGCCGACCGCCCGATGCTGCGGGACTGCGTCAATGCCAGCAAGGCAGTGTTCCATTTGGCGGCGCAGGTGGCGGTGACCACCAGCCTGGACGATCCCCGGCAGGATTTCGAGGTCAACCTGCTGGGAACGGTCGACCTGCTGGAACTGTTGAGAGCGCATGCGGATGACGTTCCGCTGGTGTTCGCATCGACGAACAAGGTCTATGGCGACCTTGCCGACGTCGATCTGGAACTGACGAAAGAGGGATATCGCCCGGTCGACTCGAGCCTCGCATCGGCCGGGGTCGACGAGCGGCGACCGCTCGATTTCCACACGCCCTATGGCTGCTCCAAGGGCGCCGCCGATCAATATGTCCTGGACTATGCGCGCAGCTTCGCGCTGCCGGCCGCCGTGTTGCGGATGAGCTGCATCTACGGCCCGCTGCAGCGCGGGACGGAGGACCAGGGCTGGGTTGCACATTTCGCGCTGCGGGCGCTCGCGGGCGATCCGATCATGCTCTACGGCGACGGCCATCAGGTCCGCGACATATTGGAGGTGTCGGATGCGGTCGCCGCCTATATCGCGGCCTGGCAACGCATCGATCGGATCAGCGGGCGCGCGTTCAATCTGGGGGGCGGCCCCGACAATGCTGTAAGCCTGCGCCGTCTGATCGCGCATATCGAAGCGCTGGTCGGCCATCCCGTCCCGGTCCGTGAGGCCGAATGGCGGGCGGGCGACCAGCGCTACTTCGTGGCGGACGCACTGGCGGCCCGAACGGCGCTGGAGCTGCCTGCACCGACCGGCTGGCGACAGGGAGTGGCCAACCTCGTCCATTGGCTCGCCGCCGCGCGTGAGACGCTGCGGGAGGAGGCGGCATGAGCCTTCCTCGTCACCTGCTTCTGACCACCGATACCGTGGGCGGCGTGTGGACCTATGCGCTGGATCTGGCGCGCGGGCTGGTGCAGCATGGTTATCGGACCACGCTGGCGATCCTTGGCCCCGCGCCGGATGCTGCCCAGCGTCAGGCGCTGTCGGAGGTAAAGGGCCTATCCTACGTGGTGACGGGTCTGCCGCTCGACTGGACGGCCCCCGACGAAGCAAGCCTGCGTGCCGCCGCCGGCGCGATCGCGGCCATGGTGCCGGCCGTCGGCGCCGACATCGTGCAGGTGAACGCGCCTGCCCTTGCCTGCCTCCGCGATGCCCGGACACCCTTGGTGGTCGCGACCCATAGCTGCGTCGCGACCTGGTGGGATGCGGTGGAAGGCGGTCCGATGCCGGAGGATTTCCGGTGGCGCACGCAGCTTGCGGCGCAGGGATTGGCCCAGGCGGACCGTTGCGTTGTCCCCAGCGGCGCGTTCGGCCGCGCCGTCGCGCGCTGCTACGGCCTGTCGCGGCCTCCGGTCACGGTTCACAACGGGCGCTTCGCCTCGCCTCCTGCGTCCCATGCGCAGCACGACTTCGCGTTCACCGCCGGCCGGCTATGGGACCGGGCCAAGAACGCCGCCACCATGGATGCCGCTGCCGCTCGGCTGGCCGTCCCGTTCAAGGCAGTGGGCGCCGTTAGCGGGCCCCATGGCGAAAGGGTGGAACCGCTTCACCTCTGCCTGAAGGGACAGGTTGGCGCCGTCGAGGTGTCGCGCTACCTCGCTGCCCGCCCGGTATTCGTGTCTGCGGCGCGCTACGAACCTTTCGGCCTTGCGGTGCTGGAGGCGGCGGCGGCGGGCTGCGCGCTGGTTCTGTCGGACATTCCAACCTTCCGTGAATTATGGGATGACGCCGCGATCTTCCTGCCGCCCGGCGATGATCGCGGCTTCGCCCAGGCCATCGATTCGCTGGTCGGCGACATGCGCTGGCGAGAGGAGCGAGGCGCTGCTGCGGCGGCGCGCGCAGCGCGTTATCACGCCCAGTCCATGGCCGACGCCACCGCCCGGCTCTATGACGCGCTGTTGCCGTATCCGGCGCGGGTGGCGGCATGAAGATCGTCTATTTCACCCATTCGCTCCTGTCCTGCTGGAACCATGGGAATGCGCATTTCCTGCGCGGCGTGCTGCGGGAACTGATCGCGCGCGGCCATGACGTGACGGCGTGCGAGCCGGCGGATGGATGGAGCCTGTCGCAGTTGCTCGCCGATCATGGCGAGGCGGGGCTGATCCCCTTTCGCCGCGCCTATCCCGAATTGGGCTCGCTTTCCTTCGCCGATGCCGGGCAATGGCAACCGTCGGTGGCCGCCGCCGACCTGGTGATCGTCCACGAGTGGAACGACCCCGAACTGGTCGCTGCTGTCGGTCGGATGCGGCGCGACGGTGGCCGCTTCCTCCTCCTGTTCCACGACACGCATCACCGGGCCGTCAGCGATCCGGATGCGATCCGCGCCTTCGACCTCCAGGACTATGACGGCGTGCTGGCGTTCGGCGAGGCTCTGTCGGAGGTCTATCGCCGCTGGGGATGGGGAAGCCGGGTCTGGACCTGGCACGAGGCGGCAGACCGGCGCCTCTTTCACCCGCCGGTTCATGAACAACCGCGGGAAGGGCTGGTGTGGATCGGCAACTGGGGTGATGGGGAGCGGACGGCTGAATTGGAGGAATATCTCTTCCGCCCCGCGCAGGCGGCGGGTCTGTCGCTGGACATTCATGGCGTGCGCTATCCGGCGGAGGCGCTGCAGATGCTGGAGCGGCTGGGCGTCCGCTATCATGGCTGGGCGGCCAATGCGCGTGCTCCGGCGATCTTCGCGCAGCATCTGGCGACCGTGCATGTGCCCCGACGCCACTATGCGCGGCAGCTCCCTGGCATTCCCACCATCCGCGTGTTCGAGGCGCTGGCCTGCGGCATTCCGCTTGCCTCCGCGCCATGGGACGATTGCGAGGGGCTGTTCCGGGGCGGCGAAGACTATCTGATTGCCCGGAACGGCCAGGAAATGGCCGCCCATCTGCGCGCGCTCGCCGCCGATCCGGACCTGCGCGCCAGCCTGGCGCGCAGCGGCCTGGAGACGATCAAGGCGCGCCACAGCTGCGTCCACCGCGTGGACGAGCTGCTGGCCGTGATCGCCGGCCTGCGTGGCGCGGTCTTGGAGGAAGAGAGGATGTCCGCATGAAGATCGCCTTTTACGGTTCGAGCCTGCTGTCCTCCTACTGGAACGGCGCCGCCACTTACTACCGCGGGGTGCTGCGGTCGCTGGCGGCGCACGGCCATGCGATCTGCTTCTACGAGCCCGACGCCTTCGACCGGCAGCAGCACCGCGACATCGATCCGCCGGACTGGGCGAAGGTAGTCGTCTATCCCGCAACTGCGGACGGTCTGGCCTCGGTCCTCGACGGCATGGGTGACGCGGATGTCGTCGTGAAGGCGAGCGGCGTCGGCATATTCGACAGGGAACTGACGGAGGCACTGGTCGATCTGCCTCGATCCAATGCGCTGCGCATTTTCTGGGATGTCGACGCGGCGGCGACGCTGGACGAAATGGCGCAGGACCCCGATCATCCGGTGCGGCAAGCATTGCCTGCGCTCGACATGGTGCTGACCTATGGCGGCGGCCCACCCGTGGTCGATGCCTATCGTGCGCTTGGCGCGGCCCGTTGCGAGCCGGTCTATAATGCGCTCGATCCTGACACCCATCATCCGGTGCCCCCGGACGAGCGCTTCCGCGCCGACCTGGCCTTTCTCGGTAATCGGCTGCCGGACCGGGAAGCCCGGGTCGAGGAGTTCTTCCTGAAGCCTGCGGCGTTGCTTCCGGAGCGGCGCTTCCTGATCGGCGGCAACGGATGGAGCGACAGAGCGCTGCCGGGCAATGTCCGGACGCTCGGCCATGTCTATACGGCCGAGCACAACGCCTTCAACGCTACCCCGCGCGCGGTGCTCAATATCGCGCGGGACAGCATGGCCCGGGTCGGCTTTTCGCCCGCCACCCGCGTGTTCGAAGCGGCGGGTGCAGCCGCCTGCCTGATCACCGACGCCTGGGAAGGCATCGAGATGTTCCTGGAGCCAGGAAGTGAGGTGCTGGTCGCGCGGGACGGGCAGGATGTGGCCGACCTGCTCGCCGGGCTGACAGCGGAACGGGCGGCGGAGATCGGCGCGGCGGCGCGGCAGCGCATCCTGTCACATCATGTGTACGAACAGCGCGGCGCACAGGTCGACGCCTTGCTGCGCGCGCCCATCCGCAGGGCATTTGCGGCATGAAGCTCGTCGTCCTCGGGCTCAGCCTTTCCTCGTCCTGGGGCAATGGGCACGCCACCACCTACCGCGCGCTGCTCTCCGCCTTTGCGCGGCGAGGGCACGACATCCTGTTCCTGGAACGGGATGTGCCCTGGTACGCCTCCGCCCGCGATATGGCCGACCCGGCTTTCTGTCGGCTGGCACTCTATGAGGATGTCGAGGGGCTGGCCGCATGGCGCGACGAGATCGCGCGAGCCGATGCCGTGATCGTCGGGTCCTATGTGCCCGATGGCGTGCGGGTCGGCGCACGGGTGCAGGCCTGGGCGGGAGGTGTCACCGCCTTCTACGACATCGACACGCCCGTCACGCTGGGGCTGCTGGAAAGCGGGCAGCATGACTATGTCAGCCCGGCGCTCATCCCGGGCTACGACATCTATCTGTCCTTCACCGGCGGCCCGACGCTGCGGCGGATCGAGGGGCGGCACGGTGCGCCGGCGGCGCGTGCGCTCTACTGCGCGGTCGATACGGATGCTTATCTGCCGACGGGCGCGGCGCCGCGCTGGGACCTCTCCTATCTCGGTACCTACAGTCCCGACCGCCAGCCGACGCTCGAACGGTTGTTGATCGAGCCGGCCCGGCAAATGCCGGAGAGCCGCTTCGTGGTGGCAGGCCCCCAATATCCCGCCGATATCGACTGGCCGGCGAATGTGGAGCGGATCGAGCATCTCCCGCCCGCCGATCACCCCGCCTTCTACGGCGCATCCCGCTACACGCTGAACGTGACGCGGGCAGACATGATTGTGGCCGGCTGGTCGCCCTCGGTCCGGCTGTTCGAGGCGGCGGCGTGCGGCACCCCCATCATCAGCGACATCTGGCCGGGCATCGATGAGTTGTTCGAGCCGGCCCGTGAGATCGCCCTTGTCACCGAAGCCGTCGAGGTCGTCGACCTGCTTGGCCGGAACGGGAGAGCCATGGGCGCGGCGGCGCGACGGCGGGTGCTTGCCGAACATAGCGGCGAACGACGAGCCGCGCTGCTGGAGCAACTGATCGGCGAGGCGTCGAACCGGCGCCTTGAACCCTCCCTGACGACCGGAAAGGACGCTGCATGACGAACAGAGGAGTTGCGCTGGTCGCGGGAGGCGCGGGTTTCATCGGGTCGCATTTGTGCACCGCCCTTCTCGATCAGGGGTGGGAGGTGCTGTGCCTCGATAATCTGCTGACGGCCCGTCCCGGCAATCTGCGCGCGCTGAAGGGCCGCCCCGGCTTCACTTTTCTTCGCGCGGACGTCACCGAACCGCTGCCCAGGGACGTCATGGGCCGGGCAAAGGAGATCGACAGGATCTACAATCTTGCCTGCGCAGCTTCCCCGCCGCTGTATCAGGCCGATCCCGAGCACACGATGCTGACCAACGTCATCGGTACGAGCGGGTTGCTCCGTCTTGCCGAGCAGGCGAATGCCCGGTTCCTGCTGACATCGACCAGCGAGGTCTATGGCGATCCCGAACAGCATCCCCAGCGGGAGGATTATCGCGGCTGGGTGAACTGCACGGGTCCTCGCGCCTGCTATGACGAAGGCAAGCGTGCGGCGGAGGCGATCGCCTTCGACTTCGGCCGGATGCGCAGGGCGGAGGTGCGCGTGGCGCGGATCTTCAATACCTATGGCCCGCATATGGACCCCGGTGACGGCCGGGTCGTGTCCAACCTGATCTGCCAGGCGCTCGAAGGACGGGAGGTCACCATCTATGGCGACGGGTCCCAGACGCGCAGCTTCTGCTATGTGTCGGACCTGGTCGAAGGACTGATCCGGCTGATGGAGGCGACGGACGTGGCGCTGACCCCGGTCAACCTGGGCAATCCGGAGGAGTTCACCATTGGGGAACTTTGGGATCGGGTCCGCTTCCTGACGGGAAGCAAGGCGAAGGCCGTCTATCTCCCGTTGCCGGTCGACGATCCGCGACGCCGGCGGCCGGATATCGGGCGCGCGCGCGCTCTGCTCGGCTGGCTGCCGCAGGTGCCGCTGGCACAGGGGCTGGCGGCCACAGTGGAATGGTTCGATGGGGAATTGCGCGCGGCAGGACCGTTGGGCGTTTCATCACCCCGCGTCACCGGCGACGCACGGCTGTCCGCCTGACTTCAGGCCATAACTTGGTGCTGTCGAAGCAAATGCACCAGCCGTTAGGAGGTCGACGGTAGCGGCGGATCCATGTCTCGCCCCCGGCAAGCCAACCAATCCATTCACATTACCAATCATTGACGTCGACGAGCACGCAGAATGTCCTCGCACGAGCATGCGGGCCGTTATCTCCGCCACCCCCGGTGCCTCGGAACGGAGACCTCGGCCAGCATTCTGCCTTCGAGGATCATGGGCCTTCGTCATTCGCGCATAAAATCATGTTAGGCTCAGGACTCGTTGATCACAGCCAGAAGAGCACGGTAGCTGCGAGGGCGATGGCGGAGAAGAAGACGGTTGGGCAGCGGTCGTAGCGGGTTGCCACACGGCGCCAGTCTTTCAGGCGGCCGAACATGATCTCGATGCGGCTGCGGCGTTTGTATCGGCGCTTGTCGTATTTCACTGGAAAGGAACGGGATTTCCGGCCCGGGATGCAGGGCGTGATGCCCTTTTGCTCGAGCGCGTCCCTGAACCATTCGGCGTCATAGCCCCGGTCAGCCAGCATCCACTGCGCCTTGGGCAGATCATCGAGCAGGGCTGCCGCGCCGGTGTAATCGCTGATCTGGCCGGCCGTGATGAAGAAGCTCAAGGGGCGGCCGTTGGCATCGGTGACGGCGTGAAGCTTGGTGTTCATGCCGCCCTTGGTCCGTCCGATCAGGCGGCCGAGATCCCCTTTTTTACCCCAAGGCTGGAAGCCGTGCGGTGGGCCTTGAGATAGGTCGCATCGATCATGAGGGTCTGCGGTTCGGCTTTCTGGGCGGACAGACCCTCCATCATCCGGCCAAACACGCCCATCTCGCCCCACCGTTTCCATCGGTTGTAGAGCGTCTTGTGCGGACCGTATTCCCTGGGCGCGTCTCGCCAGCGCAGCCCGTTGCGATTGACGAAGATGATCCCGCTCAGCACCCGCCGGTCATCAACCCGAGGCTTGCCGTGACTCTTGGGAAAATACGGCGACAAACGCGCCATCTGCTCGTCCGTCAGCCAATACAGGTCGCTCATGCTCAGTCTCCTCGCGGAGCCTGAATCACATCGCTCTCAGCCAATCAATGGGTCCTGAGCCTAATCCGGATCAGTCCGCGCATCCAATCGGCACGCCATGCATTCCGATGGCCATGCAACGCATTCTGCGGGGACACCATGTCGATCGAAATCCAGGAACGAATTCGCCGAAGAGCCCATGCGATCTGGGAAGCCCAAGGCCATCCCGACGGGCTGGCCGAAGAACATTGGCATCAGGCGGAGGCCGAGATCGCGCAGGCCGATGCCATGAGCCAGACCTCCAGTCCGCTCGCGACCGGCGTGGTGAGAAAGGAACCGGGCAAGTCGGCCAAAGGCGAGGTAGCCGCCTAGACCGGCACGTCTTCTCCTCTGAACGAATGGGGCGCCCTTGACCTTTCTTCCCGACCGCCTCGAAGGCGGATCACCCTATCCCTTGGGCGCCAGCTTCGACGGGCTCGGTGTCAATTTCGCCATCTTCTCCGCCAATGCCGATCGGATCGAATTATGCCTATTCGATCCCAGCGGTCGCAAAGAGATCGCCCGCCTGCCCCTCCCCGAATGTACGGACGAAGTGTGGCACGGCTACCTTCCCGACGCGCGTGCCGGCCTGCTCTACGGCTATCGGGTCCACGGTCCCTATGCGCCTGAACAGGGCCATCGCTTCAATCCCAACAAGTTGCTTCTCGACCCCTATGCCCGGCGTCTTTCTGGCAGCCTGCGGTGGAACGACGTGCTGCATGGTTATCCGGTGCGCGGCAAGCGCGCGGATCTAGCCCGCCTTATTCACCAAAAGTGTCCTGAAGGGTTGGCGGGAGTGGCGTAAGCCTCTGATCTGAATTAGGAACTGGGTGTCTAAGCCGAACCTGCCGCAGGGCAGAAAATGCCACGGGCCACACCCGCCATGAACGATGATATCGCAAGCTCATTTGGATTCCCAGCAGTCGGCCGCAAGAAAATCACAGCTGCGTTCGACGGTGGCCGGCTTACCTCGGATGGCGGTGTTCTACTGCTTGCACAGGCCGAGCGCGCGATGGGGATTTGCCAGCGCCTGGCGGCTTGTATTGCCGATCCGCGCGATCCAGCGCGGGTGATCCATCGCCTGGATGACATTCTGCGTGCCCGTGTGTTCGCGATTGCGTGCGGCTATGAGGATGCCGATGATCTCGATGCTCTGCGCGACGATCCAGGCTTCCGCCTGGCGCTCGGCAAGCTGCCGGAATCGGGCGCGGGGCTGGCCAGCCAACCGACGATGAGCCGGTGGGAAAATGCACCGACTACGCGCGAACTGGCCAGCATGATGGCCGCGATGATCGACATCTACTGCGCCAGCTATCCCGCCCCTCCGACAGCGGTCACGCTGGATATCGACGACACGTGCGACGTCGTGCATGGCTATCAACAGCTCTCGTTCTGGAACGGGCATCATGGGGAGCGCTGCTTCCTACCGATCCATATCTACGACACCGCGACCGGCAGGCCGGTGGCCATGCTGCTGCGCACAGGCAAGACGCCTTCTGGAAAGGAGGCGGCGGGGCACATCCGACGCCTGGTGCGTCACCTGCGCCGTAATTGGCCCGATACCCACATCACTATCCGCGGCGACGGGCACTATGGTCGACCCGAGGTCATGGCCTACTGCGATGCGGCCCGCGTCGATTACGTGTTCGGCCTGCCCACCAATTCAGCGCTGCGCGCCGATCCCGCCATTGTTGCGGTCGCCGATGCCTGCGCGGTCAAGCGCGCCCAGCGTCAGTGTCCCGTCCTGCGCAACTATGCCGAGACCCGCTATGGGGCAAAGACCTGGAAGTGCCAGCGTCGCGTCGTTGCACGGATCGAGGCCAGCACGCTGGGCATGGACATCCGCTATGTCGTCACCTCGTTGGCAACAGGATCGGCCGAGCACATCTACGACACGCTCTACTGCGCGCGTGGTCAGGCCGAGAACCTGATCAAGCGCCACAAGTCCCAGCTCGCCAGCGACCGAACCTCGTGCCGCTCGGCCAATGCCAATCAGATGCGCCTGATACTGCACACTGCCGCATACTGGCTGCTATGGCGCATCCAGCAGGCGATGCCCAGGACCGCTGCTCTGGCAAGCGCGGAGTTTACCACCTTGCGCCTGCGGCTGCTCAAGGTCGCTGCGCGCGTCGTAGAAAGTGCTAGCCGCATCCGCATTGCCTTCGCTTCCGCCTGTCCGGATGCCGACCTGTTCCGCGCCCTCGTTCTCCGGCTGAAGCCTGCGCCGACGTAGCCCATGCGGCAGCGCCGCAGAACTCCGAGCCCAGCCCTTCAACCCGAAAAGCCCATCAATCCGAATGCGGTGAAACAAACGCCAGCGATGCCGGTCGTCCGCGCAATACAGCCAGCCGCAGCAAATGCCCAGAGCGGGCCCGAAACCGAGCGTCGTGAATAAGAGAGG
>NZ_AUWY01000119.1 GCF_000447205.1 Sphingobium ummariense RL-3 | reverse complement strand
TGGCCGCCAGAGGACCGTCTGACGGACACGCAAAGCGAAGGAGATGATGCTTGGCGAGACGGCGACTGGTGAGCCTGGAAATCTGGGCGAGGCATTATGGCGCGCCGCTCGATGAGCGCGAGATCGCGCGTCATTATACGCTGACCAGCGACGACCTGGAAATTGTCGGCCGCCGTCGCGGCGATGCCACCCGGCTCGGCTATGCGATGCTCATGCTATATATGAGATGGCCTGGCCGTGCGCTGGAAGCGGGCGAAGTCCCGCCCGCTCCTGTGCTCGCCTATGTGGCGCAGCAACTCGGCGTCGCGCCGGCAGCCTTCGCGGATTATGCCCATCGGGACCAGACCCGTCGCGAGCATCTCGTCGAAATCCGACGATCGCACGGGTTCAGGATTTTTGACCGCAACGCTTTCCGTGAAGTTGTCGCCTTCTCGGTCCCAATCGCGCAGACCATCATACACCCCGGCCAGATGGCAGACGTCATCGTCGATGAACTCCGGCGCCTGCAGATCCTCCTGCCTTCTCCGTCGATTCTCGAAGCGGTGCTGCGGCGGGCGCGCCAGCAAGCCGAACAGCTTACCTATGAAGTGCTCACGAATGGCCTGCTGCCTGACACCCTTCAGGGCCTGGACGATTTGCTGGCCCGACGACCGGGGCAGGTCGCGACATGGCTATCCTGGATGCGCAATGCGCCACAATCGCCGGCAGCGCGCAACATCCTGCGCCTGATCGAACGGCTCGCCTATATCCGCGCGCTGGGCCTCGATCGCGCCCGTGCCGACATGATCCCGGCTTTGACTTTTGACAGGCTGGCGGACGAAGGCAGCCGCATCACACCCCAGCACCTTGGCGAACTCAATGCCCTGCGCCGCCATGCGACGCTGGCGGCAACCGGCATCCGGCTTGAGGAAAGCCTGACCGACGCCACCCTGACGATGTTCGACAAGCTGTTGGGCAGCATGGCGCGCCGCGCCGAGAACCGGACCCGCGACAAAGCCCTCAAGACGGTGCGCGAGTTGCAAGGCCACCTCCGGACGCTCACGGGGTCTTGCCGCCTCCTCATCGACGCGCGCAGCAAGGGCGTGGATTCTCTGGCGCAGATCGAGGCGCTGGACTGGCAGCACTTCGCCGTGGCCGTCGAGCAGGCCGAAGTGCTCGGGCGACCGGAAACCGTCGATCGCACCGCCGAATTGATCGAGCGGCATCGGACGGTGAAGCTCTTTGTCGGCGCTTTTCTCAACGCCTTCGAGTTTCGCGGCGCCGGCGCGGTTCAGGGGCTCCTGTCAGCGCTGGCCATCAGCGCGGAGCTATATCGGACCGGCAAACGGCGCTTGCCTGATCGCGTGCCGCTACGCTTTGTGCCGCCCGCATGGCGCCCGTTCGTCCTGCGGGATGGCATCGTTGATCGTGCCGCTTATGAACTATGCGCCTTGTCGCAACTACGCGAGCGGTTGCGAGCCGGGGATATATGGGTCGCGGGAAGCCGGCAGTTTCGCGATTTCGACAGCTATCTCATACCGCCGGCGACCTTTGCGGCGCTGCGCGAGAAGGGGCCGTTGCCGCTCGCCATCGAAACGGATTTCGAGCGCCATATCGAGGAACGGCGCACCAGGCTCGACACGGCGATCAAGCAGGTAACGGTCCTTGCACGGCAAGGGGAGCTGCCCCAGGTTAAGCTTGACGAAAACGGTCTCATCATCTCGCCGCTGAAGGCGGCAACACCGCCCGCCACCGAGATTGCCCGTCGCGCCGCCTATGATCGACTGCCGCGCGTGAAGATCACCGATCTTCTGCTGGAGGTCGATGCCTGGACCGGGTTCAGCGAATGCTTCATCCATCGTCGTTCGGGCCGGGAAGCCGACGATCGCAATGCGCTGCTCACGGTCATCCTCGCCGATGGCATCAATCTCGGCCTCACACGCATGGCGGAAACCTGCCGGGGCGCAAGTCTGCGTCAGCTCGCCCATCTTCACGACTGGCACATCAGCGAAGCCGCCTATGGCGAAGCGTTGGGAAGGCTGATCGACGCCCATCGCGCCATGCCGCTCGCCGCGCTGTGGGGAGACGGCACCACTTCGTCGAGCGACGGACAGCAATTTCATGCCGGGGGCCGTGGGGCCGCGATCGGCGACATCAACGCGCGCAGCGGCAACGAACCAGGCGTTGCCTTCTACACCCATGTCTCGGATCGATATGACCCCTTCGCAAGTCGGGTGATCGCGGCGACCGCTGGCGAAGCGCCCTATGTGCTGGATGGCTTGCTGTATCACCAGACCGGCCTGACGATCGAGGAGCACTACACCGATACGGGCGGGGCATCGGACCATGTGTTCGGCCTCATGCCCTTCTTCGGCTACCGCTTCGCGCCGCGCCTGCGCGACATCAAGGAGCGTCGTTTACACCTCCTTCCCGGCCAAGAATCCGGCCCCTTGCTTGCCGGCATGACGGCCGAACCGATCGCATTGGGTCATGTCGCGGCGCATTGGGACGAACTGCTGCGGTTCGCCACGTCGATCCGCACCGGCACCGTCACTGCTTCGGCAATGCTGCGCCGCTTGTCCGCCTATCCGCGACAGAACGGACTGGCCCTCGCACTACGCGAGCTGGGCCGCCTCGAACGCTCCATTTTCATGCTCGACTGGCTGCGCGACATCGACCTGCGCCGGCGCACCCAGGCGGGCCTCAACAAAGGCGAAGCCCGCAACGCGCTCGCCCGCGCGCTCTTCTTCAACCAGCTCGGCGAACTGCGCGATCGTCGGTTCGAGAACCAGACCTATCGCGCCTCCGGCCTCAACCTGCTCGTCGCCGCCATCATCTTGTGGAACACTCGCTATCTCGAAATGGCGCTGGCGGACATCGGCACAGCCGACGAAATCGCACGCCACATCGCGCCATTGGGCTGGGAGCATATCTCGCTGACCGGTGACTATAGCTGGAATGTTGAAGATCAACCCGATCCGGACGCCTTGCGACCGCTGCGCGCCGTCAACTCCCTACTTGCCGCGTGACGTTCGCTATCCGTTCGCCCTTTCCGTGCAGATACGTCACTTTCGTGTAGTCACCCCGAGTTGATCTGATATTGGAGCGGCTCTTCGCTGGGTTCGGCGTGGATAGCGATGTGATCGCCGGCATGGGAGTCGGCGGTCTGCTCGGGGATGGAGGCGGACGACTCGATGCGCGCGCCCTCTAGCTGTAGAAAAACAACACTTACTTGGTTGGGATTATTGGATGTTGACCTACGACTATGATCTGTTCGTCATTGGGGCGGGCTCGGGCGGAGTGCGCGCGGCGCGGGTTTCGGCAGCCTATGGCGCGCGGGTGGCGGTCGCCGAGGAGCATCGGGTGGGCGGCACCTGCGTGATCCGGGGCTGCGTGCCCAAGAAGCTGCTCGTCTATGGCTCGCATTTCGCCGAGGATCTGCAGGATGCACGGCGCTTTGGCTGGAAGGTGCCCGATTGCGAATTTGACTGGTCGGCGCTGCGCGACAATGTGCTCGCCGAGGTCTCGCGGCTCGAAGGTCTCTACACCGAGACGCTCGGCAACAATAAGGTCGAGATCATCCGCGAGCGGGCGACCGTCGCCGGGCCGCATGAGGTGCTGCTCGGCTCGGGCCAGACGATCACCGCCGGCAAAATCCTGATCGCAACCGGCGCTTGGCCGATCGTACCCCATTTTCCGGGGGCCGAGCATGGCATCACCTCGAATGAAGTGTTCCATCTCGATACCTTCCCCAAGCGCGTGGTGATCGCAGGGGCGGGCTATATCGCCAATGAATTTGCCGGCATCTTCCACCAGTTTGGTGCGCATGTGACGCTGGTCAACCGCACCGACGTGATCCTGCGCGGCTATGACGAGCAGATCCGCGACCGGCTGCTCCAGATCTCGATGACCAAGGGGATCGAGTTCAAATTCCACGTCGCCTTCGAGAAGGTCGACAAGCAACCGGACGGCTCGCTGCTGGTGCACATGACCGGCCATGAGCCGATCCCGGCCGACATGCTGCTATTCGCCACCGGCCGACGCCCGCATACCGAAAATCTCGGGCTGGAGACGGCCGACGTCGCACTCGACGCCAAGGGCGCGATCAAGGTGGACGACGACAACCGCTCGAGCTGCGCCAGCATCTATGCGGTGGGCGACGTCACCAACCGGGTGCAGCTGACGCCGGTCGCGATCCGCGAGGGCCAGGCCTTTGCCGACACTGTGTTCGGCAATAATCCCCGCCGGGTCGATTATGGCTGCATCCCGTCCGCCGTATTCAGCCATCCGCCGATGGCGGGCGTGGGCATGACCGAGGCCGAGGCGCGCAACAAGCTCGGTGAGGTCAAGGTCTACACCTCCGACTTCCGGGCGATGAAGAATGTGCTCGCCGACCGCCACGAGCGCGCGCTCTACAAGCTGGTCGTCCATCCTGAGACCGACGTGGTGGTCGGCATCCACATGATCGGCCCCGACGCGCCTGAAATCCTGCAGGCCGCCGCGATCGCGGTGAAGGCGAGGCTCACCAAGGCCCAGTTCGACGATACCGTAGCACTGCATCCCTCTATGGCCGAGGAACTGGTGCTGATGCGGTAGGGCTTGGGTTGCCAGCTACCGACGTATGCGCCTGGGCGCTGCGTCGGTCATGCGCTTGGCCTGCCGTTCGCCTGAACGCGACCGGCAGGCCGTTAGCTGGTCATTGCGACCGAATAACAGGGTCGGCAATTCAACTATTGACGATAGCGGCGCATTTCGAGGCGAGCGATCGCGCGGTTGTGAACCTCATCCGGCCCATCCACCAGGCGCATTGTGCGGAGATGTGCATAGGCGCGCGCAAGGCCGAAGTCGTCGGCGACGCCCGCGCCGCCATGCGCCTGGATCGCATCGTCGGCGATCTTCAACGCCATATGCGGCCCCGCCACCTTGATCATCGCGATTTCCGCTTGTGCTGCCTTGGCCCCAAGCTTGTCCATCACGTCGGCGGCCTTGAGGCATAGGAGGCGGGTCATTTCAAGTGACGTCCGTGCTTCGGCGATCCGCTGCTCCCAGATGGAATGCTCTGCTAGGCGTTTCCCAAAGGCAGTGCGCGAAAGGAGCCGCTCCACCATTTTCTTCAAGATTTCCTCGGCCAAGCCAATCGTGCGCATACAGTGATGGATTCGGCCTGGCCCCAATCGCCCCTGAGCAATTTCAAAGCCGCGCCCCTCGCCGAGCAGCATATTCTCGACCGGAACGCGAACATCCTTCAGCTCGACTTCGCCATGACCATGAGGCGCATCGTCATAGCCAAACACAGGAAGCATTCGCAGAACCTTAACCCCCGGCGTGTCGAGCGGCAGGAGGATCATGCTCTGCTGAGCATGGCGCGGGGCATCAGGATCGGTCTTTCCCATGAGAATGCCGACCGAGCATCGAGGATCGCCTATGCCCGAAGACCACCATTTGCGGCCGTTGATCACATAATGGTCGCCGTCACAAACGATGGAGGTTTCGATATTGGTGGCGTCAGAGGATGCGACTCGCGGCTCGGTCATCAGAAAGACCGAGCGAATCTTCCCCTCCATCAGCGGCCGGAGCCAGCGCTCCTTATGCTCGCGAGTTCCATAGCGGTGCAGGACCTCCATGTTGCCGGTATCGGGCGCGGAGCAGTTGAACACCTCGGACGCCCATTCGATGCGGCCCATCTCTTCCGCGCAGGAGGCATATTCCAGATTGGTAAGGCCCGGAGCGACGAACTCGAAGCTGCTGTCGACGGGATTGTGGCCGGCCAGCGGCGGCATGAAAAGATTCCATATGCCGTCCGCTTTCGCGCGCTCCTTCAATTCCTCGATTATCGGCAGAGTCTTCCACCGCTCTCCACTAGCCTGCTGCGCGGCATAGGTCTCATCATGGGGCCGAACCACATCGTTCATGAAATTACGGACCCGATCACGCCACATGGTTTCCGCGGGCGACATCGTGAAATTCATATTGCAGTCCTTATCTGGCCCATGGGCATGATGACCACATGGTAATTATCATTAACCCCTGCATGATCCAAGCGATTCGATAAAAGGAGGGCATGCGCCATCTGCGTAGGCTTTTTCACTTCGAGTCGGAGATTGCAGGCCGCGAACGCTGTAAAGGAAGCCATTGTAGAACATAGAGTATGAACCAGCGCCTTTCGCCCCGGCTGGACAAGAGGGCATTTCGTCCTCTCGCAAAGCAGGCTTGTAACCATGTGGTAAGTATGCTCTGATCTTTCAGGCTGGTGCCAGGCACATGGGGCCACTGGCGATGTGGTCAAGGCTGAAGCGAAGTCAATTCGCGCAGTTGAGCATTTTCGGAGGATGAAGAATGGCTAACAGACTCGCAGGCAAGGTTGCGCTCATCACGGGTGGAGCGAGCGGGCTCGGCGCCGCTCAGGCGAAGCGTTTCGCGGAAGAAGGCGCCAAGGTCGTAATCGGCGACCTCAATGAAGAGATGGCCAAGGGCGTCGTAGCCGAAATCAGGGCTGCTGGTGGCGATGCGCTCTTCATTCGGTTGGATGTTACCGATGCGGCGAGCTGGAATAATGCGATTGCCGCTGCCGTCGAGGCTTTTGGCGGGCTTACGACTCTATCCAACACTGCCGGTATCATTCATCCTGGCGGCTTCGAGGAGGAGAGCATTGAAGGCTGGAACAAGATGGTGGCGGTCAATCAGACTGCTATCTTCCTCGGAATCAAGGCGGCAATCCCCGAGCTGGTGAAGTCGGGCAATGGCTCGATCATCAACATCAGTTCGTTGATCGGCATGTTTCCCACCGCCGGCAATGCCAGCTACTGTGCCACCAAAGCGGCCGTGCGCATCATGAGCAAGGCGGCGGCGCTGGAGTTTGTGGACCGCGGCGTTCGGGTGAATACGATCGTGCCCGGCGGAATGAACACGCCGATCACGGCGAATGTCCCCCCTGACGTGCTGAAGCAGCAGACAAGCCAGATCCCCATGGGAAAGCTCGGTGACCCGATCGACATTGCCAACGGCGCGCTTTTTCTGGCCTCTGACGAGGCGAAATATATTACTGGCGTGGATCTGCCGATTGACGGAGGCTGGTCCGTGGGTGTTTGAACTCATTGATATTATTTGTGAAAACACAGCATTAGAAAGTGAAAGCGCGCGGCTGCGTGCCGCGCGCAAAGGGGCAGCATTAGCGGGCCAGGGGACTTGGACATTTAGTCTCACTTTTCGGTCCGGTTCCTCAGAATCCAGCTTGACTACCAACTGGTAATTGTGCTTGGATCAAGGTCCGGTGATCGGCCCAGTTGTTGTGCATCGGAAAAAAGAACCCTCAGCGACGCGGGTCTGAATTGCGCGCTCAAGCTATTTAGTAGGCACAGGATGAGCAACAGAATGGCAGGAAAAGTCGCGCTCGTAACGGGCGCGGCGAGCGGCCTGGGTGCAGCGCAGGCTCGGCTTTTTGCCAAGGAGGGCGCCAAGGTCGTCGTCGCCGATCTGAATGTCGAAATGGGCAACAAGGTCGTGGCCGAGATTCAGGAAAGCGGGGGCGAGGCCCTATCGTGCGGCTGGATATCACCGATGCTGCGAGCTGGGCGGGGGCTGTCGAGGCGGCGGTTGGGGCCTTTGGGAAGCTCACGACGCTTTACAACACCGCGGGCATCATCCACGGCGCGATGATCCAGGACGAGACGCTCGAAGGCTGGAGCAAGATGATCGCGGTCAACCAGACTGCGCTTTTCCTGGGCCTGAAGATGGTTGCGCCGGAAATTGCGAAGTCGGGAAATGGTGCGATCCTAAACATCAGTTCGCTCGTCAGCGTCATCTGTGAGCCTGGCTTGATCAGCTATGCGGCGACCAAGTCTGCGGTACGCGCGATGACCAAGGTGGCTGCGCTGGAATATGTCGGGCAAGGGGTGCGGGTGAACACCATCGTTCCTGGTGGCATGAAGACGCCGATGCAGGCGAACGTCACGCCCGAGCAGGTTGAATGGTACAAAGCGCAGATCCCGATGGGCGATCTTGGCGAGCCGAACGATATCGCTTATGGGGCGCTATATCTTCTGTCAGACGAAGCTAAATATGTTACTGGAACGGAACTGTTCATCGATGGCGGCTGGTCTTCTGCGGCCTAAATCCTTGATGCCCTCGATCCTGCTAAGATTACGGGATTATATTCAACTAGGAGATACAAAATGAGTGATCTAGACAGACTTGCAAGCCGGGCCGCGATTCAGGACCTCTACTCTGACAAGCTCATTGCCGTAGACAAGCGCCAAGAGGGCCGTCTCGCTTCTATTTGGTGGGATGATGCAGAGTGGACCATTGAGGGAATCGGCACCTACAAGGGCCCGGAAGGCGCCCTCGATTTGGCCAATAACGTACTCTGGCCAATGTTTCACGAATGTATTCATTATGGAACCAATCAGCGCTTGGAATTTGTGAGCGCGGACAAGGTAAATGGTATTGGCGACGTCCTTCTCCTTGGAAATCTCGTCGAAGGTAATCAGTCGATTCTTATCACTTGCGTCTTCACGGATGAGTATGAGCGCCGTGACGGGGTGTGGAAGTTCTCTAAGCGCAACGCATGCACGAACTATTTCACCCCGCTGGCCGGCATTCATTTCGCACCGCCCGGCATTCATTTCACACCGTCCGGCGCATAATCTTATATATACAAGTGATTAGTTGGGCATTCACATGACGCTTGTCGTGTGGATGCCCAATTTTATATGGATGGAGAACTCAAACACAACGCGACTCGCGATTGGAGATGAGTCACGCCGGGGCACCTGGCGCCGAATGGTGGCCCCCCATTCAGCATTGCCGATCGGGCTTGCAATTTCGCCCGCCTGGTCCGTTAGAAGCATGAGCGCCGCCCATCGAAAGATGTTTCGGGATGGCCCCATTTGCCTTCTCGTGCTTGCCGATGCGGAGATCAGGCGCGGTTGACATGTGACCATTTGGTAATCTATCCTTTCCTTGTATCGAGGTGCGACGTGATCTCGCTTCGGTAAAAGAAGGGCGGAGCATTGACTTCGACGCAGGAGAGACGGTCGGCGGCTTTGGGTCGTTCGACCGGTGGAGGGCATTCTTGAAGCAATCGGCAGAGCGATCGCGGTTATCTCGCCGCGCTTTCATCCAGGCCGGCGGCGCGGGGCTGGCGGTTTCCACCCTGGGTGCTGCGGCATCTGCTCCGGCTGTTGCCGCGGTGGGCCGGCAGTGGACCCAAATCGCGGATATAGTCGTGGTCGGCAGCGGCGCGGCCGCCTCGGTTGCCGCACTTGCGGCTGCCAAGGACGGCGCGAAGGTCCTCATGCTGGAAAAAGCGCCGGTATATGGCGGTACGTCCGCGAAATCCGGTGGGGCTTTCTGGGTGCCCAATAATTTCAGGCTGAAGGAGCGGGGGATCGAGGATCCAAAGGCTTCGCTCCTGGCTTATTGCGCTGCCTATTCATATCCGCATCTTTTCGACAGCAATTCACCGACGCTCGGCCTGGGTGAGGATGTCTACAAACTGCTTGAGGCGTTTTACGACAACGCGTCGCCGATGACGGACATGTTGCGGGAAATCAAGGCAGCCGAGATAGGCCGCTTTCATGTCCTTCCCGACGGCCAGGGAACCGATCTGCCTGACTATGGCGTGCTCGACGGCAACAATAAGGTGCCTCGCGGACGGTGCCTCGGACCCATCAAGCCTGATGGGTCGCCAGGATTCGGCGCGGAGTTGATGCGCCAGATCAAGGCGCGCATCGACGCTTATGGCATTCCCCTGCTCACCAGCCACCAGGTTGTCCGCCTGGTTACCGACGGGGATGGCGCGGTGCTCGGCGTCGAGGCGCTGAACGACGGGAAGGAGGTTTCCTTTGGCGCGCGCAAAGGCGTGATCTTCGCAACGGGCGGGTTCACCTATAATCGCGAAATGCTCAATCTCCATCAGACAGGGCCGGTCTATGGCGGTTGCGGGGTGCCGACCAATACTGGCGACTTTGTATCGATTGCCGGGGCTGTTGGAGCGAAGCTTGGCAATATGGGAAGCGCCTGGCGCGCCGAGATCGTGCTGGAAGAGGCGCTGGAATATGTAAGCGTGCCAAGCGACGTATGGATTCCGCCGGGCGACAGCATGTTCATTGTCAATCGCTATGGGAATCGTGTCTTCAACGAGAAGCGCAATTACCATGACCGTGCGCGCGTACATCAACATTATGATCCCAACGGCTCTGTTGCAAAGATTGGCGGCAGTCAGAGGTAGGCTGTCGCTCTGCGCCGATCAGGCGGCTGCTGCGAAATGGTGGTTGAGCATGCCCATGGCCTCCGTCAGCGCCGAGGGCCCAATGCCAAAAGCTCTCTCCACAAGGCGCACCTCGCCCCTGATGCCGGGCTGCAGGCACCAGGGGCGAGCCTGTCCTTTGCGCAGGGCTCGCATGACTTCGAATCCCTTGATCGTGGCATAGGCCGTGGGGATCGATTTGAAACCGCGCACCGGCTTGATCAGTATCTTGAGCTTTCCGTGATCGGCCTCGATCACGTTATTGAGATMCTTCMCCTGCCGGTGGGCCGTCTCCCGGTCCAGCTTTCCTTCGCGCTTCAATTCGGTGATCGCTGCACCATAGCTCGGCGCTTTGTCGGTATTGAGCGTGGCAGGCTTTTCCCAGTGCTTCAGGCCTCGCAGGGCCTTGCCCAGGAACCGCTTCGCTGCCTTGGCGCTGCGGGTCGGCGACAGGTAGAAATCGATCGTGTCGCCCCGCTTGTCGACTGCCCGGTACAGGTAGGTCCACTTGCCCCGCACCTTGACGTAGGTTTCATCCAGGCGCCAGCTCGGATCAAAGCCACGCCGCCAGAACCAGCGCAGCCGCTTCTCCATCTCCGGGGCGTAGCACTGGACCCAGCGATAGATCGTCGTATGGTCGACCGAAATGCCGCGTTCCGCCAGCATTTCCTCAAGGTCGCGATAGCTGATCGGATAGCGACAATACCAGCGCACCGCCCACAGGATCACATCACCCTGGAAATGGCGCCACTTGAAATCCGTCATCGTTCCGTCCGTCCAATCTCCGCCAAGCATGCTCAAGCTTCACGATTTTTGCAACAGAGCCACCTGGCTTGTTGTATCGGCGGCTTTGTCTGCAATCCCATCATCCCAATCTATCGCGAGGCGGAGGTCGGCTACATCCTGCGCGACGGCCGTGCTAAGATTCTGTTCGTGCCGACGAGCTTCCGTGGCTTCGATTATGTCAATATGGCGCGCGCGCTTCAGGCGGGCCTTCCCGATCTTGCCACCATCGTTACCGTCCGGGGTGAGGCGGAGGGCTGTCTTGGTTATGAGGAGCTTCTCGCTTCAAACGCGCCTGACGTGGCAAGCGGCCATCCCGATCCCAATGCCGTCAAGCTGCTGCTCTATACATCGGGCACGACAAGCCATCCCAAGGGCGTTCTGCACAGCCACAATAGCTTAATGGCCGAGCTCCTTGCCGCTCGGGACTATTGGGGCCTTGGTGCGAGCGATGTGGTGCTGATGCCCTCGCCGGTTACGCATATAACCGGCTATCTTTACGCGCTCGAAATGGGTTTCGTCACCGGCTGTGCCGCGGTGTTGATGGAGCGATGGGACGCCTCTGAGGCGGTCGAGCTGATCAAGCGGCACGGCGTAACGATGAGCGTTGGCGCAACTCCCTTCCTCAGGGAACTTACGGATACGGTCGTGTCGGCCGGGGCTCTGCTCCCCACGATGCGTTTGTTTATCTGCGGCGGGGCGCCGGTTGCGCCGGAACTTGTGCGCCGGGCGGCGCAGGCGATCCCGGGGTGCGCCATATCGCGCGCCTTCGGAAGCAGCGAGGCGCCAACGGTCACGCTGGGTGTCCGGGGCGTCGAAGAGCTTGAGCTTGGCGCGACCACGGACGGGCGCATCGTCAACAATGAAGTGCGGATCATCGACGAAGCGACGGGAGCGTTGCTGGGCGAGGGGGCGGAAGGAGAGATCCTTGTTCGCGGCCCGGAGGTGATGCTGGGCTATACCGATCAAGCGCTGACGGACGATGCGTTCGATCAGGACGGCTTCTTCCGCACGGGTGATCTCGGACGGATCGAATTTGGCGATTTCCTGGCGGTGAGCGGCCGTAAAAAGGATGTTATCGTGCGCGGGGGCGAGAATATCAGCCCTCAGGAAATCGAAGATGCGCTGCATCGCTATCCTGCAATCACCGACGTCGCAGTGGTGGCGATGCCGCATGAAAGGCTGGGTGAAGGGGTCTGCGCCTATGTGATTGCGGATGCGCCCGTTTCCGTCGCCGACATTGGCAGCTTCCTCGGGGAGCAAGGGCTAGCGCGACAGAAATGGCCGGAGCGCGTGGAGATGGTCGACGCGTTTCCGCGCACGGCTTCGGGCAAAGTCCAGAAGAATATCCTGCGTGATCGCCTGGTTGCGCAGGCTCAGCCCACGGAGGCGTCCTTATGAATGGTCCGGACCTTCAACGGTCATTACGGCTTTTTGAGCGCATGCTGCTTATCCGCAGGATGGAGGAGCGGCTTGGTGACCTCGGGAAAGCCGGCGAACTTCCTGGCAATGTGCATCTTTATATTGGCCAGGAAGCGGTGGCCACCGGCGTCTGCGCACATCTTGACGACAGCGACTGGGTTGCCAGCACTCATCGCGGGCACGGTCACTTCCTGGCGAAGGGCGGAGATCCGCGCGCTATGGCGGCGGAGCTCATGGGCAAAGAGACCGGCATTTGCCACGGCAAGGGCGGCTCGATGCATGTTGCCGACGTCTCGAAGGGCATATTGGGCGCCAACGGCATTGTCGGCGGTGGCGTAGGGCTCGCGGTCGGTGCGGCACTCGGCGCGCAGCTTGACGGCGAGGGCCGGGTTGCCGTGGTGTTTTTCGGTGACGGTGCGTCCAGCCAGGGCGTCATTTCCGAGGCGCTGAACATCGCCGCCCTGTGGAAGCTTCCACTGTTGCTGGTCTGCGAGAATAACGGATTTTCTCAATTCTCCCCTTATGAGACGGTGAACGCTGGCGATATCTGGCGCCGCGCCGAACCGTTTGGCATGCCCGGCGCGCTGGTCGACGGCAATGACGTCCACGCCGTATGGCGGGTCGTTGGCGAGGCGGTTGCGCGGGCGCGCTCAGGCGAAGGGGCCACGCTCATCGAGGCTCGTACCTATCGCTGGCGGACTCATGTCGAATCCGAAGAAAGCTTCCTTGCAGCGCCTTATCGCACCCAGGAAGAAGTCGAGAGCTGGAAGCAGCGCGATCCGATTAGCCGGCTGGAAGAATTTCTCGTCTCCGAGGATCTGGAAAAGGACGTGGCCGCTATCCGGGCCAGGGTCGAGGGCGTTACCGAAAGCGCCATCACCGATGCTTTGAATGATCCTCTTCCCCCTGTCTCCCGTGCTTTTGAGGATATGTTCGCCAATGGCTAAGCGGCGCCTCATCCATGCTGTCAACGAAGCGCTTCATGAAGAAATGGAGCGCGACGATCGTGTGATCCTCTATGGCGAGGATGTCAGGATCGGCTTGTTCGGCGATACACGCGGCCTCTTCGACAAGTTCGGGGGCAAGCGGGTGATCAACACGCCAATCTCCGAGGTTGTCATGACCGGTATGGCGGTTGGGATGGCAGCGGCCGGCTATCGCCCGATCTGCCACATGATGTATGGCAACTTCCTCTACACCGGCTTTGACTCCATCGCGAACCAGGCCGCCAAGCTTCGCTATATGACGGCGGGCCAGCTCAAGCTGCCGCTCGTTTACCTGGCATCTACCGGTGCCGGCCGCTCATCTGGCGCGCAGCATTCCGATGCACCCTATCCAGGCGTCATGAACCTTGGCGGCATCAAGGTCGTGATCCCCAGCACGCCAGCCGACGCCAAGGGTCTGATGAAGGCCAGCATCCGCGAGGATAATCCGGTCCTCTTCCTGCTGCCCACCCGCCGCGGCGGCGAGCAAGGAGAAGTGCCCGATGGCGATCATGTCGTGCCGCTCGGCAAGGGATCGGTGAAGCGCGAGGGTCGCGATGTCACGGTGGTCGCGATCGGTGTGATGGTGCGTCATGCAATGCGCGCAGCGGCGACATTGTCCGAAGAGGGGATCGAGGTCGAAGTTGTCGATCCGATGACGCTCTTCCCGCTCGATAAGGAGCTGATCCTGGCCTCGGTTCGCAAGACCGGGCGCCTAGTAATCCTCGATGAGGCGCGTGCTACATGCAGCGCCGCAAGTGAAATTGCCGCTATCGTCGCCGAACAGGGTTTTGCTTCGTTGCGTGGTCCCGTGGGCTCTGTTGCAAAAATCGTGAAGCTTGAGCATGCTTGGCGGAGATTGGACGGACGGAACGATGACGGATTTCAAGTGGCGCCATTTCCAGGGTGATGTGATCCTGTGGGCGGTGCGCTGGTATTGTCGCTATCCGATCAGCTATCGCGACCTTGAGGAAATGCTGGCGGAACGCGGCATTTCGGTCGACCATACGACGATCTATCGCTGGGTCCAGTGCTACGCCCCGGAGATGGAGAAGCGGCTGCGCTGGTTCTGGCGGCGTGGCTTTGATCCGAGCTGGCGCCTGGATGAAACCTACGTCAAGGTGCGGGGCAAGTGGACCTACCTGTACCGGGCAGTCGACAAGCGGGGCGACACGATCGATTTCTACCTGTCGCCGACCCGCAGCGCCAAGGCAGCGAAGCGGTTCCTGGGCAAGGCCCTGCGAGGCCTGAAGCACTGGGAAAAGCCTGCCACGCTCAATACCGACAAAGCGCCGAGCTATGGTGCAGCGATCACCGAATTGAAGCGCGAAGGAAAGCTGGACCGGGAGACGGCCCACCGGCAGGTGAAGTATCTCAATAACGTGATCGAGGCCGATCACGGAAAGCTCAAGATACTGATCAAGCCGGTGCGCGGTTTCAAATCGATCCCCACGGCCTATGCCACGATCAAGGGATTCGAAGTCATGCGAGCCCTGCGCAAAGGACAGGCTCGCCCCTGGTGCCTGCAGCCCGGCATCAGGGGCGAGGTGCGCCTTGTGGAGAGAGCTTTTGGCATTGGGCCCTCGGCGCTGACGGAGGCCATGGGCATGCTCAACCACCATTTCGCAGCAGCCGCCTGATCGGCGCAGAGCGACAGCCTACCTCTGACTGCCGCCAATCTTTGCAACAGAGCCAGCCAGGTTGATTACCGCGGTTTCGAGCCAGTTGGGAAGCTGGAAGCTTACCACATCGCCCGGAACTAGGCCACGCGTGGCAAGTACCGCAGCAATCTTTCTTGCCTTGGTAACAAGATTACCCAGATAAAGCGAGCGATCGCCCTCAATAAATGCGAGCATGTCAGGCTTTTCGATCACCAGACGCGCAGCGATATCGGCGATCGACTCATTCCGCCATGCGCCTGAAGCTGTGTAGTTGTCGATCATCGCGTCGTTCAGACGGGTGATCCAACCGCTCACGTCCTTTCGCACGTCTATCCCCTCACTCGCGAAACACACCGACCACGAGCTTTCCCGATTCGTCTTCCGTACATGGGAAACTAGCCTGCCAACCCGCTCACGCAGGCCCCTGGCAGCATCCGATCCATCCGTTCAGCATTTCCGGCCGGATGGCCCCAACTTGCACGGCGCTTATCGTCTCTGCGTCTGTTTGAAACTTTAGGTCACCGTTTGGTCATTTGTCAATAGCCCTATGCGCCACAAACATCGCCAAAAAGAAGCTACGTAACGACCAATTCCCAACTCCTGCCCGCCGGCCACAATGCTGCAAGCGCACATGCAACAACTCACAGAGTAAGGACCTCTTCCAGCGGCGGCGCGTATTCAGCGCGCACCGCCGTCAGCTGGAGCGAAGCATCCGCCTATGCACTTGACCAGCCGGTCATTTTTTAGCATTCACGACCATTGGCATCGGCGCCAAGGCGCTTGGTTATGAAAGAAGGGAATGAGGTGACGACCCCGCGTAAGAAAACGCAGACCGACACTCCGCGGTTGCCGCGCGCCGAACGCGAGCGGCTTATCGTGGAAGGCGCCGTGCAATTCTTCGCGGAAGTAGGGTTTGGTGGTGACACACGCGAGCTAGCGAAGCGGCTGAACATCACGCACCCTTTGTTATTTCGCTATTTTGCCAGCAAGAACGCACTGATTGAACGCGTGTATCAGGAAGTATTCATCGGCCGGTGGAATCCATACTGGGAAATTGTAATCAGCAACCGCAATGTTCCGTTGCGAGAGCGGCTGGTAAATGTATACCAGGCGCTCGCCCAGACAGTGCTTAATTATGACTGGGTCCGCCTATTCATGTTCGCAGGTCTTAAGGGATCCGACATAAACGGTCGCTGGTATTCTTTCATGCAAGAACATCTCGTCAGGCCGGTTTGCGCCGAATTTCGTCACGATCTTGGCCTGCCTACGATTGAAGAGATGCCTCTCACACAGAACGAATCCGAACTCGTGCTTGGCGTCAATTCGCGCATCTTTTATCTCGGCGTCCGGAAATTCATATATGGGGTCGACACGCCTGAAAACGTCGATGCCTGGGTAGAGATGGAAATTATTCTGTTTCTGGATGGGGTCGTCAACATTTATCCCGGGCTGGTGGCTCCTCCCGGCTCTGTTGCAAAGATTGGCGGCAGTCAGAGGTAGGCTGTCGCTCTGCGCCGATCAGGC
>NZ_AUWY01000118.1 GCF_000447205.1 Sphingobium ummariense RL-3 | reverse complement strand
GTAAGCGTGGTGAGCAGGCCGCCTTGCGCGAGATCGGTAGGATAGGCTGATTGCGGCTCTTTTGGGGAGCGGCGGTTTTGGACGATAGCGAGGCTGATGGGGCGAGTAGTCATACGAGCGGTCATATGACCACTCGGATTGAGGTCGTTGGCCGGATATCGGGCCGGCGGCGCTGGACGGTGGAGCAGAAGCTGGCGATTCTGCGCGATGCGTTCGGTTCGGGCGGATCGGTCCTGGATGCTTGCGAACGGCACGAGGTTGGCAGCGGCCAGATTTACACATGGCGGCGGCAGGCGATGTCGGGCGAGTTGACCGGAGTGCAACTGCCGGCACTGACATCTTTCGCCGAAGTTGAAGTGGCCGGGCCGCCGATGCCGGCCACAGCGCCACCTGAACCGACGCTCACATGTGGCCAGATCGGGATCGAGCTTCCGTCGGGCGTACGTCTGACCGTGGATGGATCTGTCAACACCGATGCGCTGGTACGCGTGCTCGCGGTCCTGACTGCCCGATGATCCCGCTCCCCGGCTTTGCGGGCACAGGCTCCACCCGGATATTCCTGGCCTGTGGCGCGACCGATATGCGCAAAGGGTTCGACGGGCTGGCGGTGATGACGCAGCAGGTGCTTGAGCAGAGCCCGCATTCGGGCGCCCTGTTTGCCTTCCGGGGCAAGCGCGGCGATCTGGTGAAGCTGCTCTGGTATGACGGTCAGGGCCTGTGTTTGTTTTCCAAACGGATGGACCGAGGCAAGTTCGTCTGGCCGACTACCAAGACGGGCAAGGTGATCCTCAGTGCGGCGCAGCTATCGATGCTGCTAGAGGGCATTGACTGGCGCCGGCCGGAACGCACAGCAGCACCATGTTTGGCCGGCTAATGGCGGATTACCGTTGTTTTTGTGGCGCAAAGAGGCACTTTATGCTAGCGGTTCGCCGTGTCGGACGCTGCTTCTTCCCTCCTCGACAAGGACGCCCGGATCGCCGAGCTGGAAGCGGCCTTGGCGGCACGCGACAGCCTCATTGCGGCCCTTCGCGTTCAGCTTGCCCAGCTTCGCCGCATGACCTTTGGTCAGTCCTCCGAGAAGCTGTCCCTGCAGATCGAACAGCTGGAACTGGCGCTGGAAGAACTGGAGGGCGAAGCCCAACTTGCCGGCACGCGTTCGTCCTTTGCGGATCGCAATGAACGCCCGGCACCGATCCGGTCGTTGCCGGCGCATCTGCCGCGCGAGGAGCGTCGTATTGAACCGGCGGCCGGCACCTGCACCTGTCCCGATTGCGGCGGCGCGCTGCGCCCGCTGGGCGAGGACAGCGACGAGATGCTCGACGTGCTACCCGTGCAATGGCGCGTCATGCGAACCGTGCGTCCCAAGTATAGCTGCCGCTCCTGTGAGAAGATCATTCAGGCGCCGGCGCCGCCCAAGGCGATTGCGCGCGGCAAAGCCAGCTTCGCAACGCTGGCCCATGTGGTGGTGAACAAGTTCGATCATCATCTGCCCTTGTATCGGCAGGCCGAGATGATGGCGGCACAGGGCATCGATATCGATCGCTCGACCTTGGCCGGTTGGGCCGGACAGGCCGCCGCGCTGCTCGATCCCATCGTCAGCCGTATCCGCGAGGAAGGTCTCAAGGCCGGCAAGATCCACGCCGATGATACACCCGTGCCGATGCTCGATCCCGGCAGGGGAAGGACTGCCACGGCCAGGCTGTGGGCCTATGTCGTCGATGATCGGGCTTCAGGCGTCGCCGGCCCGGCGCTTGTTTGGTACAAGTTCACGCCCGATCGCAGCGGCATCCATCCGCAGACCGAGCTCAAATCCTTCTCCGGCCTCCTTCAGGCCGACGGCTATGCCGGCTACGACAAGCTCTACGAGGACGGCCGGGTGAGAGAGGTCGCCTGCTGGGCGCACTTCCGGCGCAAGATCTTCGAGAACCACGCCACTAGCCCAACGCCGCTCACGACCGACCTTTTGGAGCGGATTACGCAGCTATATCGGCATGAGGCCGATATTCGAGGGCAACCGCCCGATGTTCGGCGTCAGCACCGGCAACGGCATTGCAAGCCGCTGGTCGATGACTTGCGCACCGCCATCGACGACGCCTTGCGTCGCCTGTCGCCAAAGTCGGCGATGGCCAAGGCACTCGCCTATGGCCGCAAGCGCTGGACGGCGCTGACCCGCTTCCTTGATGATGGCTACGCCGAGATCGACAACAACATCGCCGAACGGGCGATCCGGTCCATCGCGATCGGCCGCAAGAACTGGCTGTTCACCGGCTCGAAGGCCGGTGGCGAACGCGCCGCCGCCATCTATTCCATCATCGAGACGTGCAAACTCAATGGCGTCGAGCCGCAGGCCTATATCGCCGACGTCGTCGAGAAGATCGCCAGCAACTGGCCAGCCTCGCGCTGGGACGAGCTCATGCCCTGGAACTGGACAGCCGGCGGCACGCCCGTCAGCATGGCGGCATGACCGACCAGATCGCCCGGATTCGCATCACACTCGACGACATCAAGCCCGCCATCTGGCGGCGGGTCGAACTGCCCATCTCCAACAGCCTCAAGACCCTGCATCTGGCGATCCAGGCCGTTATGCTGTTCGAGAACTACCACCTGTTTCGCTTCGATATCGGCGAGGCCAGCTACGGCATCCGGTTCGACGATGACTATATGGACCCGCCGACCCGCGACGCCGGCAACCAGCGGCTCACCAAGCTCATCGAGCGCGGCGTCACCGCCTTCTCCTACACATATGATTTTGGCGACGACTGGCGGCACAGCATCGTCATCGAGGAGGTTCTCTCCGCCGATCCGGCCTTGCATTACCCCCGGTTCGTCGACGGCGCGCGCCGCGCACCACCCGAGGATGTCGGCGGTCTCCCGGGCTTCGAGGAATTTCTTGAAGCCATGGCCAAGCCGCGCCATCCGGAACGCAAGTCAGTGCTGCAATGGTATGGGCGTCCCTTTGATCCCGACGACATCAGCCCCGACGAAATCCACACTCGCATGGCCACGCTCGCCAAACGCAGGGCCTCCGGCAAAGCCGCTCACACCATCAACGAGGCCTGATCATCACTGCGGCCCTCAGACCACGCTTACGGTTTGGGCGTCACCAGACGTCAACGCGCCGCCGCGGAACGGCACAAATTGGTCGGCACGAGCCTCAAGCCACTCCTGCTCATCCTCGCCGGCAAGCGTTCTTCAGGTGGCCAACGTGGCCGTAGGAGAACGATCATGGAGATGCTTGAAACAGAACTCACCGCAGCGAAGCGCCCGGTTTGGAATGCCGGAAGGACCGTGGGTGCAAAGCGGGCTCTGAAACCGAAGCAGATTTGGGAGATCCGTTTCTA
The DNA here is from genome assembly GCF_000447205.1 of Sphingobium ummariense RL-3. Classification (GTDB taxonomy): domain Bacteria; phylum Pseudomonadota; class Alphaproteobacteria; order Sphingomonadales; family Sphingomonadaceae; genus Sphingobium; species Sphingobium ummariense. The sequence continues at coordinate 132,487 of NZ_AUWY01000118.1, read as the reverse complement.
CCTCAATCAGCGGCGGCGCCTGCGAGATCGGGCGCTGTTCGATCTGGCGATCGACAGCAAGCTTCGGGGCTGCGACCTGGTGCAGATGAAGATCGGCGACCTTGTCAGCGGCGGGCAGATTCGAACGCGGGCAATCGTCATGCAGCAGAAAACAGGCCGGCCCGTTCAATCGAATTGCTGCCGGATGCTCGAGCGAGCTTGCTGGCATGGCTCGAACGCCGGGGCGGCGCGGTGGATGATTATGTTTTCCCAAGCCGGGTTGATCACAATGGGCACCTGAGCACACGGCAGTATGCTCGGCTTGTCGACGAATGGGTGACAGGTGTCGGCCTTATGCGAAGCGAGTATGGCACCCACTCGCTTAGGCGAACGAAGGCATCGATCATCTACAGGGCGACCGGCAATCTAAGGGCTGTCCAGATCCTTCTCGGCCATAGCAAGATTGAGAATACGGTGCGCTATCTCGGGATCGACGTGGAGGATGCGCTTGCCCTTGCTGAAAACACCGAAATCTGAATCTACTGGCGCCCGTGTCCGGGAGAGCTGGCCACGGGCGCTGGGACAAACCCGCCATTCCCGCGCGAACTGTTTGACGGCAGCTTCTGTCAAGAGCCGACAATCTGTGTTCGCCCGGTCGGACCGATATATCGATTGCAAATGGGCGGCTGGCAGACCGGCAGCTTTTGGACAAGGCACCTGCTTTAGCTGACCTCACCTTCTGAACACATGAGGCTCAAACTAGGCTGTAAACTCATAAGCACGCAGCCAGAGACGCACTGAAGCGAGTTGGATCACTCGCAACGGACCTCTCGATCAGCGCTCCTTGAGGTAGGCTGCAACGGCGCGATAAGAGGGGAGCGATGTCGGATCATTGAGCCCGTTCGAAGCGCCAGGCATCGACGCGAACCGCACCAGGACCATGTCTGCGTCGAAATCGACGTAGATCGCCTGCCCATGAACGCCGCGTGCAGCCACGACTTTGTCTTCGCCCGGATACATCCACCACAGGCCTGCATAGCTGCCGCCGATCAGAGCAGGGTATGCCGTGCCGAACTTCTTTGGATCGCCTCCGGCGCGGAGTGCCTGCGCCGCTGCGGCCGGGAACAGGCGCTTTCCGTTGATGACACCTTCGTTCAGGATGAGCATCCCCAGGCGGCCCATGTCCCGCAGCCCGGCGCTGAGACCGCCTCCGGCAAACGGAACCCCCGTTCCATCAACGGTCATATACGCGTCCTGCTCCGCCCCCATGGGACGCCACAGCCGTTCCGATGCGAGGTCCGCCACCGATTTTCCACTCACACGCGCGACGATCCATCCGACCATGTCGGCATTGGGCGTTTTGTAGTGAAATTCCGTCCCGTTCTTCCCCTCGGGTTTAACCTGTTGAAGGTACTCCCAATACCCGTTGGGGCCCTTGTAGCCCGCAGGCTTTGGCAACGGACTGGCCGCTTCTGCATATTTCCACACTTCGGCATTGGGATCGGTGTAATCCTCTGAATACCGCAGTCCTGTGGTCATGTTCATCACGTCGCGAACCGTCGCCGTGCCGAATGCGCTCTTCGCGACTTCGGGCACATACCGTGTCACCGGGGCATCCGGATCGAGCTTGCCTTCCGCAACCAGTATCTCTGCCAGCAACCCTGTAACGGACTTCGTCATCGACATGGCTGCATGTTTTCCGTCGGGGCCAAGGCAGCCGGAGTAGCGTTCGTAGATCACTTTGCCCTTGTGGATGATCAGCATTCCGTCGGTATAGTTTGCGGCCAGACTCTGTTCCCAGGTCATCGTCTTACCCGTGTCCAGCGTGGTGAAGGTCAGCGCATCGATCGTCTTTTCCTCCCGCTCGCGTTCCTGTGCGGAAACATAGGTGAGCGGTACTGGAGCCCCCAGGCCACGACTGACTTCCGTCGTCGGGAGAAGCTGCCGGAGATGGCATACAGACCACCGCAGTCGCGGGAAGCTGAAATAGACGGAGTCCGGCTGCGTTATGATCTTGTCCTTCGGGGGCGGGAACCCCTGCATCCAGCCCATCACGCGCGGGTCCGAAGCCTCCGCAGACAATGGCGGTGTCGGCGAACTCTCCCTTTCCTGCGCAAGGCTGGGGGTAGTGAGAGAGGCGGCGAAGAAGGGCCAAACGACCGCAGAACGCGAAACCCTAATAATTGACCACAACATTGACGAATCCTCCTGTCCACGTGGGTGCGCTACCTGGGAACGACGCTTTGATGCCCGCGCCAGGGAAGGATGCGCTTATCCCAGCGGTGAGGAAGAGGTTGGCACTGAAGATGTGGTTGTATTCCAGAAACACATCGTCAGAGAGGTGATGTTTGGTGACGCCTGCAATGAGATTGAATCCGCTGGGAGTTGAAATCAGACGCGTGGCCTGGCCGAACTGGATTGGGCTCGCGAGCTTGTTGGCACTGATGTGCGCATAGCGGAGGGTGAACGCGTCTTGCCGCGTTGGTTGCGCCGCAAGCGCCACTTCGTGCGCCCGCAAATTGGAATTGATGAAGACCATCGACGACTTTGATCCGGTAGCCCACTTGCCCGGTGACCCTTCGTAGTAAAGAGGGTCGAACCGCTCCAGTTTGGTTGTTGTCGGATCGTCGCCGGAGAACATCTTGAACGTGTAGGTGAGCGATGGCGTCCATTTCGTTTCGGCGAACGTGTATCCGACCTGAGCGCGTCCGGCCCATGCGGTCATGTTGATCCGGTTGTTCCATTCGTAGGTATAATCTCCGGTGACGGACCAGTTGCGGAGGGCACCCTCCTTCCGACTGGTCCGAAAGTAGAAATTGAGCGCATTCGTCCCGTCTCGGCCGCCCTCGAGGATCGTGGGCGCTCCGAAGCCACCGGCAGCCGCTCGGACGTAGGGGGATCTCGAACGAAGCACGTTTATGTAGGTGACCCCGGCAAAGTCGCCGGATTGCGCGCCGTAGCGGACGTCGGCGCCTGCCAACTGGTTACCCCCGTCATTGGAAGGGAGTTCGTTTGGTTCGATGAAGAAGCCGGTGAGTGTCTTATGGCCGTTCGACAGGCGCACAATGGCCGCTTGCTGCCAGGCCTTGCGTGGGCCAAACTTCAGCGCACCCCGCTCGAAGCCGCTGCTACCGCCGTTGGCGATCAACATCCCGCTACCCAAACTCAATTCACGCGGTCCCAGCGACACGGCGAAATTTGTGGCCTTGTCGAGGGTCCGGTACCCCAGATAGGCTTCCTCAAGGGTGACGGCTCCCTGGTTTCGCGCATCGAATGCATCGGTTCCCAAGGTCCGCGACGCGACAGCCGAGACCTTGCCATAAAGCACATTGCCATTGGAAAACGTCTTGTCGAAGCCGATGCCCGGCTTCACATATGCCTCCAGCCAAGTCTGGTCCGAATTGAAATTTGCGTTTGGCGCGTAGACTGAGGCGAAATTCCAGAACAGATCGGATTCGCTGACGAGGTTCAGGCCGCCCTGAAGGTACCAGCGCGCTCTGAGACCGTCCGCGTCATGCAGGATAGTAGGATCCTTGCTGCTGGTGTTTTGGGAAAGTTGTTCTTCCTGGAGCCCGGAGGGGCCACCTTCGGGAATACTGGAGCGGCCGACCCGCCGCGTGGGTCCATCGGTGTTTTGCGTGGGGCTGTTTGGAGCGGCCCGCGCCTCGCACAGGGCGTCCCCCCGGCAGCCGGCGCGCAGAACCTCCTGCACGACCGGCGGAGGTGCTGGCATCTCGAACATCACGCCGCACGCCAACTTCCAGGAGGCCGAAGCGTCTGATGCTGCAATCGGTGGCGCATCATGCTGTCCTCGTTTCGCCATATACGCGCCAACGTGATGTTTGGTTCCGTCAGCAGTTAATCCGCTGGGGCCTAGCGATTGCGCATGGGCAGACGTACTGGTCCGAGGAATACAAGCGCGCCCACGTCACGATGGCAGTGCTTTCAGCGCGAATAGCTGATTTAGGGATGAGCGCGGTCGACGCGGTAGAGGCCGCAAATTTGAAAGGCCGCGTCGACGCCTAACTTCGGCAGCTTCTGTAAAGATCGGACATGATGGTGTCTGTTGTAAACGACTGGGTTTGGTCGATAGCCGCCGAGAAAGCGGACCTTCCGTACTTGGGGAGTGAAAATTAGCTGCTGAACGTCCGGCATGCCGTGTTCGTCGGCGCCATCGTCATGACAGTGCTCGAGGTCGCACCGATCGCCGCAACCGCGTTCGCCGGCGCGGTACTCCTGATCCTGCTGCGCGTGATCTCGGCCGATCAGGCCTATGGCGGTCTCCGACCGGAAATTTTGATCCCGATCGCAGGCATGGTCGTGATCGGCATCGCCATGGAGGAAAGCGGGCTAGCGGCTGCGGCGACCAATTCGCTAATCGGCAGCCTGGACGGGATCAGTCCCTTGGCCGCGCTCATCATTCTTTATGCGCTGACGATGGTGCTGACCGAGCTACTGTCCAACGCGACTGTCGCGGTACTGGTAACGCCGGTGGCGGTCGCACTGGCCGAAAGCCTCGGCGTCAGCGCTCGCCCGTTCATCGTCGCGGTGATGATAGCCGGCAGCGCCGCCTTCGCCACGCCCTTTGGCTATCAGACGAACGTCATCGTCTATCAGATGGGCGGCTATCGCTATATGAACTTTGTCCGGGTGGGGCTGCCCTTGAACCTGATCACGTTTGCCGTCGCGATTGCAGCGATCCGTACCTTCTTTCCGTTCTAGACACGCTGATCCCTGGCCGTATGCGCGGTCGCTGCACCGAACCTGCGAAAACGCGCGCGATTACGACGTGCCCCCTATAGAGCGAACGCACGCACGCTTGGCGGCTGCAGGATCTAGTGATCAGTCGGGCAGTGCATAGGCAACCAACGCGTCGCCGATTGGCGTTTCCATGAAGTGGTGGCCACCGGCCATGATAACGAGATACTGTTTGCCGTTCACCTCGTAGACGGCGGGCGTCGCTTGACCGCCGGCCGGCAGTGTGTCGTGCCACAGCGTCTTGCCGGTCCGCAAATCGATCGCGCGGATCAGGTTGTCGGTCGCAGCGGCGATGAAGACGACACCCCCCGCCGTTACCACCGCGCCGCCATTGTTGGGGGTGCCGATGTTGATCGGCAGCATCGAAGGAATACCCCAGGGTCCGTTGCGGCGGGCCGTGCCGAACGGCCGATCCCAGATGGTGCGCCCGGTGCGCAGGTCGATCGCGCGGATGCCGCCATAGGGCGGACGTTTGCAGAGCAGGCCCGTGAGCGGCAGTCTCCAGCCGGGATTGACTGAGATGGCATAAGGCGTGCCGGCCTGCGGGTCCCTTGATCCATGGCCGCCCTCGCCCATGTCGCCGCCGCGCGCCTCGCCGCGCGGGGCGGGGAAGCCCTCCGCCTCAGCCTCCTCGCGAGGCACCAGGCGGTTATAGTTCGGCATGTCGTTATAGTTGGCGACGATCACGCCGCGCACCGGATCGATCGCGATCCCGCCCCAGTCGGTCCCCCCATTATAACCGGGATATTCCACGAAGCGCTTGTGCGCCGTGGGCGGCGTGTATGGCCCGCGATACTCGGCGCGCTTGAACTGGATGCGGCAGATCATCTGGTCGATCGGCGACATGCCCCACATGTCACGCTCCTCCAGCTGCGGGAAGGCCAGCGTGTGATAGCTCGAGAAGGGCTGGGTCGGGCTGCGCAGCTGCGGCTCGACGCCGGTTCGCGGTACGGCGCGCTCCTGCACCGGGAACAGCGGCCGGCCGGTGCGGCGGTCGAGGACATAGATGTCGCCCTGCTTGCTCGGCAGCACCAGCGCCGGCACCGCGCCGGCAGCGCTCGGGAAGTCGATCAGCGTCGCCTGCGCGCCCAGATCATAGTCCCACACGTCCCGGCGCACCGTCTGGAAGCGCCAGCGCGGGTGCCCGGTGGTCACGTCGAGCGCGACGAGCGAGGTCGAGAAGGCGTTCTCCTGCGGACTGCGGCTGCCGCTCCAGTAATCGACCGCGCTGTTGCCCATCGGCAGGTAAACGAGGCCAAGCGCCTCGTCGCCGCTGGCGATGGTCCACATGTTGGGCGTGCCGCGGGCATATTCGCGGCCAGCGGGTGGATCGCCGGTCCATTGCGGGTTGACCATATCCCATGCCCAACGCTTAGCGCCGGTCACCACGTCGAAGCCCTGGATCACGCCTGAGGGCGCGCTGCGTTTCTGCCCGTCGAGCACCTGGTGACCGGTTACGATCACGCCGCGCACGATGGTGGGCGGAGAGGTGATCGAGACCATGCCGGGTTCGACCTGACCCATGCCACGCTTGATATCGACCGCGCCATTGGTGCCGAAATCCGCGCAGGGGCGCCCGGTCCGCGCATCCACCGCGATCAGTCGGCCATCGAGCGTGCCTTCGAGGATGCGGGCGGCGCATGCCGTGTCCGGCGCTGCGCCGGGAGTCGCATGATAGGCGACGCCACGGCAGGCTGCTGTATAGGGGATGTACGCGTCGGAGACCTGCGGATCGTAGCGCCAGCGCTGCTTGCCGGTCTCCGGATCCAGCGCGATCAGAATATTCGTTGCTGAGCACAGATAAAGCGTATCGCCGACCTTGAGCGGCGTCGTCTCGGCACCGTATTTGCTTTCCTTGGGATCGCGTTTCGGCATGTCGCCGGTATGATAGACCCAGGCGCGTTCGAGCCGACCGACATTGCCGGGCGTGATCTGCCCAAGGGGCGAATAGCGCTGCGCGGCGTAGCTCCCGCCATAGGCCGGCCAGTCGGTTCCTGGACGGAGCGGGGATGGATCGGCGATGGTCGAGGCGATCATCGCCGGGAGCGCGCCTGATTCGGGCTGATTGATGCGCGAGAGGGTGAAGCCGGCAATCACCAGCACGGCGAACACGACACCGATCGCGCCGAGCGGCATTCGCCAGCGCCAGCGTTCCGGCTGCAGGATCGGCAGCATCAACAGCGTCGGGATCAGCAGGATGGCAGGTCCAGCGACGAAGGGGATGAGGCCCCAGCCGTCGGTGCCGGCTTCGGCGAGGCCCCAGACCAGCGACAGCAGGAAGGTCGCAACATAGACCCACACGCCCAGCACCCTGCCGCGGATCAACAGCACGCCAGCCACGGTCAGCCCCACACCGGCGAGCAGGTAGAAAGGCGAGCCGCCCAGGAACACGAGCCAAGTGCCGCCGATCGCCAGCACCAGACCGGCCAGGACGAGGAGGGCACCGACCACCATTGCCAGCAACGAACGGTTTCGCGGACGCAGGACATCGCTTTGCGGCATGGGAGTCTCCTTGCGCAGGGGAACCGACCCCGCTCCGATCGGTTCCGGTTGAGGCAGATTTGTCGGAGGGGCGTCGAACATTGAGCGAAAGCGCCGTCTGGATACCCTATTGCGGCGCCGCCCCATTGCCGGCGGAGCTTGCCGCGCGCTGGAATTTCGATCCGATCCTCCTCGGCGCGCTGACCATTGCGGCGTTTTTGGGGTTGCGCTTCAGCGCTGCCTCGCCCGCCCTGCGATGGCGCTTCGTGCTGGCAATGGCCCTGCTGTTCCTGCTGTTTGTCTCGCCCTTCTGCGCACTGACTTCAGCCCTGTTTTCCGCCCGGACCGTGCATCATCTGTCGCTGACAGCGCTTGCCGCGCCGCTGCTTGCAGCGGCATTGCCCGTCCGGAGCGTACCGGGTGGCTGGGGTTTGTGGGCAGGCGTGCATGCCGCCACCCTCTGGCTGTGGCATGCGCCACCCGCCTATGAAGCGGCATTGTCCAGCCATGCCGTTTATTGGCTGATGCAGGCCAGCCTGCTGCTGACCGCGCTCGCGCTGTGGCGTGCAGTACGCGCGGCGCCGCCCACCGGCGCGATCTTCGCCCTGCTCGCGACGATGGTGCAGATGGGGCTGCTCGGTGCGTTACTCACCTTCTCCGCCACGCCATTCTATGCGCCGCACGCGTTGGCGCCACTCGCCTGGGGATTGAGCCCGCTCGAGGATCAGCAGCTGGCCGGGCTTATCATGTGGGCGCCCGGCGCCGGTCTCTACCTCGCGGCAGCGCTGACCATCCTGGCGCGCTGGTTCTCGGCAGAGCAGGCCGCGACGTCCCGTCCGGCATGATCCGTGCGTTGCGCAAATGGGCGCGGACCCACACCGAACGCAGCCGCTATTCGCCGGTAGGCATCGCCTTCCACTGGATCATGGCGTTCCTTGTCATGTTCCAGATCGGCTGGGGCTATTATTCGAGCTGGCTGCCGGCCGGCGGCGACAAGCTGCATGCCTATGAAGTGCATAGCGCGGTCGGATTGCCGATCCTGCTGCTGGCGATCGCGCGCTTTGGCTGGCGGTTGATGATCCCAGGTCCCGAGAACGACGCCGATCGGCAGGGTTGGCAGACTCAGATCGCCTATGCGATGCATTATGTGTTCTACATCGCCTTTTTCGGGCTGCCGCTTTCCGGCTGGGCGATGTGGTCTTCGATTGCCGAGCCGGGGCCGCTGTACCTCGCCGGTGTGGTGCCTTGGCCGCAATTGCCATTTGACCAACTGCCGCTGACGACGCGCTGGCGGATCATGGATCTGGCCGAGGATATCCATCTGATCCTCGTGGTCACCCTGCTGCTCGTCATTCCGCTGCATGTCGGCGCGGCGTTGAAGCACCATTTCTGGGATCGTCACGACGTGCTGCGGGGGATGCTGCCAGAGATCCCGGACGCGGAGGATCCCCGGGAAGCGACGCAGCATAACCCGCGAGAGCCGCAGCTTCGCGACGAGAGAGCGCCTGGCTGATGCGCAGCATCACGCCTTGCGGATCGTTGCGCCTGGCACCCTGACGCCACTGCTCCAACTGCTCGGCCAGATAAGCGGAAGGCTGGCCGCCGAGCGGCGGGTTGGCCGGGCCGGCGCCCTCGCCATGAACCCCGTGGCAGGCAGCACAGGCGGCAAGCCGCCGGGCAGGATCACCATGGTGATAAAGCCTGACCGCTTCAACTGTGCCGGCGGGGCGCGCAACGTTCGCCACGTAGGGCCGCAGGGCGTAGTAAGCCGACACCGCATCCTGCTGAACCGCCGTCAACTTCCGCGCAATCGATTCCATTTCGGGATGGCGGCGACGACCGCTTGCATAGGCTTCGAGCTGCGCGGTCATGTAGCCGCGGTCGAGGCCGGCGAGCCGCGGCGTGCCCGCGCCGTTACCCTCTCCGTTTAGACCATGACAGGTGACACACGCATTCGGCGCCCCGGCATCGCCACCGCTCAGTGCGATCAACTCGCCCGTGGCGGTGAACTGGTCCGCCGCCCCGCGTTCCACCGAGCCGCAGGCGGCCAGCCCAGCAGCGAGCAGCACGACTGCCGATGTTGAGCGGAAATCCATCTCGGATGGAACCGCTGCCGTCCCGCAATGGTTCCGAAGGTGAAACGCTGCCGGCACGCCAAAAAGGGGGGATGATTGCATACGGTCCGCGCCTTGCTGCCCCTGCTGCTGACCGCGGGATGCAAGCCGCCGCCCGACGAGGCGCAGCACATGCCGCAGGCGGATCCGGTGCGCGGCAAGCAGGCGATCGTGCGCGCCGGCTGCGGCGCGTGTCATGTCGTTCCGGGCCTGCGCTGGCCACAGGGGCAAAGCGGCCCTTCGCTCGAGGGCTTTGCCGATCAGGGGCTGATCGCAGGGCGGCTGCCGAACCGTCCCGATTTGCTTGTCGCTTATGTGCGCAACGCACCGGCAACGCTGCCCGGCACGACCATGCCGGCGATGCCGCTCACCGATGGCGAAGCGCGCGATGTCGCCGCCTATCTCTATGCCTCAGGCAAGCGTTGAGATGACAAGCGGCTCGATCTTCGCCGTCTTTGACCCCGCAGGCCCCTATGCCGGTTCCATCACGACCCTTGCCTGGGTGCTGATCGCGATGTTCGTTGCGGTGCTTGCGGTCGTGATCGCCGCGCTGTGGATCGCGCTGCGCGGGAGCGGGCGACTCAAGGCAAGGCTCGGCGGCACGCGTGCGATCTGGATCGGCGGGATCGGCTTTCCGGTCGTCGTGCTGACGGCGCTCCTGGTTTATGGTCTGACGCTCACCCGTCACCTGACAGCTCCAATGCCGCAGGATGCGATGCGGGTGCGCATCACCGGCGAGATGTGGTGGTGGCGTGTCGCCTATCTCGATCCCTCGGGGCGACCGTTCATGCTGGACGCCAACGAGCTGCACATTCCGGCTGGGCGTCCGGTGCTGCTCGAGCTCGAATCGAACGACGTGATCCACAGCTTCTGGGTGCCGCGGCTTTCAGGCAAGCTCGACATGGTCCCGGGGCGCCGCAACACGTTGCCGATTCAGGCGGACGGGCCCGGGGTGTTTGCCGGCCAATGCGCCGAATATTGCGGCGGGCCGCATGCGCTCATGGGGTTTGTGGTGATCGCGCACGAGCCCGCGGCCTTCGATCGCATGATGGCAGCGCGACGCGCGCCACGCCCGGTTCCCGACGAACGCGGGCGGCAACTGTTCCGCTCAACCGGCTGCGCGGCCTGCCATCGCATCGCGGGCACCGAAGCCAACGGCATGGCTGGTCCGGACCTGACCCATGTCGGCTCGCGCCGCTCGCTCGGCGCCGGCATCCTGCCCAACAATCGCGGTACTCTGGCGGGCTGGATAGGCGATAGTCAGGCGATCAAGCCGGGCAACCGCATGCCGCCCTACAAGACGCTCTCCGCCGCCGACCTTCAGGCGCTCGCCGCCTATCTCGAGGCGCGGAAGTGAAGTCGGAAACCGGGTTCGACCCGGCGCTCTACGCTCGCTTCCCGACGCCAGGCGAACGGCCCGAAGGTGAGCTGGAGGAGCTGGAGCGGATCTGGTGCGCGCCCAGGGGCTGGCAGCTGCTGACCGCAGTCAACAACAACTATATCGGCTTCTTCTACGTCGCCGCCGCGTTCCTGTTCTTCCTGCTCGCGGGCATCCTCGCGCTGGTGATGCGCGTGCAACTCGCGCTGCCGCTCCAGGGCGTGCTGCCGCAGGACACCTACAATCAGTTCTTCACCATGCACGGCACAGTGATGATGTTCCTGTTTGCCGTGCCGATGGTCGAGGCGATTGGGGTGCTGCTGCTGCCGCAAATGCTGGCGGCGCGCGACCTGCCTTTCCCGCGCCTGTCCGCCTATGCCTTCTGGGCCTATTTCGTCGGCGGGCTATGCTTCTTCACGTCGCTGTTCTTTGGCCTGGCGCCGGACGGCGGCTGGTTCATGTATCCACCCTATACGAGCATCACCTATTCGCCCGGGATCAACGCCGATTTCTGGCTGCTCGGCATCGGCTTTATCGAGATCAGCGCGATCGCCGGCGCCATCGAGATCGTGGTCGGCGTGCTGCGCACCCGCGCGCCGGGCATGACGCTCGACAAGATGCCGATCTACGCGTGGGCGATGCTGGTGTTCGGCGTGATGATCATCATCGCCTTTCCGTCAGTGATCCTCGGCACGCTGTTGCTGGAGCTGGAGCGCGCGTTCAACTGGCCATTCTTCGATCCCACCCGCGGGGGCGACGCGCTGTTGTGGCAGCACCTGTTCTGGTTCTTCGGGCATCCGGAGGTCTACATCATCTTCCTGCCAGCCTCAGGCCTGGTTTCGATGATGGTGGCGACGATGACGCGTACGCCGCTGGTCGGCCACTACCTCATCGTGCTGGCGTTCCTGGCCACCGGGTTCATCAGCTTCGGCGTATGGGCGCACCACATGTTCACGACGGGCATGCCCAACCTGTCGATCGGCTTCTTCTCCGCCGCCAGCATGGCGGTGAGCGTGCCCGCCGGCATCCAGGTCTTCTCGTGGATCGCAACCTTCGCCGTGGGCAAACCGCGCTACAACGTGCCGACGCTCTTCCTCCTGGGCGGCATCGTCACCTTCGTGATCGGCGGTCTCACCGGGGTGATGGTGGCGATGGTGCCGTTCGACTGGCAGGCGCACGACAGCTACTTCATCGTCGCGCACCTCCATCATGTGCTGATCGGCGGCATGGTGTTCCCGATGTTCGCAGCCTTCTACTACTGGACCCCGATGACCAGCAGCCGGGCCTTGTCCGAGCAGCTGGGCAAATGGGCCTTCTGGCTGATGTTCACCGGCATGCAGGTGACATTCTGGCCGATGCACCTGGTGGGCCTGATGGGCATGCCCCGCCGCGTCTACACCTATCTGCCCGGACGCGAATGGGAGGTCATCAACATGATCTCGACCGTCGGCGCATTCACGCTGGCTGCCGGCGTGCTCGCATTCCTGATCGATGTCGCGCGCAACTTCCGCTTTACCACCGACAGTGATGCGGGGAACGTCTATGGCGGCGGCACGCTCGAATGGTTGCCGACAGGGCTTTATTCGACGCGCAGCATCCCCGTGGTCAAAAGCCGCGAACCGTTATGGGACGATCCCAAGCTCGCGGAAGATGTCGAAGCAGGCCGCTATTTCCTGCCTGGCTCCGCCACCGGCCTGCGCGAGACGATCATCACCAGCCCGTTGCGCGCCGAACCGCAATATCTGCAGATCATGCCGGGTCCCTCGGCGTGGCCATTCCTTGGCGCGGTGTTCACGGCCGGCTTCTTCATCCTGCTGACAGTCCAGGCCTATATACCATCCTTCGCCTGCGGCATCCTGGCGGTAATCTGTGTGCTGCGCTGGCTATGGGACACCGACCGGCTAGTGAAGGAGCCGGACGTCGATGTCGGTGCCGGCATCCGCCTGCCGACCTATGTCACGGGACCGGACAGCCATGGCTGGTGGGCGATGATGATCCTGCTGATCGTGGTCGGCATGATCTTCGTGATGGGCGTGTTCAGCTTCTTCTATCTCTATGGCGTCCAGCCGCGCTTCTGGGTTGCGCCGGCCGACCTCTGGTCGCTCGCGATGGTTCTGCCGGCCTATGGCGCTGCCTCGGGGCTGGCATGGCTCGCAAGATATATGCTGGCGCGCGAGGCGACCGAGCTCTGGACACCCGGGGTGCTGTTCCTGTGCGGCGCGATCGCGCTCGCCACGGGGATCGGCGCCGATCTGTGGAGCTGGATCGCCTCCGGCTTGAGACCGGACGCCAGCGGTCAAGGCGCAACCGTCTATGCGCTGCTCGGCCTCGAGGCGATGCTTGCGGCGATCGGTTTGCTGATGGCCGGCTATATCTCGGCCCGCAACAGCCGCGGCATGATCGTTCGGCCGCACAACAACAGCCTCGACCTGTGCGTGCTATGGGTGATCTACACCGCCGGTCAGGGCGCATTGACCGCGGTGCTGACCCGCGCGGTCGGCGGCTGAGTCGTGCGGACCTGGGCATTCCTGCTTGGTGGGCTCGTCATCTGGGCGGTGCACTTTTTCACGCTCTACATCATGGCAAGCGTCTTCCTGACGCCCCCCCTCGCTCGCACCCTGACGATGTTGATAACGCTCGCCTGCCTCGGCGCGATTGCGTTTCTGGCCTTCAAAGCGCGACGGATCGAAATAGAGACAGCCACGGATAGCTGGGTGCGGGCGGTTGCGCTGCTGGGGATGGGCGTCGGTGGCGTTGCGATCGTGTGGCAGGCGCTGCCGGCACTGCTTGTGTGAACAGGATCGTGCGCGAGGCTAGGAACGGCAGGGCTCCCTTTCGTTGACCATCCATCCAGCACTGCCGGCAACGGCGGCGTAGCGCGAGAGGCGGGAGCCTGACTGAATGTGGGGCGTTAGCCGGTAATGCCATTTGCAATGAAGCGACGTCCGCTCGGCCTCACGTTGCTGGCTTCGGCCTTGCTCGGCGTTCCACTCGCCAGTTGCTCAGCACAAGCGCCTTCGAGCTCGCCGGACCGGACCGAAGCACCGAAAGTCACGACGCGCGGGCTTGATCCCACACACCTCGCACGAACGATCGAGCAGGCACGGCAACTGCCCCGGCTGCGTTCGCTCGTAATCTTACGTCATGGTGAAACGCTGGTCGAACAGCGCTTCAACGGCGGTCCGGCGCTCGATCGCCCGGTGAACATCAAGTCTGCCTCGAAGACCATCCTCTCGGCTGTCACTGGCATTGCCATCGATCGCGGTGTCCTGACTGGCACGGAGCAGCCCATCCTGCCGATCCTGCGGCAGGACGCGCCAGCCGATCCCGACCCCCGGCTTGCCCAAGTGACCATCGGCCATCTGCTCTCGATGCGCGCCGGTCTGGAACGAACGTCCGGGGAATATTATGGCCGTTGGGTGTCGAGTCCGAACTGGGTACGCTATGCACTGTCGCGCCCCTTCGTCGAAGTACCGGGCGGCCGGATGCTGTATTCCACCGGCAGTTCGCACCTGCTCTCGGCGGCGCTGACGAAGGCGTCGGGGCGCACCACGCAGCAACTTGCCCAAGATTGGCTCGGCACGCCGCTCGGCATCCGCATCGCACCCTGGCCGCGCGATCCGCAGGGGATCTATTTTGGGGGTAACGACATGCTGATGTCGCCCCGCGATCTTGCCAGCTTTGGTGAACTGTACCGCAACGGGGGCAAGGTCGGCCAGCGCCAGGTCGTGCCAGCCCGATGGATCAGGGAAAGCTGGGAGCCGCGCACCACCTCGCCCTGGAGCGGCAATGCCTATGGCTATGGCTGGTTCCTGGGCGATGTCCGCGGCCATCCCGTCCGCTTTGCCTGGGGTTATGGCGGACAGATGCTCTACGTGCTGCCGGGCCTCGCACTTACCGTCGTCATGACCTCGCAATCCGATGCTGCGCGCGATAGCGGCCATGTGGGTGCGCTGCATCGGCTGCTCGCCGAAGGCATCGTTCCAGCGGCTGAGGCGGGAAGCCGCCGAGCGTCTTAGAGCAGCCAGTTCCTTCAAGAACGGGCGTTGCTGCGGAGCACGGTGACGGACCGGCTTTGACGGCGTTGATCCCTCATCTGTTTGGAGAAAATCGATGACAGAGACCGCCGCCAGCCTGCCGCTCCCCGCGCTCGCTGCACTCTTCGCCATCGCCGCCGTCATCGTATGGTGGGCGGGAACGCGGCTGACGGCGCATGTCGATGAGGTCGCCCGACGCTTCGAATTGGGACAGGCATTTGCGGGCATGCTGCTCCTGGGCGGCATCACGTCGCTGCCGGAGCTCGCCGCGGTGAGCACCGCTTCCTTGAGCGGCGATGCGACGCTCGCGGTCAATAATCTGCTCGGCAGCGCGGCGGTGAACGTGCTGCTGCTGGTGCTAGCGGATGTGGTGTTCGGGCGCGACGCGCTGACGCGGGCCGCTGCACAGCCAGGAACGCTGATGCAGGGCGTGCTCGGCATGATGCTTCTCAGCGCGGTAGCCGCTGTGGTGCTGTGGGGTGACTACGCAATCGCAGGCATAGGCGCTGGTTCGGTCGGGGTGGCCGCGGCCTGTCTGTTCGCAATGCGGATTTCGTCCGGCTTCGAGCATCGCGATGTGTGGCGACGCACCGAAGACGATGAGACCGGATCGAAGGAGAGTGACCCCGATCCGCGTTCGACAGGTCGCTTGCTGCTCGGCCTGGCATTGCTTGGCGCTCTGATTCTGACCGCTGGCGCGCTGCTATCCCTATCTGCTGACGGTATCGCGGGTAAGATAGGCATGTCTTCGGGGATGGTCGGATTTCTGCTGGTTGCTTTCGCCACGTCCCTTCCCGAACTGAGTTCGGTCACTGCGGCGGTGCGAACCGAGCGATATGAGCTCGCAGTGGGCGATATTTTCGGCACCAATTTGTTCAACGTTGCGCTGCTGCTCGTCGTCGATCTGCTCAGCCCCGGCGAACCGGTGCTGGCGACGGCCGGGATCTTCGAGGTACTGGGTGCGCTCGTGGCGCTCATGATGACCGGCGCGTTTGTAATTGGGTTGCTGGAGCGACGCGATCGAACGGTGCTCCGCATGGGGTATGATGCCGTCGCCGCACTCGTCATCTTCATCCTGGGTATCGGGACGATGGCCACGGTTTAGCGAACGCGTGTGGCCTGAACACCGCGACAAGTGTGTGCGGCTTCCGCCATGGAACGTCTCCGAACGTCAACTGGCGGGCTGGCGCGAGCTGCCGACACCCCCCAGCAGACCCACGCCGAGAGCAAGTGCTGCGGCCGCCAGCAGCATGGCGATGATCATCAGCAAGCCGTCGCGCACCAATAGCGCAAGCCCGAAGGCAGCAATCGCGGCCATCGGAACCGTGGTCGCAAACGGCAGGAGCTCGAGCGGAGGCACCGTCAGCGCAAGAATGATGCAACAAGCCGCTGCCAGTTTCACGAATATGCCTTGGGTCAGACTTATATATCGTCCGTGAAACCAACGGTCGAGGAAACGGGCTACGCCGCGAAGCTTGTGCGTCGCCTTGCAGGCCTTCTCTACCGACAAGCCGCGCTTGGACAGGAAGCGAGGTAGCCAGAGATGCTTTCGCCCGAACATGATTTGGGCAGCCACAAGGACGATCACGGTTGCAAGCGCAGTGGGCAGGCCTGGAATGCCGCCAACTGGCGATATGTCGATGAGAGCCGGGATCAGCAGAAACGGGCCGTAGCTTCTGTTGCCAAGCGCCTCGACAATCCGGTCGAGGCGGACCTTTTCCTCACTCCTTGCGATATCCTCGATGCGATCGAGAATGTCGTCGACGCTCTTGACCTCATTCACCATGGGTCGAGCAATGACTGAACGGGAACACAGTTCCAGACCGTCAGCACATAGCCTCCAATGCATGCCCCCTTTGCTCCGACTTTGCCTAAGAGCATATAGCCCCTTGAATTTCTGGATCTCGCCCGCTTCAATCCTTCGAAGCCAAAGGGAGCGAGCGGCCACCTTCGAGTTGGACAGCTGACGGGGGCTATGACTGCAATTGGTCGACAGCCGCCGAGAAAGCGGACCTTCCGCACTTGGGGAGTGAAAATTAGCTGCTGAGAGTCCGACAAGGGTCGTCACTTCATTGCCGGCATGCCTAGCAAGCCCGCAATATCCACTGAGATGCGCAGACCGAAGGCCAATATGTCGCCTGACTGCTTCCTGGCGCGCGGCTGCAGGAAATTGTCGGGATTGACGACATATTGGATATTGGGGCTGATCCGCACATTGCGGCCGACCGCCATGCCATAGTTGAGTTCGAAGATCGCTTCTCCCCGGTGGACACGGTCGGTGCCCCCGGCTGCAATGCGGGACGCCTGGAGATAATTGACCTGCCGGTCGCTGATCCGGATATAGCTGCCTACGAGGCCCAGCGTATCGCGCGGGCGTACGGCGAGCGGGCCGGTGAGGATGACGCCGGCGATCGCCTGCTCCTTGAACGGGACATAGTTTTCCGTCGAACCGATCAGTCCGCCAAATACCGTCACCGGCCGCTTGACGTCGTCATGGAGGTGGCCTGTGACAGCGTCGCCCATGACGTACCAGCCAGCCTGACCATCATGCTGGAGTGGCGTGCCCCCGGTCGCAAGGCGCGGTTGATGATCGCTGTCGAGGTAGGGATCGGTGACGTCCGATGTATTGTGATAGCCGCCAATGCGCAGATGCCACGGCCTACGTGCCTTGGGCGAAGATGACTGGAAGCCCAGTTCCACCGCGGTCTGATGTCCGGTCGATGCGTGGGTCGACCAATCGAACCCATTGGTTGAATTGAGCGAGGGATTGGCTTCGAACAGCCCTGCCTGGAAATAGAAACCCTTGGTCGGCGCCAGCTTTATCCGGCCGCCCCAAGTTCCGTAGGGAAAGAAACCGAGTGCCCGATCCTGGATCGGCACGACCGCCGGGTTGAAGCAGACCGAGTTAGTCTGGAAGGTGCAATAGATGTTGGACTGATTGAAATAGGTCAGCGGCGACACGCGCCCGCCTGAAATGTTGAGCTTGCCGTCGAACAGATTCTGCTCGATCGCGAGCGCCGCGAGCCGCAAATTCTGGAAAGCTTTGTATCGCGTCTGGAAGCTGATCGCGTTGCCGGCATGATCTGCGGACAGCGATGTGCCCTTCGAGACGTTCATCGACACATGGATAAAGCTGCCCTTGAGGCCGATCATCCGATCGAGGTCGAGATCGGCGCCGAATGGCAGGGCATAGGAGTTGCCGACGCCGCGCCCCTGTCCACCGCTGACGCTGCCGGCAAATTCGTCGACCGCCAGGAAACGAAGATAGATACCCTTGTCGGCAAGTAAACGACTGAGCGGGGCAAGCGGCCCGATGAGCGTCTTTCCTTCGGGTAGCGGGACTTGCGAAAACTGGACCTGCGGCTTGGGATAATTGGCCGATGCGATTGTAGTCACGACGTGCGGAGGCAGTATATTCCCCTCCACTGCCTGCCGATCGGCCGTAATGTTGGCGGTCTGGGCATGGGCGCAAGACAGGGGTGTGAAGGGCAGCGTCGCAACGGCGCATGCCAGGAACCTATAGGTCATGGATCATCCTCTCATCGGGCCGGCATTCTGCGTGCGCGTGCCCGAATATGACGGGAAAAGGGCCGCCGGCGGGTCAGGGCGCAGGCGGCGAGGAGGAAGGGCTCAGGGAGAGAGTTCTTCCAAAGACTTGCCGCTGGTTTCCGGCGCCCAGCACAGCACTGCAAAGCCGGTCAGGACCGCGACCGCTGCAAAAGCAAGGAAGACCGGTGCGATCGGACCGCCCGACATGACAAGTCCAATTACCCAAGGACCTGCAATCGATCCTGCCCGCAACCATGCTGATCCTAACCCAGCGCCCACCGAGCGCAATCGAGTCGGATAAAGCTCGCCGGAATAGAGGTAGAGCGAATAGGTAACGGTCTGGAGCGCCGCAAAGGCCGGCGTCGCCAGGGCAAAGACCATGACCGGTGTTGACGCGCCGAGCAGGTAAAGCGCCGTCAGCGGCACGGCCGCGAACAGCAGGGCGCCGGTGTACCAGCGGCGGCGACCGACCCGGTCAATCGTCAGGGCGCAAATGAAAGATGCGATCAGTGCCACCCCGGTCATGGCAAAACCATAGCCGATGGCTTGATCGATCGGCAGGTCGAACACCGTTCGATAGAGGGTTGGCAGCCAAGTTAGCAGGCCATTATTGATCATATAGGCGCCAAACCACATGCCCCAGAGCAACAGCGTGCGTGGGCCATAAAGCGGGCCGAACATTTCGCGGATCGACCCAGCCGGCTTTGCCTGAACCAGAATGGCAGTCGCCGCGCGGGGTTCGGGTAGCGCCTGGCCATAACGAATGGCGCTATCCTCCAGCCGGCGGATCACCTTGTCGGCTTCGGCGAAGCGGCCGCGATTGATGAGCCAGCGTGGGCTTTCCGACAGGAAGAAACGCAGCGGGATCACCAGCGCCACCGGCACCATGCCGACGATGAACATGGACTGCCAACCAAGGCTGGGCACCATGGTATAGCCGATCGCACCGGCGGCGGTCAGGCCGACCAGGAACAGGAGTTCGTAAAGCAGGAAGAAACGTCCGCGCCTTTTTGCGCCGGACAGTTCATTGACATAGGCGCTGGCGACCGGAACCTCACCGCCCGTGCCTATCCCTTGCAGGAAGCGGAACAGGATAAGGGACTGTGGCCCCCAGGCGAAGATGCACGCGGCACTCATCGCCGCGAAGATGCCGATGGCGATGGCCAATACCGGCAGGCGACCGATCCGTTCGGCCAGCCAACCGAAGAAGATCGCGCCGATCAATTGCCCCAAATAGCCCGAAGAGATGATCGCCGCCGTCATAGACGGGGCGAGGCTCCATTCCTTAGCCAGGATCGGCATCGCATAGGCGAGCGCGATTGTGGTATATCCGTCGAAAAAGGTGGCCATGCCGACGCAGCCTCGTGCCCATAGCACGGGGCGGGTCACCGGCAGGCGCTCAAGCCGCGCGATCAGCGCTGCACCGCTGTCGCTGGCAATGGCCGTCGCGTTGACGCGGTCGGCCGTCATGGTAGATGCAATCGAAGCATTCATCTGAGCCTCTCCCATTTGCGCGCTTATCTGGGACTTGGAAAGCCTGCGCGTCTGTTCTGTTGGGTCGATGGCGATAGGCTGTCCTGCCCAAAAGCAGGAACCGCCTATGCCGTGTCAGGGCCTTTCCGCCGGGGCAGATCAACTTCCTTCCATTTCAGTCGGTCCGCCCCGGACCGAAAAGGCGTCCAGCGACAGTGTCAGACGATGCCGGCTTCCTTCATCGCAGCTTCGATTTCCTGTTCGGCTTGACTCGACAGGTCGATCAGCGGGGAGCGCACAGTGGCGTCCTTCAGTACGCCACGAGCGCGCAGCGCGATCTTGAGAGCGACGGTGCCCTCCATATGCGAGCCACGGTGATAGACATTCTTCGTCACCGGCAGCAGCTGATCATGGATGGCGCGGGCCTTGGCGTAGTCCTTGGCCTTGCCGGCTTGGATCAGCGCGAAAAGCAGTTCGGGAGCGATATTGCCATAGCCGACCAGCGCGCCGTCGACGTCGAACATGGTGTGCAGCAGATATTCGTCATGGCAGGTCAGTATCTGCAGGTCCGGGAATTCCTTGCGCAGAACGGGGATTTCCGTGTCCCAGCGCTTCATGTTGCGCACGCCATTCTTAGTAGCGACGACGCCCGGCTGCGCGGCGATTTCAAGCTGGGTCTTGAGGTTGTAGGTCGCCTTGGTGGCGTCGGGATATTGAAACAGGATGCACTGTAGGCCCGATTCCTCGTAGATCGCCTTGTAGCGATCCTGCGGGGCACCGTCCTGATAGCCAAAGCGCAGCCAGCCATGCGAGGGATAAACCAGCGCGCCGATCGCGCCGGCGTCGGCCGCGCGCTTGGCTTCCTTGGCGGCGACCTCGGTGCCTTCACCGGTGATGCCGGCGATGACCGGGATATTGCCGTCCAGCGCTTCGACATAGACTTCGATCAGGCGGACCTGCTCTTCGGTGGTGAGGAAGGTGCCTTCACCGGCATGCCCCAGAATCACGAGGCTCTTCACGCCCTCCTTACCGGCCAGCCATTTGGCGAGGTCAGCATTAGCGGCCCAGTCAACCTTGCCTTCGCTGTCAAACACAGTGACGGGCGCAGGATTGAGGCCGCGCAGGTCGATGACATTGGCGGGGGCAGGACGCTTGTTGGGCGCAGGATCGTAAAGGCTCATGAAACTCTCCTATATGAAAACGTTGATGGGAACGTTCCCGTTATCGTTTCGAATCATCGCTGGTGTCAAGGCGGATTTTGCGGCAAGATACAAAGCGGGCTATCGGCGCGATGAAGAGAGCAGGTAAGATTGAAGGGAAATGGCGCTGATGGGCAGGGATTTGGAAGGACGCGGCGGCCGGGTCACGCTGCACAGTGTTGCCGCGGCAGCCGGCGTATCGAAATCGACGGTTTCACGCATTCTCGACGAACGGCTGCCCCACTCTGACAACGAGACCGCACGTCGGGTGCGGCAGGTGGCGGCAGATCTTGGTTATATCCGTGATATTTCCGCTTCGAGCCTGCGGCGGGGTAAGACGATGGCGATCGGCGTGATCGTCCCGCGTCTGACCGACACGGTTATGGCGATGCTATATGAAGCGATTGCCAAGGCCTGCGCAAAGAGCGGGCGGATCGCGCTGGTTGCAACGACCGATGACAATATCGATGCCGATGAGCGCGCGGCCGAGACGTTGATCCAGCGTGGGGTCGATGGCTTGATCCTGGCCACGGCGCGAACCGGTGACGATCTGCCAGATAAGCTTGAAAAGCGTGGGGTGCCTCATGTGCTGGCGCTGCGCACGGACGGACATAGCCCGTCCGCGATCGGCGATGATCGTCTGGGCGGCTACCTCGCAACCCGACACCTCATCGATCTCGGCCACCGGCGGATCGCGATCATCGCCGGTCCCTCCTTTGCATCGAGTAGCCGCGATCGATTAGCTGGCTATAAGCAGGCGTTGGAAGAAGCATCGATTTCGGTCGACCCATCGCTCGTGGTGGAATCCAGTTTCAGCATCGAGGCGGGTGCCGAGGCCGCCGAGGCAATCATGGCTCTGGACCAGCGGCCTACCGCCATATTCGCGGTGAACGACAATACCGCCATCGGTGCACTCTCGAAGCTCACCAACATGGGAATTGCCGTGCCCGGCGACATCTCACTGGTCGGCTACAACGATATCCCGATTGTCAGCCATCTGCCGACGCCACTGACAACGATGCGGGTGCCGTTCGATCAAATTGCTGCAGCGGCACTTGAGCTGTTGGATATGCCACTGGCGGCTGGCAAACAGACTAAGATGCTTGTAGCTCCAACCCTGATCCCGCGCCGGTCGTCCGGTCGGATCGCAGAATAGCTGACCGTCCGGAATTGGGGAGTGAAGACTGGGTGTTGAGTGTTCGACATGGGTCGATATTCTCAACTCGCACCGCCGATAGCGCCTGGCGTGAGCGCCAGAGCCATCAGGACGAGCGCAATGCCGATATAGGCCCATATCCCCATGCCGCGCCAAGCTAGCTTCCAGCCATTTGCATCCAGCCGAGCGATCTTTGTCAACCGGGTCGCGTAGATCACGGTGCCAGTCACTGCCATGGCGGTGAGCGCCGCGCCGAAGAGGAACCAGATTACCTTCGTCCAAAGCCCGCCGAACGTGCCGAAGTGCAGCGGGTCGGCCATTTCGGAAAGGCGCTGATGGACACTGAGATTGCGCCCATCCAGTCGGGCAATCACCCTCTGGGTTGCCGGATCGATCGCGGCGCCATTGGCGCGATCGCGCACAAGCCAGGCAGACGACTGCCCCAGGAGTATGACGCCATGCTCCGGCGTGAAGCGGATTTCCCGAATGTCGAGCTTCGGGTCTGATCGTCGGGCGATCGCCACGAGGCGATCCAGCCGGGCACCGACCGGGGGAGTACCGGCGGCAACCTGCGGCAATTCCGGCACTTGCGCGTTCCCGCCCAACGTTTCCACCAGATACCAAACGCCTGTCAGCGCGATGAGCGCAACGAACCAGAGACTCCACAAGCCGATCAGGCGATGCAGGTCGCCGGTCAGGCGACGAGTGTCACCACCGCGCGGTGCGCGAAAGAAGCCGCGCCACCATTTCTTGTACGTGACGATTCCGGATATCAGCGACAGCATCAGCAACAGAGCCAGTGAAGACACAAGCGGAATGCCGATCTTCGTCGGCAACATGAGATGGCGATGCACCTGCCGCAGGAAGCGGTGGACATTGGCCCACCCATGCCGGCCGGTCACCTCTGCCGTCCAGGGATCGACAAAGATCCGCTCCGGCGCACCCTTGCCAAGGCTGACCCATGCTTCGGCCGCGAACCACGGATCGATGGGTGCGTAGAGCGTCTGAAGCCGCGCCTGCGGCGCTGCGCGCGTCACCGCGTCCGCCAAGGCGCCCCAGGAGGCGATCGGCTCCGGGCGCGGCGATACCCGCATGGAGGGCGTCACCAGCCAGTCGATCTCATGGGCGAAGACCGCGAGCGTACCGGTCGCGAGGATGAAGGTCAGGAAGATGGAGAGCTTGAGCCCGATCCAGCTATGCACTACCCACCAGAGCGAGCGGCCCTTCTTGGCGTGCGCCTTGCCCATGGATCAGAAGCTGAAGCGTAGTTCGGCGAGGAAGGTGCGAGGCTCCCCAGGGAAATGCCCGCTTTGCGCGGAAAAGCCGGAGGCCGCGTAGACCTTGTCGAAGATGTTGTCGACGCGCAGCATCAGTTCGGCAAAGCCCAGCCCCTTGGTTATGGACGCATCGAAGATCGTGTAGGGCTTCACGCCCTGCCCGGACAGGCTGACGCGTCGCGACACATATTCCCCGCCGACGGCGAAGGCCGCGTCGATCGCAGGCACCTGATAGCGGGTCCAGAAGCCGAGCTTGTGCTTGGGCGCATTGGCGAAGCGATCCCCTACGGCATTGGTGATCGCCTGCCCCGCAATCGTTCCGGTTATCTTCGTATCGTTATAGCCATAGTTAACCAGCGCGACCCAATTGGCCGTGATGTCGGTCGATAGGTCGACCTCGAACCCCTTGCTCGTGACCTCGCCGATCGGACGCAACTGATCCTGGCCGTTGACCGGAGGCAGGGTCGGGTCTGCTTGCAGAATGTTTTTGCGCACGATCCGGTAGGCGGCGAAATTGGCCTGAAGGCGGCCGTCGAACAGGTCCGTCTTGACCCCGCCCTCGAACTGATCGCCCGTTACCGGGGCGAAGGGGCCTCCCGCGTCGACCGTCTGGCTCGACGCGCTCTGTGGCTCGAAACTCTGCGACCAGCTCACATAGACCGAAACGTCCTTACGCGGCTTGAAGATGGCGCCCGTGCGGAAGGTGACGTCATCATCGGTATAAAACCGGTTGCCGACCACGCCGTCCTCGAACTTGTCATACCGAACGCCACCCACAAGTATGACCCTCTCGGTCAGGCTGATCTGGTCCTGCAGATAGGCGCCTTTGCGCTTGGTGCGGGTATCGGTGACGGTGAAGGGCAGCAGCGCCGCCCGAGCCGCATCGCGCGCGCTATTGGTATAGACCGGGTTGCTGAGACTGAGCGGCGTCACACCCGCGCGCAGGATGCGGCTATTGAGCACGCTGGTTTCGTCGTACCAGTCCGCGCCAGCCTGGACCTTATGCTCCATACCGAGCAGGTCCAGGCGTGCGGTGAGATTGGCGGAGAAGGAAAGCCCATCCACATCGCGGATCTGGTCGCGAAACTCGCGCGCGACCAGATCGGTGCTTCCCGCCACGAAGCCGCGCGGTTCGTGATATTGCTGTGTCTCGGTCGCCTTGAAATAGCGCACGCCAGCGTCGAACGTGACGGCATCGCCGATCGCCGTGGCGTAGCGCGCTTGATAGGCCTGCGACTTCAGATGCAGGAAGTCGGTGGGTTCATTGGCGTTCCAGCGAATGTCGGTCAGAAAGTTGCCAGCATTGTCGGTCAGTACGCCGCGCAGCCGGTTCGCTTGCAGGTCATTGTGGTAGACCGTCGCCTGCAGCGTCAGCTTGCCGCCTTCGTTCGTCCGGATCGCAACGCCGCCATCGCCGATCAGCGACACATTTTTCGTGTTCAGGCGATACGGGTTCATGGCTTCATAGAAGCCGCCAAGGCGATAGGTGACGATGCCGTCGCTGTCGATTGGGCCGGTCGCTTCGGCCGATATGCCGCGCCGGTCGTAATTGCCGCCGGTCGCCACAAGCCGCATTGCTGTCTTGGTATCCGGCACCTTCGACACATAGTTTATGATGCCGCCGGGTGAGCCCGGCCCGAAGAAGAGGCCCGCCGGACCTTTCAGCACCTCGACGCGCTCAATGTTGAAGAGCTGGGGCACCGAAAAGCCGATGAAAGGGTTGCCCCGCATGCCGTCGTAGAAGGACTGATCCTGCCGGAAGCCGCGGAAGGTGACGCCGGCATAGCTGAAGAAGCTGACGCCCGAGATGTTGCGATAAATATCTGTCGCATCGCGCGCGCCCTGATCGGCGAACAGGTCCTTGTTGATCACCTGCAATGCCTGCGGAATATCGAGCGGGTCTTGCGCGCTCTTGCCTACCGTCGTGGTTTCGGTGCGGTACAGGCGTTGGGCGCGGCCGGTAACGATGATCTGGCCCCCCTCAACAACTTCCGTGGAGGGAACAGGTATCTGCTCAGCATATGCCATGGTGGTGCAGAGAGAAGCGGACGCGAGCAGCGCCACGCGAATGAAAGACAAATCAGCCCCCTATCAACAGATTCGCTAATGCGATCTATTTGCAATAGAGAGGCATAATCGTCGGCGCAAGGGTCATTAAATCCGAACGGGCCCACCCCCAGGGGCAGCTGTTAGCCGGCCGCATCCGAGGAGCGAAATTCGAGCTCTTAATGACCGGAATGGGTCGATGGTTGCCGGCAGCGTATGCCGCGTCGTGGGACTTTCCTGCCGTTCGTGAGGAGTGCGTCGAATGGCCGGTTTTGTCATGATGCCGTTGAAAAAGTCGCCTTTTGGTTGATGCGGAGGGTCCTGATTGAAACGGACGCGCGCGGATGCCCGACGTCAGGTCATGGCCGGCTGCCTGGCCAGGCTGATCTTGGCGAGCTTGCGCAGGTTTTGGGCGGCTGCGGCGAGATGGAATTCATCCTGGGCACCATTGGGTCCACGTATCTTTCGACCATCATACCCCTTCAGCCAGGCGATGTCGTCGCCACGGCCACCACGGGCGGCGTCGGCCTGTTCCGCGAGCCGCCAATTTGAATAAAGCTGGGCGACACGGTCGAGGTGGGGATCGATCGCATGGGCAGGCTTACCAACAGCATCAGGGACGAAATCGCCGCCTGACTCGACAATCCGAGAAGGAATGACGTGACGTCAGCTAACCATGAGAAGCGGCGCTTCGACATAGCGGCGAAAGGCGGCCATAAAAGCGGCCGCGACCGCGCCGTCAATCGCGCGATGGTCGAAGCTGGCTGTTGCCGTCACGACGGTGGCCAGGCCGAGCTGGCCATCGACCTTCCACGGCTGCTCGACCCCGGCGCCGATGCCGAGGATGAGAGCCTGCGGCGGATTGATCACCGGCACCATTTCGTCGATGCCGAACATGCCGAGGTTGGAGAGAGAGGCAGTGCCGCCCTGAAATTCCTCGTGCGCCAGCTTGCCGTCACGCGCCTTGGCCGCGAGCACCTTGCTCGCCTGGGAGATCGCCGACAGCGACAGCGCCCCCGCATCGCGTATGACCGGCGTGACAAGCCCTCCCTCGATCGCCACGGCCACCGCGATGTCCGCGCGGCCAAAGCGGTGCAGCGCTTCTCCGCCGAACTGCACATTGGCGTCGGGCACCTCGACGATGGCCAGCGCCATCGCCTTCAACACCATGTCGTTGACGCTGATCTTGATGCCGCGTTCGGCGAGAGCAGCATTCAGCTTGACTCGCAAGGCCAGCAGAGCATCGATGTTGCAACGCGCGGTCAAATAGAAATGCGGGATGGTCTGCTTGGATTCGGTCAGTCGCCGCGCGATCGTCCTGCGCATCGCGCTGAGTTTGACCGTCTCCACTGGCACCCCCGCCGGCGGCGGCGCGATGACGGCGTCGGCTGGCGCTGTATCCGCAGCAGGCGTGGCGGGATACGACGCAGTGAGCGGCACAACGCCAAGGTCGGATCGGGTGACGCGGCCATTCGCCCCAGTACCGACAATAGCGTCCAGGCGGATGCCCCTCGCTTCGGCGATGCGCTGGGCTAGCGGACTCGCGTTGAGCCGTTCTGATGGAGGGAGGCGTGTGAGCGGGTCGGAAACCGCCGGCGCGACTTCGGGTTGAACCGGCTCGGGCCACCACGCGGCGGCAGGCATCGGCGCCATAGCGGGGCCGGCGATCATGCCGGCCGCCGCAGGATCCGGCGCGGCTTCGTCTTCCCCAGCCAGCAGGGCGATCACCGTGCCCACGGCGACATCATCCGTCCCCTCGGCGACGACAAGCCCGGCGACACGGCCATCATCGGTGGCTTCAACCTCCATGGTCGCCTTGTCGGTCTCGATCTCCGCGATGAGATCGCCGGCTTTGACCATGTCGCCCTCGGCTACCAGCCATTTGGCCAGCGTGCCCTTTTCCATGGTCGGCGAAAGGGCCGGCATCTTGAGTTCGATGGCCATTGGTCAGTCCCCCAGGAAAAGTTCGGCGGCGGCCTCGACGATGGCGTCGGCATCCAGCCGGTAGGTACGATAGAGATCGGGCTGGTCGCCCGTCTGGCCGAAGCGATCCACGCCCAGCGGACTGACCCGCATGCCCGTCACCCCGCCGAGCCAGGATAAGGCACCCGGCGCGCCGTCGAGGACGGTCACGAGTCCCGCGCCGGGCGTCAGCACGGAAAGCAGCTTTTCCGCATGAGAAGGTTCGCTTTGCCCGCCCGACCAGCGCGCCGCCCGTCTCGCCGACCATCCGCGATGCAGTAAATCGGGCGAGGTGACGTTGAGAAGGCCGATCCCGGGGATATCCTCGGCCAGCTGCTCCCAGGCCGCCAGGGCTTCTGGGGCGACCACGCCGGTAAAGGCGATCGCGACGTCCGATCCGGGCGCCGGCTTGCACAGCCAGTAGCCGCCCCTGAGCGCATCGGCCTCCCAGTCGCGGTCGTCGCGATCCAGTTGTGGTATCGATCTGGTGGTCAGGCGCAGATAGACCGAGCTGCCCTCGGGACGCTGCATATAGTCGAACGCCCAGCGCATCATCAACGCCAGTTCATCGGCATAGGCCGGCTCGAAATAGGTGAGGTTGGGCTGGCCCATGCCGATCAGCGGCGTGTTGATCGATTGGTGCGCGCCACCCTCGGCGGCAAGGGTCAGACCCGACGGCGTGCCGATAAGCAGAAAGCGCGAGTCCGAGTAACAACCATAGTTGAGCGCATCCAGGCCGCGGGCGATGAAGGGATCATAGACCGTCCCGACCGGCAGCAGCCGCGTGCCGAAATGCGGCGCGGCAAGGCCCAGCGACGTTAGCATCAGGAAGAAGTTGTTTTCTGCGATGCCCAGCTCGACATGCTGGCCCGCAGCGTGCTGCGCCCATTTCTGGGCCGAGGGTATCTTCGCCTTGTGGAAGACGTCGGCGAGTTCCTGACGGCGAAACAGCCCGCGTTGGTTGACGAACGCCCCGAGATTGGTGGTCTGCGTGACGTCCGGCGCCGTCGTGACGATGCGGTCGGCAAGCTCTTCCCGGGATTTGGCGAGGTCAAGAAGAATGCGCCCGAACGCCCCCTGCGTGGATTGCTCGCCGCCCTCCGGAACCGGCAGGCGCGCGGGAACTGGCACGGGGGGTGCGACGGGTTCGGTATTCTTCCGAGCCAGCGGGCTCGAATCTACAAAAGCCTGGAGTTGCGTCGCGACATTGTCGCCGAGCCCGCCCCAAGGCTCCCATTCCTCCCCTTTCCTGATGCCCAGGCTGGCGCGAAACTGCTCCATCTGAGGCGGGTTCATCATGCCCGAATGATTGTCCTTGTGACCCGCCAGGGGCAGGCCATGGCCCTTCACCGTATAGGCGATGAAAAGCGTCGGCTTGTCGTCATTGGCGCCGTCGAAGGCCTCCACCAGCGTTTCGACGCAGTGGCCGCCCAGATTCGTCATCAGCCGCGCGAGCGCATCATCCTTGAAGCTGTCCAGCAACGTCCTGACATGCGGCTTGCTACCGATGTCGTTCAGCAACCGTTCCCGCCAGGCGGCGCCGCCCTGATAGGTGAGCGCGGCGAACTCCGCGTTGGGACAGCCGTCGATCCATTCTTCCAGCGACTTCCCGCCGGGCCGACTGAACGCCTCCTGCTGGAGCTTGCCATATTTCAGCGTCACGACCCGCCAACCGCAGGTCTCGAATATATCGTCGAACCGGCGGAACATGCGATCGGCCGTCGTCGCGTCGAGCGACTGGCGATTATAGTCGACGATCCACCAGCAATTGCGCAGGTCGTGCTTATAACCTTCGATCAGGCATTCGTAGATATTGCCCTCATCCAGTTCGGCATCGCCCATGAGAGCGATCATGCGACCGGCGTCTTCCTCCCGCACCTGTCCATGCGCGATCAGATAGTCCTGCACTAGCGAGGTGAAAGCGGTGATCGCGACGCCAAGACCGACCGAACCGGTGGAGAAATCGACGGGGATCGCGTCCTTGGTGCGGCTCGGATAGCTCTGCACACCACCCAGCCCGCGAAAACGCTGCATGCGATCAAGGCTCTGGTTGCCAAGCAGATAGTGGACTGCGTGCAGAAGCGGCCCTGCGTGCGGCTTGACCGCGACCTTGTCCTGCGGACGTAAGGCGTGGAAGTACAGCGCCGACATGATCGCGGTCATCGATGCGCAACTCGCCTGATGCCCGCCAACCTTCAATCCGTCCCGCTTCTCACGAATATAGTTCGCGTTGTGGATCATCCACGATGACAGCCAGAGCAGGCGGCTATCAAGCATTTCCAGGGTGTTGATAAGCTCTTCCTTGCGGCTTGGAACTAAAGTGGCCATGATCATATTCTCCAGGGATAGGAGCGCGTGACAGTGCAACGCGTGGCATCGGAGACGAGCGTCAGCGGCATATTGTGGCGGGGCTCAACTTTAGGGGATTTCAAACAGCCCGGCCGCGCCCATGCCGCCCGCCGTGCACATCGATACGACGACATAGCGCACGCCGCGCCTGCGTCCTTCGATCAACGCATGGCCAACGAGCCGACTACCGGTCATGCCGAAGGGATGGCCAACGGCGATGGCGCCCCCATTGACGTTATAAATGGCTGGATCGATGCCCAGATGGTCCCTGCAATAGAGGCACTGGCTGGCGAAGGCCTCGTTGATTTCCCATAATCCTATGTCCTCGATCCGCAGGCCCGCGCGCTTCAGAAGTTTTGGGATCGCGAAGACCGGGCCGATGCCCATCTCGTCGGGCTCGCAACCGGCCGCCTGGAATCCGCGATAGATGCCCAAAATCTCCTTGCCCTGTGCTTGCGCCTCGCTTCGCTCCATGATGATCTGGGCGGATGCGCCGTCGGAAAGCTGACTGGCGTTCCCGGCCGTGACATGCTTGCCCTCCTTCACCACCATGCCGTCCTTGAAAACCGGACGCAGCCCCGCCAGCCGCTCGGCTGTGGTATCGCCCCTGATCCCTTCGTCCTGCGTGACGGTGACCTGTTCCGTTCCGGCCCGGTTGCCGTCCGCATCGTAGAGCGCCTTGTCGACGGTGATCGGAACGATCTCCTCGCGGAAGGCGCCATTTCGCAGTCCGGCGAAGGCGCGCTGCTGGCTGATGGCAGCGAATTGGTCCTGCTGAGCGCGACTGATCCCATAGCGTTCGGCGACGATTTCAGCGGTTTCGATCATCGTCATATAGGCATGTGGCTTGAAATCGGTGACCGACATGTTGTGGTAGGGCGCAGCCGCCTGCTTCGTCGTCAGGCTGATCGATTCCATGCCCCCCGCCAGCGCGACGTCGATGTCTCCGGCGATGATCGAGCGGCTCGCCAGCGCGATGGCGGTCAGGCCCGACCCGCATTTGCGATCAAGCGTGAAAGCGGGCGTTTCGATAGGCAGGCCTGCCGCAAACACGCTCATGCGCGCCAGATTGGCGCCCTGCGTGCCCCACTGGTTGCCGGCTCCGAAAAAAATGTCATCGATCTGCCGGGGATCAATGCCCGCGCGGTCGATCGCGGCGTGCATGACGTGGCCGCCGAGAACAGGCGCTTCGGTAGCGTTGAAATATCCGCGATTGGCCCTGCCGATTCCGGTACGGGCGGTAGAGATGATGACGGCTTCCCGCATAAAAGACTCCAGAGGTGCGTGTCGGCGAGCGGTCGATCAGAAGGCGGCGATGCCGGTGATCGCCCGGCCAAGGATCAGCGCATGCACGTCATGCGCGCCCTCATAGGTATTGACGGTTTCCAGGTTCATCGCATGCCGCATGACCTGATATTCCGCCGAGATGCCGTTGCCGCCATGCATGTCGCGGCTCATGCGCGCGATATCGAGCGCCTTGCCGACATTGTTCCGCTTGAGGAGGGAGATGAGCGGCGGCGCGGCGCGTTTTTCGTCCATCAGCCGGCCCACGCGTAGGCAGGCCTGAAGGCCAAGCGTGATCTCGGTCGCCATGTCCGCGAGCTTCTTCTGGTATAATTGCGTGGCGGCCAGCGGCCTGCCGAACTGATGCCGATCCAGGCCATATTGGCGCGCCGCGGCATAGCAGAATTCAGCCGCGCCCATCGCGCCCCATCCGATCCCGTAACGCGCCCGGTTGAGACAGCCGAATGGCCCCTTCAACCCCTCGACGTTGGGCAGCAGCGCATCCTCGCCCACCTCCACGTCATCCAGGACGATCATCCCCGTGATCGATGCGCGCAAGGACAGCTTGCCCTCTATCTTGGGCGCCGACAGCCCCTTCATCCCCTTGCGCAGCACGAAGCCTCTGATCGCCCCGCCATGGGCGTCCGACTTTGCCCAGACGACGAAAATGTCGGCGATCGGCGCATTGGAAATCCAGGTTTTGGCCCCATTGAGCAAATATCCGCCGTCGATTTTCACCGCTCGCGTGGTCATGCCGCCGGGATCGGAACCGGCATCGGGTTCGGTCAGGCCGAAGCAGCCGATCCATTCCCCCGACGCCAGCCGAGGCAGATATTCCCGCCGCTGTGCTTCGGAGCCATAAGCGTGGATCGGGTGCATGACGAGGCTGGACTGCACGCTCATCATCGAACGGTAGCCACTGTCGATCCGCTCGATCTCACGAGCGATCAGGCCATAGGAGACATAATTCGCCCCTACCCCGCCATATTCGGCCGGCAGGGTCGATCCCAGCAGCCCGAGCTCCCCCATTTCGCGGAAGATGGCGGGGTCCGTTTTCTCCGCAACAAAGGCATCGAGAACGCGCGGCGCGAGTTTTTCCGACGCATAGGCGCGCGCCGTGTCACGTATCATCCGTTCGACATCGGTCAGTTGGTCATCGAGCGCGAAGAAATCCTGGCAGTCAAACTCAGACATCCGCATCCTTTCTCTTTATAGTGAACGCCCTGGCGGGAAGCCCCTCCCTGCCGAGCCGCGCCTGCGAATATTGTCAGGCGACGATCATGCTATTTCGTCGGTCATGGCGTCCGCATCAGCATGCCCGCCTTCGCCGTTCTCCGCCGCGATCAGCCCTTCGACGATACGCCGGCAGCGCGTTCCGGCGAAGTCCGTCGCGAGATACAGCGGCTTGAGAGAGAAGAAGGCCTTGCCGCCCATATAGTCCTGGCACGCCGCCATCATGGGCTCGTCTTCGGTGGTGAACGCGTTGGTGATGATGGCGACGGTCTGCTCGTCGATCGAGCGATCATCCATCAACCGATTGCGCGTATGCATCCAGAAATAATGCGTGCTCGTGGCCGTGGCTGGCGTGATCAGGTGGACGTTGCGTGTCACGGCGCCAGCATCGGCATCCTCCCCACAGGCCGTCATCGCGAGCTGCTGGCGCACAATTCCCGGCGCGATCCATTCGATGTCGGAATGATAGTCGCCGACAGGCTGATCGAAATAGAGCGCCTGACTCGACGGCGTCGGTACGCCGCGCATCACGGTGTGAACAGCCACCGAATGACTGGTCGCTTCGTTGGTGCTCTCCCGCTTCGCGCGCGATGGCGAGAGCGTTCCCGCATGGATATAGGCCGCGTGGCTCAAATCCGTCAGGTTATCGAGCACCAGCCGATAATCGACGTCCATCATGATGTGGCCGCCCACGATCGGCCGGGAGCTGCGGTCGATCAAGTGCAGGTCCGGGAGCGAGGAGGGATCGGCCGCTTCCGGATGTCCCATCCATATCCAGATCAGCCCATCGCGCTCCACCACGGGATAAACCGGAACCTTCGCCGCGCCTGGAATTCGCCCATCGCCATGCGGATTATGAACGCAGCGCCCGTCCATGCCGAATTGCAAGCCGTGATACGGACATTCGATCCGGTCGTCGATCACGGAGCCCTTGTGCAGCGGCGCAAATCGATGGGGGCAGCGGTCTCCCATCGCGTGCGGCGCTCCGCTCGCGTCTCTCACCAGCAAGACCGGTTGGCCCAAGATCCTCCGCGCGAACGGTGCCCCCATCTCGCTTGCGAAGGCCGCGCAATACCAGCCGTTAGTGATGAACATGGACGCCCTCCTCTGTGCCTGCAATCTTTTACGGCATGCCATATACTAAGTAATAGCAGGAGCATTGCAAGGATTCTTATTGCAAACTGGCATTTTGGCATGCCATATGGCTTAGAGATAGCGTGAGTGGCGGACTTGGATTTAGGAGAAGGGATGAGAGGAAATGCAGCAGCGACTGGCAATCTCGTCGGAATGTTTGGCGTGCTCGGCTGCTGTAAAGGGGCAGCCCCGCCCAGCCGATGAGCGACATAGGCTCTGGCGCAAACGTCCCGACTTCCCTGGTCTCGGGAACCGCGATGGCCACGGCCGCTAGCCTGCTGCGAGAACACGCGCATCGTTCGCACTGTCATCTGGCGCGATTGCTCCACTCCACCACCATCGCGGAATTCCCCGTCCCGGGGCGACGGCGATTTAGGAAATGAAAGTCCAATGTCGATTGAACCACTTGACCTGCTTATCGTAGGAGCCGGCCCGGCGGGCCTTCTCGCCTCCTGCATCGCCTCCAAACTCGGCCTCTCACACAGGGTGGCAGAGGCCCGCTCCGGGCTCCATACCGAGCCTTCGGCCCATGTTCTCAAAACCCATACGATGGAAATATATCGTCGCATCGGGATCGCGGACAAGATTTCCTGTCTCAGCACCCCGGTCGAGCTCCAGCGCTGCATCCCCTGGTGCGAGAGCATCGGCGGCCTCACTTATGGCAGGCTGGACCTTACCGGCAAGAAGGGCCGGGTCGCCCGTTTTACCGACATCAGCCCGGTCCACTCCGAGAATCTGCCGCAGAGCTTGCTGGAACCCCTGCTTCATGCCCGCGCAATCGAACTGGCCGGAGGCGTCGACCCGGTTCATTTCAACAGCAAGTTTCAAACCTATACCGAAGAAGACACGCTGGTCAGCGCGACTATTCTAGCCAACGGCCGGGAGGAAACGGTCCGCGCGCGCTATCTGATAGGCGCGGACGGCGCCGCCAGCGGCGTTCGCCGGGCAGCCGGCATCCCGATGGAAGGGCCGTCCCTTATCGCTCAGTTTCTAGCGATTCACATCAAGTCCGATATGCGTCCGTTTCTCGAGCGCAATCCGGGGGTCGTGTTCTTCGTCCGATCGATCGGCCGCGAGGGCTTCTTCATCATGCACCAGCCCGTTGGCTCGCAGGTCTTCATGATGCGATACGATCCCAAAGTGACACCCTTTGAAAGCTTCGACGAGACAAAGTGCAAGGCCATCATGGACGAAGTGATGGGCGCGCCGCACGCCTATTCGCTGGCGGCGATCGATACATGGGCCATGTCGGCGCAGATCGCCGCGCGGTACCGCAAAGGCCGGGTCTTCCTGATCGGCGACGCCGGGCACCGCTTTCCGCCGACAGGAGGGCTGGGTCTCAACACAGGGGTCGAGGATGTCGAGAATCTGATCTGGAAGTTGGGCGCGGTGTTGCGCGGGCAGGCCAGCGATGGATTGTTGGACAGCTATGAGGTGGAATGCAGGCCGATAGCATTACGCAACACCGCCCAGTCGGTCAGCAATCATGCGCGCACCCGCGAGGTTGACGACGCCCTGGGTTGTCAGGACGGCAATGATATATTCGCGACCGCGATACGAGAGCTGGCCTCATCACCGGACCATCCCCGGCGGTTGGCGGTCCAGGCCGCCATCGACGCACAGGTCCGGCACTTCGCCTTCCTCGAACTGGAGATGGCCGCCGTAGCCGCGAAGGGCGCTTTCATCGAGCCGAAGCGGGCGATTGCTCTGCCAGTGCCCGATGAAGAAGGCTATCAACCCTGCTTCGCGCCGGGGCATCCTGTACCACATCTCTGGGTCGAGCCGGAGCGATCGACGATCGATTGCCTTGCCTTCGATCGCTTCACCCTGTTTGCGCCCGAGCAGCACAGCGCGATGTGGCAGCGCGCCATAGCCGCGCTCCCACGTGGCGGAATGCCCGTCTCCTTAGTGCCGCTCCGCCGAGATGCCCGGTCGGAAAAGGCCAGCGCGGCGGACTATTGGGGTGAGACGCCTTTCGCTCTGCTGGTGCGTCCCGATGGACGGATCGCATGGGTGGAACCTGGAACCTTGCCGGATGCGGGCGCCGCGTTGGCCAAGGCGATGACGTGTGTTCTCGCAGGGACGATCGTCGACATTAAGGAGGCGGCGTGATCGGCTCGGTCGGCTGAAACATCAACCCGGGAGAGTGAAAATGAAGATATTGGTGACCGCTGCGGGCGGCAATCAGTCACGAAGGTTGATCCCCAAACTGTCGGCAATGGGACATCAGGTGCGGGCCGTCCGCGTGTCGGGCGACAAGGAAGCGGAAACGCGAGCGCTGGGTGCCTCGGAAGTGCTTATCGGCGATCTTACCGACGTCGACTTCTACACCCGCGCGCTCGAGGGTTGCGATGCCGTCTATCATATCGGGCCGGCAGGGCGCTGGACCGAACTGGAGATGGGACACTCCATGATAGAAGCGGCCCGCCGTTGCCGCACGCCGCATGTGGTGTTCAGTTCGGTGCTCCATTCGATTATCGACATCGTCCAGCATCGCTTTAAGCGGGACATAGAGGAAAAGCTCTATGAATCCGGCCTTCCCTATACCGTGCTCAAGCCGTGCGACTTCATGATCCCGGCCATGCAGTTCGGCCCGGTCCTCGCGACCGGCGAACTCAGGGTGTTCTGGAAAGTGCGCGAAGGACGAAGGGGATCGCTGATCGACGTCGAGGACCTGACCGACGTCGCCGCCAAGGTTCTGGTCGAGGGGTCCAGGCATTTCTATGCCAGCTATGAGTTGTCGGGTACGGACAAGCTGACCTCGCGCGAAATGGCGCGGATATTTTCGCGCGTGATGGGCAAGGAGATTCCGGTCGTCCAGAGCAATGTGGACGAAGCCATCGCGCACCGATGGGGTTCATCCGAGATCACGCCACAAAATCAGGGCATTCACCGCGTCCTGACATCCATCGCGGCCTGGTATTCTGATCATGAGTTCGTCGGCAATTCCAACATCCTGGAATGGTTCCTGGGCCGCAAGCCAATAACGTTCGAACAATATCTGCGCCGGGAATTGCCGCTGCTCGGTGTGCCGGTGACCTGATCGGGCGGGCGC
Source organism: Sphingobium ummariense RL-3 (assembly GCF_000447205.1). GTDB lineage: Bacteria > Pseudomonadota > Alphaproteobacteria > Sphingomonadales > Sphingomonadaceae > Sphingobium > Sphingobium ummariense. Next base: position 96,023 of record NZ_AUWY01000118.1, on the reverse strand, counting down.
GCCGGAGCAAATCCGCCGCGCCCGGACCTGCTATGCGGATCCTTCGATCGGCGCGCCGGTCTGGCGGCGGATATCGTCGACGGTGACGCCCGGCGCCATCTCGACGAGGCGAAAATGATCGCCCTTGGGGTCCAGGACGCCCAGATCGGTGTAGATGCGGTCGATGACGCCACGGCCCGTAGCAGGCAGGGTCAGTTGGGACAGCAGCTTGGGACTCCCCGACCGGGTCACATGGGACGTGATGACCCGCAGGCTCTTAGCACCAGCGGCCAGATCCATGGCGCCGCCGACCGCCGGCACTCCGTCCTTGCCGCTCGACCAGTTGGCGATGTCGCCCGTGCACGCCACTTCAAACGCGCCCAGAATGCAGACATCGACATGGCCGCCCCGGATCATCGCGAAACTGTCGGCATGATGGAAAAACGCGCCGCCCGGTATCAGCGTCACCGGCTTCTTGCCCGCGTTGATGAGGTCCATGTCCTCCTGCTCGGGATCGGGGCTTGGCCCCATGCCCAATATCCCGTTCTCGCTGTGCAGGATGATCTCGAAACCGGGCGGGATATGATTGGCGACCCGTTCGGGCTGGCCGATGCCCAGATTGACGAAAGAGCCTTCCGGGATATCGGCGGCGGCGCGCGCCGCCATCTCGTCGAGAGTCCAGCCGCTCATGTTCTCTGCCCCGCCGCAAGCTCTTTGATATGCGCCCGTTCGCTGATCGGATCGGGAATGTGCACCACCTTCTGCACGAAGATGGAGGGCGTCACGATCGCTTCGGGGTCGATCGCGCCCAGAGGTTCGACCCGGCACACCTGCGCCACGGTCAGATCGGCCGCCGTCGCCATCGCCGGCCCGAAATTTCTCGCTGCCTTCCGATAAATCAGGTTGCCCCAGCGGTCGCCCGCCTCCGCCTTGATCAGCGCCACATCGGCCCGGATCGCCTGTTCCAGAATATGGGGTCGCCCGTTGAACATGCGGCTTTCCTTGCCCTGCGCCAGGTCGGTTCCCGCCGCCGTCGGCGTGAAGAAGGCGGGAATGCCCGCACCGCCCGCGCGAATACGTTCGGCCAGCGTTCCTTGCGGAACCAGTTCCAGCTCGATCCTGCCCTGCCGGTAAAGCCCGTCAAAGACATAGCCATGCGCGCTGCGGGGATAGGAGCAGATCAGCTTGCGGACGCGCCCCCGCTGAATCAGCCGCGCCAGCCCTATCTCGCCATTGCCGGCATTGTTGGTGACTAACGTCAGCCCGCTGGCGCCTTGGTCGATCAATGCGTGGATGAGTTCGGTCGGGCTTCCCGCCTCGCCGAATCCGCCGATCAGGATGGTCGCGCCGTCCGCAACGTCGCGCAGGGCGTCGGCGGCGGCGCAAATCTTGTCGATCATTGGATTTCGTCGGCGCGGCGCATGATGGATTCGATCGGTTCACCCGAATCCAATCGCCGACGCAACGCATCCGGATCGACTTCTAAGCCGACGGGGTTGTTGGCGAACGCATCGCCCGTCATCCAGATCTTGGCGTCTTCGGCGTCCTCGAAACGATCGACCTGAAATTCGATGTCATTGCCGTCCGGATCGGCATAATAGCAGGAGATGGTGAGCCCATGGTTGATGACTCGCCAAGGCTTGATCCCTAGCGCAAGCAGCCGATCATGATTGTCCAGCAGCTCGCGCAGGTCGCGATAGGCAAAGGCCGCGTGATAGAAGCCCACCGCTGGCTCCTTGGGTCTGGCGGCGAAAGGTCCAGCGGCGACCAGGGCGATACGATGATGTTCCTTATCATAGGTCAGGAAGGCGATGCGATCATTGCCGAAGACGACGTGAGCGTCGAGGACGGTGCAATACCATTGCTGCATGGCCGGCAGATCGTTGGTGCGAAAAACGATATGGGCCAGTTTCATCGGGGCTGTCATGCTTGCACCTCTTCGATGATCGGATTGGACAGAAGGCCCAGGCGGTCGATCTCCACCTCGACGCGATCGCCCGGTTTCATCCACAGCGGCGGCTTGCGAAGCGCTCCGACGCCACCGGTGGTGCCAGTGGCGACGACATCGCCGGGCTGGACCGTCCATATCTGCGAAATATAGGCGATCAGATCTTCGACGCCGAACAGCAAATCGTCGATGTCCGCCTGCTGGACGACCTCCCCGTTCAATCGGGTCGTCAGCTTGAGCGCGTTTACGTCGCCGACCTCGTCCGGGGTCACGAGCCAGGGGCCGAACGCGCCCGATCGCTCGAAATTCTTGCCGGGCAGGAACTGAGACGTGTGCCGCTGGAAATCCCGGATCGACCCATCGTTGAAACAGGCATAGCCAGCAACATGCTCCAGCGCACGCTCTTTAGGGATGTGCCGGCCCGGACGACCGATGACGAACGCCAACTCCCCCTCGAAATCGAAGCGTTCCGACAGCGACGACTTTTCCATGGGCGCGCCGTTCGCCACCAGCGAGCTCGGATATCTGGGGAAGAGGATGGGATAAGCGGGCGTATCGTTGCCCGTCTCCGCGATGTGGCTCTTATAGTTGAGGCCGATGCAGATGATGCGGCCGGATCGGGGGATCGGCGGCAGGGTCGTCACATCCTCCTCCGCGAAGTCGGCGGGCAATCCCTCCAGCGCGCGGAGCGGTGCGGGATCGGCGAGCAGGGAAGTGAGGTCTGGATAGTCGGGCAGACGGCCGCCCGCGTCGATGACGCCGCCCTCTTTCAGCAAGCCATATCCCTCACGCCCGTTGCGGGCAAAGCTGATCATTTTCATAGGCTCGTCTCCTGTTGCGCGCGGGGCGTCAAATGGATGGCCGCATAGCGCCGCGCATAGGCGGGGCGGCCGATCAGAAAGAGAATGATGGAAAGCATTGCGGCGCCGACCACCGTCACAGCTACCGCCTGCCCGATCCGGCTGGGGTCATGGAACAGATGATCGCTGATCAGAGGCGGTACGATGGGGCCGATCGTCAGGCCCGCCAGCGATATGGATACCAGATAGAATGCGGAGACCTGCCCGCGAAAGCGGTTCGGCACGACCAGCTGAAGCGCAGCGGACGCTGAACCGATCGGCAACGCAACCGCCATGATGAGGAAGGCGAAGGCAGTTGCGGCCAGTTGCGGACTCGGCGCGCCGACGGTCAGCAGCGTGCCGAGCGCGATGCCCACAGACCCGATCATGCCGACGATCAGGGGGGCGTCGCCCCTTTTGGCGGCGAACAGCCGGTCGCTCAGCATGCCTCCGCCGATCAGGCCGACGCCGCCGCCGATCAGTGTCGACACGCCCAGCAGCAGGCCGACATGGGCAGGCATCAGATGATGGTGGCGGCCAAGAAAGGCAGGAATCCAGTTCAGGAGCGCGTAAAGGGAGCTATTGTGGCACGCAAATCCCAGCACGAGGCTGGCGAATAGCCGCCGTTCGGAGACGATGAAGCGCGCCGTCTCGCCGATCGACGGCATGGCCGTCTCCGCCGACACATCGAAGTCCGTGCGCCGGGGCTCTCTGATAAAGCTAAAACCGATCGCTACCACCAGACCGGGGATGCCCACGCAGAGGAAAACCACGCGCCAGGGCGCGGCGGAAGGAAGAAAGGCGAGCGCGCTCAGATCTGCAGTCTTCAGCCAGTGCAGCAGTGCGCCGCCCACCAGCAGGGCGAGGCCCGATCCCAGATAAACGCCCATATTGTACACGCCGAGCGCCAGGGATAGGTTTCGCTTGGGCACGACGTCGGTGATCATTGAATAGGCCGCCGGCGACAGCGCCGCCTCGCCAATGCCCACCCCGGCCCTCCAGGCGAACAGGGCCGCGAACGATGACGCCGTTCCGCAGGCCATGGTGGTCAGGCTCCACAGGATGATGCCGGCGATGATCAGGTTCCGCCTGCTCCCCCGATCCGCCAGCCGGCCGAGCGGTATGCCAAAACCAATGTAGAACAGGGCGAAGGCCGTGCCCTGCAACACCCCGAACCGCGTGTCGTCTATCCGCAGCTCGGCCTTTATCGGCTCGACCAGCAGCGCCAATATCTGACGGTCGATGAAAGACAATGTCAGGGCAAGCATCAGCGCTAGCACCAGCAGGGCCGCACGTCGTGGTGTCGTCACCCGTTCGCCGCCCCTCTCCTGCCCATCGGCCTTCGCCAGGCTCGCCATGTCAGGGCTCCCCGACCAGCAGGGCGACCTTGCCGATGTGGCGACGCTTCTCCAGGCAGGCGATCGCGTCCGCCGCCTTGTCCAGCTGGAAGGTGCGATCCAGCATCGGTTCTATGCGCCCCGATGCGACATGCGGCCAGATTTTCCGCTCCAGTTCCGCCGCGACCTGCGCTTTGAACGCGTTGCTGCGCGGCCGCAGCAGGCTGCCGCCCACGGTCAATCGCTTGCGCATCAGCTGCCGCAGGTCGATCTCGGTGCGAAAGCCTCTCGCTCCGCCGATGAACACCAACCTGCCGCCCTCGGCCAACGCCGCTATGTCCTTTTCCAGATAGTCGCCCGCGACGATGTCCAGGATGACGTCTACCCCCCGCCCCCCGGTCTCCGTCTGGATGACCTCCGCGAAATCCTCCGTTTCGTAATCGATCGCCCGCGACGCCCCCAAGCGCGCGCATAGTGCCACCTTCGCCGCCCCCCTTGCCGTCGCGAAGACCCTGTGCCCGAGGACGGAGGCGATCTGGATCGCCGCCACGCCGATCCCACTCGTCCCGCCGTTCATCAGGAAGCTTTCGCCCGCCGACAGGCCGGCATCGACAAAGACGTTGCTCCAGACGGTGAAGAATGTCTCCGACAGCACCGCCGCCTCGGCCCAGCCGAGCGCGCCGGGGATCGGCAGGCAGTTGCCTTCCGGCGCCACGGCGAATTCCGCGTAGCCTCCGCCACGCAGCAGGGCGCAGACCCGGTCACCGGCCTTCCAGCGGGTAACGTCCGGTCCCGCGTCCACGACCGTGCCGGACACTTCTAGTCCGGGCAGATCCGTTTCACCGGGCAGGACCGGGTGCCCGCCATTGTGTACTTGATGCACGTCATGTCCGTTGACGCCCGCCGCATGGACGCGGATCAGCACTTCCCCAGCGCCCGCCACCGGCACCGGCCGGGTCGTTGGCGCAAGCTCGAAATGATCGCCGATCCTGCGGATTTCCACCGCCTTCATCGCCGACGCGCCTGCCTTGTTCATGCTTTCACTCCTTGGCCATCGCGCAGCCCGAATTTTTTTGGAGCGAACGATTGCATCGTCGCCCTGCCTTCGCCCCCGACGGACCGGCCAACCACATCAATCGCCATCCACAGCCATTTTAACTTTTCGCCTCCGCTTGGCTGGCTCGCGGTCCGTTTGCGCCCCAGCCTTGGCCCCCATGTTCAGGAGCCTGCCCAAATGCTCGCGGGAACGGTGCATATGTTCGCGCATCAAAAAATCGGCGCGCGCCGATTGCCCCTGCCGGATCGCGTCCATGATGTGCATGTGGTCGCTGTGCGCGTCGCACATGCGCGCATGGGCGTCGTCCCGCTTGTCGCTGGTGAACATGATCGCGACCGGCGCAACCAGCGGCATGCGCGACATGAAGGCGTGCACCTTTTCCAGGGTAGGCAGACCCGCCGCCTCGATCAGCGTCCGGTGGAAGGTTTCGTTCGCCAGCGACCACCGCCGCATGTCGTCCGCCCCGCACAGCCCCGACCGCACCAGCGCGTCTCCTTCACGCACGCACGCTTCCAGCTTCTCAAGCGCGTCGGGAGATAGGCCGCGCTCGATCGCCGTGCTGGCCGCCAGCCCTTCCAGCGCGCCGCGCACGTCGAAGGCGGACAAGATATCGTCGATGCTGAAATCATTGACGATGAAGCCCTTGTTGGGGGAGCCGGACACCAGCCCCTCCGCCTCCAATATGCCCAGCGCCACGCGCACCGGCGTGCGCGATACACCGAGCGCCGCCGCCAAATCCCGTTCGGTCACGCGTGACCCGGGAGGCAATTCCCGCGCGACGATCATCTCCCGCAGCTTCAGGGTAACGGCTTCTCCGCGTGTCGACATTGATCCACTCCTTTCGGGCGCGCGCAACAGATGCGGCCGCGAGTCGAGTAGCGCGGAAACGGTCATTTTCAAAAACGCGCCGACAATTGCGCGCCAAAGCGCCGCTGCGCCTCCCAGGCGGGCATTTGGTAGAAGCTGTTGAAATTCTGCCGGACGCGGGCGACGAAATTCTCCTTGAACAGGTTTCTCGCATAGAAAGACAGGGTCCAGCGCTCGTCCGACGGCCCCACCCCCACGGTCAGGTTGAAAAAGCCGTAAGGATCCTGCACTTCGCCCGGATTGCGGGCAGCTTCGTAATAGGTGCGACTGCGAAAGGAATAGTTGCCGCCGATGAAACCTTTAAAGTTGTCGCCAAGCGCTGTCTGGTACCGCGCCGACGCATTGAAGCTCCATTTGGGTGATTGCGCCAGCGTCCAGCCATTCAGCGTCTGCACCCCGCCCACGCAGAAGCCGGGCTGCAGGGCGCTTCCTGCCGGCAGCGTCGGCTGCGTGGGATAGCAGGCCGCATTGTTGAAGTCGGTGTAACGCGCGTTGATATAGGCGCCGTTGATCCCCAAGGACAGACCGGCCGTCGGACGCGCTGAGATGTCGAATTCGACACCGCTTGATTTCAGTTCACCCGCATTCTGGATGACGAATATCTGCGGGGTCGTGGGCAGGCCGACGGTCGTCTGGAAATTGCTGAAGATCGAATGGAATGCTGCCACATTGACGGTCAGGCGCCGGTCGAAAAATTGCGATTTGATCCCGATTTCATAGGATTTGGCGATCTCCGCATCCACCCGCGTATCGTTGACGACAGTACCGGCCGCCAAGGTCTGGGTCAGGTTGTAGCCGGGAGCCTTGTAGCCGCGCGACGCGGTGGCGTAGGCCATGACATCGCGCGCCAGATCGGCTTGGACGCCGACGCGATAGGAGGTCGCGCTGTAGCCCCGATCCTTGGGCGTGTAGGCGAAGACGCTATTGCTCGCCGGAACCGGGCCGGCATCGACGCCGATCCTTGAACGGTCCAGCGAACCGCTGATGGAGTCATGCGACTGCCGCACGCCAGCGATGATGCGAAGGCCCGGTGTGATCCGATAGGTCAATTCGCCGAACGCGGCGATGTTGCGTAGGGTGTTGTCGACCTGGATACGTCGGCCATAGGAGGAAACGCCGGGCACCGGCACGCCGAAGAAGGTCTGGTGCTGCACGTCCTTGTCGCTGAAATAATAATAGAACAGACCCGCGACAAAGCTCAGCGGCTGGTCCGTTGGCGATGCGACCCGCAACTCCTGCGTGATCTGGTGATAGATTTCCTGATCGTCCAGCCGCAGCAAACGGACGAGCGGCGAGGTCGACAGGAAAGGGTCCATCTGGCCACTGCTGTTGACCTTGCGATAGGATGTCACGGACGCGAGCGAGTATCCGCCGCCCAGATCGACATCGATCAATCCGGTCAGATAATAGTTTTTCGCAGCGGCACGGGGCCGAGGTCCCGGATCGGCGACCAGATTGGTCGGCGACGGAACGATGCCGCGCGATGTCTCCCATGCTTCCACGATTGATCCGAACGGCGGCGTGTTGTTGAACTTTCGATAGGTGAAGGCCGTGCCATGCTCGTCTTTCCCGTCGAACTGACCCATCAGCGTGATGCGCACCCGATCGGACGGCGCGAGCGTCAGGGCGGCGCGGAAACCATAGCTGTTCTTGTCGAGATATTCGCGCCCATCCAGCCCCTTCACGAAGCCGTCATGCCCAAATCGCCACGCACTCATCCGCAGGGCTGCCTTCTCGCCAAGGGCCATGTTGACGGTCGCGTCGATATTGAACTCGTTATGGGAGCCGTAGGACAGGTTGATCGCGCCGCCATTGACGCCCAGTTCGGGCTTGCGGGTCACGATGCTGATCAGGCCGGCCGTCGCGTTCTTGCCAAACAGCATGCCCTGAGGGCCCTTCAAGACCTCGACCCGCTCGATATCGACCAGATCGGATATGCTGCCGCCCACCCGCGCCAATGGCACGCCATCGACAGCGACGCCAACCGAAGATTCAAGCGTGGAGGCGAGCGCATAGGTGCCCACGCCGCGGACATAAAAGCTATTAAGCTTGGACTCCCCGGATGGAGAGAAGGATATGCCCGGCACCGTCTGCTGAAGCTGGATGGTGCTGACGACGCCAGCCTCTTTCAATATCTGTGGAGCGATGGCGACGACGGATATCGGCACCCGCTGAATGCTTTCGGACCTCTTGTTGGCGGTCACGACGATATCCGCGACACTTGCATCCGCTTGAGCGTCCGGAGCTGTCGGCGACACATTCTGGTTGTCGACTGCTGCCTCAGTGGCCCCGGCACGGGTTGTCGCCATTGCCAGGATTGCGGTGCCGATCATCAATGTCTTGCGCGAAGGCTTCATCTCTCTGCCCCTCCAATATGCCGCGTCTCTCTGGACGGTGCACACAGCTTATGGCATGCCATATTAGGATTATGCAACGACAATCTTGCGCTTTTTAATATTATCCTGCGAATTTGGCATGCCTAAATTTGTCGAAGCAATTGCTGCCGCTCGCGCGTCATGAATGGCCTAGGCCGCGCCGAACCCCTGTCATCGTCGATCGGAGCACCAGTGCGCAGGAGCAGGCGTTTCGGGAAGCACTCAGAGCATGAGGTCGGCGACGCCCATGCCGTCCAGCGCCGCCTGCTCGCGGGCCAGCGCGCGCAGGAAGGCCGGGCGCGCTCGAACCCGCTCCGCATGCGCCAGCAGCGTGGGATAACGGTCCAGCGCGAAGCCGCCCTTCGCAGCCGTGCTGTAGGCCCAGTAGATATAGGTGTCGATAATCGACCAGCGGGAGCCATACCACCAGTCCTCTCCTATGCGATCCGCGATCGCCGAGCACTCCTGGGCGAGCTTCTCCATGCCATCAACCTTCACCCCAGCCGGATCGTCCGTGGTCCATTTGGCAGGCATGCGGATCTGTCGCACCATCGGATGGATCGTCCCGGAACACCAGACCAGGTCGATCAGTCCCTGGTGCGCAACGCGTGGATCGTCATCGGCAGGCAAGAGAGCCGCATCCGGGTAGCGTGTATGGAGAAACCAAAGGATTGCCGCATTCTCGGTCATGATTCGCCCGTCGACATCCAGCGCCGGCACCTTACCCTTGGGATTGATCGACAGATAGTCGAGGCTCTTCTGTTCGGATGTCCGCATGTTAACGGCGATGTCCTGATAGGCGAGGCCGATTTCCTCGAGCGCGTTCATCGTCACGCGCGAGCAAGCGGCAGGAAAGTGGTAAAGCGTAATTGTCATGCTGTATCTCCATTGGGTCAGATGGATATCAGGCCTCTGGATGCGCCAAGCTGGCGAGCGGCGCTCCGGCCGCGACAAGGTCGCTCAACGCCCGGGACGGTTTCAGTCCAATAGCGCTCAGGCCGTTCGCCACCTCGGCGAGCCCCATTGCCTCGGCATAGTGCATAGGCCCGCCGGTATGACGGGGCCAGCCATAGCCATTGACCCACACCACATCGATGTCCCCCGGGCGCAGCGCGATGCCTTCGGCGAGGATACGGACGCCTTCATCGATCATCGGCAGGAACAACCGCGTGCGCATCTCGTCCCGGCCGATCCGGCGCTGGACTATCCCACGCGCCGCCGCAAATCCTCGAACAAGGTCCATCACCACTGAGGACGGGCTCGGCTTTCCCGCCGCGTCATAGTCGTAGAAGCCGGCTCCGGCCTTTTGTCCGTGCCGACCCGCCTCGTTTAACCGTTCGCGGATCGAGGCTCCGCGCGAGATGGCCGCGCTCCAGCCCAGATCGAGTCCGGCGAGGTCCGCCATGCGGAACGGCCCCATCGGAAACCCGAAAGATTCGACCACCTCGTCCATCTCGCCGATGTCGGCGCCCTCGGTGAGCATCGCTTCCGCCTGCGCCCGGCGCACGGCCAGCATGCGGTTGCCGATAAATCCATGGCAGTTGCCCGCCACCACCGGAATTTTCGCGATCCGCCGGGCCAGAGCCAGGCTGGTCGCAAGGACATCCGGCGCCGTTCGGTCGCCGCGCACGATCTCCAGCAGCCTCATGAGGTTGGCGGGTGAAAAAAAGTGCAATCCCACGACGTCTTGCGGACGGCGGGTAGCAGAGGCGATCGCGTCGATATCCAGATAAGACGTGTTGGAGGCCAACATCGCGCCCGGCCTCGCCACTTGGTCGAGTCTCGCGAAAATGTCCTGCTTGACCTCCATCCGCTCATAGGCCGCTTCCACGATGAGATCGGCATCGTCCAGACTTGCAAGGTCGGCCGCGCAGGTCAGGCGCTGCGAGGCGGCAACCCCATCGGCCTCCAGCATCCTGCCCTTGGCGACGCTGCTGGCCAGGCTATTCGCGATAGCGGTGCGCGCATGGCCCAGAATGTCGGCCTTCGGCTCGACCAGCGTGACCGGCAAGCCTGCGGAAATCATCGAGAGAGCGATGCCCCTCCCCATGGTGCCGGCGCCGACGATCCCGACCCGTTCGATCGCGCGTGGTGAAGCCGATTCGAGCCCGGGATAGCGGAACACCTGCCTTTCCGCGAAATGGAGGTGCCTGAGCGCGCGCGACTGCGCCCCCGCGCGCAGGTCGAGGGAAACGGCCCGCTCGCGGGCCAGTGCGGTCTCAACGGGCTGGGACACGGCATCACGCAAGGCCGCTAGCGCCGCCGCCGGCGCGTCACGCCCCTTTATACGGGCTTCGTGCTTTAGTGAGAAGGCCTCGATCAGCGCGTTGGCGTCGCCGATCGCCCTGACCGGTAGATCACGCGTCATCCGCAAAGGCCGTCGCGCCAAATCGAGCGCCAAGTCTTGGGTCGCTTTAAACAGGGCTTCCGGCTCGACGGCTCGATCGATCAAGCCGCACGCAGCAGCAGATGAGGCGTCCACCGGCTCGCCCAGCACCAGCATCGGCAGGGCCTGCGTTAGCGGAACAAGGCGCGGCAGGCGCTGCGTGCCACCCGCGCCGGGGATCAGACCCAACGTGACCTCAGGCAAGCCAAGCCGTGCGCCGTCAGCGGCAAGCCTGCCATGGCAGGCCAATGTCAGTTCCAGTCCGCCGCCGAGAGCCACGCCGTGGATCGCAGCCACCACGGGCTTGGGCGACTGCTCGATCGCATCGATCACATCCACGAGCGAGGGGTATTGGGCGGGCTGGCCGAACTCGCGAATGTCCGCGCCGCCCGAGAAAATCTTCTGAGATCCGGCAATGACGATGGCTTCGACCGCGTCTTCAGCGAGGGCACGAGTGATCGCCCGCATCAATCCGGAACGCACGCCATGCGAGAGCGCGTTAACAGGCGGACTATTTATTTGGATGACCGCGACAGTCCCTTCGAGGCTATACTCGACCGTTAAAATACCGGCCTCCCCGGGGTGTCCGATTTGAGTTTAGCCGCCACGACGCAGCGTCTCCCGGGCAACGATCAATTGCTGAATCTGGCTCGTCCCCTCGTAGAGCCGCAACAGCCGCACATCGCGATACAGACGTTCGATGCCATAATCCGCTATATAGCCGGCCCCGCCGAAGATCTGGACCGCGCGGTCAGCCACACGCCCCACCATCTCGGTCGCGAACAGCTTGCTCGATGCGCATTCCAGCACGACGTCGCGCCCCGCATCCTTCGCCGCTGCCGTTTCCAGCACCAGGGCGCGCGCGGCGAGCGCTTCCGTCTTGGAGTCCGCGATCATCGCCTGGACAAGCTGATGTTCCGCAATAGGCTTTCCGAACTGCCTGCGCTGCAGGGCGTAAGCCACGCTGTCCTCGATCAGCCGCTCGGCAAGGCCTACCGCAAGCGCAGCCATGTGCAGGCGGCCGCGGTCGAGCACCCGCATCGCGATCCTGAACCCTTCCCCCTCCGCGCCGAGCCTGTTGTCGAGCGGGACGGCCACGTCATCGAACATCACATCCGCGACTTTCGCCCCGCGCTGCCCCATCTTTCGTTCCGGCTCGCCCACCGACAGGCCGGGAAGGTCGCGCGGCACGAGGAAAGCGGTCACGCCCTTTGCCCCCGGCGCATCGCCGGTGCGCGCCATGACCGTGAACAGGGAAGCCTTGTCGGCATTGGTGATGAAGCGCTTCGTGCCCGTAAGCCGATAGACGTCCCCTTCGCGCCTTGCCCTGGTCTTCACCGCCCCTGAGTCCGAACCCACATCCGGCTCGGTCAGCGCGAAGCTGGTGATGATCTGGCCGGCCGCGATCAGCGGCAGCCACCGCGCTTTCTGATCATCCGAACCGGCCATGACCAGGCCCTGACTGCCAATCCCCACATTGGTCCCGAAGACGGACCGGAAAGCCGGCGTGGCATGGCCGAAAGCCATCGCCACATGGACTTCCTCAACCATCGAGAGCCCAAGGCCACCATATTGCGGGTCGATCGACATGCCGAACAGGCCGAGCGCTCGCATCTCCTCGATGACCTCGTCGGGGACCGCGTCCTGGGCCTCGACCTCCGCTTCGAGCGGGCGCAACCGTTCATCGACGAAACGTCTAACGGCGGCAAGCAGAAGCTCGAACGTTTCCGGATCGAGGCTCATAATGCAGACGTCCCCTCGCTCTGCCGGCCGGTTATTTCGGCGACGGCGCGCGCGAGTTCCACGTCACGGTCGCCGGGCTCATCCGGTTCGACCCAGGCGATCCGTCCGTCCGGCCTCACGAGCATGGCGAAGGGCGTTCCTCCCCAGAAATCGCCGACGCTGGTTAGAGGGCTTCGCATCTCGGCATCAAGCGGCACAATCTTCACCGCCATCCAATCGACCGGCAGCGCGCCCACAGCAGCGCGCCAAACCTCCTGCAGGTCGCGGGGGACGAACAGCGTCAGCCTGTCATAGGCGAGGGTGTCCAGGGACGCACATTCCGCTGTAACCCAGAAATGCGGCAGATGGCTGCCCGGCGTGAAGGAGGGCTGATAGCCTTCGTTCTCAGGCACGGGCTGAGGGATGGCGCGGCCCGCCCGCAAGAACGCCCCCTCCTTCGGCGATGCTGCGACTTCCAGCTTCAGGAAGGAGAAATGGGGCATTTGTCCGTTGATGGCAGCCTGAATTTTTGCAAAGCGAGCGTCATCGGGGTCGGCCTTCAACTGCTCAAGGATCGCCTGAAAAGGTGTGGGGCCGCCATCGAAGCCGATCGAGTGATCGACCTCGCTCATGCGCGAATGGTTCAGTACGGACTGGTTGGTATTGCGCACGGCTGTGGGCCGGCACTCCATTTCGTAACTGTCCAGCAACGTCTCGCCCGCCTCCCCGCGCAAGACCGCGCCGAGCTTCCAGATCAGATTCTCCACATCCTCGACCCCGGTGTTGAGGCCGAGGCCGCCCGTGGGCGGAAAGCGATGCCCGGCATCACCGACGAGGAATGCCCGGCCGTTGCGATAGCCCGACGCGACTTGCGCGGACATGGCCCAGCGATCGATGGCCGCGATCGAAAAGACGTGCGGACGGCCGAACACCTCCTCCATGATGCTGCGGCATCGCGCTTCGTCAAAGGTTTCGAAGGGCGCGCTATCCGGATCGAAGCGCATCATGAATACCTGTGACCCGACCGGTTGATGGACGATGAAGAAGCCTTCAAGCCCGGCTGACCGGATGAAGAAAATGAGCGCCGGGTCCTGTGCCAGAAAAGGCATCATGTCCGATTTGATATGGATCGCCAGGAAATGCGCGAGTGCCTGCGGCCCGTCCATGCGCAAACCCGCCTGCCGGCGCACGGCGCTTGCGGCCCCATCTGCACCGATCAGGTAGCGCGCGCGCAGTTGCCGCCTGCCGCTCTGTTGACTGACGGTGACGGTGACGCCCTCGGCATCCTGGGTGAAATCTTCGAATGCCGCGCCGAACGACACGGGATCATGCCCCGCCAAGACCTTCGCCCGTTCGTGAAGGAGGGGCTCCACGACGCTCTGCGGCAAGTTGGCCGAATGAACCGGACTGATGTTCATGAACCGAGGCACCTTGCCCCGGCGATTGGTGAGATCCAGCCGGCCGTAGGTGAGCCCTCCGATGCTTTCGCACCAGACGATGCAGGTCTGAAGCTCGGGCGGCGTGCACAATCGGAAGATCTCGTCTGCGACGCCGATGCGCCTGTAAACCTCCATCGTATGCGTCTTGAGCACATGGGCCGACGGTTCGGTGTGAAGGCTGCTCCGCTTCTCGATGACCTGATGACTAAGGCCGAGGGCGGAAGCGATCGACGAGGCCAGGAGCCCCGATGGCCCCGCGCCGACGATGAGAAGATCCAGAAACTCCGCCCCCATATCCGTTCATCTCCCGTGTGGCTCGATCGCTGTTCCGATAACAGCCGCCGCTTCAAATGGCATGCCATAAAGGGGATAATCAAGTCATTTTTCCCCATTATTCTCGAATATACTCATATTTGGCATACAACAAGTTTTACCAAAGCTGATCTCAAGTGCCAAAAACCTCGCCGCCCATCCGTGCTGAGCCACAGCTCGCCGCCTTCAGACGAGCGACAGGATCCGGTCCAGATTTAAAGGCAAGGAGGAGAGTTCGAGCAGGCGATCATTATCACCGTGCGGCGACTAAGGCGCGAAGCCTGACCGCAGCCCCCTGCTTCGAAAACGGGTATAGTCCAGCGGCCCGCCTTGCTCGACCGTCGGCATTCGACCCGATTTTTCGGCACCGAACTTTATTGCGTCCATGCAGAGTATCGTCGCTGAACGATCCTTGAGAGCGGCCACGGCCAGCGGGAAAAGTAGACCTCTGCTGCCGCCGCCGGCGGCAGCTGCGCCTCTTCCGCGATGACGCGTTGCGCAAGTATCTGTCCAGTAGCCAGGACAACAACCCCGATCGAGCGTTCGCCGTTGACGTACTCACCATTGATGCTGTGCCGGAGCATCACGGCGCATGGCCTTGCGGCGATGCCGCATGGGTGGCGCGCCTCAACGCGAGTGCCAGCTTTGCGCGCGCTACCAGATACGCCCTCACATTCTCGACTTCAGCAGCCGACAGCGTGCCGGCAAATCCTGCCATGCCCGCATCCCTCAACGCGCCGTCCAGGACGACGGCGTGGAATGCCTCCTTCGCCAGCATCTGACTATATCGAAGGTCCGGCGCTATCCCAGCGCTGATGGCGGCGCTGCCGTGGCATGTGCCACAGCTCCGCTCATAAAGCCGCCGCCCGGATTCGAGATCGGCGTTGGCGGACAGATCGACCGGCGGCGCGGGAGAAGGCAGGGCAGCCACTGGCGGAGCCGGCGGCAGATGCGCTTTGCCCTCAAGGCTGAATACCAGCAGCCGGCTGATATTCCGCTTGCTGCGATCGGGGTTGGTCAATGCGCCCGGCCCCATGCCTCCGACCCCGCCATAGCCGGCCATAACCGCGATATACTGCTTGCCCGCGACCGCGTAGGTTACAGGAGCCGCCATGATGCCGCTCTGGGCGTCGAAGCTCCACATCCGCCTGCCGTCATCGGCCTTATATGCGACGAAGCGACCGGAAGCATTGCCTTGGAAGACGAGATCGCCGGCGGTGGCCAGCGTCCCGCCGTTGAACGCCTCACCGTAATCGACGCGCCAGACTTCCCTCTGCCGCACCGGGTCCCAGGCAACCAGAGCGCCCTTGATCGTGGAGCGGATGGCGGCAAGGGCGCCGTGGGCGTCCGGAAGCGCCGGCGTACCCATTTGCGCGCCCAGGTTCCACCCCCTGCGATTGTGGCGATATTCGCCGTCCGGGGCATAAAGGAAAGGGAAGGTCTGCGTGGGCAGGTAGACAAGGCCCGTACCCGGGTTGAACGACATCGGGTACCAGCTATGGGCCCCCAGAGGACCGGGCATCTGAAGAAACGGTTTCCCGGTTTCACTGTAACGCGCGGCGGGATTCTCGATCGGCCGACCCGTCTTGAGATCGATCCCGCTGGCCCATGTCACAGGCGCGAAAGCCTTGGCCGACAGGAGCTTCCCCGTCGCCCGATCCAAAACATAGAAAAAACCGTTCTTGGGTGCCTGCATCAGCACTTTACGAGGTTTTCCGTCGAACGTCAGGTCCGCAAGCATGATGGGTTGGGTGGCAGTAAAATCCCACTCGTCCCCCGGCGTCACCTGATAATGCCATACATATGCGCCAGTCTCCGGCCGCAAGGCGATGATCGAGGACAGGAACAGATTGTCGCCCTTCCCCGCACTACGTATCCGGCGGTTCCAGGGCGATCCATTACCCGTACCGATGTAGAGCAGATCCAAGGTCGGATCATAGGCCATCGAATCCCACACGGTACCGCCGCCGCCCATCTTCCACCATGTTCCCGCCCAGGTTCGGGCAGCCCGGGCAAGGATGGGCATTTCGAAGGGCTTCGAAGGATCGCCCGGAACGGTATAGAAGCGCCAAGCGAGTTTGCCCGTATCCGCGTCGTAGGCCGACACATAGCCACGCACGCCATATTCCGCGCCACCATTGCCGATGATGACCTTGCCTTTCACGACGCGCGGCGCGCCCGTGATCGTGTATGGTTTGGCCGGATCGATGGTCAGCGTCGACCAGACCGGCCTGCCCGTCGCCGCGTCCAGCGCAACAAGCCGGCCATCGAGCGTGCCGACAAATACCCGCCCCTTGCTAACCGCCACGCCGCGGTTGACCACGTCGCAACAGGCATTGACCGCCCATTCACGGGGCACTTTGGGATCATAGGCCCATAGGAGCTTGCCGGTCCTGCCGTCGAATGCTTTGACCATGCTCCACGCCGTCGACACATACAGCTTTCCTCCGACCGCGATCGGCGTCGCCTCCTGCCCGCGGTCTGTGTCGAGATCGGCGAACCAGTCCAGTCCCAGACGATCGACCGACTCCGCATTGATATCGTCCAACCGGCTGAAACGCTGTTCCTCCGGGCCGTTGCCATGTTCGGCCCAGTCGACATTCGCTGGGGAGCAGGCGGCCAGTGCGAGCAGGAGAGCGGCCGCGACTGGCCGCCCCGCCGCCAAAGCTGGCCGCCGCGACGCGGTGATGCGATAGTGCATGAGGATCAGGATCCGAACCGAAAGTTGGCGCGGATGCCGTAGGTGCGCGGGGCGGCGATATCCGCTGCCAAAAGTCCACCGACGAAACTCGCCTGAACGCCGCCATTATAATAGACGGTTTTCGTCAAATTCCGGCCGAATATGCCGACGGACCAACGGTCATCGGCGGCGTGATAGGTGAGGTCGGCATCGACGACAGCATAGGCATCCTGCCGCGCGGCGGGAATGAAGTCGATGGTGATCCAGCGCCCCGAGGAATAGGTGACGCTTCCGCCGAGCGTCAGGTTGGCCGAATTGGGCATCGCGAAATTATGCTGATAGGATGCGGTTCCGGTGAATTTTGGTACCCTTGCCATTTGGAACCCGCGACAGTCGCCCACGATCACGGGCAGCGGCCCGTTGTTGGTCGTACTCCCACTGGGATCTGCATAGGGCAAAGTAGCGCCCGGCGCGAACGGTCCGCTCAGCGGGCAACCCGTGCTGCCCGGTTGCAAGAAGGGCACCGGCGTGCGGAAGTAGAAGCGATCGTAACGCGAATGCACATATTCGCCGGCCAACGTGATAGTATCCGAGGAGGACGGACGCGCCACAATATCCAGGGTACCGCCATAAAGGGTCGCATCGCCGGAATTGAAGGTTATGAAATTGACGTTGTTCAAGGCGTCGAAGTTGACCCGCGAATCCTGGATATCCTTGTACTTCCAGTGGAATGCACTGAGGTTCACCTGAAGACGATTATCAAGGAAGCGATTCCGCGAGCCGATCTCGAGCGCGAACAATCGTTCGGGCTTGTAGACGTTGAGGGGTTCGATCGTCTGCGAAAAGCCGCCTGATTTGAAGCCGGTGCTGTATGTGGCGTAGAGCATGTTCCGTGGTGTGAGATCCAATTCGGCTCCGACCTTGTAGGTTGTTCCGGAGAAGGACTTCCGGCCACCGAAGTTCTCGAGCACGACAGGAGGCGTACGTGCCTGATCGTTGATCGAGCCTGACAGCGAGCGCTTCTCATGGGTGTAGCGAATACCGCCGATCAGGCGGAAGGAGTCTGTCAGGCTGACCGTCGCTTGGCCGAACGCGGCGTAGGATTCGGTGAAAGGCTTGTAGAGTATCCGATAGTTCTGGAGGATGTTGCCGCCGTCGACCAGGACGACGCCGCCCGGCGAGCTTTCCCGAAAATAATATCCCCCGATAACCCATGTCAGCGCGCTAGAAGCATTGCCTAGACGCGCTTCAAGCGAACGCTGCCGTGTCTTGACCCGCGATTCATAGCGCTCCGCGAAATGATCGGAATAGTTCGAGTCGAGGTAACGATAGGCGGGCAATAAGGTGAGCGTGGCAAAGGAAAGCTTCCAGTCAAGCTGAGCGCTCAAATCGTACAGCGTCGTATCGCGAAAGTTGTCATCGGCAATGTCCTTGAGCAGGGGAGCGAGCGGCCCAAGCGTATCCAGGTAAGCATTCGCCGCCGCCGACGACTGCGCTTCATAGGGGCTGGCTCCGGGACGGCGAGGCAGATACACCATATCATTGCCCTTGCCGCCAAGATGCGTGTAATCTCCGCTCAGGCGGACCGTGATGTCGGCATTGGGCTCCCACAGGAAACGCAGCCGGCCGGACCGCTGCGCGTCGTCGTTCGAGCCGTCGGAGAGATAACCGTCACGATGCACAAAGTTGAATGCGCCACGGATCGCTGCATTCTGTCCGACGGGCAGGTTGACGGCTCCACTGGTCTGAATGAGGTCGTAATTGCCGGCCTGCATGTTGAGGTCCAACGTGCGCGCGCCAAGCCGGGCATCGTTGGTTATCAGGTTTACCGATCCGCCGTTCGCGTTGCGGCCATAAAGAGTGCCTTGCGGGCCTTTGAGAACTTCGATGCGGGCAACGTCATAGAAGAAGCCGTTTACACCATCGGGGCGGCCCACATAAACGCCATCGACGTTGAACGCGACGCCGGGACTGGAAAGCGGACTGACGGAAAAATCCCCGACCCCGCGGATGAATATCTGGCCATTACCGCCCGTCATGCCGATGTTGACGCCCGGGGTCAGCTTCTGCAGCGAAGAGACATCGGTGACGCCGGACCGGATCAGGTCATCGCCTCGCACCACCTGAATTGTCAGAGACGCTTTCTGAAGGCTTTGCTCTCGCCGCTGCGCGGTCACGATAATTTCGGAAACGCCTGAGCCATCAGTTGTCGATTGCTCTTCAGCTGGGGCAACTCCCGACACGCGAGACTGTGCAAATGCACCGGTCGAAATGCCACTTGCAGATGCGCACAAGGTCGCAGCCAATCCGGCTATGGAAAAGCCCTTCATTTTTCTCCCCCTCCCGTCGAGCGCAGGACCATTTCATTCTGGTGTGAAAGCTCGTAACGGCCTTCCCATCGCTAGCCTATGGCATGCCATTAACAGAGTCAATCGGGCAATATTCTTCACATATCGCCGACATTTTTCTCATTGGCATGCCATATTGCGGAATGATGAGAGGTTGTGAGCGCTTTTTCGTTAGTAAGTGCCACCATATCTTCTTCCGAAAGACGGTGCAGATCACGAAGATATCAGTCAGATTTGGCCGCCGCGAAGCGCATGGGGCACCTTCATGTCCCTGGCGCTCCGCCGTCCGAACCGTCTCGATGCTCTTACTGGTCTTGCCAACGCATTGCTCCTGCTTGTGTTTTCAGCAGAAGCCGCATTGCGCTCGCGCCAGCAGATCAGAGGCAGAATCAAAGGAATAGCTTCCTCATCCTCGCCGACGCGCAACATTCCTTCTGGCACGCATTCGGCACCACCCCACCCCAATGCACCGTATCCGGCACATGCGCATCATCCGGCCCAAAAGGGCAGAAATCTGCACATTCGGCACTTCAGTGCCCTACCCCTTGCGCCGCGAATCGGGCTGCTGCATGGTGCTAATGGATCAGATGAAAAGGCCGGATGTGCCACAGACCCTCCGGGGCTCTGAACTGCCTGTTCGATCAGATGGTCCAGGTTTCGAGCGCATCCGGCTCGGACCTGCTCTTTGAACATGTGAACTGGATGAACGAACGAGGCATGTTGCCTGCGGTTCGGGAACGGATGTGCCACAAGTTCCGCCAGGGGCCTGAACTGCCGCTCTCGTCCAACAGGGCTCCTTGGCTTCGAGCGGACCGTGCTACAGGATGCTAATGCGTCTTGAACTGCCGCTGGAATGTCATGTGCCAAGTCATGCTTAAAATACAACCTTTCCGGACGGCCAAGGCAGGGACAGTTCGATTCTTCCCAACAAAATGCAAATGGCGCACCACACTTGTAGAGTGTAGCGCGCAAATTTTAAATATGATGATTATCTTTAGGACGCGGCATTCTTAAATGCGGCGCGATAGCGCGCGACCAACTGCCTTGACTCGACAGTTGGAAGTCGGAAAAAGTTCGAAATGTCTCCCACGAGGGGAGCCACACTCTTCCAGAAATCCTAGTATTTCTGCGCTTCTCATCCCAGTTATTTTTCTCACCTTGAACCAAGGTGAGATGAATCAATCGTGCGCCGTGAAGCGATATTCGCTCGAAGCAGCCTGGTGATTCTTGTGCATCTTCCAGCGCGCCAACAATGGTGACAGTCTGGTCCGCTAGTCTCATCTGATCCGTATCGGCGGTGTAGATCTCCAGCACTTCGTCCTTGTCCCGACCTGACAGGGCCTTCATCGTCTTGTTGGCCACCTGCAATTCAGCGAGGAGTTGAAGTACCGAAATGGGCTGGCGGGCTTGCGAGGACGGGGCATCCCGCCGCCCTATCCTCTATAACCCCAAAGTCTGGTGCAGTTCGCCTGACAGCACCGCGCAGCCTCTTTGTGGTTCATCGGTATGGGACAGGACACGAGAGCGAGCTCGCATTTAATCACCGTGACCAGCGGCTTTTGCGCCTGGCCTAGCCATAGTTGTGCCATTCGGTGGGCGGTGGGCGGTGGGCGGTGGGCGGTGGGCGGTGGGCGGTGGGCAAGGTGCGTTTCGCAAAAAATCTCCTATTGCGAAGTGCGGCTGCCAACCCCGTTCCGACGCATTTCCAAACTCTGCAACACTGTATACTTCGCAGCCTTCGCAGCGCCGAACCGCCGTCACTCGCCGCTGTCCTACACCGCCTCGATCCGCTAAACCTTGCTCCGGGCGGCGCGATGCTCCACTGGCGGCGGGCGCCCGTCAACAATTGAGAGATCCGAAGATCACCGTGCCCCACCATCAGGTCCATATCATCGGCGGCGGCCTCGCCGGGTCGGAAGCCGCGTGGCAGCTGGCGCAGGCCGGCATCCGGGTGCGCCTGTCGGAAATGCGCGGCAGCGGCGACATGACCCCCGCGCACCAGACCGATGGCCTCGCCGAACTCGTCTGCTCCAACAGCTTCCGCTCCGACGACGCCGACAAGAATGCCGTGGGCCTGCTGCATGAGGAAATGCGGCGGCTCGGCTCGCTCATCATGGCGCAGGCGGAGCCCGCCAAGGTGCCCGCCGGCTCCGCGCTCGCCGTCGACCGCCATGTCTTTTCCGATGGCGTCACCCGCGCGCTGGCCGACCACCCCAATGTGGAGATCGTGCGCGAGCGGATCGACACGCTCCCCGCGAACGGCATGACCATCGTCGCTACCGGCCCGCTGACCACGCCAGCGCTCGCCGACAGCATCGGGCAAGCGGCTGGCATGGGGCATCTCGCCTTCTTCGATGCGATCGCACCAGTGGTCCATTTCGACAGCATCGACATGGACAAATGCTGGATGGCGAACCGCTGGGACAAGGTCGGCCCCGGCGGCGGCGAGGGCAAGGACTATATCAACTGCCCGATGACGAAGGACCAGTATCAGGCCTTCGTCCAGGGGCTGCTGGACGGCGAGAAGACCGAATTCAAGGAATGGGAGGCCAGCACCCCCTATTTCGAGGGCTGCATGCCGATCGAGGTGATGGCGGCGCGCGGGCCGGAGACGTTGCGCCATGGCCCGATGAAGCCCATGGGCCTGGATGACCCGCGCACCGGGCGCTGGCCCTATGCCGTGGTCCAGCTGCGGCAGGACAATGCCAGCGGCACGCTCTGGAACATGGTCGGCTTCCAGACCAAGCTGAAGCATGGCGCGCAGGTGGCGCTGTTCCGCACCATCCCCGGCCTTGAGAAGGCGGAGTTCGCCCGGCTCGGCGGCCTGCACCGCAACACCTTCATCCAGTCGCCCAAGTTGCTCGATTCCACGCTGCGCCTGAAGTCAGCGCCCCATATCCGCTTCGCCGGCCAGATGACGGGGTGCGAAGGTTATGTGGAGAGCGCCGCGATCGGCCTGCTCGCCGGCCGCTTCGCCGCGGCGGAGTTGCTGGGGCGGATGCTGACGCCGCCGCCCGCCGACACCGCGCTGGGCGCGCTGCTGGGCCATGTGACGGGCAATGTCGAAACCGCGGACTACCAGCCGATGAACGTCAATTTCGGCCTGTTCCCGCCCCTCTCCGACGTCAAGAAGAAGAGCCGCAAGGAAGCCTATACCGCGCGGGCGCGGGCATCGCTGGGCGAATGGCTGGGGGAGATGGAAACCGCCTGACCTCCGCTAGCATCTGCATTTCGGCGTCGCCACGCGCTTCGGGGCCGTGGCAGCGAATTCGGCAGGGGTCAGCTTCCCGTCCTTGTCCGCATCGGCCGCACCGAAACGGTCGGAGGTGGCGACAGCCCACTCCTCGAAGGACAGCAGATTGTCGCCGTCCTTGTCGAGCACCTTGAACGCCCTGGTGCGGCTGCCCAGCATCTCGATCCGGGTAATCACGCCGTCGCGATTGCGGTCATACCGGGCGAAGCGCTTCTGCTCCCGGCTCTGCGGGCTGGCTTCCCCCGGCATCGGCGGCGCGTCCCCGACCGCGTCGGGATCGCCTTCGGGCAGCCCTTCGACCGGGGGCGGAGGCGCGGCCGCGGCAACAAACGGCGGAATGGGCTGCTCTCGGGCACGCCCCTGCCACCAGAAGAGGCCAGCGGCCACCAGCAGCAGGGTCGCCATTCCGGCTGCCAGACTTCTGCCCATGCCTCGTCCTCCCGAAAGGAGCCTATCCCGATGCGCTAGCGCCCGACAAGAGCGATCCGCAGCAGCCGCAGCGCGTGACTACGCGACATGCCGGTAGGAGCGCCACAGCCTGCCAGCACATCCTGCCGCGCCATCGTGAAGGCAATGCGCAGCGGCTTCCAGGCACTGGGCCATCGGGCAGCCGCTGCCTGCGGCAGGAGATCGGACGCCAGCGCAAGTGCCGCGCCCGCCAGCGCGGAGTCACCCACATGGCCCGCCAGATCCCAGAGTGCCCAAACCTGCCCCGCAATATCCAGCCAGCTTGGTGGGTCCGATGTATCGGCGAGTGCGCGAAACAACCCGCCGCCCCGACCAGCCGCATAAGCGTGCAGGGATGCGGCATCCATCTCCGGCTCCACCAGCACGATTTCCCATCCGTCGATCATCGCAACCAGCCCCTCCGCGCCGATCACGCCCGTCGCCCGGAGCGCATCCACCAGCGGTTCGCCCCGCCCCTTGCTTCCGCCGGGGTCGTCCAGGACATCGTTCCACCAAGCCAGCCGCATTTGTCCAATGGCGGTTTCCTTGGTGGTTCGCACTACCTGCGCCAGACGCGCATCAAAGGCCCATATGGCGCGATGTGGATCCACCCCAGCACCCGCATATGCCGCAAGCACCGCCCCCATCGGCGAAAGCGCGTCGTCAGGCACCTTCATAATACACCTCGATGCGGGGCCGCTTGTGCAGATTATCGGACCTTTAACCATCTTCCTCATACAGATTCTAACCGGAGCCCATGCATAAGCCGGCAAGCTGCCCGGCCCATTTCCAAGGGGGGCATGGGTGCGACATGGGTGGTTGCGGGCAAATGGGCAAGATGAACACGCATCATATGGGATTTCTCACGCGGCTCATGCGCGATCGCGCAGGCAATACGCTGGCCATCGTTGCGGCGGCGCTGATCCCCCTGGTCGCTGTCGTCGGCGCAGGCGTCGACTTCAGCCGAACCTACCTGGTGAAGGCGCGTTTGCAGCAGGCCTGCGACGCCGGCGCCTTGGCGGGCCGGCGTTCGATGAGTGGCACGGTACTCACCCAGGCCGATAAAGACGAAGCTCTGCGCTATTTCAACTTCAATTTCCCGACCCGATTGATGGAATCCGCTGCCATGTCCACCACGGACGCGACTGCCCCCAATCACGTCGCGTCCAGCCTGCAAGACGGTCAGCTCCACCTTGAAGCGACGACTTCCGTTCCCACTACCCTGCTGCGGATCGTCGGTATCAACGACATGCGCGTGAGCGTCGAGTGCCTGGGCGAGGAGTATTATGTCAACACCGACCTGATGCTGGTGCTGGACACCACGGGCTCGATGAACTGCTATCTTAAGGACACTAACTGCGCTCAGGAAACGGAAAAGCCGACTTCGGGCACAGACAAGTCGAAGATGCTGGAGATGCGCAATGCGTTGAAGACGCTGTACACCAATTTGCGGCCCGCGCAGTTGGCGCTCGAATCGAAAAATCTTCGCATGCGTATAGGTTTCGTCCCCTTCTCGATTACGACCAATGTAGGGAAACTGATACGCGCCGTTAATTCGGACTACGTCCTGACATCTTACAGATACCGGAATGGAAGCGGAAACCTCAAGACTGCCACCTCTTGGTCAACTTCCTGGATGGACAGCACTTGGAGTGGTTGCATTGAGGAGCGAAGCACCTCCACTGCGCTCACTTCGACCAGCACCACCATTCCGAGCGACGCGTACGATCTCAACGTATCAAAGATTCCGGACAGTGATGCCACTCGCTGGGCGCCATACGATTTTTCGACGTCGGGCGAACAGTCGATGGGATCTGTAACCGGTTCGAGCTATTATAAAGCCGCTTGCCCGAAGCCTGCCGTGCGCCTGAAGGCATGGGCCAGCCAGGCGGAATTCGACGGGCAGGTCGATACTCTTACGCAGGGAGACGGCGGCACCTACCATGACATCGGCATGATATGGGGGCTCCGGCTGATCGCCAATGACGGCATTTTCGGCGCGGACAATCCCGACAAGTTCAATAATGTGAAGGTCCGCCGCACGATTGTCTTGATGACCGATGGTAATTATCAGGCGTTCAGGGATGCCTACACCGCCTACGGCGTCGCGAAATATGCGGGCAGGACGGCTTCGGCCGGCACATCGGACACCAATCTGGAGGCGATCCATAGACGCCGTCTTCAATTGATCTGCTCCATGGCGAAATCGGACCCTTATAATATCGATGTCTGGGTCATCGGTGTGCTTTCTGGCGCGACGCCGGATGCGGAGGTCAAGGCATGCGCGACCAACACCAGCCAGTATATCAACGTCAGCAACGCGACCGATCTGGCAAATGCATTCAAGCGCATTTCCGACAAGGTCGGCAATCTGAGGCTGGGCGAATGATGCGCGCACTGTTCAGGCAGCTTCATTCCGACCAACGAGGTGTCACGGTGGTGGAATTTGCCGTGGTCGCGGCGCCGCTATGCTTTCTGATCTTCGGTGGCATCGACCTTGCCTATCAGGCTTATGCGACGGCGCTGGTGCAAGGCACGGTCAACTCCGCGGCGCGCATGGCCACGCTCGAAGATGCGACGGCTTCCACCATCCAGGCCTATATCAACCAACAGCTGAAAGGCATCGCCAGCGGTCAGAACATTCAGATCACTTCGGCCAACTTCCTGACCTATAACAAGATCGGTAAGCCGGAGAAGCTGACCACGGATGTCAATGGCAATGGCGTGTACGATAAGAATGGACCTGACTGTTTCATCGACGACAACAGGAACAACGTCTACGATACGGCAAGTCAGGGCGCATCGGGGATCGGCACCGCCGAGGATGTTGTTCGCTATCAGGTGAGCGTGACGTATGACCGCATCTCCCCTGCTCCCTATCTGTTAGGGATGAGCCGGTCCGTGACAATCACGCGTACGACCTTCATGCGCAACGAACCCTATGCGGGCATCGTCGACCCGCCCATTAAATGCGGAGTCTGACGATGGCGACGATCCAGCCCGCCACAATGCTGATGCGCAGGATTTGCCGTGATGAAGCCGGTCTGGCTCTCGTGGAATTCGCTTATGCGGTGCCGTTCATGCTCCTGCTGACGCTCGGAGGCGCGGAAATGGCGAATCTAGCGATCACCCATGCAAGGATCAGTTCGATTACCAGCATGGTCGCAGACGGCGTGGCGCGCGTGCGTGACCGGATCGACGAAAATGATATCAATGACATCATCACTGGTGCCAAGCTCGCCAGCGGCAGTCTTAACCTGACGTCCAACGGACGGATCATCATCTCAACCGTGGAGGACAATGCCGCCACCACCACTCCCACCACGGATCAGGTAATCACATGGCAGCGCTGCAAAGGTACGAAAAACAACGTCCCTGCAGCCGACACCATAGGGTCCGAAGGTGCGGTCCTGACAAATCCGATCGGAGAAACTGGCAGACAAATCACGGCCAAACCTGGCAATCCGGTTATCATCGTGCAGATCTTCTACGATTATCAGCCTTTGATGACGCGGCGCTTCTTCAACATCGGCACGGTCAAATACACCTCTGCCTTTTCGGTCCGCGACCGCACGCTTCAGACCCTGCAGAATGGCCAGAATCTTGCCGCAAACGCAAAGGCGACCTGCAACTATTTCACGTCCTAAGAAAAAGGGGGCGACCATCTAAGGCCTGTGGACATTCACTTCGCGGCGAGGATTGTCGCGACGAGGTGCCAGTTGGCGGTGTAACTGCAGGCAGTTTTCTCGTAGCGCGTAGCGATGGCTCGGAACTCCTTGATCTTCGCGAAGAAGTTCTCGACCAGGTGTCGCCACTTATAGGCATGCCGGTCGTAATTGCGCTTGATCTTGCGGTTCGCTTTGGGCGGAATGACTGCGCTCGCGCCGCGCACATCCAACTCGGCAAGCAGCCAGTCAGCATCGAAGGCCTTGTCGGCCAGAAGCGCATCGAATGCTACGTCCTCGATCAGCGGTGCGACGCCTTTCAGGTCATGAGCCTGACCCGGCAGGAGAACAAGGTTGAACAGGTTTCCAAGCGCATCGACCAGCGCCACGATCTTGGTGGTCAGTCCGCCGCGCGAGCGCCCGATGGCCTGAGCGTGAGTCCCCCCCTTGCGCCGCTCGCCTTCTGGTGAGCCTGAACGATAGTACCGTCGATCAGCGCGTATTCAAAATCCGGCTCGCCGCGGATCTCTCTGAAAAGACGTTCGAAAACACCACCCTTCGCCCATCGTCGGAAGCGCCGGAACACGCTGTTCCAATTGCCGAATTCCGGCGGCAGATCCCGCCATGGAAGACCGGTGCGCACACGCCAGAGAACCGCCTCTAAAAACATGCGATTGTCCTTACCCGTCACACCGCTATCGCTCTTCTTGCCGGGAAGGTGGGGTTCAACGCGCGCCCATATCCCATCCGTCACCACAAATCGCTGCTCGTCCATTCAGAACTCCCCTTGGGAATCCTGAATCAGAAATCAGGCAGCGTGGGAATCCTGAATGTCCACAGGCCTTAGCCACCCCCTCCTCCTTTTTACCGATAGGTCACCTTCTTCACCGCCTCGACCACGCGGGCGGCGTCGATCAGCGCGGCTTTCTCCAGGTTGGCGGCATAAGGCAGCGGCACATCCTCGTTGGTGACGCGCAGGACCGGGGCATCGAGATCATCGAAGCCCTGCTCCATCACCACCGCTGCGATCTCCGAAGCGATCGAGCAGGTCGGCCATCCTTCCTCGACCACTACCAGTCGGTTGGTCTTCTTCAGGCTTTCCAGTACCGTCGCGGTGTCGAGCGGGCGCAGCGTGCGCAGGTCGATGACCTCCGCCTCGATCCCCTCGCCCGCCAGCTTCTCGGCGGCTTCCAGCGCGACGCCGACGCCGATCGAATAGCTGACCAGGGTCACGTCCTTGCCCGCGCGCACGATCCGCGCCTTGCCGATCGGCAGGACATAATCGTCGACCTTGGGCACGTCGAAGCTGCGGCCATAAACCAGCTCGTTCTCCAGGAACACGACCGGATCCTCCGAACGGATCGCCGCCTTGAGCAGGCCCTTGGCATCGGCGGCGTCATAGGGCGCGATCACGATCAGGCCGGGAACGGCAGCGTACCAGGGACCATAATTCTGGCTGTGCTGGGCCGCGACACGGCTCGCCGCGCCGTTGGGGCCGCGGAAGACGATCGGGCAACGCATCTGGCCGCCGGACATATAGTTGGTCTTGGCTGCAGAGTTGATGATGTGGTCGATCGCCTGCATGGCGAAGTTGAACGTCATGAACTCGACGATGGGCTTGAGGCCACCCATCGCCGCGCCCGCGCCGATGCCGGCAAAGCCATATTCGGTGATCGGCGTGTCGATCACGCGCTTGGCGCCGAATTCCTCCAGCAGGCCCTGCGTGACCTTGTAGGCGCCCTGATATTCGGCGACTTCTTCGCCCATCACGAAAACGCGCTCATCGGCGCGCATCTCTTCTGCCATGGCGTCGCGCAATGCTTCGCGGACGGTGGTCTTCACGAACTCCGTGCCTTCGGGCAGGTCCGGATCGGCAACGGTCGCCTTGGCTTCCGAAGCGAGCTTGGACGTACCGCTCTCGGCTTTCTTGGGCGCTTCGGGCGCTGCTTCCGGCTGGGCCGGCGGGGCACTCTCCGCCGCCTTGGGCACAGCAGCGGCTTCGCCGCCTTCGCCCGCCATTTCCGCGATGACGGTGCCGACCTTCACGCCCTCGGTTCCTTCGGCAATGACGATCTTGCCGATCTTGCCCTCGTCGACAGCCTCAAATTCCATCGTCGCCTTGTCGGTCTCGATCTCGGCCAGGATGTCACCGGACTTGACCTCGTCGCCTTCCTTCACCAGCCACTTGGCCAGCGTGCCCTCTTCCATGGTCGGCGAGAGCGCCGGCATCTTGATTGCGATACCCATTAATATTGCTCCACCAGCACGTCGGTATAGAGTTCGGACATTTCAGGCTCGGGCGAGCTTTCTGCGAAGTCAGCGGCGTCGCTCACGATCTTGCGGATGTCCTGGTCGATCTTCTTGAGGTCGTCCTCGCTGACGCCCGCCTCGGCCAGATATTTCTTCACGCCCTCGATCGGGTCGGACTTGTCGCGCATCGCCTGCACTTCCTCGCGCGAACGATATTTGGCAGGGTCGGACATCGAGTGACCGCGATAGCGATAGGTTTTCATCTCCAGCAGGATGGGGCCGTTGCCCGCCTTCACCCAGCGCAGCGCCTCCTCGGTCGCGCCGCGCACCGCCAGCACATCCATGCCGTTGACCTGGATGCCGGGTATGCGGAAGCTTTCGCCGCGGCGATAGAGCTGGTCCTCGGCCGAAGAACGATTGACGCTGGTGCCCATGGCATATTGGTTGTTCTCGATCACGAAGATGATCGGAAGCTTCCACAGCTCTGCCATGTTGAAGCTTTCATAGACCTGGCCCTGGTTCGCCGCGCCATCTCCGAAATAGGCGACGCACACACCACCGTCGCCATTATATTTGTGAGCGAAGCCCAGTCCGGCACCGAGCGATACCTGCGCGCCGACAATGCCGTGCCCGCCATAGAACTTATGCTCGACGCTGAACATGTGCATCGAGCCACCCTTGCCCTTGGATATGCCCGCCTCGCGGCCGGTCAGCTCCGCCATGATCAGCTTGGGATCGATGCCATAGGCCAGCATGTGGCCGTGATCGCGATAGCCGGTGATAACGCTGTCCTTGCCGACCTCCAAGGCCGACTGGATGCCGACGGCGACCGCTTCCTGGCCGATGTAGAGATGGCAAAAGCCGCCGATGAAGCCCAGGCCGTAGAGCTGGCCGGCCTTTTCCTCGAAGCGGCGGATCAGCACCATCTGCCGGTAAAATTCCAGCAGCTCTTCCTTGGTGGCTTCATAGTCGGCAGGGTCTGCGGGGCGAGGCCGGTTATGGTCCGCGGCGGCGGGGCTGTCTGCCTTTGCCTGTGCGCGCGGAGGACGCGGCGTCGTAGGTTTCGCCAAGGCTCTTATCCTTTTGCGTGGGTAGGGATGGAAGGGCCCCCGATATAGAGGCAGAAGCACCCGCAATGCAACGCCTGCGGCCCCGCATGATGGGATCAGCCGAGCGGAACGACCACTTCGTCATGATGGATGACGCCCAGCTGCCGGCGGATCAGTTCATCGCTCAGATCTGGGTCGACACGCCTGGGATTCAGCAGATCGACGCGATTGCGCATTTCAGCGCGATGCGCCTCGACGCGCTTCAGTTCCTGCCGGGCATTGCGCAGCTGGCGGCTATAATCGCCCCAAGCAAGCACGCCGTTCGAGCCCAGCACGACATATCCCGCGAAGAACAGCAGGAGCAGAACCGCGACGGCCGGACCGAATGTCGAAAAAAGCAGGGAACGAAGCTTAGCGAGTTGCGCCATACTTCCGGTGAATCACAGGATTCGGCTGGCCGCAAGCGAAAAAGCGTTAATGTGCGGCCAGTCGATTCAGGATGTTATTCAGCGAAAGATCGAACGGCCGGCATAGAGCGCGACATCGCCCAGTTCTTCCTCGATTCGGATGAGCTGGTTGTACTTGGCGAGCCGGTCGGACCGGGCGAGCGAGCCGGTCTTGATCTGCCCGCAATTGGTCGCGACGGCGAGGTCCGCAATCGTGGCGTCCTCCGTTTCGCCCGAGCGGTGCGACATCACGGCGGTGTAACGGGCGCGGTGCGCCATATCGACGGCAGCCAGCGTCTCGGTCAGCGAGCCGATCTGATTCACTTTCACCAGCAGCGAGTTGGCGAGCCCCTTGCCGATGCCCATCGACAGGCGCGCCGGGTTGGTGACGAACAGGTCGTCGCCGACAAGCTGGACCGAGCCGCCGATCTTGTCGGTCAGCGCCTTCCAACCCTCGAAATCGTCCTCGCTCATGCCATCCTCGATCGACTTGATGGGATAGTCTGCCGTCAGCGCAGCGAGATAATCGGCCATTTCGACCGGCGAGAGCGAAAGGCCTTCGCCCGAAATCTCATATTTGCCGTTCTTGAAGAATTCGGTCGCGGCGCAGTCCAGCGCCAGCACGACGTCATCGCCCGGCTTGTAACCCGCCTTCTCGATGGACAGCATGATGAAGTCGAGCGCATCCCGGGTCGAGGCGATGTTCGGCGCAAAGCCGCCCTCGTCACCGACCGAGGTCGCGAGCCCCTTGTCATGCAGGCCCTTCTTGAGCGTGTGGAAGATCTCGGACCCGATGCGGACGGCGTCGGCAAGGCTTTCCGCGCCGACCGGCATGATCATGAATTCCTGGAAATCGATGGGATTGTCGGCATGCTCGCCGCCGTTGATGATGTTCATCATCGGCACCGGCAGCACATGGGCGTTCACCCCGCCCACATAGCGGTAGAGCGGCAGGCCGCGCGCGTCTGCGGCCGCCTTTGCCGTCGCCAGGCTGACGCCCAGGATCGCGTTGGCGCCCAGGCGCGACTTGTTCTCCGTGCCATCGAGGGCGATCATCGCCGCATCGACCTCCGCCTGATCCTCTGCATCCAGGCCGATGATCTGCTCGGCAATCTCGTCATTGACCGCGGCAACCGCGGCGAGCACGCCCTTGCCCAGATATTTGCTCTTGTCCCCGTCCCGCTTTTCCACCGCCTCATAGGCGCCGGTGGACGCACCAGAGGGTACAGCAGCACGGCCGAAGCTGCCGTCTTCCAGCATGACGTCCACCTCGACCGTGGGATTTCCACGGCTGTCGAGGATCTGGCGGGCGTGGATGTCGAGAATAGCGGTCATGGTCGCTCCCTGAACTGCTGCTGGGCCGTTTTCGGGCTTCGCTTAGCCACCACCTTGCGGCTTGGCAATGCAGGGGGTTGCGCGGCGCTCAAAAATGCCGATGCTCAAAATAGTAACGGCATCGGAACTGTCGTCATCGCGAAGCATTGGGGTAGGAAAGGCCCTGCTGCTTCATGCAGCGATGGGCCATGCCGATCTGGAAGGAGACTCTTGACCATGGCCGACACCCCGGAAACGCCGCCCGTCAAGCGCGGCAGGAAATCCGACGCTGCCAAGCCCGCCAAAGCGAAGCCCGCCAAGGCCGGGACCTCGCCAGCGCCGGTGAAGGCTGCCCCCGTCAAGACGGCCGCCACGCGCAAAGCTCCGGCGGCGAAGTCCGGCAATGGCGCTGCCTCCCATAGCTTTGCGGCGCAGATCGCACCGCTCAAGGCGCAGGCGGAAAAGGCCGCCAAGGCCGCCTCGGAAAAGCTGCAGTCCGTTGACTGGAAGGCGCGTATCGATCCGCTGAAGGAACAGGCGGGCAAGACCGCAAAGTCAGCCGCAACCGTAGCGAAGGACAAGACCGGCGGGGCCATGCAGAGCTTGGCCAAGCTGATCTCCGACACGGCCGGCACGGTCGATGCCAAGCTGGGTCCACAATATGGTGACTATGCCCGGCAGGCGGCGGAATCGGTGGCCGGCGCGGCCAAAACGCTGGACAGCAAGGATGTCGATCAGTTGATGGCGGAGGCGCGGGATTTCGTCCGCAAGAGCCCCGCTGTGGCAATCGGCGCGGCGGCTGTGGTCGGTTTCGTCCTGATGCGGCTTGCCAAGGGCCCTGACGACAACGACTAAGGAAGAAGCCCGACACGGCTTCAGGTCGCATACGCATCCCAGAAGCAGGGCGGAGGTTTTTCTTGACGGATGATGCAGCCGATCCGGCGATGCCGCAGGCTGAAGCGCTGGACGAGTCCGTGCGGGACACCCTTGCCCGGCTCTATTCCGACGGTCGGGCTTACGCCTCTGCGGAAATGGACCGACAGAGGCTGCGGGCGGGCATCCTCGGCACCGGCGTGCGCGATGCAGCCGTTCTCGCTCTCGTGGCACTCATTCTCCTGTTTTCCGCGATCGTGGCGTTGCTGGTGGGATTGATCCTCACCCTCGAACGTAGCATCGGCCCGCTATGGGCCACCCTTGCCGTGGTTGGTGGCACCCTGCTGGCCACGCTCGTGCTTCTGCTATTGGCGAAGGCCCGGATCGAATGTATGAAAAAAGCGATCACGCCATGAGCGGGGAAGCGGACTACAAAGCGGCGACCGCGCGTGCCCGGGAAGCGCGGGCGCATTTCCTCACCAGCGCCCAGGCGGCCAGAGATCGCATCACCCCCGCCCGACTCAAGCAAGACGCCCAGGCGCAGGCTGCCGACGTCGTCGGCAGGATGGCCGCAAAGGCACGTCAGCGGCCGATCGCGATCGGAACAGCGGCCGCCGCATTGCTGGCCTATCTGGCGCGTCGCCCGCTGGCGGCACTTTTCGGACGGCTGTACGTTCGACTGAGGAACCGCAAACCGGAGAGTGACGATGTCTGATATTCGCACGCAGCTGAATCGAGCCCGTGAGGCCGCCAACGACATCGCCGGAACCGCATCCGGCCGAATCCGCGAAACGACCGAAAAGGCGCGAGAAGGCGCCGGTGACCTGCTGCAAACGAGCCGCGACAAGGCTGGCGACGTCTATGCCGGTGCACGCGATCGCACGCAGCGGGCTGCCACCCGCGCGAACGAGATCATCCAGGAACATCCCATCGCAGCCGTCGCCGGCGCCGTAGCCGCGGGGGCGGTGATCGCATGGATGTTCCCGAAGAGCCGGGCCGTCATAAAGGCGATCCCTGCCCTGGCCACGACAGCCGGCTCGCGCATGGTCGAGGCGGCCATGGCCGCCCGGGCGGCAGCGACGGAAGGCGCGCAGACGATCAGGGAAAGCGCCGGCACCGTATTGGATGCCGCGAGGGAAAATGCCGGCGATGCCGTCTCCGCCGCCCGCGACACTGCCGCCTCGGCCGATCTCGGCGGCAAGGCGTCGCGCCTTGCGGAGGATGTGACGTCCCTCATCGCCGACAGGATCGATGCCTTCAGCGAAGCCGTGCGGGCGCGCCTGCCCCGCCGATAGTCACCGGCCTTCCGCTGAAAGTGGCGGTTCCCCTTGGATGGGCGCGGCAGCACTGCTACTGTCGCGCTTCACCCATGGGAGAATATCGGAACATCATGAGCAAGCTGCACCTTGTAATGGGCGGGCGCGTCAGCAATCCCCAAACGCTGGAATTCGATGACCTTTCGTCGATCGATCTGGTCGGCGTATATCCCGATTATAATTCAGCGGAAAAGGCATGGCGCGGCGCGGCCCAGCGGACGGTGGACGATGCGGAAATGCGCTACGTCATCGTTCATCTTCACCGGCTGCTTCAACCCGACCTGCCGAAGCCCGCGTAACCGCAGCACCTGAACGTCAGGACTGGGGCTGCTGCCGCTTGCGAAAACGCCACCGCAGGAGAGGTCGGGTCAGCGCCAGTCCCACCAGGAAACCGCCAATATGGGCGGCCACCGCGATCCGGCCGAGACCTTCCAATCCGCCGGAGGTAGCGATGCCGATCATGACCTGGAGCACGATCCACCCTCCGGCAAGCCAAAGCAATCGCACGGTGCTGGCAGACAGAGGTCCCAGCCGGCTCACCTTCTGCTGGCTGTAAAGCAAGGCATAGGTGGCCATGACAGCGGAAATGGCGCCGCTGGCGCCTACCATCGGATTCGTCGAGCCGGGATCGACCGCCCATTGCGCGAACGTCGCGCCATAAGCGCCGACGACATAAAGCAGCAGCGTCGCGCCTTTTTCCAGCACATGCTCGACCTGCCGTCCGCAAAAGACGAGCATCAGCAGGTTGAAGCCGACATGCAGCCAGTTGGCATGGACCAGCGTGCAACTGAGAGGCGTAAGCCAGACCGGCACGGCCGCCATGCCGTCCAGCAAAGCAGGATCACCAATGCGCGCCGGAATGAAACCGGCGACGATCGCGACATTATCGACCTGCCCGCTGAAGGTCAGCAGCAGGAACGCGACGAAGGTGATCGCCGCGACCCCATCGGTCAGGCGGCCGGCGGGCAGCTTCACGGGATCAGATGAACTCGATCTTTTCGACGAGGTAGAACTTATCGCCCGAAGGAACCGATACCTCGACCTCGTCGCCGACCTGGCGCCCGATCAGCGCACGGCCCAGAGGGCTCGAATAGCTGATCATGCCCATTTTGGCATCCGCCTCCGCCTGGCCCACGATCTGATAGCGGACCGGCTTGTCGTCCTCGTCCAGCAAGGTCACGGTCGCGCCGAAGATCACCTTGTCGCCGGACAGAGTCTTTGGATCGATGACCTGGGCGCGCGACAGCTTGTCCTCCAGATCGGCAATGGTCGCCTCTACCTGGCCCTGACGCTCCTTGGCGGCATGATATTCGGCGTTCTCCGACAGGTCGCCGTGCGCGCGAGCTTCCTCGATGGCGTCCACGATCAGCGGACGTTCCGCCTTCAGCTCGCGGAGCTGCCCATTGAGCTTGTCATAGCCCACCTGCAGCATCGGCATCTTCTCGACGGTCGCCATTCTTGCAAATCCTTCGTCAAAACTTCCCTTTGGCGGCCCCGACATGAGGCCACCCGCAGCGTGCATTCCTTGTGCAGGGGATCAGGCTTGCGACCCTGGATAATAGGACTGGAGCGAACGCACTTCAAGGGCGCGGGCCTGCAAGGCCTCTATCGCGTCAGCGGCGGCGACGCTGGCGGCGGCGGTGGTGAAGCTCGCGATCTTCGCACGGAGCGCCGACGTGCGGATCGCCTTGCTATCCTTCAGCGACTGCCAGCCTTCGGTGGTGTTGAAGATGAGATGCACCTCCCCGTCGGTGATGCGATCGACGATGTGCGGGCGGCCTTCGGCGACCTTGTTGACGCGCTGGACGGCGATCCCCTCCGCTTCCAGATAGCTGGCAGTGCCGCCGGTCGCGATGATGGTGAAGCCCATCGCGGCGATCTTCTGCACGGCCGGCAGGATCACCGGCTTGTCGCTGTCCTTGACCGAGACGAACACGGTCCCGCTGGTCGGCAGCATGGTGCCCGCGCCGATCTGCGCCTTGGCGAAAGCGGTGGCGAAATCACTATCGATTCCCATAACTTCGCCCGTGCTCTTCATTTCCGGCGAGAGGACAGGATCGACGCCGGGGAAGCGCGCGAAGGGGAAGACGGCTTCCTTGACCGCGACATGCGAAATGGCGTTGCGGTCGATTCTCGGCAAATCCTTCAGCTTCTCGCCGGCCATCACGCGGCTGGCAATCTTGGCGATGGGCGTGCCGATCGCCTTGGCGACGAAGGGGACAGTGCGGCTGGCGCGCGGGTTGACCTCGATCAGATAGACGGTGTTGTCCTTGACCGCGAACTGGATGTTCATGAGGCCACGCACGGAAAGCGCACGGGCAAGCACGTCGGCCTGCCGCTCGATTTCCGCGATGATGTCATCCGACAGACTGTAAGGCGGCAGCGAGCAGGCGCTGTCGCCCGAATGGACGCCTGCCTCCTCGATATGCTGGAGCACGCCCGCGACCACGACGTCATCACCGTCACACAGCGCGTCCACGTCCACCTCGACCGCGTCGCGCAGATACTGGTCGATCAGCACCGGCGAATCGCCCGAAACCTGGACAGCGGTGGTGATATATTCCTCCAGCTGCGCCTGACCGTCGACGATCTCCATCGCCCGGCCGCCAAGGACGTAGGAAGGACGCATCAGCACCGGATAACCGATGCGGTTGGCGACCGCGATCGCTTCCTCCCGGCTGCGAGCGATGCCGTTGGCCGGCTGCTTGAGCTTCAGCTTGTCGATCAGCGCCGCGAAGCGCTCGCGATCCTCGGCCAGGTCGATGGCGTCGGGGCTGGTGCCCAGGATCGGCACGCCCGCATCCTCCAGCGCCTGCGCCAGTTTGAGCGGCGTCTGTCCGCCGAACTGGACGATGACGCCGGCCAGCGTACCGCGCGACATCTCGACATGCAGGATCTCCAGCACGTCCTCGGCCGTCAGCGGCTCGAAATAGAGACGGTCCGACGTGTCATAGTCGGTCGACACCGTCTCCGGATTGCAGTTGACCATGATCGTCTCATAGCCGGCCTCGGCCAGCGCGAAGCAGGCATGGACGCAGCAATAGTCGAACTCGATGCCCTGACCAATGCGGTTGGGGCCGCCGCCCAGGATAACGACCTTCTGCCGGTCACTGGGCTGCGCCTCATTCTCCGGCTCGCCGAAGATCGGGGCTTCGTAGGTGGAATACATATAGGGCGTCTTCGCCTCGAACTCGGCTGCGCAGGTGTCGATGCGCTTGAAGACCGGGCGAACGCCCAGCTTGTGACGCAGCTTGCGGACCTCTTCCTCGGTAACGCCGCCGGTCATGGCCTTGACCGCCTCGTGGATCAGGCCGCTGCCGCGTGCGATGCCGCGCTCCATGCCGCGCAGATTCGCGGACTTGAGCGCCAGCCAGGCGAGCCGCTTGTCGGAAAAGCCCATCGACTTGAGCCGACGCATCCCTTCGGCATCCTGCGGCAGGCCGTTAGCCAGCACCTCTGCCTCTGCGTCGACGATCTCCTTGATCCGCTCCAGGAACCAGGGATCGAACTTGGCGATCGCATGGATCTCTGCGACGGTCAGGCCCTCACGCAGCGCCTGCGCAGCGACCAGCAGGCGGTCCGGCGTCGGCTGGGACAAAGCCGCGATGATGTCGTCCTTGGGGGCGCCGACCAGATGATCGACCTGATTGAAGCCGGAAAGGCCCGTTTCCAGCCCCCGCAGCGCCTTCTGCATCGATTCATGGATGTTGCGGCCGATCGCCATGACCTCGCCGACCGACTTCATCGCGGTGCCCAGCAGTGGCTCGGCCCCCTTGAACTTCTCAAAGGCGAAGCGCGGGATCTTGGTCACGACATAGTCGATGGTCGGCTCGAAGCTGGCGGGCGTCGCGCCGGTGATGTCATTCTCGATCTCGTCCAGCGTGTAGCCGACGGCCAGCTTGGCCGCGACCTTCGCGATCGGGAAGCCGGTCGCCTTCGACGCCAGCGCCGAGGAGCGGCTGACGCGGGGGTTCATCTCGATCACGATCAGGCGGCCATCCTTCGGATTGACCGCGAACTGCACGTTGGAACCACCTGTTTCCACGCCGATTTCACGCAGCACCGCGATGCTCGCGTTGCGCATGATCTGATATTCCTTGTCGGTCAGCGTCAGCGCCGGCGCGACGGTGATGGAATCGCCCGTATGGACGCCCATCGGATCGACATTCTCGATCGAGCAGATGATGATGGCATTGTCGTTGCGATCCCGCACGACCTCCATCTCATATTCCTTCCAGCCGAGCAGCGACTCCTCGATCAGCACCTCGGTCGTGGGCGAGGCGTCGAGGCCGGCGGCCACGATCTGCTTGAACTCGTCCTTGTTGTAGGCAACGCCGCCGCCCGTGCCGCCGAGCGTGAAGCTCGGCCGGATGATCGAGGGGAGCCCGGTGAACTCCAGCGCTTCCAGCGCTTCTTCCATCGTGTGCGCGATGCGCGAGCGGGCGCTTTCCAGCCCGATCTTGTCCATCGCGTCGCGGAATTTCAGGCGATCCTCCGCCTTGTCGATGGCCTCCGCATCGGCACCGATCATCTTGACGCCATATTTCTCCAGCGTGCCGTCGTTGAACAGAGCCAGCGCGGTATTGAGCGCCGTCTGCCCGCCCATGGTCGGCAGCACCGCGTCGGGGCGTTCCTTCTCAATGATTTTCGCCACGATTTCCGGCGTGATCGGCTCGACATAGGTCGCGTCGGCGAATTCCGGGTCGGTCATGATCGTGGCCGGGTTGGAATTGACCAGGATGATGCGATAGCCCTCTTCCTTGAGCGCCTTCACCGCCTGCGTGCCCGAATAATCGAACTCGCACGCCTGGCCGATGATGATCGGCCCCGCGCCGATGATGAGGATGGAGGAGATGTCGGTGCGTTTGGGCATTATTGTTTTCCGGCGTCTGGAAGGGCTTCATTGCCGACGAAACCAAGGTTCATCGGAACTTTGCTGTCTTTTAGATGCTGCAATAGGCAATCTACCTGCGCATATCTTGCGCGTCTCGACGGCTGAAATTGAACCGTGTTCGCGCCTCGGTGTCGCAGCCACTTTTTAGGCGTCCCACAATCGGCAGAGAAATGGTCGAGCATTGCTTGACTAACAATCTGGGGCTGATCGGCAGGCTCCTGTGGAACGGCTGCCTGCAAGAGCAAAGGCAAAACCATGGTCACGCCGTTTTCAACCTCTCCACGAACCGCTTGAACAGGTAGAAGCTGTCCTGCGGCCCCGGCGAGGCTTCGGGGTGATATTGAACTGAGAAGGCGTTCTTGTCGGTCAGTTCGATGCCGCAATTGCTGCCGTCGAACAGCGATATATGGGTCGGCTTCACGTTGTCGGGCAGCGTGTCGGCATCGACCGCGAAGCCGTGGTTCATGCTGGTGATCTCGACCAGTCCGTCCGACAGGCGCTTGACCGGATGGTTCGCGCCGCGATGGCCCTGATGCATCTTGATCGTCTTCGCGCCCACAGCCAGCCCCAGCAACTGGTGGCCGAGGCAGATGCCGAAGATCGGGACATTTCGGTCTAGCAGCGCGGCGATGACGGGCACGGCATAGGCGCCGGTCGCGGCGGGATCGCCCGGACCGTTGGAGAGGAACACGCCGTCGGGCTTCTGTTCCATCACCTGTTCAAAGGTCGCGGTGGCGGGCAGCACGGTGACGCGCGCACCGGCCTTCACCAGATTGCGGAAGATATTATTCTTCGCGCCATAGTCGATCGCGACGACATGCGGGCGCTCCTCCCCCGCCTCGTTCAGCCCATA
Organism: Sphingobium ummariense RL-3; assembly: GCF_000447205.1. Classification (GTDB taxonomy): domain Bacteria; phylum Pseudomonadota; class Alphaproteobacteria; order Sphingomonadales; family Sphingomonadaceae; genus Sphingobium; species Sphingobium ummariense. Next base: position 56,374 of record NZ_AUWY01000118.1, on the reverse strand, counting down.
GCCGAAGCCCAGCCGCCATACGCCGTCTTTCCACAGGCGGCTTTCCTTGCCGGTAACTTCGATGGCGAGATCCATGCCCTCCAGCCCCGGCCAAGCCGCTGCCTTCGCGGCCAGTGCCGCGAGATCGAACTGGCCTTCGGGATCGTGCGCGATGACAATGTTGGGCGCGCCTTTTACCCGGATGAGCCGGGTGAGCGCACGCGTGTCCACGCCGGCCAAGCCGATGCGGCCATGTTCGCGCATCCACTGGTCGAAGGGTTCCACATTGCGGAAATTGCTGGGCGCGGTTACGTCCTGCCGGACGATGCAGCCCAGCGCGTAAGGGTTGTCAGCCTCCACATCGTCCAGGTTGGTGCCGACATTGCCGATATGGGGGAAGGTGAAGTTGATGATCTGGCCGGCGTAGCTGGGATCGGTCATGATCTCCTGATAGCCGGTGATGGACGTGTTGAAGCAGAGTTCGCCCACCGCCTCGCCCACAGCGCCGAAACCGCGGCCGAACACCGCGCTACCATCGGCGAAAACCACGACCCCTGTCGCTCCTTTGGGCACGGTGAGGGTCTTGGCGTCAGCCATGGTCTGCGGTTCCTTATGCTTTTGCGGGAACCCGTCTGATGCGGGTTAAACGGCCGGTCACCTATGCCCGCAGGCCCCGAAGGTCAACGTCTGTTAAAAATCTCTTTTGCCGCTATATCTACTTCTTTCCGCAAGACACAGGATTTCATCGCCCATGATTCGCGAGACCATCAAGAGCGCCCAGGTCCAAGCCATGAAGGCCGGCGACAAGGATCGCCTGGCCGCCGTGCGCCTGATCCTCGCCAAGCTGAAGGACCGCGACATCGAGCTGCGCACCGCATCGAGCGTGCCCGATGACGACACGATTGTGGTCGAGGTGCTGCAGAGGATGGTGAAGCAGCGCCGCGAATCCATCGACATGTTCAAAAGCGGCGGACGCGAGGAGCTGGCGGCGAAGGAGCAGGCCGAACTGGACGTGATCGAGAGCTTCCTGCCCGCGCAGATGACCGAGGAGGAGACCAAGGCCGCGATCGAGAGCATCAAGGCCGAGGTCGGCGCGGCGAGCGTCAAGGACATGGGCAAGGTCATGGCGGTGCTGAAGGAACGGCACGGCAGCGTCGTGGATATGAGCAAGGCGAGCGGGCTGGTGAAGGCAGCGCTTTCCTGACGTGACCGGGCGATGAGCCTTTCTCCTCAATGGCTGGACGAGCTGCGCGCGCGGACGTCACTGTCGACGCTGATCGGCAAGACGGTGAAGGTGCAGAAGGCCGGGCGCGAATATAAGGCCTGTTGCCCTTTTCATAACGAAAAGACGCCCAGCTTCACGATCAATGACGAGAAGGGTTTCTATCATTGCTTCGGCTGCGGGGCGCATGGCGACGCCATCCGCTGGATGACGGATCATCGGGGCCTGCCGTTCATGGAGGCGGTGAAGGAACTGGCCGCCACCGCCGGCATGGAGGTACCGGCCGCCGATCCCCGCGCGGCGAAACGAGCAGAGCAGGCGAAGGGGCTGCACGAGGCCATGGCCGCTGCGCAAAGCTTCTTCGAGGATCAACTCGGCGGCTTGGATGGTGCGGACGCGCGCGCCTATCTTCACAAGCGGGGCATTACCGATGCGACGCGCCGGGCGTTCGGATTAGGCTATTCATCCGACGCTCGCGGCAAGCTCAAGACCGCGCTGCGCGATTTCGGCGAGCCGATGCTGATCGAAGCCGGTCTCCTGATCGACCCCGAGGGAGAACGTGAAAGCTACGACCGGTTCCGCGGCCGCCTCATGCTCCCCATCCGCGACATCAGGGGTCGCGTGATCGCCTTCGGAGGGCGAATCCTTGGGACGGGCGAACCCAAATATCTGAACTCGCCGGACACCCCGTTGTTCGACAAGGGGCGCACGCTCTACAATATCGACCGCGCCTCCCCTGCCAGTAGGAGCGCCGGCCGCATCATCGTGGTCGAAGGCTATATGGACGTGATCGCCCTGGCGCAGGCGGGCTTCGCAGAAGCGGTCGCGCCGCTCGGCACGGCGCTCACGGAACATCAGATCGAGCGGTTGTGGAAGATGGCCGACGTGCCGATCCTCTGCTTTGACGGCGACACGGCGGGACAGAAGGCTGCGATCCGCGCCGCGGCACGCGCCCTGCCCCTGCTGCGGCCTGGACTGAGCCTCTGTTTCGCCACCCTCCCCACGGGCCAGGATCCGGACGACCTGATCCGCGCCGAGGGGCCAGGTGCCATGGAAGCGGTGTTGGCAGCAGCCGAGCCGCTGGTCGAGCGGCTGTGGCGGCATGAGCAGAACACCGTGCCGCTCGACACGCCCGAGCAACGAGCAGCGCTCAAGCAGCGGCTCGCTGCCCACACGGGTGCAATCCAGCACCCAGATGTGAAGGCACATTATGTCCAGGCCTTTCGGGAGCGCTATGACGCGCTGTTCTTCGCCCGTCCCGCCGCCTCGCCCTCCCCGCGCCATCAAAGAGGCCAGGGGTGGCAGCGGGACCGGCGCGGCAACTGGAAACCACCCCTACCACCCGTTGGGAAGGAGGCCCACGCGATCGGCGCCAGCGGCATGGAGCAACGCTTGCTGCGCGCCATTCTCGCCAGCCTGCTGCGCCATCCCGAGCAGATCGTCATCCATCGCGAGGCGCTTTGCAGCCTGCGGATTGCAGACCCGCACCTCGCCCGGTTGCTCGAAGCGATGATCGCCGCGTCCTTCGGCAAAGAAACAGTTGAAACCGATGGCCTCCTTACCATATTGGGGCAAGGTGAAGTGTATAATATGGCTAAGGGGATGCTCCGGGCCGACACGTTCACATTCACCCCTCACAGGACAGCCGCCGACTCGGATCGCGCCCTGCGCGACCTTAACGAGGCTATCCGGGTGATGGCGCAGGGACCGGAGCTAGAGACGGCACTGGCGGAAGCCACCAGGCGTGCGAAGGACAACCTCACCGAGGAAACCTTCGCCGAGCAGCAACGGGCCCATCGGCTGAAGATGGACCATGATCGCCGCCTGGCGGAACTGGCCCAGTCCGAGGACATTATCTGATCGGATCGCCTTATATAGGGGCGACGGAGTTAAGGCGAATAGATGGCGACGAAGGCGAACGGCAAGGGTGCGGGCGAGGATACGGATACCGGCGATGCGCCGCTGCTCGACCTCAACGAGGCGTCGGTCAAAAAGCTGATCGCCCGCGCGAAGAAACGCGGCTACATCACCTATGACGAGTTGAACGACGCCCTGCCCCAGGGCGAGATGTCCTCCGACCAGATCGAGGACATCAGCGCCGCCCTCAACGAGATGGGCATCAATATCGTCGAGAATGAGGAAGCCAGCGAGGACGGCGACGACCAGCGCGACGATAGCGACGACGATACATCCGACTCGATGGAAGAGGAAGATGGCTCGCCGCGGCCGGTGACCGAGAAGAAGAAGGAAACCGTCGACCGCACGGACGACCCTGTGCGCATGTACCTGCGCGAGATGGGCGCCGTCGAACTTCTCTCCCGCGAGGGCGAGATCGCGATCGCCAAGCGCATCGAGGCAGGTCGCGACACGATGATCCTGGGCCTGTGCGAAAGTCCCACGACCTTCAACGCGATCATCGAATGGTCGACCGCGCTCAACAATGGCGAGATGCAGCTGCGCGAGATCCTGGATCTCGACGCGATGCTCTCCAAGGATCCTGCCCCGGAAAGCCTGGAGGAAGGCGCCGAGGACGATGACGGCGAGATCAGCGAGAAGACCGCCGGCCCCAGCTTCAAGGAAGAGGAGGAGCCTGAAGAGGAGGCTGCCGATTCCGACGAGGATGAGGATGGTCTGACCGAGCGCCGCGCCCGCCGGATGGAGGAAGAGGACGAGGAAGACAACACGCTGTCCCTCGCCCAGATGGAAGAGACCCTAAAGCCGATGGCGCTGGAAAAATTCGCCGCCATCACTGAGATTTTCCGTACCTTCTCCCTGGCGCAGGAAGCGCGCATGGCCGCCATGGCCAATGGCGAGACCTTGAGCGAAAAGGATGAGGACGATTACCAGGCCTTGCGCGAGAGCCTGACTGCCGAGGTCGAGAGCGTCCAGTTCCACCAGCAGAAGATCGAATATCTGGTCGACCAGCTCTACGCCTACAACCGCCGCCTGACCGCGCTGGGCGGGCAGATGCTGCGTCTGGCGGAGCGTCACAAGGTGAGCCGCAAGGATTTCCTCGATCGTTATGTGAACCATGAATTGGACGACGGCTGGCTCGACAAGGTGAGCGGCCTCGACAAGAAGTGGGCTGCCTTCGCTGCCGCAGAGGCGCGCGCGGTCGAGCGCATCCGCAACGAGGTGAGCGAAATCGCCCAGGCGACAGGCATGTCGCTCAGCGAATTCCGCCGCATCGTCAACATGGTGCAGAAGGGCGAACGCGAAGCACGCATCGCGAAGAAGGAAATGGTCGAAGCGAACCTGCGCTTGGTCATCTCCATCGCGAAGAAATATACAAACCGCGGCCTGCAGTTCCTGGACCTGATCCAGGAAGGCAATATCGGCCTGATGAAGGCCGTGGATAAGTTCGAATATCGCCGCGGCTACAAGTTCAGCACCTATGCGACCTGGTGGATCAGGCAGGCGATCACCCGCTCGATCGCGGATCAGGCGCGGACCATCCGTATCCCGGTCCATATGATCGAAACGATCAACAAGCTGGTCCGCACCAGCCGCCAGTTCCTGCACGAGCAGGGCCGTGAGCCAACGCCCGAGGAGATGGCCGAGCGCCTGAGCATGCCGCTCGAGAAGGTGCGCAAGGTGATGAAGATCGCCAAGGAGCCGATCTCGCTCGAAACGCCGATCGGCGACGAGGAGGATTCGCACCTCGGCGACTTCATCGAGGACAAGAACGCGATCATCCCGGTGGACGCCGCGATCCAGGCGAACCTCAAGGAAACGGTCACCCGCGTCCTGGCGAGCCTCACCCCGCGCGAGGAACGCGTGCTGCGCATGCGTTTCGGCATCGGCATGAACACCGACCACACGCTGGAGGAAGTGGGCCAGCAGTTCAGCGTGACCCGCGAACGCATCCGCCAGATCGAGGCGAAGGCGCTGCGCAAGCTGAAGCATCCCAGCCGCAGCCGGAAGATGCGATCATTCCTCGATCAATAATGCGCTCCTCACGCGACGTGGAAAGGGCGGCTTCCGGCCGCCCTTTTTCGTCGGGTGTAAACTCCCCGTTTACCCGCTTGGCCATAGGATATCGTTCGTGACGAACCGCGACGCGCGGCAGACAGGGGTTTGACGATGGGCGAAGCGGCACCACGCTATCAGTTTGGCCATATTCCGCGAATTCTGGAAGCGCTGGTTGCGGCCGACGGCACTGGCGCGCACGTCTATGCCCAGAGCGCGGGCATCAGCGCCACGCCAGGTGGCCTGCTATCCCTTTCCGACCTGGCCGACGCTGCCTATTATCTTTGCCTGCTGCACGGCCGCCATCCGGGGATCATAGATCATGCCGCTACGCGATCAGCCGAAAACGCCGCGCGCGAATGGCTCATACTCGCCGCCGACGCCTTTGCGCGCGAGCGCGCCTATCTGACCCAGGTAACGGTTGCCGTGGGGCCTGCGCCCAGCACGACCGGTCAGGCGGATTGCGAACCGGTGGTCAACCAGCAGCGCCACGCGCTTGACATGCTCGCCCAGTCCGACCGGCGCGGCTGCGCAATGGGCGCGGCGATGGCGCTGGTGCTCGACTGGCGCGCTGTGCGGCATGTGCTCGACATGGCGGCGGTGCGCGCAGGCATCGAACCCTATTCATGCACCCTGCCGGATCGCGCTGCGACGCTGGAGGTCGCACGCGCCATCGGCCGCGACGAACAAATTTCCCGTGCCATCCAGTTCGGCGCACGCCAGTTGCTCGCCCAGCATCGCGGCTTGTGGGATCTGCTGCAGGCCCGCGCCAATCTCCGCACGCGCCAGCGCTAATTCGCAGGGCCCAAAATACGGCGTGAAAACACATTGCGCCCTTTTGCCGCATTTCCTAGTCCGGCAGGACTTGAAGGAAAGCGAACCAGCCGATGCGCTTTGAAGGCACACAGGATTATGTTGCTACGGATGATCTGAAGGTCGCGGTCAACGCCGCCGTGCTGCTGCGGCGTCCGCTGCTGGTGAAGGGTGAGCCCGGCACCGGCAAGACTGTGCTGGCCCAGGAGATCGCCAAAGCCATGGGTGCTCCGCTGATCGAATGGAACATCAAGTCGACGACCAAGGCACACCAGGGTCTCTATGAATATGACGCGGTGGCGCGTCTTCGGGACGGCCAGCTCGGCGACCCGCGCGTGCACGACATCTCCAACTATATCCGCAAGGGCAAGCTGTGGGAGGCGTTCACCTCTCCCACCCTGCCGGTTCTGCTGATCGACGAGATCGATAAGGCAGACATCGAGTTCCCCAACGACCTGTTGCAGGAACTCGACCGCATGGCCTTCCATGTCTACGAAACCGGGGAAACGATCGCAGCCAAGGAACGGCCGGTGGTCATCATCACTTCCAATAATGAAAAGGAACTGCCCGACGCCTTTCTGCGTCGCTGCTTCTTTCACTACATCCGGTTCCCGGATCGCGAGACGATGCAGGCGATCATCGACGTCCACTTCCCCCGCATCCAGAAAATTCTCGTCAGCCGCGCAATGGACATCTTCTACGACATCCGAGAGGTGCCGGGCCTGAAGAAGAAGCCCTCGACCAGCGAGTTGCTTGATTGGTTGAAGTTGCTGCTGAACGAAGACATGCCGCTCGACGCGCTGCAGGCCAGCGATCCTGCCAAGGCCATTCCGCCGCTTCATGGCGCGCTGCTGAAGAACGAACAGGACATCATGATGTTCGAACGACTGGCCTTCATGAACCGTCGGCAGGGACGGTAGATTGATCTCAAACAGCCTCTCTTTCTCCAGGAGCCCATATGCCACATGAAGCCGGATGCCTATGCGGGCAGGTGCGCATCATGATCGACGCCGAACCGGTGGCTGCCCGCGCATGCTGGTGCCGGCTGTGCCAGTATCTGGGCGCCGGCACCGCGACGGTGAACGTCTGCTTTCCCTCCGACAAGGTCTCGACCACCGGGGAGGTCCGCTGGCATGCCAGTGTTGCCGACAGCGGTACCCCGATGCAGCGCGGCTTCTGTCCGAAATGTGGAACGCCCTTGTTCAGCATCGCCGAAACCCGCAAACATTTGACCTTCATCCGTGCCGGCGCGCTCGATGATCCGGATTTGAAGGGTCCCGAGGCGATCATCTGGACGGACGAGGCGCCGGGCTGGGCGCATTTCGACCCCGACCTGCCCCATTATCCGGGGCAGATTCCACCCGCAGCCTGATGAAAGGCGCTTGCGCACGGCGGGAAAGCCCGTAAGTCTGTTCTCTTGTGTTCAAGGCCGCGACAAGACGGTCTGATCGAGAGAGGATGACCGATGCGGCGTTTCGCCCTGCCCCTGCTGCCGGCCCTGCTGGCCTTTTCCGCGCCTGCGATGGCGCAGGACGTGGAAGCCTGGACACCGACCGACACGGCCCTGCGCGCGAACGCGGCCGGCATAGCCCTACCGCAGACGATCGCCGGCCTGTCGCTCTCCAAAAGCGGCGAGCTGTCGAACGGCGGCAAGGGCGTGGACAATTACGCCCAATATCTGTCGGAAGACGGGGCCATCCAGGCCACGCTCTACGTTTATATGCCGAGCTACGCCGATGCGGCGCTGGCGGCCTATATGACCGACAAGGCGGTGATGGAGCGTTTCGGCACCAAGACCCGCCGCACCGCTTATGCCGGGGCGGCCGCGGGCGGTCGACAGGGCACGGCGATCCGCGCGGTCTATGACGATGCCGCGGATGGAGCGTTGACGACTGGCGCCGCCTTTGTCCACGCTGGACGCTGGATGGTGAAGCTACGCGTCACCGGTCCCTCCGAACGGCGCAAGGAGGTGCTGGCAGGACTAGACAGCATGCTGGCTGCGCTCCGCTTCGACGATCCGCAGTCGTTGCATGCAGCCGCTCCGGCAGAATTTGCTCCCTGCCCAGTGACCGACGGAGCCGATGCCCGGCTGACGAGCGCGGCCCCTGTCACCGAAACCGCCACGCTGTCGGTGCCGCATGGCGGCGCAGGACGGTTGTGCGTTCGGGGCGCCGTGGAAACCGCCGAAGGGCATTACGACATGCTGCAGCAGGCAGGCGTGCAGGGCGGTGCGATTCTGGTGCCGGTGGACGACGCGGGCACCCTGCTCGCGGTGGATCCTGCCGGGAAGGGTGGCTATCGTCTGTCGATCCATTCGGTCGGGCAGACCGACCTTTACGGCCTTTATGACAAGATACCGAGCGCCCGCCAGATCGCGGCGATCCTGGAAGGCAAGGACCCGCAGACCGCCCAGGCCGGAGCCATAGCGGACCACGCCGCCAACGGCACCGTGACGCTCCGGACGGCAAGCGCAAAGGCTCGCTGACTTACTAAAAAACACCGGATTTGATGGGGAGGCGCGGGTCATCCGCGCCTTTTTTCCGTTTCAGATTGCCCACCGCTGATCGATTTTCCAATTCTACTTGACCGACGAAGATCATTTCTCCGGCGCCAGACCGGGGTTTATCCTTCCCCTACTTTGGTCTGAGAGGAGTCGAGAAATGGATGCGAAAACGAGTGGCAGCCCGCTGAACGATCCCGCCAAACAGCCTCTGGCAATGCGATCGCTGCTGGGGCGGACCAACCGCGACTGGTGGCCCAACCAGCTGTCGCTGGACATCCTGCACCAGAATGGGCTGAGCGGCGATCCGATGGGCGACGATTTCGATTATGACGCCGAGTTCAAGACGCTGGACCTCGCAGCGGTAAAGCGCGACCTGACCGCGCTGATGACCGACAGTCAGCCTTGGTGGCCCGCCGACTACGGCCACTATGGCCCCTTCTTCATCCGCATGGCCTGGCATTCGGCCGGCACCTACCGCACTGGAGACGGTCGCGGCGGTGCCTCTTCGGGCACGCAGCGCTTTGCGCCGCTCAACAGCTGGCCCGACAACGCCAACCTGGACAAGGCGCGCCGGCTTCTCTGGCCGATCAAGCAGAAATATGGCCGCAAGCTCAGTTGGGCAGACCTGCTGATCCTTGCCGGGAATGTCGCAATCGAATCGATGGGCGGGCCGGTGTTCGGCTTTGGCGGGGGCCGTGCGGACGTCTTCGAACCGGAGAAGGACATCTACTGGGGCACCGAAGAGTTCTGGGTCGGACAGGAGGGGAATGAGACACGCATCCAGCCCGACAAGGAAATGGTGCTGGAAAGCCCACTGGCCGCGATCCAGATGGGCCTCATCTACGTCAATCCCGAAGGCCCGGGCGGCGTGCCCGACCCGGTGCAATCGGCCCGCGACATCCGTGAAACCTTCGCCCGCATGGCGATGAACGATGAGGAGACGCTGGCCCTGACCGCGGGCGGCCATACCTTCGGCAAGTGCCACGGAGCAGGCGACGCTTCCAAGGTCGGCGCAGAGCCGGAGGGCGCCGACATCGCGCAACAGGGCCTCGGCTGGCAAAGTGGGCATGAAAGCGGCATCGGGGATGATACCATCACCAGCGGTCTGGAAGGACCATGGACACCCACCCCGATCCAATGGTCCATGAACTATTTCCGCATGCTGCTCGATTATGATTATGAGCTGGTGAAAAGCCCGGCGGGCGCCTGGCAGTGGCAGCCCAAGGACCAAAAGCCGGAAGACATGGCGCCCGGAGCGCACAGCCCTGGCAAGCGCGTGCCGACGATGATGACGACCGCCGACATGGCGTTCAAGGTCGATCCCAAATATCGGGAGATTGCCGAGCGCTTCTACGCCAATCCCGACCAGTTCGCCGACGCCTTCGCCCGCGCCTGGTTCAAGCTGACACACCGCGACATGGGGCCGAAGGTGCGCTATCTTGGCCCCGATGTCCCTGCCGAGGATCTGATCTGGCAGGATCCCGTCCCGCCGGGTCCGGTGCTGAGCGAAGCGGATGTCGCCGCACTCAAGAGCAGGATCGCTGCGTCCGGGCTCAGCATCGGACAGTTGGTCAAGACAGCCTGGGCTTCCGCCGCGACTTTCCGCGGATCGGATAAGCGCGGCGGCGCCAACGGCGCCCGCATCCGCCTGGCGCCGCAGAAGGACTGGGATGTGAATGAGCCCGCTGAGCTTGCCCGCGTGCTGGCGGTCTATGAAGGCATCCAAGCCAGCTTCGAAGACGATGTCAGCATTGCGGACCTGATCGTGCTCGGCGGGAATGTCGGCATCGAGCAGGCGGCCAGGGCGGCCGGTCACGAGGTGAGCATCCCCTTCTCCTCCGGTCGCGGCGACGCGAGCGAGGAGCAGACCGACGCCCACAGCTTCGAGCCGCTGGAGCCCAAGGCGGACGGTTTCCGCAACTATCTCCAGGTCCGCTTCAACGTGCCGACGGAGGAGTTGCTGGTGGACCGCGCCCAACTGCTGGGTCTCAGCGCACCGGAGATGACGGTGCTTGTCGGCGGCCTGCGGGTGCTGGGCGCCAATCATGGCGGATCGCCACGCGGCGTGTTCACCGACCGCCCGGGGCAGCTTTCCAACGACTTCTTCGTCAATCTGCTCGACATGGGCACGGCGTGGAAGCAGGTGGATGATGATGCCGACGAGGTCTTCGTCGGCAGCGACCGCTCCACCGGCGAGCAAAAATGGACGGCTACGCGCACGGACCTTGTGTTCGGTTCCAATTCGCAGCTGCGTGCGTTGTCGGAAGTCTACGCATCGGCGGACGCGGCCGAAAAGTTCGTGGCCGATTTCATCGCGGCCTGGACGAAGGTGATGAACGCCGATCGCTTCGACCTGCGAGCCTGACGCAGGAATGCCGGCCCGCCGTCACATGGCGGCGGGGCCGGTATCTCACAAAGCCGCCAGCGCCTCCCGCGCCTGCCGTTGTTCCGCGAAACCTGGCACGGCAGCAGCGCGAGCGAGCGCCAGCTTCGCTTCGCCGCGCCGTCCCATCGCGGCATAGGCTTGGCCGAGATGGAGTTGCAGAGTCGGATGTCCGGGCGCCAATGCCGCCGCCTTTTCCAGCAAATCTATGGCCTGTTGATTCCTCCTCCCCGTGCGGAGCAGAGTCCATCCGAAGATATCGGCGGTGGCGGGACTCATGGGCAGCAGCCGATAGGCGTGGGCTGCATAGGCCCGCGCAGCCGCCCCGTCTCCCGTCTCAAGGGAGGCGCGGGCCAGATCGGTCATCAGCAACGCATCCTGCCCGCCTATCTGCGCCTCTATGGCTTTCAGCAGACGCAACGCGCCGCGCCAGTCCTGCGCCTGCATCGCGACAGCCGCGGCCAGCCGTTGCGCCACAATATCATTGGGATTCTGCGCGAGATAGAGACGCATCACCCGCACTCCGCGCGCCGGATTACCGGCCTTGCCCCAAGCAGCGGCCAGCCGCAGCGCCACGTCGCGGCCAAAGCGAATATTGGCAGCCTGCTCATAAGCTTCTGTCGCTTCGGTAAATCGCCCCGCGGCATCCAGTGCGTCGCCTAGCACGATCTGCGCCGCCGGCGCGCCAGGGTTGGCCCGCGCCACCAGAGCTGCCCGGTCTACTGCCTCGCTGGCACGGCCACTTCGCAGCATGGCGCGGATGTAGGGAATATTGTCCCATGCCGTCGCAAAGCTCGGGGGAGGCGCGCCTGCTGCAAGACCGGCATCCTGCGCGCTGGCGAATATGTCGGTGGCAGGACGTTGCGGCCAGGCGGCACGCGCCAGCATGTCCTGGGCCATGCGCCGATTGCCCAACTGCTCCTGCACGCGGGCGGCAAGCGTCAGCACATAGGGGTCTGCATCACGCTGCGCCACCAGCGGCGCCAGCGCTGCCGCCGCCGCACCATAATCACCCCCGGCAAGATAAGCCCTGCCGAGCAGCACCCGCGCGGCGCGGTTTTCCGGCTGCTGCGCCACCAGCGGCGCCAGCGCCTCGACCGCCAGCACGGCATTGCCTTCCTCCAGCTGCAGCACGCCGCGTAACAGCATGGTCGCCGGCTCGCCATCCAGCCGGCCCTGCGTACGGTCCAGCAGTGCGCGGGCCAGATCGTCCCGGCCCGCCCGCGCAGCCATCACCGCCTGCATCATCCATGCGCGCGCATTGCCGGGGTCCAGCGCCAGGATGCGGCGAGTGACACTCAGCATCCGGCTTGCCTCTCCCAACTCCGCCAGAGTAGCGGCATAGGCCGTCAAAGCCGACATGTCGTCAGGGCTTGCAGCCAGTGCACGTTCGAACCACGGCAAGGCGGCCTTCAACCCATATTGATCTCGCGTCAGTTCGCCTCTCAGAGTGAGCGCCCGCGCATTGTTGGGATCGATCGCGACGGCGCCGTCCGCAGCGCCGATCGCCCCAGCCTGATCACCGATGGCTAGCCGGAACCGGCCCGCCGCAATCCAGGTGGCGGGGTCCCGCGGCGCCAACCTCAGTGCGCCGTCAAAGGCTGCTACCGCCGCCGCCATATCGCCTTTCGCGGCGCTCGCCTCTCCTTCGACCCGTTCAGCCAAAGCGGCGTCTTCGGCAGGGATGTCACCGGCCCGCAGCTCCCTGAGCGCCGCATCAGCGTCACCCTGCAACAGCAGCGCCTGCGCCATCGGTGCCCGGGTCTTCCCGATTCTGCCGCCGAGCTGCCGTACCCGCACCAGTTCCGCCTGCGCGCCCGCTCCGTCGCCCAGCGCCACCAACACGCGCGCCTGTGCCATTCGCGCCGCGACCGATCGAGGGTCGACCTTGATCGCGTTCATCAGTTCCACGCGCGCCGTGCGCATGTCCCCCTTCATCAGCGCCGCGGTGCCGCGCTCCAGCGGCGCGCTGCCATCGCGCTCGGCCGCAAGCCTTTGCCAGACGGCGGCTCCGCCAAGCAGCAGCAGCGCCACCGCAGCGAGAAGGATCAGGCGCCCCCTGCTCACCCCTGACCCTGCATCTGATACTGCTTGAGCAGGTCGTACAGTGTCGGCCGGCTGATCCCCAATATCTTGGCCGCACCGGAAATATTGCCATCGGTGCGGGCGATGGCGCGGCGGATCGCGCGGCGGTCCGCCATCTCACGCGCCGCCTTCAGGTTCACCACCTCGGCACCCTCTGCCCGCTCGCCGTCCAGATCGAGGTCAGCTGCCGTGACAAGCCTGCCGTCCGCCATGATGACCGCCCTCTTCATACGGTTCTCTAGCTCTCGGACATTGCCCGGCCAGACCCAGGCGTCGAGCGCTGCGAGCGCGTCCGGCGCCAGCCCCTTTACCTGCGGGTTCATCTCCTTGGCGAAGCGGTGGAGGAAATGCCGCGCCAGCAGTGCCGGATCGCCGGGCCGCTCCTTGAGGGCCGGGATACGCACGACGATTTCAGCCAGGCGATAGTAGAGATCCTCGCGGAAGGTGCCCCCTGCGATCATCGCCTCCAGATCCTGATGCGTCGCGCAGACGATCCGGGTGTCGACCGGGATCGGTTGGCGCCCGCCTACTCGCTCGATCACGCGGTTCTGCAGGAAGCGCAGCAGCTTGACCTGCAGCGCCAACGGTATGTCTCCCACCTCGTCCAGGAACAGCGTGCCGCCCTGTGCCAGCTCGATCTTGCCGGGCGTGGTCTTGACCGCACCGGTGAAGGCACCCTTCTCATGCCCGAACAGTTCGGATTCCAGCAGCGTCTCCGGGATAGCGGCGCAGTTGATCGCGACGAAGGCGTCACCCCGGCGCGGGCTGGCGTCATGCAACCCCTGCGCCAGCAGTTCCTTACCCGTTCCGCTCGCGCCCAGCAGCAGCACCGACACGTCCGCGCTCGCCACCCGCTCGATGGTCCGCGCGACCTTCATCATCTCGGGTGCGGCGGTGATGAGACGGCCAAGCACTCTCCCTTCCTCGGGCGCCGTCTCCGCGAGCCGCGCATTCTCCCTCTCCAGCGCGTGGACGTGAAACGCGCGGCGCACGATCAATCCCAGTTCGTCGATATCAACCGGCTTCTGGTAGAAATCATAGGCACCGCCCGAAATGGCGTTGAGCGCGCTTTCCCGCGCACCATGGCCCGATGCCACGATAACCTTGGTACCGGGCTTGATCCGCAATATCTCGGCCAGCGTCTTGAAGCCCTCGCTGGTTCCGTCGGGATCGGGCGGCAGGCCAAGGTCCAGGGTCACCACGTCGGGTGCCTCGGCACGCAGCATCTCGATTGCTTCCTCGCGATCGCCCGCGATGAACAGCTGATATTCTTCATAGGCCCAGCGCAGCTGCCGCTGCAGGCCAGGATCGTCCTCCACGATCAGCAATTTGGGTCGCGTGTCGCTCATCAGGCAGCCTTCCCCTGTCTCTCCTTCAGCACACCCTCCGGCGCTGGCACCAGGCGCAGCGTGAAGCGGCTCCCCATGCCCGGCTTGCTTTCGACCTCGATACGGCCGCCCATCGCCTCGGCCAGCGTCCGCGCCTCGAACGCGCCGATACCGAAGCCCCCTGCCTTGCTCGAAGAGAAGGGCTTGAACAGCTCGCGTCGTATATATTCTGCAGTCATGCCTCTGCCGCGGTCGATCACTTCGACCAGCGCATCGTCCGCTTCGCGCGACAGGCGCAGTTCGACGGGGCTGTCGGGCGCACTGGCATCGATGGCGTTCTGGACCAGGTGAATCAGGATCTGCTCGACCCGCACCGGGTCCGCCATGGCAGCGGGAGCATCGCCCGTGACGTGCACGGCATGTTGACGCAACCGCGCCTGTGCCACTCGCTCCGCCACCGCGCGCAGGTCCATAGGCCGGGGCTCCTCGGCGCGCGCCTTGTTATGCTGCGACAAGCGCGCGAGCATCTCGTTCATCCGCCCGACCGACTCCTTCAACGTCAGCACCATGTCGGCGCGGAATTCCGGATTGTCGGCATGGCGCTCGGCATTGCGGGCGAGCAGCGACAGCTGGCTGACCAGATTTTTGACGTCGTGCATGATGAAGGCGAAGCGGCGATTGAACTCGTCGAAGCGCTGTGCGTCGTCCAGCGCCTGCTGACCCTGCGCCTCGCTGATATAGGTTGCGGCCTGCCGCCCGGCCGCGCGCAGCATGTCGAAGTCTTCCCAATCGAGGCGCCGGTCGACCGGCGGCCGCGCAAGCAGGATCGCCCCGATCAACCGGCCGAAATGAACCAGCGGCACCAGTGCCCAAGCACGCGGTTCGTCGCGCATCCAGTCCGGCGCCTCGATCTTCGCCTCGCCGCGTTTCGCCTTGTCGATGTCAAGGATCCAGCCGCTCGCCTCCAGGATCGCTGCGACCGACGCGGGCACGACGGCCCCCGTAGGCAGCGGTCCCGTCCAGTTCCACTGCATCTCGAACGACAGGGCTCCCCCCTCATCGCGCAGCAGCAGCAACGCGCCGGGGGAATCAGTGATGTCCGCCACCGCCTTTGCGACGCGTTCGCCCAGCGGTGGGGCATCAGCGCCCGCGCGGCCAATGGTCTCGCCGAAACGCAACCATTCGGTGCGATAGTCATAGCGGTGCTGGAAGAAATGCTTCGCGACCTGCACCTTCCACAGGGCGCGCAACTGCGGCGAAGGAAGCACGACCAGTGCAGTCACCGCCGTGAAGAACACCACGCCGATCTCCACCACGCGGGCATAGGGCCCAGCGATGATATCCATGAGCACTGCTCCCGCAGTGAGCACGATGACGTAGAGCGCCACCGCGACCAGCGAGAGCGACTGGAAGGTCAGCGTGCGGGAAAGCTGCAGCCGCCCTGCCATGTCCTTGCGCATGCCCACCGCCACTGCGGGCGCCAGCAGTGCCATCAGCAGCCCGCGCAGGGCGTAGAGTTCCTGCACCCGTTGCGGCGCCATGTAGCAGAGCGCGTAGAGCATCAGGTCATAGGTCCACATCGCCGCCAGTGCACCAAAGAGCAGCGCCACCCTTCCCCGCTCGCGTGAAGGCCAGGCGGTATAGAGATGATGGACCAGCACAAGGCTGCCGATAGCGGTCATCATCCGGAGGATCAGCGAGCAGGTGACCAGTGCCCTGTGCAGATCGCTGAACGGCGAAAGCTGCCGCCAGCTCAGATCCGTGAAAGTCTGCAGCAGGATGAGGCCTGCGACCGCGGCATAGACCGCCGCCACGGCAACCATCGCGTCAGCCGGCCGCACCGGGCCGCGCCGGAGCATCACGAACATCAGCAGCAACCATGCGGCATTCCGGATGCTTTCGGCAATGCCGGACAGCGGTTTGTCCACCCCGCCGAAAGAGACGTAGAGCGCCCAGCAGGAGGTCAGCAGCAGCGCAACAGCCAGCAGGCGCGGCTCGGCAGCTTCGTCCCGGCGCCGCAGTAGGAATATTCCCAGCGCCGCGAACAGCACGGCAGCGAGGGCATGTCCCCAATCCCCGACGAATTGCAGCAATGCGTCCATGACCCGCGCCTCAGCGCGCCCCATCGGGCCACAGAATGACCCGCACCGTCTGGATCAGGATCAGCAGGTCCAGGAAGGGCGTGTAGTTCTTGGCATAATAAAGGTCGTATTCCAGCTTGTTGCGGGAATCCTCGATCGACGCGCCGTAGGGGTAGTTGATTTGCGCCCAGCCGGTGATGCCCGGCTTCACCATATGCCTTTCGGCATAATAGCGCAGATGCTGCTCCAGATCCTCGACAAACTGGCGCCGCTCCGGGCGGGGCCCGACAAAACTCATCTCGCCTTTCAGCACCGTCCAGCTTTGCGGCAACTCGTCGATGCGCAGCTTGCGCAGCCAGTAGCCGAGCCGCGTGATGCGCGGGTCGTCCTTCTCCGCCCACACTGCTTGCCCCGCGACTTCGGCATCCTGCCGCATGGTCCGCAGCTTCACGATCCAGAATTCCTGGCCGTAAAGCCCGACGCGCTCCTGCCGGTAGAAAGCAGGCCCCTTGCTGTCCAGCTTCACCAGGATCGCGCCGATCAGGATGACCGGACTGGTCAGCACGAGAAGGATCAGGCTGGCAACGATGTCGAACAACCGCTTGGCCATGCTCGACAGGCGCCGACCAGCGGAAAAGCCGTCGGAAAAGATCAGCCAGCTGGGATTGACGCTGTCCAGGTCGACGCGCCCCGTCTCACGCTCCAGGAAGGTGGATATCTCGTTGACATGGACACCTGTGGTCTTGATCCGCAGCAGGTCCTGCAATGGCAGTGCGTTGCGCCGCTCTTCCAGCGCCAGAACCACCTCGCTCGCCCCCATGCGTACGACGAAGTCGGCCAGATTGTAGATGGCATTGCGGTTGATCGCGTCCTCGATGACCTGGGGGCCGTCATTCATCGCGATATAGTTGACGACGAGGAAGCCGGATCCCTTGCGCTGCTCGATCTGCCGGATGCGACTGGCGCGGTCGCCAGCCCCCAGCACCACCAACCGTCGCTTGAACGCCTCGCCGCCCAGCATCGAGCCGAGCAACAACCGAACCGCCAGCAGCAGGGTCAAAGCAAGCATCATGGCGTAGAGCGAATTGGACCGCCAAAGCGTGATGCCGGGCAGCAGGAAGTAAAGGACGGAGAGGAAAATGACTCCGAGCGAGATGGCAACCAGCAACCGTGCGAAGGCGAAACGGATCGACTGCAGCGCTTCGGTTCCATACACGCCAACCGCGATCATGCCGGTCTGGATGGCGATGGCGAAGGTCAACAGCGGCGGCAGGCGAGTCAGCACATGGTCAACATCCATGCCGATCTGTCGCGCGCGCAGAATCCAGCCACCCTCAGCCGCGCAGAGCAGCAGCACGAAATCAAGCAAACCGAGCAGCAGCACGGCATGCGGGACATAATGTTTAAACAGCCTTATCATGCGCAGCGCCCATCCCACTGGCCTGCCGGACGGCGACCATGGATCGGAAAGTCTTACGACCGGGTGTAAGCCATTCCGACAGTGCCCGCACCATGCCCGAAAATGGCAAAGAAAATCTGAATGGGCGAATGAAGCTTCGGCGGGGCGGTCCGCGACAGACCTTGGGTTGTACTGCACTTCCCGGCAGCCAGGGAAATGCGCTGGATGGTCGATGGCTGAATCCCCCAGGCGGCCCGAGGTACTGGAGGAAGGGCGACGGTAGCGAGGTACGCCGCTGCCGGACGACCGTCCCTACCGCCCGTATCCCGTCATCGAATAGGGCCGCGTCTTGGTGTCCGTCGCCCATCCCTTGTTCGGCGCCGGCTGCATGATGAAGCGCAATTCGCCACCCATGCGGATTTCCTCGTCGCGGATATAGCTGCGATTCAGCGGACGTCCGTTCAGCGTCACCTTGCCGATATAGCGGTTCTCCTCGGACAACCCCTCGGCGATCATGATGAAGCGCCTGCCCGAAGGAAGGACTATCTCCGCGCGATCGACAAAGGGCCGTCCGATCACATATTCACCGCTGCCCGGCGCCACGGGGTAGAAACCCAGCGCCGTGAACACCAGCCAGGCGGACATCTGCCCCAGATCGTCATTGCCCGCCAGCCCGTCGACGGTCGGCTTGTACTGGCTGTCGACGATCTGCTTCAGCCTTTCCTGCGTGCGCCAGGGCTGGCCGGCATAATCGTATAGATAGGCGACATGGTGGCTCGGCTCGTTGCCATGGATATATTGCCCGATCAGGCCCGCAATGTCCTCGGCATGGCTGTAGTCTATCTTGCTGTTGTCGAAGTCGAACATGGCGTCGAGCTTCGCCACGGCCTTCGCATCGCCGCCCAGCAGGCGGAACAGGCCGCCCTGATCGTGCGGCATGAACCAGCTATATTGCCAGGCATTGCCCTCGGTATAGTCGCTACCATAGTTGATCGCGGTCGGATCGAAGGGCGTACGGAAAGTCCCGTCCGCCTTGCGCGCACGCAGGAAACCGCTCTTAGGATCGAAGCTGTTGCGCCAGTTGGCGGCGCGCTTCTCGAATCGCTCGGCGATGGCGACGTCACCCAGCTTGCGGGCAAGGCGCGCGATGGTCCAGTCGTCATAGGCATATTCGACCGTCTTGGATGCCGCCTCCGGTTCCCGGTCGATCGGGACATAACCCAGCTTCATATAGTCGGACAGCCCGCCATAGGGGCCGTAGTCCGCGCTCGCCACCATGGCTTTCAGCGCAGCGCGGCAATCGATCCCGGCGATCCCTTTCAGGCACGCATCGGCGATCACCGGAACGGCATGATAGCCGATCATCGTCCAGGTCTCCTTGCCCGCGAACTGCCAGACCGGGAGGATATTGAAAGGGCTGGTCTGCTGGCTGGCGATCAGCGAGTTCACGAAGTCGGCATTCTTCTGCGGAGACTGGATCAGCGTCAGCAGCGGATGCTCGGCGCGAAACGTATCCCACAACGAGAAGGTGGAATGGAAGGTGAAGTCTTTGCCTTCATGCACCTGGTCGTCCGGCCCGCGCCAGCGCCCGTCGGCGTCGCTCCATATACTTGGCGCCATCAGGCTGTGATAGAGCGCGGTGTAGACGTTGGTCCGCATCGGCGCCGGCGCATCGATCCTCACCGCGCCGAGCGCATCGGCCCACGCAGAGCGAGTCTTCGCCCGGATCGCGTCGAAATCTCCGGCTTCGGCCGCCAAATTGGCAAGCGCTCCATTTTCGTCCACGCCGGAAAGCGCGACCTTCACCTCCAGCGGCTTGGCAAGAGTCCCGAAGTCGAGCTGCGCGACGATCGCGCGGCCCGACAGGGAATCCAGCGTTTCCGGTCCGCGACCCGGCCCCTTGAACCCCTTGTAGAGGATGTTCTCCTCGGTGCTCACAAAGCGGTGGCCCGTCGGCGGCGCCGAAAAGCGCATCGCGAAGAAGATGCGGCGCGGCGCCGCCCAGCCGCGCACTTCGCGCATGCCCGTGATCACGCCGTCGGGCCTCAAGCGGATGGACGACCACAGGATCTTGCCGGGATAATCATAGATGATCGAGCGCAGGTCCAGCACCAGATGAGCCGCCTTGCCTGCGGGAAAGGCGTAGCGGTGTACGCCCACCCGCGTGCCAGCCGTCAGCTCCGCCCGCACACCCGGATCGGTCAGCGTGACCGCGTAATAGCCGGGGGTCGCCACCTCGTCCGCCTTGCGAGAGCGATAGCCGCTGCCAGGCTTGTCCGTCGCCCCGGCTTCCAGCGGCACCACATCGCCGCTGGCCGGCATCACCAGGAAATCGCCCAGGTCGCTATGCCCCGCACCTGAAAAATGCGTGTGGGAAAAGCCCAGGATAGTGGGATCCTCGTGCCGGTATCCCGACGCCCAGTCATAGGTCTGCCGCGCCGCGCCGACATGGCTGTCGGGCGAGAGCTGCACCATGCCGAAGGGCGCGACGGCGCCCGGAAATGTGTGGCCTTGCCCGCCCGTGCCGATGAAGGGATCGACGGCGTCGACCGGTTCCGGCACGGACTGGGCGGACAATGAGGAAGAGGCGAACAAGCCGGCGAGGAGCAACGCACGGGCGCAACGGAGGATGGTCATGCGGCGCTTAAACCATGGCTGCAGGAACGGGCCAAGCGGATAGATGGAATTTCGCTTGGTCAGGGATGACGGCGCTGGGTGCGGGGGCAAGGCGTAGAGCGAGGCGGTCAGTTGAATCGCTCATCCGCCTTCCGCCTCATTGGAATATAATGTCTATAACTCGTAATATTATTACATAAATATAGCACAATATTTCCCGAAATTACGCAGAACAACTGCTCAGCGCTTGCGCGTCAGTTCTCGCATGGCCGCATCTATCCCCTCGATGGTAAGGGGATACATGCGCTCGTTCATCAGCTGCCGGATGACCTGAGTCGACTGGCTGTAGCTCCAGTACGCCTCCGCCACGGGGTTCAGCCACACTGTCGCCGGATAGGTGCTGGTCACCCGCTGCAGCCATATCGCTCCGGATTCCTCGTTCATATGCTCGACAGAGCCGCCCGGATGGCTGATCTCATAGGGGCTCATCGCCGCATCGCCGACGAAGATCACCTTATAATCGTGACCATATTTGTGCAGGATATCCCAGGTGGGTATCCGTTCCGAGAAGCGGCGGCGGTTGTCCTTCCACACACCTTCGTACAGGCAGTTGTGGAAATAGAAGAATTCCAAGTTCTTGAACTCGGCCGTGGCGGCTGAGAACAGTTCCTCGCACAGCTGGATGAACGGGTCCATGGAGCCGCCCACATCCAGGAACAGCAGCAGCTTCACCGCATTGTGCCGCTCGGGTCGCATCCGGATATCGAGCCAGCCCTGTCGCGCCGTGCCCTGGATCGTCTCGTCCAGATCCAGCTCGTCCGCAGCACCCTGCCGCGCGAAGCGGCGCAGCCGCCGCAGCGCCACCTTGATGTTGCGCGTACCCAGCGCCCGCGCATTGTCGAGATTCTGGAACTCGCGTTTTTCCCACACCTTGATCGCGCGCTGGTGCCGGCTCTCCCCGCCGATCCGCACTCCCTCGGGATTATAGCCACCATGGCCGAAGGGCGATGTGCCACCGGTGCCGATCCACTTGCTCCCCCCTTCGTGGCGGCCCTGCTGCTCCTCCAGCCGCTTCTTCAGCGTCTCGATGATCTCGTCCCAGTCGCCTAGCGACTTGATCCGCGCCCTTTCTTCAGGCGTCAGATATTTCTCCGCGACCAGGCGCAGCCATTCGTCGGGAATTTCCGCTTCCAGTCCCTCCTGGCCCAGCACGCCCTTGAAAACCCGGGCGAACACCTGATCGAAGCGATCGATCAGCCCCTCGTCCTTCACATAGGTGGCACGAGCCAGATAATAGAATTCCTCCGGCCGTCGAGTAATGACGTCGCTCTCCAATGCTTCGATGAGCAACAGATGCTCCTTGATGCCGACGGGAATGCCCGCAGCGCGCAGCGCGTCGAGGAAGTTCAGAAGCATGGACAGTCTTGTCGGCCAGCGCCGGGCGCGATGCAAGCACGCGGTTTGTGACAGCTGCGAAATCTTAATTGTTGCATTGCATGGTTAATTCCGCACTATCCACTCCAGGATCTGGGGGCATCCAGCTTTGGAAAATCATGACTTGCTGACCGATCTTGGGGAGCGGTCCGGTGACATTGCGCTGCAATGCAGCGAAACTGCCGGCTTTCTGGCGCGCCTCAACCGACGCATCCAGAATGACTCCCAGCGCCTCTCGGATCTGCAATCCAATATGGAGACGCTGGTCACCAGCCAGAGCGAGAGCGTGACGGCGGCGCGAGAGCTCAGCCTGACCGCTCGTCGCGCTGGGCGCATCGTCGCAGACGGACACGACACGATCGGCCTGTCGCTGGAGCAGATCGCCGGCCTTGTGGAGCAGGTTACCGGCCTGGAGGGCGACCTTCGCGAGTTCCTTTCCGTTATCGAGACGGTCGGTGACATTTCCGGCCAGTTGGGCGCTATCGCTCGCCAGACGCGCCTGCTGGGCATCAATGCCGCGATCGAGGCGGCGCGTGGCGGCGAGGCGACACAGGGTTTTGCCGTCGTCGCGGACGAGATTCGCCGCTTGGCCGAACAGGCCGGAGAATCCGCGTCGTCCGTGGGCGACCAGCTCGGCAGGCTCGATCGCGACGCCCGGCGACTGATCGGCGGGGTGGAGGCCAATATCGACCGCGGACGTGCGGTCGGCGACCGGATCGACACGCTGCGCGCGGCGCTGACTGATATTGCCGGTCTCGTAACCCAGTTCGGCGAGCGCTCCGAAAGCATCGTCGCCTGCACCGGGCAGGCGGAAGGCGACGTGGCAGCGCTGCGCAATGGCCTCAGCCTGTTCGGCAACCGCGCAGCCGAAAGCGCCGCCCGCGTGGACGCCGCCCGCATCCAGCTCGAAAAGCTGGAGGGCATGGCGAACGACATGCTCGACCGTTCCGCCCATGGCGGGCAGCGCACCCGCAACAGCCGCTACATCGCGCTTGCCGAGGATGGCGCCGACGAGGTGAGCGCGATCGTGGAGGGCGCGCTTGCCCGCGGCGATCTCCACGCCGGCGCCCTGTTCGATACCGCCTACCGCCCCATAGCCGGTTCCGACCCCGCGCAATATGAGAATGGCTTCACCGCCTTTGCCGATGCATGGCTGCGCCCGTTGCTCGACCGGCGAACGGCGGAGGATGCCGCCATCGTCGGCTGCTGCCTGATCGACATCAACGGCTATCTGCCGACCCATATCAGCGCGCGCAGCCATCCGCAGCGCCCGGGTGAGCCGCTCTGGAACATGGAGCATGCCCGCAACCGCCAGATATTCATGGATGCGCAGACGCGACGCGCCCTGGACGGGGAAAGCGACTTCTTTCTCTACACCTATCGGCAGGACCTGGGGGAAGGTCGGTATCGCGCGCTGCGCAGCGTCTTTGTTCCCCTCGTCTTCGAGGGACGCCGCTGGGGCTTGTACGAGGTGGGCTATCTGATCTGAGGGGCTCAGAGTCCGGAGAGCCGGCCGGATCGCGGTCAACGCCGTGCACGACGGACACCAGCACGAAGGAGATGATCATCAGCAGGTACCAGCTTCCCAACTTGGCGAAGCCCACCATCTGCCATCCGTGCCGCTGATCCGGATAAGTCCACGCATTTGCGAAGGTACCGATATTCTCCGCAAACCAGATGAACAGCGCCACCAGGAAGAAGCCCAGCAGCAGCGGCATGCGCCGCGTCTCCCGCCAGGGTTTGAACAGGATCCACGTGCGCCCGAACAGCAAAATCGCGGCGGCGAACAGCGCAAGCCGCATATCCGGTAGCCAGTGATGCGCGAAGAAATTGACGTAGATCGCCGCCGCCAGCAGCACGGTCGCCCGGACCGAGGGATAGACCGTGAAACGAAATTCAAAGATGCGCCACACCCGCGCGATATAGCTGCCGACGGCCGCGTACATGAATCCGGAAAAGAGCGGCACCGATCCTATATGCAGCAGGCTTGCCTCGGGATAGATCCATGATCCGGCGTGCGTCTTGAACAGTTCCATGACGGTTCCAATGACGTGGAAGGCACAGATCACCACCGCTTCACGCACAGTTTCGAGTCGGAAAGCGAGCATCGCCGCCTGGATTGCAATGGCGGCCAGGGTCAGAAAATCATAACGATGCAGCGGCGCGTCCGCCGGGTAGAAGAGGTGCGTGCCAAGCAGCAGCGCCAGCATCAAGCCACCGAACAGGCAGGCCCAGCCCTGCTTGAAGCCGAAGAGCAGGAACTCGAAGGCCCAGGCCGCGGGGCCCGGTGGAATATGGACCGATTCCAGATATGCGCGAACCCGCGCAAAGCGCGTCGCGCCCGCAGGTGGGATCATGATCCCCGCTTAGAAGATGCGAACCGGAAAGAAAACCGTCACCCGGATTACGGCAGAGCGCTGTCTGGCCCTACGGCTCCTTCCTGTCCTTGCGCATGGTATCCGCGGCGTTCTTCGCGGCATCGCTGATGGAAATCACCGCATTGTCGGCGGAACTTGCAGCTTGCGTCAGATCATCCGCGGCTCGGTCGTCCCGTCGATGGTGCGTGAGGTAGAAAAAGGCGATCGCCAACAGCAGAGCTACGGCGATCAACGTAAAAACCAATCCTCGACGCCGACCCTGCCTGGCCAGACAATCTTCAGGCAAAGGCCTTCTAGGCGTTCCCATGGCACATTCCTCCCCCCGCTCAACGAACGGGAAGCATCTGCCGTTCCGAACGTCAATCCTCTTCGTCGGCCCCGCTCGTCCCGGTAACCTCGCGGCCACGGCTCAGACGGTCCACGTCGTCCATAATCTCGTCCATCACCGCAGCGTCTGTCGTTTCATGACTGCGACGAGAAGGCAAATCGCCATTTTCCAGAATTTGCTCCAGCGCTGCGCGTCCCCGTGCTACGCGGCTCTTGATGGTGCCGACCGCGACGCCGCAAATCTCTGCCGCTTCTTCATAGGCGAAACCGCCAGCGCCAACCAGGATCAAGGCTTCGCGCTGAGGCTGCGGCAGTTGCAGCAACGCGCGTTGCATGTCGCTGAGCTCGACATGCTTGTCCTGCCCCGCAGGTGCGGCGAGCAGCCGGTCCGCCGCGAGATCATCCCAATCGCCGCGAAAGCGAGAGCGCCGCATCTGGGAGAGATAGTGGTTGCGCAGGATGATGAAGGTCCAGGCACGCATGTTGGTGCCGGCCTGGAAACGAGTCCTCGCCGCCCATGCTTTCAGCAGCGTTTCCTGCACCAGATCGTCCGCCACATCGCGGTTTCCCGAAAGCGATCGTCCGAAGGCACGCAGATGCGGGATCACGGCAGCCAGCTCCCGCTTGAAGTCGGTGTCCGACAGACTTGCCCGCTCCTCCGCCTTTTCCGAAGCGTTCGCTATATCTTCATCCATGCCAACAACCCCCATGCCGGCTGTCGTTCTCGCTGCATGAACCGACGTCGTCAAAGCCATAAAAGCGCCCGCATCCTATCCCCGAAATCCTCACCGGCTCATGCCTGCTGCCTGCCCGTTCAGAGCCATAGAACGAGAAGCATCGCGACCACCGCCAATGCGAGGGAGATCGCCAGTACATACCGCATGATATGCGGCGTGGAGCCAGCGCGGGCTTCATCGGTGGTGACATGCTGTTCCTGTTCGGCCATGGCCCGTCTCTCCCGGTCGTTACGCATCATTAACGCGGATGCGTACGCCGGAGTTCCTTACCGTCAGACCTTTGGACGATCAGACCGGCGCCGTTGCCTCATCGAAGAACAGTGCCTGGGAAATCGCCGCCTTTACCGTCGACCGCTGGAACGGCTTGGTGATGAGGAAGGTCGGCTCCGGCCGCTCCCCGGTCAGCAGCCGCTCCGGAAAGGCGGTGATGAAGATCACGGGTACGGAGAACTCGGTGAGGATGTCCTTCACGGCATCGATGCCGCTGCTGTCGTCCGCCAGCTGGATGTCGGCGAGCACCAGGCCAGGTCGATCCGCCATCGCTTCCCGCACCGCATCCTCGCGGGTGACGGCTATGGCGGTCACCTCATGACCAAGGTCACGCACGATCGTCTCGATGTCCATGGCGATGATCGGCTCGTCCTCAATGATCAGGACCTTGGCACGGGTCTGCGCCTCGATCTCGCTGAGCGCCTCCTCGACAAGCCCTTCCACTTCATCGGGTTCGAGGCTGATGAGATAGCTTACGTCATCGACCGTGAAGCCTTCCAGCGCGGTGAGCAGCAGCGCCTGGCGGGGCAGCGGCGTCAGCCTGGCAAGCCGCGCCTGAGCGATCGCTTCCTGACCGCCGCCGCCAATCGAAGGCGTATCCTCGAGATGCGAGGATGACCAGATCGCATGAAAGGTCTTGTAGAGGCCGAGACGTGGATCCACCTCGCGCGGGAACTCCTCCGGAGCCGCCACGATGGCCTCCAACGTGGCACGCACATATGCATCGCCATGCGCCTGACTGCCGGTCAACGCGCGAGCATAACGGCGCAAAAAGGGAAGATGGGGGTGCAGTTGTTGTCCAAGCGACATCGTCAGATCGTCTCCCTGCCCTCTGGGCGTTCCGGATTTCGGCCGGCGCGTGAGGATGGTATGATGCCGCCTATTAAGCAAGCCCCCGCCGCCCCCTCACCGTCCCGCCGAACGGTGCAAAAAAAGCTGTAGGGACCGGAACCAACAATGCGAGAATTTGTTTCACGGATGTTCGGTTTTTTCGAGCATAATATCAAATATCTTGGGTTCTGCGTACGGGACGAATTGACGCCATGGCGCAAAGCCGCAAGAAAGACCGCGCAGACTTGGCAATCGCTGCAAAGGGGCTGGATTTTGTTTCTTGGACCACGGGACAGAACGTGACGGGAGGGGACACGAATGCGGATGAGAGCGTCCGGGCGCCTGACATGAAGGCCGCCGGCAATGTCTCGCGCCGCCGTCGCGCCACGACGACGAAGGACGAAGGCCATGTCGCGCAGGCGCTGCGCAATGCCTATCAGCGGACGGTGAATGAAGATATTCCTTCCGAAATGCTAGACCTGCTCAGTAAGCTGGACTGACCTGCCGATGATCGGGGGCAGCCACTCTCCGGCCCCTACAACCGGGCAGGTTACGCCATCGCGGAAGAGTAGGTCCGGTCTCTGGGCTGCCATGCCTTTCTTTCACTCGACCGGCTTCAGGATGTTCCTGATCCTGACGCTTGCGCTGCTGCCGCTGGGCCTTGTCGCGCTCGTGGCTTCCCTTCAGGCAATCCGTACCGCGGATCTCGAAAAGGAAGCGCTGCTGCGCATCGCCGTAACGCAAAGCGCGCGAAAACTCACGGCCGACCTGGCCTCGGACCGCGCAGCCTTGCAGTTGACGGTGAATGCGCTAGCCAACCGCACTGCGGACAGCCGCATGTGCAATCGCCTTGCCTTCTTCCTTGCGGCGCAGGATCGCGACGGCGGGCGCTTCTACATTTACGATCGCAACGGTCGGCGCCTGTGCGGCAGCGCGGAACCGGAGCCTTCCGGTATTGCCGCACAGGACCGCTTTGCCCGCCGGCTCATCGACCTGCTCCCCGAGCCGGGCTATATGGTAAGCCGCGTGCGGAGCAGCGATCACAGGATCGTGGCGCTGGCCTATTATTCACGCCGTCACCTCGAATCCGTGGCGGATCCGGCGACCGCACTGCAGAACCGCCAGCTCACGCTCCGCCAAGGTCCCAAGGCGATGCGGGTGAGCCGCCCGGCGCTGCGAGATCGCGGTCGCCCAACCAGCCTCTCGGCGCGGCTCGATCCGCCGGACATCCTGCTGACGCTCACGGTGTACGACCCGCCCGCCACGCTGGCGCGTACGCTGTCGCTCTTCCTGCCCTTATTGATGTGGTTCGCCGCCGCAGCGGTGGGCTGGTTCGTGGTGAACCGCCTGTTGATCCGACCGCTCGTGCTGCTGCGTCGTTCGGTCGCCGCCTACCGGCCGGGCGAGGTGCTGGAGCCGCTGCGTCGGGTGCGCACTCCGGCGCAGGAAATCGCGGCGCTGGGCGCAACCTTCCGTGACATCACCGAGAAGGTGGCCACTCATGAAGCGGAGATGGCGGGCGCGCTCGACACGCAGCGCAAGCTCACCCGTGAAGTCCATCACCGGGTCAAGAACAACCTCCAGATCATCGCCAGCCTCATAAGCCTGCACGCCCGATCGGCGCACGACCCTGAAGCGGTCGAAGCCTACGCCTCCATCCAGCGCCGGGTCGACGCGCTGTCGGTCGTGCACCGCAATCATTTCGCGGAGCTGGAGGAGAATCGCGGCGTGGGCGTGCGCTCGCTGATCAGCGAGCTATCGGCCAGCCTGCGCGGCACGGCTCCAGCCGAGGCGCGTCGCTTCGCGATCCAGATCGATAGCGACAATCTGCATATCAGCCAGGATGTGGCCGTGCCTGTGGCCTTCCTCGTCACGGAACTGGTAGAGTTGGCAATGCTTTCGGCGCCCACCAGCGCCATGCGCATCTCCATCCACCAGCTACCCGAGAGCCCGGCCCGCGCCGAGCTGCGCATCGCCAGCCCAGCGCTCACCGGGTCGCCCGCTATCGTTCGCCTGCTTGACGAGCGCTACGGTCGCGTCCTTACCGGCCTGTCGCGACAGCTCCGCTCGCCGCTGGAACATGACGGACAGAACGGCGAATATGCGATCACCATATCCGTGATCCCATAATTTCCCGAAAGACGTCAGCGCCGAAGATAGTCCCGCCGGAACTCGCTCACGAAGGAGGCGAACCGCCCTTGCTCGATAGCGGATCGGGTCGCCTGCATCAGCGCCTGGTAGAAATGGATATTGTGCTGGGTCATGAGCATGGCGCCCAGCATCTCGCCCGCCTTGACCAGATGGTGAAGATAGGCCCGCCCCCAGGTCACACATACGGGACAGTCGCAGCGGGGATCCAGCGGCGCCTTGTCCTCCGCGAATTTCGCGTTCCGGATGTTGAGCGGCCCTTGCCAGGTAAAGGCCTGGCCATTGCGCCCGCTGCGCGTCGGCAGCACGCAATCGAACATGTCGATGCCGCGCTCCACAGCGCCGACGATGTCGTCGGGCTTGCCGACGCCCATCAGATAGCGCGGCCGATCGGCGGGCAGCATGTCCGGCGCGAAGTCCAGCGTGGCGAACATGGCATCCTGCCCCTCGCCCACCGCAAGGCCGCCCACGGCATAGCCGTCAAAGCCGATCTCGATCAGCTTCTGCGCGGACTCCCGCCGCAACCCCTCGTCCAGCGAACCCTGCTGGATGCCGAATAGCGCCGCGCGTTCGGGGTGGTCCTGTGCCGCATGCTTTCCGCCCGCATCGAAGGCGTCGCGCGATCGCTTCGCCCAGCGCATCGAGCGCTCCATGGACTTCGCCGCCTCATCGCGCGTGCAGCCATTCCTGGTGCACTCGTCGAACGCCATCACGATGTCGCTGTCCAGCAGCCGCTGGATCTCCATCGACCGCTCGGGCGTCAACATATGCTTCGATCCGTCGATATGACTGGAGAAGGCCACCCCTTCCTCGCTCAGCTTGGTGAGCGCGGAAAGGCTCATCACCTGATATCCGCCGCTATCGGTCAGGATAGGCCGGTCCCAGCCCATGAAGCCGTGCAGCCCGCCCAATCGAGCCACGCGTTCGGCGCCGGGCCGCAGCATCAGGTGATAGGTGTTGCCGAGGATGATGTCGGCGCCGGCCGCCCGCACTTCCGCAGGGCGCATGGCTTTTACCGTCGCGGCGGTACCGACCGGCATGAAGGCGGGCGTACGGATCTCGCCCCGACGCATGGCGATCGCGCCGGTGCGCGCCTTGCCGTCAGTCGCGGCGATGGAGAAGGAAAAGCGGGGATTTGTCACCGGCCGCGATCTACTGGCGAATGGACCGCGGCACAAGCGGGGCGGAATCAGCCGGCTTTACGCAGCCCTTCGAACAACAGCATCGCATCCACCGAGAAACCTTCCACCCGGCGATAGGGGCCGATGAAGCGCAGGCAATCGGCCGAAAGGGTCAAGGGCCAGGCATCCCCATGCGAGTCCTGCAGGGTCAGGGTGACGGGGTTGGGGTCCAGGTGGCGTCGTTCCATGCGCCAAGACATTAAAGCGGAATGGTTAATGAAAACTCTTCGGGACAAACAGGACCGCATGTTGCATTGACGCAACATAGCCTCCTTTTCCTTAGCGAATTAATGAGTCTTTTGAGCAACAGTTTCAGATAAAAATGGTTAAGGGACTGTCAACGAAATGGCACTCACTGCATCATGGCATTCGACTGAGCCTATCTCAGTTGCTGTCACAAAAAGAGGTCGCAGATGATTGATTCCGGACGGTTTAATCCGGCCGATGAAAGGGAGGCCAGCGTGGCGCTGCCTGTCTCTGAAGGGGAACTCGCGATCGACGACATTGTCATGGACGGGCCGGATGTCGGCCTGACCGGTCAGTCGTCCATGTTCGACCTGGGCCAGATCGACGTGCAATGGGATGCCGCTGCCGAAACGCTCTGGGCGTTCATGACCCCTGTCGATCGGCCCAATTTCAGCCCGGCGATGCTCCGCGATGTCCGCACCTGGTATGTCGAAACCAAGCGCCTGTTCGATGCGGGCCAAATGCCCGTCAAATATATGGTGGCCGGTTCCCGATTCCCCGGCGTGTTCAATCTTGGCGGCGACCTGGAACTGTTCGCCGGCTGCATCGAGCGCGGAGACCTGCCCGGCCTGGTCAACTATGGCCATGCCTGTATCGATGTGGTCCATCGCACCTGGTGCAACGGCGACCTGCCGGTCATTTCGATCGCGTTGGCGCAGGGCGACGCGCTGGGTGGAGGGTTCGAGGCGCTGCTGTGCTTCGATGTGGTGATCGCCGAGCGCAGCGCCCGCTTCGGCCTGCCCGAAATGCTGTTCGGGCTGTTTCCCGGCATGGGCGCCTATTCGATCCTCGCCCGCAAGCTGGGGCGCCTGCAGGCGGAACGCATGATCCTGTCGGGCAAGGTGTTCAGCGCACAGGAAATGTACGACATGGGCATCGTGCACACGCTGGTCGAGGATGGAGAGGGCGAGCAGGCGGTGCGCGATTATATCGCCGCCAACCGGCCGCACCATGCCGGCCATGTCGGCGTGTTCGAGGCAGGTCGCCGCGTCGATCCGCTTCATTATGAGGAGCTCAAGGACATCGTCGAAAACTGGGCAGCGTCTGCGCTGAAGATCGCGCTCAAGGATCTTCGCATGATGCGGCGCCTGGCCCAGGCGCAGACCAGGCTCGGTCGCTAAGGCCGTTCAGGCCAGCCGACGCTGGCGGATGACGGCTGCCATGTCCACCACCTCGCCGCGGCGCTGCTCCATCAGGTCCAGCAACGCAGCGGCGGGCATGGGGCGGCTCAGCACGAATCCCTGGACGTTGGTGAAGCCGGTCTCCCGGGCGTAGCGCAACTGTTCCTCGGTCTCGATGCCTTCGGCCACCGTCTCCACCTGAAGCGCACGCGCCAGATAGGCGACCGACTGCGCAATGGCGCGGTCGCGCGAACTTTCGCCGACCCCGCGCATGAAGCTCTGATCGACCTTGATCGTGTCGAACTCATGGGTCCGCAGCGAGCCCAGGGACGAATAGCCCGTGCCGAAATCGTCGAGCGCCAGGCGCAGGCCGACGCGGCGCAACTCCCCCAGGATGAGGTGCGTGCGGCGGTCGTCCTCCAGGAAGGTCGATTCCGTGACTTCCAGTTCCAGCCGCCGCGCTTTGAGCCCGGATTCCAGCAGCGCCGTCATGACCGCGCGGGGAAGGCCGTCGGTCCGGAGCAGCGCGGGAGAGATATTCACCGCGACACGGATGTCCTCGTCCCAATCCATCGCGTCGCGGCAGGCCTGCTGCAACGCCCAAGCGGTCATCGGCTCGATCAGGGAGGAGCTTTCCGCGACCGGGATGAACTCGGCAGGCGTGATCCACCCCATTTCCGGATGGCGCCAGCGCATGAGCGCCTCGCAGATGGTGATGCGGCTGCTTTCCGTGTCGAAGATCGGCTGGTAGTGCAGCTCCAGCTCGCCATTGGCGAGGGCGTTGCGGAGTCCCATTTCCAGATCATAGGCGCGGTTCTGCCGTTCCTTCATGCTCCAGTCGAACCGCACATGGCGGTTCCGCCCCGCATGCTTTGCCTTGTACAACGCAAGGTCGGCGTGCTGCAGCAGTTCATCGCCGTCGCGCCCGTCGCTCGGCGCGATGGCGATACCCATGGAGGCGGTAACAGCCAGATGATAGCCGCAGACCTCAAAATCCTCCGCCAGCACGGCCATGAGATCGGTTGCGATCAACTCGGCGCGATAGCTGTCCGCGCCGGGACAGATCAGCACGAACTCGTCGCCGCCGAAGCGCGCCACATGGCCCCGCCCGTCCAATGCGCGGGTCAGCCGTTCGGCGACCCGGCAGAGCAGCTGGTCGCCGATGATGTGGCCCAGCGTGTCGTTGATTTCCTTGAAACGGTCGAGGTCCATCCATAGCACCGCCATCCGATCCGTATCCGATGGAGCACGATCGAACAGCTCGCGCAGGCGCATGTGCATCGCCATGCGATTTTCGACCCCGGTCAGGCTGTCATAGCGCGCCAGCCGTTCGAACTTGGCGGCGAGCTTGGTCTTCTCATGCTTGCCCTGCAGCGCTTCCAGCACGATGCGGTGGGTGGTCTTGGTGATCTCCGCCATGGCGAAGATCATCAGGAAGCAGAGCACGCCCAGGATGGTATAACCGAGCCCTCCCGCCAGGATAAGGCCGAGCGACGTGGGCAGCAGCGAGAAGCAGGTCTGTCCCACCGCAACATGGACGCGGCCCGCGTTGCGGCCGGAAATGCCGCCGGCATAGGAGGCCACCATGCCCACGGCGAGCACGTGCAGGGTCGCGTCCTGGGTCATGACCAGCGTGGCGAGCGCCTGCAGGCCCAGCAGCGCGGCATAGGCCCAGGCGCCCAGTTCATAGGCGATGCCCCAGATCGGCCTGGCGGGTCCATCCTTGTGCGCGAGCTGCCGCTGGAAATAGACAGCGGAAACGGACCGGCTGATTCCGACCAGCAGCACCAGCCCCGCGATGACGCTCATGGTCGGGACAGCGGCCTGCCATGCGATCACAAGGCTGAGCGAACCACCTGAAATCGCACCGGAAAGCAGCGAGGCGGGGGAAGCGTAGAGCGCCTTGACGAGGCTGTCCCGCACCTCAGCACTCTGCTGAGTGCCGGGCGCGAAGCGCGTACGCAGGACTGCGCACCAGTGGCGGATGAGGCGTAACACGTCACCCGTATAATGACCGATCAGCCTTGCGATTTGGTAAACCATAGCGCGGACGGCGGCGGGAAAGGCCGAATTATGGCAAGGGGCGTTCCCAGCGTTCCCCAGCCATTTCGGTGCCGAAGATCGCGTGTCGCTCCACCGACACCCGGCGGAAGCCCGCGGCCTCGTAGAGCCGGCGGGCGCTGGTCAGCACATCCTGCGTCCACAGGATGATGCGATCATAGCCGGCTTCCCCGGCGAAGGCGATACATCGGTCGACCAGGGCGCTGCCGATGCCCATGCCGCGCGCTTCCTTCTCCACATGCAGCAGCCGCAGCTGCGCGGCATCGTCCCCCGCATCGGCGACCAGCACCGCGCCAAGCATCGCCCCTTCGCAATCGGCGATCCACGCCTGCTCGCGGCCGGGCTTGAAATCGCGAAGGAAGGTGGTCGTGATCTCGCCCTGAAGCCGTTCCATCGCGCTGCCCCAGCCATATTCGGCGTCGTAGAGACGGGCCTGCCGGGCGGCCACCTCCGCCAGGTCGCCGATGCGGAACGGGCGCAAGCGCCAGGCCATGGCCGCGCCGTCGCCCAGCAACAGACGCACCCGCGACAGCGCCTCCATCAAAGCGTCGCGCTGCGCCTGATCCAGGCCGGCGATGCGCGCCTCCGTATCCGCGCGGGTGCGTGCATCGAGCGCGGCGAAGAAAGCCCTGCCCTCCTCCGTCAGCCGGATCGGCCGCTGGCGCCCATCTTCTCCCCGCTCACGGGCGATCCACCCGCGCCGCTCCAGCCCCGCCACGATCCGGCTGGTCTGCCCGGCGTCGAGTCCGAGTCGTTCCGCCAGCTGGCGCGCGAGCACACCCTCGGGCGCCTGCGCCACCTCATACAGCAGCCGGGCGGCCGTGACGCCAAGGCCGCTTTGCATATAGCTTGGCTGCAGCACACCGGCGAAGCGCGTGTGGAAGCGATTGAAGGCGCGCAGGGCGGTCACGGCATCGGTCATTGCGTGGCAGGATAAGGCCTGATAGTTGCTATCGTCAACTAATAGCTTCGCCGGAGCTTCCTTCTCATGCCTTCCTTCGTCCCGCTCGACCGCCCGGTCTGGAACGCCCTTCAGTCGGGCTGGTCCGCCTTGTCGGAAGGAGGGCACCTCGCCCGCCGGATCGACCCGCTTTACGGCCCCTTCGGCGCCGCGGCCGATAGCAGCCCTCAGGCGCAGGAGGCCCTTGCCGCGCTGGTCCCGCCGGGCGGCGAACTCTGGATCGTCGAGCGCGATCCGATTGCGGCGCCGCCCGGCACCCGCATCCTGCGCGAGGCCCGCCTGGCGCAGATGGTTGCGGAGGACATCCGGGGCGACACCGATCTGGAGCCGCTGGTGCTGACCGAGGACGACGCTGCCGAGATGCGCGCGCTCGCGCTGATGACGAAACCCGGCCCCTTCCACCCCCTCACCCACCGCCTCGGCCGGTTCATCGGCATCCGGGAGAATGGCCGCCTGGCCGCGATGGCCGGCGAGCGGATGCGCCTGCCCGGCCTGGCGGAGGTCAGCGGCGTGTGCACCCATCCCGATCATCGCGGGCGGGGCCATGCCAAGGCACTGATGCGGATCGTCGCGCGCGCCATGCTGGAACGGGACGAGATCCCCTTTCTCCATGCCTATGCCGACCATGGCGCCACGATCGCGCTGTACGAGACGCTCGGCTTCCGGGTGCGGGCGGAAATGCACATGATGGTGGTCGCCCGCGACGGATGAGGGCCAGCGGCGCGACAGCGGCGCGCTGGGGCGAAGTTCACAGCGTCGTAGGGCGTTTCGGGCCAAAAGTGGCGGAAAAGCCCCCGCGACGCGACAGGAACGCCACAGTGGCGCGACACTGACGCGCCACCTACGCGCCAGTCAGGTAACGACAAGGTCACACCGACGCGACAGCGACGCGACAGGGCGGCGCCAGCTGGGCCGCGGGCGAGCAGGCGCGGGAAAGGGGTTGGCCAGCGAAGGGAGGGATCGGATTCCACCGCCATGGTAGATCAGAGGAAATCCTACTTGGGAAGTTCAAACGGGGCGGCGAGGAGCAGGCGATTGCAGAAGTTTCAGGGGTCGTGGGCACCCCTCCACCGGCTCCGCCGGTCCCCTTCGGCAGAGTCGCGTGCCTCTGCCGAACCTTATGGGGGGAAGATGCCATGGCTGCCAATGTCGCAGGCAGCCATTACCCCCTTTCGCCCCCGAAAGGAAAAAGGCCGGCGGATCGCTCCGCCGGCCTCTTCCGGTTCGCCTGAGGACGGGACTTAGAAGTCCATGCCGCCCATGCCACCCATGCCGCCGGGCATGCCCGCCGGAGCAGCCTTGTCTTCGGGCAGCTCGGCGATCGTCGCCTCGGTGGTGATCAGCAGGCCGGCGACCGAAGCCGCGTTCTGCAGCGCGGTGCGCACGACCTTGGTCGGGTCGATCACGCCGGCGCTCACCAGGTTCTCATAGGTGTCGGTCGCGGCGTTGAAACCGAACGAGGTGTCGCCCTGGTCGAGCAGCTTGCCCGAGACGACCGCACCGTCATGACCGGCGTTGCTGGCGATCTGGCGAACCAGGGCGGTCAGCGACTTGCGGACGATGTCGATGCCGCGGGTCTGGTCTTCGTTCGCGCCGGTCAGGCCCTCGATCGCCTTGGTGGCGTACAGCAGCGCCGTACCACCGCCGGGGACGATGCCTTCCTCGACAGCCGCGCGGGTCGCGTGCAGCGCGTCGTCGACGCGGTCCTTGCGCTCCTTCACCTCGACCTCGGTCGCACCGCCGACCTTGATGACGGCAACGCCGCCGGCCAGCTTGGCGAGACGCTCCTGGAGCTTCTCACGGTCATAGTCGGACGTGGTGGTCTCGATCTGGGCGCGGATCTGCTCGGTGCGGGCCTTGATCGACTCGGCTGCGCCGGCGCCATCGACGATGGTGGTGTTGTCCTTGTCGATGGTGACCTTCTTGGCGGTGCCGAGCATGCCGAGGGTGACGTTCTCGAGCTTGATGCCGAGATCCTCCGAGATCACTTCGCCCTTGGTCAGGACGGCGATGTCCTCCAGCATGGCCTTGCGGCGATCGCCGAAGCCGGGGGCCTTGACCGCCGCGACCTTCAGGCCGCCGCGCAGCTTGTTGACGACCAGGGTCGCCAGCGCCTCACCCTCGATATCCTCGGCGATGATCAGCAGCGGACGGCCCGACTGCACGACCGCTTCGAGGATCGGCAGGATCGACTGGAGGTTGCTGAGCTTCTTCTCGTGGATCAGGATATACGGATCGGCGAGCTCGACCTGCATCTTTTCCGGGTTGGTGATGAAGTAGGGCGACAGGTAGCCGCGGTCGAACTGCATGCCTTCAACGACGTCCAGCTCGAATTCGAGGCCCTTGGCCTCCTCGACGGTGATGACGCCTTCCTTGCCGACCTTCTCCATGGCTTCGGCGATCTTCTCGCCGACTTCCACGTCGCCATTGGCCGAGATGATGCCGACCTGGGCCACTTCCTGCGAGCCGGAGACCGGCTTGGAGCGGGCCTTGATGTCCTCGACCACCTTGGCGGTGGCGAGGTCGATGCCGCGCTTCAGGTCCATCGGGTTCATGCCGGCGGCCACCGACTTCATGCCCTCGCGCACGATCGCCTGGGCGAGCACGGTCGCGGTGGTGGTGCCGTCACCAGCGATGTCGTTGGTCTTCGAGGCAACCTCGCGGACCATCTGGGCGCCCATATTCTCGAACTTGTCCTTCAGTTCGATTTCCTTCGCGACCGAAACACCGTCCTTGGTGATGCGGGGCGCGCCGAAGCTCTTGTCGATGACGACGTTGCGGCCCTTGGGGCCCAGGGTCACCTTGACCGCATCGGCCAGGATGTCGACGCCGCGCAGAATGCGCTCACGGGCGTCACGCGAAAACTTTACGTCCTTCGCTGCCATGGTCTTCTACCTCTACTTTCTTACAATCTGGAGAATGGGGGAAATCGGGATCAGTCGTTCAGCCGACGACGCCCAGAATGTCCGATTCCTTCATGATCAGCAGGTCTTCGCCATCGACCTTGACCTCGGTGCCCGACCACTTGCCGAACAGGACGCGGTCGCCGGCCTTGACGTCCAGCGGGGTCACCTTGCCGTCTTCGGCCTTGGAACCGGTGCCGACGGCGACGATCTCGCCTTCCTGCGGCTTTTCCTTGGCGGTGTCGGGGATGATGATGCCGCCAGCAGTCTTCTCTTCCGCCTCGACGCGGCGGACGAGAACGCGGTCATGCAACGGACGAAATGCCATGTTGATTGCCTTTCCCTCAATTTTGGGATCGGGTCAGGCGCGCGATCGATGGGAACCCCCCGTGCGAATCCGCTGCGCCTTGTCCTTCTCCCGATGAACTTCCTGTTGTTAGCACTCCCAGAGGAGGAGTGCTAGCGCGGCTTCATATGGTCGGCACTAAAGTCTGGTCAAGGGGTCCATGCAGAAAATCCGTCGTCCGTCGAGCGGCATGGGACGGACCATGGGAAAGCCGGGTCTTTCTGTTTCCCGAAGCCATGTCTCCCTTCGCTTTCCCCACCGCTTTTTTTCGTTTCGCATGCGTCCTCGCCGGGCCCCGGAACATTCCCCCTCATTGAACCAGGCAAAGGAGAGCAAGGATGCGTTATTCCACCATCGTCGTGGCGGTCGATGTCAACGATCCGATCCATGCCCGCGCCGCCGTCACGCGCGCCGCGGCGATCGTGGACGACGCCGGCATGCTGCACCTTCTTCACGTGCGCTATTTCCTGCCCGCCCGCTATTCCGACCTGCTGGCCGACGATTTCGACACGCGGGAGGAACGGGAGGCGATCAAGGCCATGCGGGGATGGTGTGCCGAAGCCGGGCTGGACGAGAGCCGTTTCAGGATCAACACCCGCAGGGGCCGGGTCAGGGACGAGGTGATCGACGAAGCAGCCCGGACCGGCGCCGACCTGATCGTGATCGGCTCGCACCAGCCGTCGATCGGATCCTATCTGCTGGGATCGAACGCCGCCGCCATCATCCGCCATTCGCCCGTCAGCGTCCTGGTGGTCAGGGCCGAGCCGAAATAATCCCCGACCGTCGAGCAGGCGGTTGCGGCGCCAGCAGCCGCACCCTACCTGCCGGTGCGACATTCGTCAGCACCGGAGTGACCCGCATGACCGACAGCTACACACCGCCCCGCGTCTGGACCTGGGACAAGGCGAGCGGCGGCGCGTTCGCCAATATCAACCGGCCGATCGCCGGGCCGACGCACGACAAGGACCTGCCGGTCGGCACGCACCCGCTCCAGCTTTATTCGCTCGCCACGCCCAACGGGCAGAAGGTCGGCATCATGCTGGAGGAACTGCTGGCCGCGGGCGTCGCCGAGGCGGAATATGACGCCTGGCTGATCAAGATCGGCGATGGCGACCAGTTTTCGAGCGGCTTCGTCGACATCAACCCCAACAGCAAGATCCCCGCGCTGGTCGACCATAGCGTGTCGCCGCCCCGCCGCGTGTTCGAATCGGGGTCTATCCTGGTCTATCTGGCCGAGAAATTCGGCAAGTTCCTGCCGGCCGACGGACCCGCGCGCACGGAGACGCTGAGCTGGCTGTTCTGGCAGATGGGTGCCGCGCCGATCCTGGGCGGAGGCTTCGGCCATTTCTTCGCCTATGCGCCGGAGAAGTGGGAATATCCTATCAACCGCTATGCCATGGAGGTGAAGCGGCAGATGGACGTGCTCGACCGGCATCTGGCAGAGCATGACTACATGGCGGGCGACGACTATACGATCGCCGACATCGCGATCTGGCCCTGGTATGGCGGGATCGCGCTGGGCCGCAGCTATGAGGGCGCGAACGTCTTTCTCGACGCGCCGAAGTACAAGCATCTGATGCGGTGGGCGGAGCAGATCGACGCGCGCCCCGCGGTGAAGCGCGGCCGCATCGTCAACAAGGCGAATGGGCCGCTGGAGGAACAGCTGCACGAGCGGCACGACGCCAGCGATTTCGAGACGAAGACGCAGGACAAGCTGCAGGGCGCGGCCTGATCGCTCCTTTGCCCTCCGTCCGGTCGCGCGGAGGAGGTTCTTGATCCCCTGCCCCGATTGCGCCATTCTGTGCGCATCGGGGCAAGGCAACCTCCCGATCAGGCGTTCCCCGCCCAAGCGTTGCGGCTTTCGAAGCGGAAGGGTGCGTGCGCCCCTCCGAGGGGACGACCGTGCAGCAACCCGGCTTTTCCGACCTCATCCGCGTCTTCGGGCGCATCGGCCTCATCAGCTTTGGCGGTCCCGCCGGCCAGATCGCGCTGATGCACCGCGAACTGGTGGACGAGCGGGGCTGGATCGCCGAAGGCCCGTTCCTGCGCGCGCTGAACGTCTGCCACCTGCTGCCGGGCCCGGAGGCACAGCAGCTTGCGACCTGGATAGGGTGGCGGCTGCATGGGACGAAGGGCGGGCTGGCTGCAGGCCTGCTGTTCGTGCTGCCCGGCGCGGCGGTGATGCTGGGGCTGTCGATCCTCTATGCCTATGCCGCCCGGCTGGGGCCGGTCGCCGCCCTGTTCCTGGGGATCAAGGCGGCGGTGCTGGCGATCGTCGTCCAGGCGCTGATCCGGATCGGGCGGCGGGCGCTCGACACGCGGTTCAAGATGGGGCTGGCGGTGGCGGCTTTCCTCGCCCTGTTCCTCCTGAACCTGCCCTTCCCCGCGGTCGTGCTGGGAGCGGCGGCGATCGGCTTTCTTGCGGCGCGATGGCGGCCGGCCTGGCTGAAGGCGCATGGCGGGCATGGCGAGGCACCGGCCGGGCCGCTGCCCTGGGGGCGCACGCTGCGATCGGTCGCGCTGTGGCTTGCGATCTGGGCCGCGCCGATGGCGGTCATCCTGCTGACGCTGGGGCCGGACCATGTGCTGTGGAAGATCGGCGCCTTCTTCTCGCAACTGGCGGTCGTCACCTTCGGCGGGGCCTATGCGGTGCTCGCCTGGATGGCGCAGGAGGCGGTGCAATCGATGCACTGGCTTTCCCCGCGGGAGATGACAGACGGGCTGGGCCTGGCGGAGACGACGCCGGGGCCGCTGATCATGGTGACGCAGTTCGTCGGCTTCCTGGGCGCGTTCCGCGCGCCCGCGCCCTTTTCGCCGCTGGTCGCGGGGATATTGGGGGCGATGCTGACGACCTGGGTGACCTTCGCGCCCTGCTTCCTGTGGATCTTCAGCGTCGCGCCATGGATGGAGCGGCTGGAGCGGGCGCCCAGGCTGCAGGGCGCGCTGGCGGCGCTGACGGCGGCGATCGTGGGCGTGATCGCCAACCTGACGCTGTGGTTCGCGCTGCATGTGCTGTTCGCGCGGGTGGAAGCGGTCGCCGCCGGGCCGGCGCGGTTGCAGGTGCCGGACTGGGCGAGCATCGACTGGCGGATCGCGCTGATCGCGGCCGGGGCGGCGCTGCTCGTGTTCGTGGCGAAGCGCGGGGTGATGACGGTGCTGGGGTTGAGCGCGGCGGCGGGGCTGGTGCTGAGCGGTTTGACCTAGGCTCCGAAACTATCCCGCCGCCCTGACGATCTCCGC
The DNA here is from genome assembly GCF_000447205.1 of Sphingobium ummariense RL-3. Classification (GTDB taxonomy): domain Bacteria; phylum Pseudomonadota; class Alphaproteobacteria; order Sphingomonadales; family Sphingomonadaceae; genus Sphingobium; species Sphingobium ummariense. The sequence goes on along the minus strand of NZ_AUWY01000118.1, from coordinate 15,812 downwards.
CCAGGCCGCCTCGTCGATCACCTCTATGCCGAGCGCGGCCGCCTGCTTGAGCTTGGAGCCCGCGCCGGGGCCGGCGACGACCAGGTCGGTCTTGGCGCTGACCGATCCCGCCGCCTTGGCGCCGAGGCGCTCGGCCTGCGCCTTCGCCTCGTCGCGGCTCATCGTTTCCAGCTTGCCGGTGAAGACGACGGTCTTGCCGGTGACGGCGCTGGCGGTGGTTTCCACCACATAGTCGGGCGGTGACACTTCGGAGAGCAGGTCGTCCCACAGCTCCTGATTATGCGGTTCGTGGAAGAAATCGGCGAGCGCATGGCCGACCGCGGCGCCGACATTCTCCACACCGATATGCTCGGCGATCGCCTTGTCCAGCTTCGCCTGGGTTTCATGAGGCTGGTCGCGCAGGGCGATGATCTCCTCCGCCAGCGCGCGGATCGCCGGCAGCGTGGTGTAGCGGCGGAGCAGGTCGCGCGCCGTCACCGCGCCGACATGGCGGATGCCGAGGCCGAAGAGCAGGCGCGCGGCGTCCGGCTGCCGCTTCGCCTCGATCGCGGCGAGGAGATTGCTGACCGAGGTTTCCTTCCAGCCCTCGCGCGCCAGCAGTTCCTGCCGATGCGCCTTCAGGCGGAAGATGTCGGCGGGCTCCCTGATCCAGCCGAGGTCGAGAAACTCCTGGATCGTCTTTTCGCCGAGGCCCTCTATGTCGAGCGCCGCGCGGCTGACGAAATGGCGGAGGCGCTCGAAACGCTGGGCCGGACAGATGAGGCCGCCGGTGCAGCGGATGTCGACCTCCCCCTCCTCGCGCACGGCTTCCGAGCCGCAGACGGGGCAATGGTCGGGATAGACGAAGGGCGGGCGGTCCTCTTCCCTCGTCAGGTTCTCCACCACCTGCGGGATGACGTCGCCCGCGCGCTGGACGACGATGCGGTCGCCCGGGCGCACGCCCAGCCGCGCGATCTCGTCGGCATTGTGCAGGGTGACGTTGGAGACGGTGACGCCGCCCACGGTGACGGGGGTGAGACGGCCGACGGGGGTCAGCTTGCCGGTGCGGCCGACCTGGATGTCGATGGCTTCGAGCGTGGTCTGCGCCCGTTCGGCGGGGAATTTGTGGGCGATGGCCCAGCGGGGCGCCTTCGCCACGAAGCCCAGCCGCTGCTGCCAGTCGAGCCGGTCGACCTTGTAGACCACGCCGTCGATGTCGAAGGGCAGGTCGGCGCGCGCCGCCTCGATCGCGCGATAATGGGCGAGCACGGCGTCGAGCGTGTCGACGCAGGTGAGCAGGTCGGAGACGGGGAGGCCCCAGCCCGCGATCGCCTGCATCACGCCGAGTTGCGTGTCGGCGGGGAGCGCGCTATGCTCGCCCCAGCCATGGGCGAGGAAGCGCAGCGGGCGGCTGGCGGTGACGGCGGCGTCCTTCTGGCGCAGCGAGCCGGCGGCGGCGTTGCGTGGGTTGGCGAACTGGCGGGCCTTTTCGGGGTCTTCTGCCTCGGCGAGCAGGCGCTCGTTCAAGGCAACGAAATCGGCCTTGGCCATATAGACCTCGCCGCGGATTTCGAAGAGGTCGGGGACATCCGCGCCTGCGAGCGTCTGCGGAATATCGGCGATGGTGCGGGCGTTGGGGGTGACGTCTTCGCCGGTGGTGCCGTCGCCGCGCGTCGCGGCCAGCACCAGTTCGCCCTGCTCGTAGCGCAGCGAGCAGGACAGGCCGTCGATCTTCGGTTCGGCCGTCAGCGCGACCGGCGCATCCTCCGGCAGCGCGAGGAAGCGGCGCACGCGGGCGAGGAACTCGGCGATGTCCTCATCGGCGAAGCCGTTGTCGAGGCTCATCATTCGGACGGCGTGGACGACCTTCTTCAGCGCGGAGGTGGGCGCGGCGCCGACCTGCCGATTGGGGGAATCGGCGCGGACGAGGTGCGGATAGGCCGCCTCCAGCGCGTTGTTCTCGCGGATCAGCGCGTCATAGGCGGCGTCGGTGATCTCCGGCGCGTCCTGATCGTGGTAGAGGCGATTGTGCCGCGCGATCTCCTTCGCGAGGCGCATCAGGCGGTTGGCGGCATCGGCTTCGGTGAGGGTGGCGGGGTCGGTCATATCAGCGGTGCATAGCCCCAGTCGTGCTCCTGCGAAAGCATGAGCCCAGGGTTCGGGGTCACTCCCGTCAACCATGGGCTCCTGCTTTCGCAGGAGCACGGTGGAGTGAGGCCTATCGGTTCGATGCGGTTGGGAGGTCAATCTTCACGGCGTGCGTAGGAATAGGCGTGAGCAGGATAATGCCACCGCTGATTAGGCCGAGAGCGCATAGCACGTACCGCTTTTCCCGAAAATCGACGGCGGCGCGGGCGAGGCAGAAGACGCCCGCGAAAGCCATGCCCCAGATCGCAAGCATCGTGACCATCACACCCCCGCAACCGGCACCGTTTCGAAATGCTGCGGGAAGCCCGCGATGATCGGGCGGGCTTTCGCGATGGCGGCACGGACGGTGGGGAGCTTGAGCGAGGCGGCATGGCTTTCGCGGCTGTCCCAGACTTCGGTGATCCAGATCGCGTCCGGGTTCGCGGTGTCGAGCGCCACGACATAGGACAGGCAGCCGGGCATGGCCTGCGTCGATTCCGTGAGAATGGCGACCAGGTCTTCGCGCTTGCCAGGCTGGGCGAGCATCTGGCCGATCAGGCCGTAGCGGGGCTTGGTTTCCTGCGCTGCGGCGGGGAGCACGCTGGCGGCGAGCATCCCGGAGCCAATCGCTATCAGTTCGCGGCGACTTTGCATCCTCTACTCCGTTCGGGCTGCGCTTGAAGTCCTGCATTTTTCTTGAAGAAAGAAAGGCCCTTCGACAAGCTCAGGGCGAACGGGAAGAGGGTCACACCCGTTCCAGCAACCGCTCGGCCTGCGCACGTGCTTCCGCCGTGATTTCCGCGCCGGAGAGCATTCTCGCGATCTCCTCGCGCCGTTCGGCCTCGTCCAGCGCGTGGACGCCGGTGCGGGTCACGGTACCGTCACTGGATTTCGCGATGAGCATATGGCCGGCGCCGCGCGCGGCGACCTGGGGGCTGTGGGTGACGACGAGGATCTGGTTAGTCCGGGCAAGCCGCGCCAGCCGTTCGCCGATGGCGGAGGCGACCGCGCCGCCCACGCCCCGGTCGATCTCGTCGAAGATCAGCGTGTCCGCCCCGCCCTGCTCCGCCAGCGCGACCTTCAGCGCCAGGATGAAGCGCGACAGCTCGCCGCCCGAGGCGATCTTGACCAGCGGCGCGAAGGGCGCGCCGGGGTTGGTGGAAATCTCGAACTCCACCCGGTCCATGCCCTGCGGGCCCCATTGCCCCTCGTCGAGCGGCGCGACGACGGTGCGGAAGCGCGCGGCATCGAGCTTGAGCGGCGCCAGTTCGGCCGCGACCGCCGCGTCGAGCCGGCCAGCAGCCATCTGTCGTTCGGCCGACAGCGCCTGCGCGGCGGAACGATAGACAGCAGCCTTGTTCACCACCTCCGCCTCCAGTGCGGCGACATGCTCCTCTCCGCCCTCGATCGCGGCGAGCCGGGCCGCCATGTCCTGCGCCAGCGCGGCAAGATCGTCGGGCTGGACCTGATGCTTGCGGGCGAGGCCGCGCAGGTCGAACAGGCGGGTTTCGATCGTATCGAGGCGGGCCGGGTCGAAGCTGAGCGCCTCAGCCGCCTCGGCCAGCCGGTCCTCCGCCTCCCCCGCTTCGATCACCGCGCGGTCGAGCGAGGCCAGAACCTCGGCCAGCGCAGGATGCTCGCCCGCGATCCGGTCGAGCCGCCGTGCCGCCTGCCGCAACTGGGCGAGGCCGCCGTCCGATCCGGTGAGGCATTCCGCGACCGCCGACAGGTCGTCGGACAGACGCGCGCCCTTCTGCATCGCGGCGCGTTCGTCGGCTAGCGTCGCCTCCTCCCCCGGCTCCGGGGCGAAGCGGGACAGCTCCTCGACCGCATGGGCCAGATAGTCGCGATCGCGCGTGGCGTTATCCAGCGTTGCGCGGGCCTGCGCCAGCCGATCTACGGCGTCGCGCCAGGCGGCATGCGCCTGCGTCACGGCGGCGAGGTCGCTGCGGCCATAGGCGTCGAGCAGCGCCCGGTGGCCGCGCGGGTTGAGCAGGCCGCGATCGTCATGCTGGCCGTGAATCTCCACCAGTGCGCCACCCAGCTCCCGCAGCAGGGCGGCGGAGCAGGCCTGGTCGTTGACGAAGGCGCGGCTGCCGCCGTCGGCCTTCAGCGTGCGGCGGATGAGAAGCGACTCGCCCGGCTCCGGTTCGATGCCGTTTTCCGCCAGCAGCGCCCAGGCGCGATGATCATGCGCGGGCGGATCGAAGGTCGCCGCGACGCTCGCCTGCGCCTCCCCGGCTCGCACGAGCCCGCTGTCCGCCCGGGCGCCGAGCGCCAGCCCGAGCGAGTCGAGCAGGATCGACTTGCCCGCCCCCGTCTCACCCGTGAGCACGGAAAGGCCCGCACCGAATTCCAGGTCCAGCGCCTCGATCAGCACGACATTGCGGATGGAGAGACTGGTCAGCATTCCACTCGGTCCAATCTCAAAACCGTTCCGGGACTTCTTAAAGAGAAGTGGAGCCCTTCGACAAACTCAGGGCGAACGGACATGGGATTTACCTCCCGGATTTATGCCTTCCCGCCATGCCGCTCCATCAGCTTGTAGCTGCGCTCATACCATTCCGAGCCGGGATAGTTGCGGCCGAGGACGGCGGCGGCCTTCTGCGCCTCGGCCGGAATGCCGAGCGAGAGATAGGATTCGACCAGCCGCTCCAGCGCCTCGGGCGTGTGGGTGGTGGTCTGGTACTTGTCGATCACCGTGCGGAAGCGCAGCGTGGCAGCGAGCCACTGGCCGCGCCGCTGGTAGAAGCGGCCGATCTCCATCTCCTTGCCGGCAAGGTGATCGTTGACCAGGTCGACCTTCAGCCGCGCGTCGGCGGCGTAGCGGGTGTCGGGATAGCGGCGGATCAGTTCGCCCAACGCATCGAGCGCCTGCTGCGTGATCTTCTGGTCGCGGGTGACGTCGGCGATCTGCTCATAATAGCAGAGCGCGATCAGATAATAGGCGTAGGGCGCGTCCTTGTTGCCGGTATGGATCGACAGGAAGCGCTGCGCGGCCGAGATCGATTCGGGATAGTCGCGGTTCATATAGTAGCTGAACGCGGACATGAGCTGCGCCCGGCGGGCCCAGGGCGAATAGGGGTGCTGGCGCTCGACCTCGTCGAACAGGGCGGCTGCAAGCTTGTACTGGCCGCGGTCGAGCCGGTATTTGCCCGCATTGTAGAGGGTGGAGACATCGCGGGCGACATATTGGGTGTCGGCCTTGTTCTTCGACGTCGCGCAGCCGGCAAGCAGGCCAGCAAGCAGGAGCGGTGCGGTGGCCGCGCCGATGCGCGTCAGGTTTTTCGTCAGCATGGCCGGGTCATAGCGAAGCCGATGCCCCGCGCCAAGCGGCAGAATGGGGGCCACCGCTCCCCGCGCGTCAACGAGGCGGGGCCGGCAGGTCCAGCCGGGCGCAGGCGCCGCCGCCCGGTGCGGCTTCCAGCGCGAAGCTGCCGCCCAGCTGCGTCGCCAGCGCGCTGGCGATGCGCAGGCCAAGGGACTGGCCGTCGATCCGGAAGCCGGGTTGAAGGCCCCTGCCGTCGTCGACCACGCGAAGCACCTGCCGCCCCCCCTCCTCTTCCATCGAAATGAGGATCTGGCCGGCACGGTCGGGCAGGCCATGCTCGATCGTATTGGCGACGGCTTCCGCCACGATCAGGGCCAATGGCACGGCGACATGGGTTTCCACCCGTACCTCCCCCGGCACGGATACCGCGACGACGATGTCGCGCCGGCCGCTCGCCTCGATCACGTCGGCCACGAGCGTGGACAGGAATGCCTGCATGTCCCGCCCTCCCCCCGAAGGATCATAGAGTTCGCGGCTGATCTTCCCCACCAGGGCGAGACGGGCCGAGGCATCATCCAGCGCCCTGCGGGCAGCGTCATGGTCGACCTGGCGCCGCTGGAGCGAGAGCATGGCGGCCACCACCTGCAGGTTGTTGGAAATGCGATGCTGCAACTCGTGGAACAGCAACTCGCGATTTTCGGCGAGCACACGGTTGCGCTCCCGTTCCACCGCCAGGTTGAAATTTGCGTTCTGCATGAAGTGGATGAGCGTGATGTCGACGGCAACCACGCCCGAATAGAAGAGCAAGACCATCGCCACGGCAGGGTTCAGGGAAAAGCTGTGACCGCCGGGGATGAAGAAATACCAGGACATGAGGCCGCCCAAGATCGCGGCGAAAATGCCCGGCCGCACACCGAACAGGAAGGAAGAAAGGATGACGGCTGGGAAAAAGGTCAGGAATGGAAAGCCCGACGGCACCATATCCGCGGTGACGAGACGGATGCCGAGCCCGACCAGGCATAACAAGCCGGACAGAAGATAAGCGTATAGCGGGTGGGGCAGCACCAACGGCAGCCGCTCTACAAAACGCTCGTTCCTGCGCTGCATAGCGCCCCCTGATAATCTGTCGTTACAGTAACAAAACTTTGCGGGGACGCCACTGATCTGGATCAGTCTGACGGCGAATGACAGCAAAAAGGGGTGCCCGTCGTTCCGGGCACCCCTCATTCAGGCAGATTCGTTGATGATGCGGCGGATCAGTCCTGGGTCAGGAAGTCCGGCAGGCCCGCATTGGAGCCGTCATCATCGCCCTTGCCACCTTCGTTGCGGGGACCGCGATCCCGACGCGGGCCGCGATCGCCGCCCCGGTCGCCACCGCGTCCGCCCCGATCGCCGCCGTCGCGACGCGGGCCACGGCCCCGGTCACCACGATCGCCGCGCGGTTCCCGCGGTTCACGGGCGGGACGGGTGTCCTCCAGCTCCTCGCCGGTTTCCTGATCGACGACGCGCATCGACAGGCGAACCTTGCCGCGCGGGTCGATCTCGAGCACCTTGACCTTCACTTCCTGACCTTCCGACACGACGTCGGTCGGCTTCTCGACACGCTCGTTGCGCATCTCGGAGACGTGGACGAGGCCGTCCTTGCCGCCCATGAAGTTCACGAAGGCGCCGAAATCGACGATGTTGACGACCTTGCCGGTGTAGATCTTGCCGACTTCCGCTTCCTCGACGATGCCGAGGATCCACTTCTTGGCGGCTTCGATCTGCGACATGTCGGACGAGCTGATCTTGATGATGCCCTCGTCGTCGATGTCAACCTTCGCGCCGGTTTCCGCGACGATCTCGCGGATGACCTTGCCGCCGGTGCCGATGACGTCGCGGATCTTCGCCTTGTCGATCTGGATCGTCTCGATGCGCGGGGCATGGGCCGACAGCTCGGTGCGGGTCGAGGACAGGGCCTTGCTCATCTCACCGAGAATGTGGGCGCGGCCTTCCTTTGCCTGACGCAGCGCGACTTCGAAGATTTCCTGCGTGATGCCGGCGACCTTGATGTCCATCTGCATGGTGGTGATGCCCGCTTCCGTGCCCGCCACCTTGAAGTCCATGTCGCCCAGGTGATCCTCGTCGCCCAGAATGTCGCTGATGACAGCGAAATCCTTGCCTTCCAGGATCAGGCCCATGGCGATGCCCGACACCGGACGCTTCAGCGGAACGCCGGCGTCCATCATCGAGAGCGAACCGCCGCAGACCGTCGCCATCGACGACGAGCCGTTGGACTCGGTGATGTCGGAGAGGACGCGGATGGTGTAGGGGAAATCTTCCTTGCTGGGCAGCACGGGGTGCAGCGCGCGCCAGGCGAGCTTGCCATGGCCGACTTCGCGACGGCCCGGCGCGCCGAAGCGGCCCACTTCGCCGACCGAATAGGGCGGGAAGTTATAGTGCAGCATGAAGCTTTCATAATGAACGCCCGTCAGGCCGTCGATCATCTGCTCGGCGTCCTTGGTGTCGAGCGTGGTGGTGCAGATCGCCTGCGTCTCGCCCCGGGTGAACAGCGCCGAACCATGGGTACGGGGCAGGAAGCCGACCATCGCCTCGATCGGACGGATCTGGGTGGTGGTGCGGCCGTCGATGCGCTGGCCGTCCTTGAGGATCGCCGTGCGGACGATCTCCGCCTCCAGCTTCTTGGTCAGCTTGATGCCGGCCATCACGGTCTGGGCGTCCAGGCCGTCCTGCGCGAACATCGCCTTCGCCTTGTCGCGCGCGGCGTTGAGGGCGCTGGAGCGGGCCGACTTGTCGGTCAGCTTGTATGCGGCGGCGATGTCGGCACCGATCAGGCCCTTGAGCTTCGCCTTCAGCGCGCCCAGATCGTCCTGCGCGGCCATTTCCCAAGGCTCCTTGGCGGCCTTCTCCGCGAGCTGGATGATCGCGTCGACGACCTTCCGGCTTGCTTCATGGGCGAACAGCACTGCGCCGAGCATGACCTCTTCCGACAGCTCCTTCGCTTCGGATTCGACCATCATCACCGCGTCATGGGTGGCGGCGACGACCAGGTCGAGCTCGCCTTCCTTCACTTCGTCGAGCGAGGGGTTGAGCTGATATTCGCCATCCTTGTAGCCGACGCGCGCGGCGCCGATCGGGCCGAGGAACGGCACGCCCGACAGGGTCAGCGCGGCCGAAGCGGCGATCATCGCCACGATGTCGGGCTCGCTGTCGCCATCGAAGCTCAGCACCTGGGCGATGACATTGATTTCGTTGTAGAAACCCTCGGGGAAGAGGGGGCGGACCGGACGGTCGATCAGGCGGGAGACCAGCGTCTCCTTTTCCGTCGCACCGCGCTCACGCTTGAAGAAGCCGCCGGGGATGCGCCCCGCGGCCGAATATTTTTCCTGATAGTGGACGGTGAGCGGGAAGAAGTCCTGCCCGTCCTTCACCGACTTGGCGGCGGTCACGGCGCACAGCACCACCGTCTCGCCATAGGTCGCCAGCACGGCGGCGTCGGCCTGACGCGCAATACGGCCGGTCTCGAGCGTGAGGGTCTTGCCGCCCAGCTCGATCGAAACTTTCTTTACATCGAACATTGGTTTTTTCCTTCGCCCGCGCGGCCCTATTGCCGGGCGGGGCCTGTCTTGCGGACTAAACCGGCCCGCAGCGGTTTTGGGGCATCGTCTGGCCCCTTGAACGGAACAGGTCGCCGGATTGCGCCTCTTCCGGAATCGGAAACGGCCCCGCTGGGGGGCCGTCCCTTCTGTAGCAGGCTTACTTGCGCAGGCCCAGCTTGGCGATGAGGTCGCTGTAGCGGCCCTCATCCTTCTTCTTCAGATAGTCCAGCAGCGAACGGCGCTTGTTGACCAGCATCAGCAGGCCGCGACGGCTGTGGTTATCCTTGTGGTGGCCCTTGAAGTGCTCGGTCAGGTTGGCGATGCGCTCCGAGAGGATCGCAACCTGGACTTCCGGCGAACCGGTGTCGCCCTCGGCACGGGCATGTTCCTTGATAAGCGCTTCCTTGCGCTCCGCAGTGATCGACATCGGGCTTCCTTTCGTATCTAGAGATTGAAGCCGCGCACCACCCGGATTTCCGGGCCACTGGACTCCACCAGCGCGACGGGCGTATCGCCCTCCATCGCCAGCAGGAGACCGGTGTGCGGTTTCCCGACCAGCACTTTCCCCTGTCGGAGAGCCAGCGCTTCATCGGGAGAGACGGAGAGAGCCGGGATGTCGTCCAGCCCCGCCGTCAACGGCAGCATGAGCTGCGCGATGGCGCCGCCCCTAGCAGCTTCGTCCAGTTTGTCCAGCGAAATCGCGGAATCCAGGGTGAACGGCCCGGCCTTGATCCGGCGGAGCATGGTGACATGGCCCACCGTGCCGAGCGCCAGCGCGATGTCGCGGGCGAGGGAGCGGATATAGGTGCCCTTCGAGACATGGGCGGTGAGGGTGATCTGATGAACATCCTCCCCTGGAAGGGGAGGTGGCAGGGCGAAGCCCTGACGGAGGGGTGTCCCGCCGTCGAGAGGGTGACACCCCTCCACCACCCGCTTCGCGGGCGGTCCCCCTCCCCTTGCAGGGGAGGACTTCAAGGTGAGTGCATGGATCGTCACCGACCGCGTCTTCATATCCACGTCCTGCCCGGCGCGGGCGAGGTCATAGGCGCGCTGGCCGTCGATCAGGATGGCGCTGTAGGCGGGCGGGGCCTGCTCGATCGGGCCGGTGAAGCGGGGGAGAACCGCCTCCACCTGCGCAAGCGTCGGGCGATGGTCGCTGGTGGCAATCACCTGCCCCTCCAGGTCGAGCGTGTCGGTCTGCGTGCCGAAGGCAATCGTGAAGTCGTAGATCTTGTCGCTGTCGAGCATCCGGCCCGCAAGCTTCGTCGCCTCGCCGACCGCGACAGGCAGCACGCCGGTCGCCAGCGGATCGAGCGTGCCGCCATGGCCGACCTTCCATTTGCCCGCTCCGCTGACGCGCAGCGCGCGCTTGACCGCGCTGACCGCCTGGGTGGAGCCGAGGCCATGGGGTTTATCGAGGATGATCCAGCCGTGCATGGCGGCGGTCCCTAGCCCCACTGCCCTGCCCTGTCAGCCCCCCCCACCCGGCCCAACCACTTGTCGTGCAGCACGCACGCGCGATAAGGGGACGCGCATGACGATCCAGCTCATCTGCCTCGATGCCGACGACACGCTCTGGCACAATATGCGCCATTTCAACGCGACTGAGGATGCGCTGCTCGACATGCTGCGCCCCTTCGCCGACGCCGATGTGACGCGCGAGCGGCTCATTACGTGCGAGACGCGAAACTTGCCGCTCTACGGCTATGGCGCGAAGGGCTTTACCCTCTCGATGATCGAGACGGCGGTGGAGCTGGCGGGCCAGGCGCTTTCGGCCGGGATGATCGAGCAGATATTGGCGGCCGGGCGCGCGCTGCTGGCGCATCCGGTCGAGCTGTTCGACGGTGTGGAGGAGACACTGCGCGCGCTGGCCGACATTGCACCGCTGGTGCTGGTGACGAAGGGCGACCTGCTGCATCAGGAGAGCAAGCTGGCGGCGTCGGGGCTGGGCGACCTGTTTTCCGGGATCGAGATCGTCAGCGACAAGAGGGCCGACACTTTCCGCAGCCTGTTCGCGCGGCACGATGTCGCGGCGCGGGCGGCGGTGATGGCGGGCGATTCGATGCGGTCGGACATATTGCCGGCGCTGGAGGCGGGCGCATGGGCCGCGTTCATTCCGCAAGAGGGCGCCTGGGCACATGAGGTCGCCCGTGCGCCGTCCGACCATGCGCGGTTCGTGCAGTTGGAGCGGCTCGGCGATCTGCCGGGCTGGATCGCGACGCTGGACTGACGGCTCAGCCGCGCATCCGCTCGACGAAATGGCGGCGGCAAAGCGCGACATAATTGTCATTGCCGCCGATCTGTGTCTGCGCGCCCTGATGGACCGCGCGGCCATGGACATCGACGCGCAGGTTCATCGTCGCCTTGCGCCCGCATTCGCACACCGTCTTGATCTCGCTCAGCGTGTCGGCGAGGGCCAGCAGATAGGCGCTGCCTTCGAACAATTCGCCCTGGAAGTCCGTGCGCAGGCCATAGCAGAGCACGGGGATGCCGAGGTCGTCGCACACCCGGCCGAGTTGCCATACCTGCGCCTGGGTCAGAAACTGCGCTTCGTCGATCAGCACGCAGGCGAGCGGGGTTTCGAGATGCCGGGCAGCGACAGCCGCGAACATATCCACGGCGGGATCGAACAGATGGGCCCGCGCCTCCAGCCCGATGCGCGACACCACGCGGCCGCGGCCGTAGCGATCGTCGACCGCCGCGGTCCACAGCATCGTTTCCATGCCGCGCTCCTGATAGTTGAAGCTCGACTGGAGCAGCGTGGTCGATTTCCCCGCGTTCATCGAGGAATAGTAGAAATAGAGCTTGGCCATCGGGATGCCTAACGGATGGTCGGCGCCACGACCGCCAGGAAACGCACCAGCGCGTCGGCCAGCGCGATGCGCTTGTCGGAAAAGCTGTGGTCGGTCGGCCAGACCATCAGCCGCGCATCCGGGTTGACCGCCTGCGCGTCGGCGGCGACCTTGCGCGCCATGGCGCCGATCCCCCGTTCCGCGCCGACGATCATCACCGGGCGGCGGCCATAGCCGGCAAGGCGGCGGCCGAGGTCGAACTTTTCGGTGCCGGCCTTGATCTCTTCAGTCAGGCTTTCATAGGTCGCGCCATTTAGGGGTGGCAGATCGCCTGCCACCTCCGCCTTCCACCCCGCCTCGCCCTGCGGCGTGGCGAGCGAGGCGACGGTCTGCGAGGGATCCCAGGGGTCGATCAGAAACAGGCCCGCGACGCGCGGTTCCGACGCTGCCGCATCGGCGGCCATGAAGCCGCCCATGCTGTGCCCCGCGACGACGATGGCGCTGGGGTCGATGCGATATTTCGCGGCGGTCGAAGGCTCCTCCAGGAACAGCAGCGCCGTCCACGCATCCTCGGCCGCGTGGGTGAAGGAGAAGGTGCCGGGGCTGCCCCAGGAGCCGCGATAGTGCAAGGTCAGCACGTTCCACCCGGCACGGCGCGCGGCCTGCGCCAGGTCCAGATTCTGCTCATTGCCCGGAAAGCCGTGCAGCAGGAGGAGCGTGGGATGCCGCCCGGCGCCCGCCGCGGTGTACATGACCGCGTTCATCGCGCCGTCCTGCGCCGGGATGACAAAGGCGCTCATGCCCGGCGGATTGGCGGCATCCGGCGCCGGGTCGGCGATGACGGCGGGGTGGATGGGCGGTTCCTTGGCGGAGGCGGACGGCAAGCAGGCCAAGGCCATCGCCAGGGACACCGGAATATGCAGCTTCCTCATAGGACAAGCGTCTCCACCCGCACCGGCGCATGTTCGCCTGCATGCGCTGCTAACGCACGATCGAACGTAACGAAAGCGTCCGCCTGCGCCGACGCGACCAAATGAACGAGATCGGCGAAGTCGCTCCTCAAGGCGAAACGCTCGACGGCCCAGACGACGCCCTACCGCGCCTCTATCTCCACATCCGGCAATTCCAGCAGCACCTGCAAGGCCGTGACGGTCTCTTCGCGGCTCAATCGATAGCGCGACCGCAACAGCCACGCCGTTTCAAGAAAAGATGCGTCTTACCGATGGGAGAGTCAATCGTCGGGCTGCTCCAGATCGCGGGCGACCTTGGGGTCGCGGAGCAGTCGGTCGATGTGGCTGCCTTCGTCGAAGCTCTCGTCCGCCAGGAATTTGAGTTTCGCCGCATATTTGAGGCGGATGCGGTGCGCGACCTCGCGCTGGAGATAGGCGGTGTTGGTGCGCAGCGCCTTCAGCACCGCCTCCTCGTCCTGGCCCAGAAGGGGTTTCACGAAAACGGTCGCGTGGCGCAGGTCCGGCGACATGCGCACTTCCGTCACGCTCACCACATGCTTCGCCAGCACGTCGTCATGAACGTCGCCGCGCATCAGGATGTCGGACAGGACATGGCGCACCTGTTCGCCGACGCGGAGGAGGCGGACGGAGGGGCCTTCGGGTTGGTTGGACATGCTTCCTCCCCTCCCGCTCGCGGGAGGGGCCGGGGGTGGGCTCTTCCCACCGGCCTTTCAGTTCAGGAGAGGGCGAGCCCACCCCCTACCCCCTCCTCCCGCACGCGGGAGGGGGGAACATAGTTACAGCGTCCGCGCGCGTTCCTCGACCTCGAACAGTTCGAGCGTGTCGCCGACCTTGATGTCGTTCGTGTCCTGAAGGACCGCGCCGCATTCCATGCCCGCGCGCACCTCCGCCACGTCGTCCTTGAACCGGCGGAGCGAGGCGATGTGGGTACGGGACACGATGACGTCGTCGCGGGTGAGACGCGCCGACAGACCCTTGCGGATGATGCCGTCGAGCACCAGCAGGCCCGCCGCCTTGTCCTTCTTGCCGGCCGGGAAGACCTGCAGCACCTCGGCGCGGCCGACGATCGTCTCGATGCGTTCGGGGGCGAGCTGACCCGCCATCTCGTTGCGCACTTCCTCGATCAGGTCGTAGATCACGTCATAATAGCGCAGCGAAACCTTGTCGCGCTCCGCCAGCTGGCGTGCCTTGGCGTTGGGACGGACGTTGAAGCCGATCAGCGGCGCCCGGCTGGCCGCGGCCAGCGTCACGTCGCTTTCGGTGATCGCGCCGACGCCCGAGTGCAGGATGCGGACCTTGATCTCGTCGGTGGAGATGCGATTCAGCGAGCTGACGATCGCCTCGACCGAACCCTGCACGTCGCCCTTGATGACCACGGGATATTCGATGACGCTGTTGTGCAGCGCCGAGAACATATGCTCGAAGCTGGTCGGGGCCGTGGTGGTCCGCTTCCTGGTCGCCTGCTCCTGGCGATAGGCCGCGACCTCACGGGCGCGCGCCTCGTTCTCCACGACGGTCAGCTGGTCGCCCGCCATCGGCACGCCCGACAGGCCCAGCACCTCGACCGGGGTCGAGGGGCCGGCGGCCTTCACATTCTGGCCCTTGTCATTGATGAGCGCGCGCACCTTGCCGCTTTCCGCGCCGATGACGAAGGTGTCGCCGACCTTGAGCGTGCCCTTGCGCACCAGCACCGTGGCGACCGCGCCGCGGCCCTTGTCGAGCTGCGCCTCGATCACATTGCCTTCGGCCGGGCGATCGGGGTTGGCGGTGAGTTCCATCAGCTCGGCCTGGAGCATGATCTTGTCGAGCAGATCGTCGAGGCCGGTTTTCTTGAGCGCGGAAACCTCCACGTCCTGGACGTCGCCGCCCATGTCCTCGACCACGATCTCATGCTCCAGCAGGCGCTCGCGCACGCGCTGGGGATTGGCCTCCGGCTTGTCGACCTTGTTGATCGCCACGATCATCGGCACGCCGGCCGCCTTGGTGTGGTTGATCGCTTCGATCGTCTGCGGCATCAGCCCGTCGTCGGCCGCCACCACCAGGATGACGATGTCGGTGACGTTGGCGCCGCGGGCGCGCATTTCCGAGAACGCCTCATGGCCCGGCGTATCGAGGAAGGTGATGAGGTCGCCGCCCTTGGTCTTGATCTGATAGGCGCCGATATGCTGGGTGATGCCGCCGCTTTCGCCCGACACCACATTGGTGCCGCGCAGCGCGTCGAGCAGGCTGGTCTTGCCATGGTCGACATGGCCCATGATCGTGACCACGGGCGGACGCGGCTTCAGCGTCTCGGGCGCATCAACCTCGCCTTCCATGCCGATTTCGACGTCGGCTTCGGACACGCGCTGGATGCGGTGGCCGAATTCCTCGACCAGCAGCTCCGCCGTATCCTGGTCGATCGGCTGGTTGAGCGTGACGGCGGTGCCCATCTTGAACAGCGCCTTCACCAGATCCGCGCCCTTTTCGGCCATGCGGTTGGCGAGTTCCTGCACCGTGATGCTCTCGGGCACCACGACGTCACGAACCTGCTTCTCGCGCTGCTGCGCGCCGCCGGCATAATGGGCGCGCCGCTCCTTCTCGCGAGCGCGCTTGAGCGCGGCGAGGCTGCGGGCGCGGGCGCTGTCGTCGTCCGCAAGCGCCCGGGTGACGGTGAGCTTGCCCGCCTGACGGCGGTTGTCGTCGCCGCGCTTGGCGCGATCGGGCTTGGCCGGCTCGGGACGCTTCACCGGCGCGACCGGGGTGAAGCGGCGCGGCGGCGGGGCAGCCGAAGTCGTGGTGGCGGTGGACGCCGGACTCTCCTGCCCCTCGGCGGCAGGCGCTGCCTCCGCGGCGGGCGCGGGTGCTTCGGCCGGGGCCTGTTCCTCGGGCTGGCGCGCGGGTTCCGCCTCGGCAGCCTCCGCGGCGAGACGGTTCTCCTCGGCGCGGCGCTTCTCTTCCTCGCTGGCCGCCAGGCGCGCGGCATCCTCGCGGCGGCGCGCTTCCTCCAGCGCGGCCATGCGGGCTTCCTCAGCCTCGCGCAGCAGCTTCGCCTGAAGCTCCTGACGCGACATCAGGCTCTGCGGCGGGGTATGGC